>JAGBCB010000040.1 GCA_017938145.1 Lachnospiraceae bacterium
CGTTGCTCCGTTTGCTGCAGCCGCAGTTATCTTTGTAACATTACCGTCGGTGTTATAGGTATACTTTGTTACGGTACCGTTTGGTACAGTTTCCTTTACTACACGGTCTTCACCATCATACTCATAGGTGGTTATCGCACCAAGGGCATCTGTTTCCTTGGCTACTCTTCCCCTGCTGTCATACTCGTACAGTGTTACCGCACCGGAAGCGTCCTTAATCTCGGTCAGCAAGCCATCCTTGCGGTAGCTGTAAGCAGTGCTATTACCAAGTGCATTTGTAGTACTTGTAATGTTACCCTGAGCATCATACTGCACCTTTGTTACGTTACCTTCTGCATCAGTGTAAGAAACAACCTCATCATAAGCATTATAGCAGTAAACCTCGCCCGTGAAAAGATTTTTTATTACATTCCCTGCAATATCATATTGATACCTTGCTGTTACGCCCACAGGGTCTGTTATGGACGCAGTTCTGCCGTAAACATCATAGTCATACGTGGTTACCGCTCCTAAAGCATCTGTTACGGTCAGCAGGCTTCCGTTGGTATCATAGGTATAGCTTTCCGTTACTCCCTCCGGCAGTACAACCTTTACCGGGTTGCCTGCGGTATCATACACAATTTCACTGCTGTAGCCTGCCTGGTCGGTTGTGCGTACTAATCTGCCACAGGAATCATAATCATAGTACACGCTGTTGCCGTTACAATCCGTTACCTTGATTACCTGGTCTGCTGCGTTGTACTCATAGGTGGTAACCCTGGTTTCTGTCTTGGTTTTTACGGTATAGGCCGCCTGTAAGGTACGGTCTGCCATGCGGTCTGTTTCTAAACTTTCCGCTTCTGTAATTCCAGCAAACAGCAGCTCTGCCATGTAATCTAAGTCTGCATCATCAATTATTCCGTTGCCGGTAATATCATACTTTTCCGTTTCATCATCTACGTAAACGTAGCACTGCTTTGCCAACAAGGTAAAATCCCTCAAATCGGTAATTCCGTCTTCGTTATAGTCCGGCAAGCATACTTCCATTAACAGTCCGGTGCTCTCCGAGAACAGGAAGCTTCCCGTGTAGTTTGTTACCGTGCTTTCCGGTGATACTGCCACATAAGCGGTACCGGTTACGGCTTCCTTGGTCTTAAAGTAAACATAGCATAATGCCTGTTCCCCGTTACTGATGCTCTGGGTTGTGGTGAGCGTAATTTCACCCGGTGTACTTGTATCTGCTGTTACTCCTGTTACCAGCGGCATGCAATAGGTTACTTCTAACAGGTCTGCCTCGTAAAGAACCGTTAATTCCATGCCCTTGACGGAAGTCTCGAAGTCTGTTGCAACCTCACACAAAAAGCTACTGTCAGGGTAAAAATAGTCCTTGTCCGCTTCTATGTATCTGATATGGGCAGAGTTATCCTGCATATCCAGAGTATCCACCTGCACCTCTTCTTCTGTTCGGATTAAGCGGTTAGCAGCATCATAGTAGTAGCGTACTTCGCCACCCTCCGGGGTTTCCACCCCGGTAAGGTTGCCGTTCAAGTCATAGGCATACTTATAGCCTTCCGATTCAGCCACAGAACCCATGTTGTTGTAGGTATACGCTGTGGTTACCGGGTCGGTTACTCCATTGACTACCTTCTGCTCCAGCAATCGGGAGTAAGCATCATAAACATACCAAACCTCACCGCCCGCACTGTCCTTCATGGCTGTAACGTTACCTATGGCATCATAGGTGTAGGTTACGGTATCCCACTGCGTTGGTAAACTGATTTCTGTTACAAACTCAGCAGAAGATTCTGCAGTTAAAGTCTGCCCGTTTTTGTTATAGGTATAGCGGTAAATCTGATACCACACCTGACCGTTTTCTTCTTTCTTTGGAACCCTTACTTCCAACAGTCTTCCGTTAATGTCATACTTATACAGGGTACTGTATCCCATGGCATCCGTTAAGGATATTAAATTTCCATCGGCATCATAGGCATACGTATACTGTGTATTTCCCAAAGTGTCGGTGACGCTTGTTACACGGCCTAAAGCGTCGTGAGTATAGTTTACAGACGCTCCCGTTTCGTGTCCGTTCGGGTAGGTTACGGTTATCACATTTCCTGCCGCATCATAGCCATAGGTTGTAACACCGCCGTCCGGTGCGGTTACCTGAATCACGTTGCCTACGGTATCGTAGGTGTATCGATAGGCCTCCGTATCCTCCACGGTATATCCGGCGTATTCCGGTCTGGTCTGCGAAGTCACATTTCCTTCAATATCATAGCCCAGTTCGGAAATCACAGCTTCCGGTGTTTCGGAGGAAATCAACCGGTCCATGGAATCATAGGCATAGGTATAGCCCTTTGCTTCTTCCATGGAAAGCCCTGCTTCCACTGCCTGTTCCACCTGCTCCGGCAGAATCAGCTTGGTTAAGTTACCGATGGCATCGTAAATAAACTTAGTTACACCGCCATCTGCCGCAGTAATAGCAGTTATCTGGTCGCTACTGCTGTATTCGTAAACAGTTTTTCCAAGGTCAGTCTCAATTGCAGTTCTTCTACCGATTGCATCATAGGTATAAGTAATGGTTCCGCCAAGGGCGTTGGTTGCACTCACCGGCTGATTGCTACTGCCATAAGCAAAGGTTGTCTTTCCGCCCTCCGCATCGGTTACAGCTACAACACGTCCCTTTGCATCATATTCGTAGGATACCTCTACCCAGGTGCCATCCTCCTGAAGAGTCCGGGATTTCAACAGATTACCCTTTTCGTCAAATTCAAATCTTACTTCCGAACCAAGCGGAGAAATTGCCCCTGTCATGTTTTTATGGGCATCATAAGCAAACGTATACTTGTTACCTAAAGCATCCGTTACCGAGGTCATATTTCTTTCTGTATCATAAGTGTAGGCCGTTACATAACCGCTTCTGGCACGAACTTTGATGCGGTTACCCTGCTCATCATATTCGAACTTTTCGTAGCTGCCGTCTGCGTAATTAATTCTGGATATGTACAGCTTTTCGTTATACTGATAACGGGTAATGGCACCGCTGTCCAGCACAATAAAGGTATTTTCCTGCTTTTCATCATTGTAAATAAGCTTGTACTGACGTCCTGCTTCATCTGTCTGCTTTACTACTCTGCCCGTGGAGTCATACTCATTGGCAATGTAGGTATTTCCGTTACCATCCGTAATAGAGGTAAGACCATAGGAATCATAAGTAAAGCTCATGGTGCCGCAGGTCTCACCGGAAACCTTAATTAAGCATTTCCTGCTGTCATAGCTGTAATTTACTGTTCTTCCAAACGGGTCGGTAATTTTGCGTAGTCTGCCGTCGGAGCAGGTTACGGTAAGCTCTATGCCGTCTGCTCCCGTAATTTTAGACAGACTGTCCCCACTGTAAGTAAAAGTCACCTTATTTCCGTTTCGGTCAGTAATAGCAGTAAGCTTACCAGCTGGATTATACGTATAAGTCAGCCGATCTTCTGTCAAAAGACTCCATGTTCCGTCTGCATTTTTACTAAGGGTATCCTTACATGCATCCGGTGTCAGATAGTTATTTCCGTTCTTTTCAAACATCAAGGTCCGGCCATCGGAATAAACCACCTTGATGTTTCCGCCTGCCTCCCGGGTCAGATTGGTTTCATAACTGAATTTCCAACCAATGCCCAGCAGGCCTTCCCTTTTATCCACAGAATTATAGCTGCGGGTAATATCAAGGACCGCATCTCCGATTCCCTGAAAATACATATCTGTTATTTCAAGATAAAAGCTACCGGTAACCATGTTGATCGGGTCACCGTTTGTAGTTGTATTCTGTGAATTTCCTAAAGCGCTTCCCGTGGACTGCTCATTAATTATCGGAGTTGGACTTGGTGTTGGGCTTGGAGTCGGACTTGGGCTCGGAGTTGGACTCGGGCTTGGAGTTGGCACTATGCCCGGTACAGGAATACGTGTTGGCGTTGGACTTGGTACCGGTGTCGGTACCGGCGTACATGTTTCCGTTGGGCTTGGTGTTGGCGTACTCGTTGCCGTTGGCTGAGGTGTACTTGTTGCTGTTGGCTGAGGTGTACTTGTTGCCGTTGGCTGAGGCGTACTTGTTGCCGTTGGTTTAGGTGTACTCGTCGCCGTCGGTTTTGGCGTACTTATTGCCGTTGGCTGAGGCGTACTCGTCGGACTTGCTGTCGGAGTCGGTGTTTCAACAGGCGGATAACACAGACTGCAATTTGGATTAGCCACATTTCTAACAGTACTATATGTTCCACATATCGCACAGCCATAGTTCATCACATGTCCATCATCGGTATGAAGGCCGTAAGTTGTTTTATTAATACATACATGTGCCATGGTTTCCAGAATTCCATCCAACGCTTCTTCCATTGCTGTAAGCATCTCAGAAGAATAATTCCGATTCGTCAAATGGGTATATACCGGACTCATGTGATATTTTGCAGCCGCTTCTGCATTGATGACACCATCGGAAGTATTAATCAATAATGCCATAACCTGTTCCCTGCTTAAATCCGGTTCCAAATTCCGCAGCAGTACCGCTGCCGCTGCTGCCACCGGTGTTGCTACAGAACTGCCGTGAAAAGCTGTGCCTCCAAAGCTTTCGGAAAGGCGCACCCTCCCCGGTGCCAGTAAATCCGTTTCTCCATCTGCATAGGAAATTACCGGAAAACCATTCCCATCTGCTGCTCCTACTGACAGAGTTTCCGGATATGCTGCCGGATAAAGAATATTACCACCATCTTCGTTTCCTGCAGCAGCCAACACTACAATATCGTTCCAGGAAGCATACTGCAATGCCTCTCGCATAAAAGAAGAATAGCTTTCACCACCCAGGCTCAATACCAGTACATCCATATTATTTTCTACTGCCCAGTAAATACCCTGAATCAGGCTACTGTAATATCCTGTTCCGTTTTCATCTAAAACTTCTACAGAGTAGAGTTCTGCTTGTGGTGCCAGCTCCGCCACAATAGCGGCTACTGCGGTTCCATGAAGTACATTGTCTTCTGACTGTATCTGCTTTTGCTCTTCGTCCAAAAAGGATACTTGTCCCGCAAGAGAAATTCCCTCCACGCCAGTATCTAATACTGCTACCCGAACATTCTGTCCGTACCAGCCATTTTCATGCAATATGTCTACACCAGTGGCATCCAGAAGCATTCCTTCCTCTGCCACCAGTTCTCCCGTAGCATAAAGCGGTGCATCTTCTTCCACGGCCACCACCGACCGGTCATAATACAGACTGTACAAATCATACATTCCCGCATCCATTACCGAAAGTTCTTCTGTAATCAAAATTTCTTCTGCCGGCTCATACCTCATAAAGAAAGTCATACTTTCTTCTTCACCCGCAAACGTTGCGTCTCTCTTTACCATAATTCTTCGCGGCGTAAAGTCATCTAATACCGCTGCATATGTTATGGCAGGTGTGGTCAATGACATTATAACTGCTGTAATCAGCATCCATGCCAACGCACGGGTTCCAACCTTTTTCCCCATAATTTATTCCTCCCACATTTCTATTGCACTCCATTCAAAATGATATATCGGTTCCTGTGTTTTATCTTCACCCTTCCAGATGGATGTTTCCAGTTCATCTAACAAAAATCCCAGGGCATATCCGGTATGTACTTCATAACTATAAGTACATCCATCTGCCGGATTAATTGCCTTACCATAAAGCACAAGGCCGTCTGTGGTA
The DNA here is from genome assembly GCA_017938145.1 of Lachnospiraceae bacterium. Taxonomy (GTDB): domain Bacteria; phylum Bacillota; class Clostridia; order Lachnospirales; family Lachnospiraceae; genus SIG299. Next base: position 5,687 of record JAGBCB010000040.1, read on the forward strand.
ATGTCATAATCAGTAATCGTATTCTTGGTTAGCGTAATTCCCGTACCCGGAATTCTAACCTCTATCTGCGCATCTATTGATGGTGGTAAAAATGTTACCGCAAGTTTCATATAAATGCCCAGTTGTGGTAAATCCAGGAGCAGACTTCCACCCTGCCAGTTCAGGTCTGCATCAATTTGAAAAACTGCCGGATGCAACACAATATCCGGTGCGGTATAATAGCTGTTTTCAGTACAGGACATCTTGATTTCATACAGTCCGGTTTCCGGGTAAAAGTCATATTTTATAACTCCCCTCTCATTTGGGTGTAAAATGGCTTCTTCCACATAAGTTCTGCTTCCGTCATTCTCTATTTTAAATAACTCTGCCCGCACTTCAGCCAAGGTAATATCACCCCAACAAAAATCCGGAAGTTCGCCCAATTCCAAATAAATCTGCAGCGGGGCACCACTCCATACATGATAATCCCCGCCATACAGCATCCATGCATGCTCGGGATGTATAGTAAAACCTGTGGTAGCTTCTGCACCCAGTAAATACCGTTCATCATCCTGTGGCACCCTTACGGTAAGTACCGCATCCTGTGGTGCCAGATAAAGTGAATGTGCCATCCACACCATTCCGTCTTCATTGGAAGTTCTTGTTCCAATGCTTTCTCCGTTTATTAAAAACTCTACTTCCGCCTCCGGCAGTGGTTCACCACGATAGGTTACCAACGCAGAAAAGCTTGCCGTACCGGTATAGTGACTCTCTGAAGCATTGGCAATGACCTTTATGCTGTCGTAAATGGAAAATTCCACAGTTTCGCTATGGATATTACCTGCCAAGTCTTCTGCCGTCACCGTCAGGACATGCTTTCCTTTTCCCGTAATTTCCGACGGATTCCAGACTTGTCCGTCCAACTGGTATGTGATTGTTTTTATGCCGGAACAATTATCATAAATCTCCAACACCGGAGTAATTCTTCCTTCCACCAGTTGTCCCTGATATATGTTAGTAAATCGTATCTCCGGCTTTACGGAATCCTTTCGGTATGGGCCATATACTGCCGTTTCTTCGTTACCGGCCACATCCACTGCTCTTAAGTGCAGATACCAGATACCATCCTGCTCCATGGAAAGAACTTCCTCGGCCATCAACGTATTCCAATTTCCGCTATTTTCCTCTGTAGAAGAAAATCCCCATTGTGCATACGAAATGCCAGAAACCGAGTCTGCAATGTCTGCTGTTATTTGTATATTTTCCTTCTTCCAATCCCGTTCCTTCACTGATACAGAGATATCCGGTTTGATAGTGTCTACTGAAATGCGTCTTACTTCCTCTTTTTTATAACCATAGCCATCATCAGAAAAAGCTGTTATTGTGCTTATTCCATTTCCCACTTCAAACGGTTCGGTATATACAAGTTTACCTCCACCAAAATCATACCAGAGCTCTGCTGCATCTTTATCACTGATGCTAATCGTTACCGGACTAATATACCAGCCGTTATTCCCTTGAGTCCCTGACAAATGCACATACAACGGGTTCGGAAGTATCTTTACCGTAATATCCGGCACGACCACGCCTGTAAGCCACTCACCGGCTTCATTTGTCATTTGGAGTCCGGTCATACTTACCGTTCCTGTGCCAATGCGTTTTCCTTCTACCCGCAGACGGATCCACAAACCATATCCGCTGTTACCTTTATTTGAGAGCAAAATTCGCATGTTTTCATTTTCTATTTTCATCGCCTGATAATTTAGATTATTTGATTGTTCTGTTTCTTTCAAGCATATAAATTCCTTTGTATATTTCAATTCCCCAAACACAGAATATACATCCTCACTGCCTTCAAGATAAATTTCAGTTTCCTCCTCTTCGCCTCGATACACTTCGATTTCCTCTGCATAGCTCAGTGTTACCGATGCCATACTAAGCCCCAAGAATAAAGTAACCAGAAATAACATTGCTTTTTTCATAAGTTTCCATCCCTTCCTATTTATTGACAAAAGAATCCTTGCGTTTATTTTAAAGTGACAAAAAACATCAGACCATAACAAAAACGGCACTTTTTAGAAAATTTTGAAAAGCGTCGTTTTTGTTATGGTCTGTATGAATATGCCATGCTACGATTTTTGTACAAAAATACTTTCAAAGGAGAAAATGTATATGAAGAACCTTATGAAAAAATTAATCGTATTTCTATTAGCCATTTTACTTTTTACTTCTGTTACTCCTTACAAACCTGCGGGCACTTCAGATATCGGAATTACAGTAGCTGGTGACGAGGAAGATGTAATTGACCTTAGTACACTAATTCGTACCTAATGCTTCTGGATAACGTGATTTTAGTCTTTGCTCATACAAAGACTTTACACTGCCTTTCGCTTTGTTAATATAATATGCCTGCAAGAGACATTGATAGCATTCTGATTCCTCAGCCTCTGTCAGTGTCTCTTTTTCTTTTATCTTCCAATAGTTCCAATGAATATCATAGTAAGCATGTTCGATATTTCTAAATTCCCCCATTTCTTTACAAAATAAAATAGTTTCATAATCCACCTTGATTGCATCCCTATGACAACACATACTTCCCAAGGCATCAGCCAGGGCAATGGACGAAATCACATAATGCCGTACTCGTAATTCAGAGTTCAAATACTCTTGTTCAAGGCTTTTTCTCACACTGATAGCCAAGCGCTTTTGCTCTTCATACTTCTTCTGTGCTTTATAAACATTGTTCAATGCAACTATCAACACTAATTCTTCATCGTGAAGAGGCCAGCCCTCCACCCCCTTTTCATTAAAGGTAAGTACCGTATACGCCAATGCCTCTTTTATTCTTTTTTCATACTCCTCCGCCGTAATAATGTGCTGTTGAAATTGCAATTCTGCGTGTTTGGCAATAATGTACTGCTTATTTCTCGGCACTTCTGTATCAATTTTGTCTTTAATGCTCTCCATCAATTCTTCTGCTTCACAAAACTGCTTCTGATTGATACTTCTCATTATTTCATTCATTCCAACCAAATTTTCCATATCCGCAGTCTTCAGAATTCCCTGTCCTAGGCTTTCTTCCACACCCATACATCTTGTTAACCGACGGTAGGTTCTCTCCGTACCCATGTGCTTGCTTTCTTCCAAACGATATACCGTCATACCGGATGGACCTTCCACATCAAAATCGTCCCGTTTATTTCCCATAGCCGCTCTGCGCATTTTTAAAACTTTACTGCATTGATAATACGCCATCCCAATTCCTCCTCACAGTACTTTTCCACAGTTTCTGCCAATTTTTCTTCTCCAATTGCTTTTCCTACATAGTAACTTGTTAAAAAATCCCGATAAATTTCTTCTTTACATTTTGTATCTGATTTTGCGGCACACTTTGCTTTTAAGAAAAGGAAAGCAGTCATAAGGAATTCTTTGCTCCCCTTGTTTAAAGCACAAAGACAGGATTCGCACCGTTTTTCTGCTTCTGTATACTTCCCTTCGAAAAATAACGTCTCTGCCAACTGATATCCTGTTTTGAAATAACAGTTCGGATAAATCTGTCCCGAAAACATAAATTTTTCTATCCACTGGAGCATTTCTTCCATTTCCTGTCGTTGCATTGGCTGCAGGCAGCGCCGATAGCCTAAATACATATCTAGTTCTTCCTCTGAAATAACCTTATTCTCCGGCTCTTCCATTGTCAGCAGAAACGCTTCTCTATACCATTTTCCTGCCTGTTCCGTTTGAGCAGATTCCAGCAATTGACCACGCTTCCAGAAAACGTACTGTCTTTCCAATACATCCATCTCTACATTCTGTTCATATTGCAGCAGTAATAGTTCTGCCTCGTCCCACTGCTGTAGTTCTATACAACGTTCCAAAGAAAAACGTAGCTCCTTCCGAAAAAAATCCTGATCTGATAAGGTTCGTTCCAACAATCGATATTGAAAATGTACTCTAGAAAACAACCTTTCCACTAATAATTCATTAGGCATACCTTTCCCTTTTTCTATTCTCGCAAACACTTCTTTGGTACATAACCCCGAAAACAATTCTGTCTGCTTAATCTTCTTCTTTTTTCGAAGAGCACGAAGCAAAGCCCCCACTTCAACTAATTCACTTTTGATAATTTCATTCCGACTCAATACAAATTCCCCTTAGTTCGTATTAATTGAATTATTATAACATTGTTTCATCATCCATAACAGATACCAAAGTAGTCAAATTCAAAAAAGGCTGGAGCATCAATCTTCTCCGGCCTTTCTTTTCTTTACTTCAGCAACCCCATCCACCGAAACATCAATTTGGCAATGTTTTTGCTCATCTCTGCCTTTAATGCGGCTTCCTCTTCTTCTGTCATGGAAAGTACATTTAACTGCTTTCCCACAAGTGGTGTAATCTCATTTTGTGCTGCCTTTAAATAGCCCTTTACGCCCCATTCTTTCTGATTTGCCAAGACCTCCAGTGAAAACTCTCCGTTCCCGGAAGGAAGCATGGTAAAACTGCCCGGGCAGGTAATGGTTATACCATCTTCTTCTATCTCCGATGTCCATTGGGCACGGATGCTGACCATCCTCTCTTTGCATACATGGAAAGTCAGTGACACCTTACCGGTAAGGTTTGGTGCCACACCGGCTTTTACACCATAGGCACTGAATTCTTCCAACATAGCACCAATAAACCCTTTCACATTTTCGGCAGGAAGCTCTGCCTTGTACACCCGGCAATTGTATCGCACACCGTTAATACGGAGTTCCTCTTTTTTACCCTTCTTTATTTCGGTATCTGCCAGATACTCCTCGTAAGCAGTACCCAGCCCCTCTAAGAGTTCTCCTGCCTGTTCACTGTCAATGAAATCCTCTGTAATATCTTCTGCATCATATGTTCCCATCAGGACTGCGCTGAAAAGCTTTGGCACCGATACCTGCCACCGTTCCTTATCTGCATAGGCATTCGCCGTAAGCAGTTTATTGTCTGAAACCAAAAGATCCAACGTAGCGTTTACTTCCCGCTCCGGATTAGACTTGGCAAATAACCGTAATGTTACATCCGCAAGAGACATACCTCCACCGATTCCCAATGTATCCAGGGATATTTCCTGTCCGGACACTTCCAAGGAAAGCTCGCCGCCCTGCTCCTGCACCTCTTCCAACAGCTCGGAACTGTCCGTAACAAAGGTATTGATGAGGGCAACCCCAACTGCCGTTTTTGCTCCGGTGAGGCCGCCCGCATAGGCAATTCCTACAGTGCCGCAGCCAAGCAGGGCTACTATGGCACCCCCTGTTGCTACCTTTGCTGCCATTGAAGATGCCAGCTTATTCTTAAGTTTTGTAAAGAAACCCATCATTCCAGCTCCTTTCACAATCAAGGCAAAACCAAACAGCCGTAACAGATTAACAGCCCGCCATTACAAATTCAAAATGAACCGGCTTTGTTACATCAATAAAATACTCGTCGTGAGGTCTTGCACCCCAGCTGTCGTCACCGGCAATACCGGTCTGTGCAAGCATAATTCTCACCACCGTAGCATTGCTTTCCGGCAGCTCCGTATGGTGCAGTGCACTTTCCATTTCCTGCGGGGTATACGGCAGTACGGAAAGTTCAAACTTATCTCCCGCAAACTGCACACCCACGCCGCGGTTATCCGTTACCTTGGCATAACGCACACCGGTACGGTTACCGCATTCCTGCGGAAGCAGATACGGTGTCATATTATCCTTTGCAGTAGTCTTATGCAAACCAAGCTTTGCGCCCTTATTTCTGTCACAATAATTTTCTTCCGGACCAAGACCATAGTAAATGACCTTATCAAAATCTGCAGGAAGTCTCATCATCAGGCCGAATTCCGGCATAACACTAAGTCCTTCCACCGGAACATAATCCATAATCACACGGATTTTTCCGCTGCCGTCCACACGGTATTCCACGGTACAACCGGCTTCCGGACTGGTTGGGAATTTGTATTCGTAAGTAAGAACCACTTCTTTTCCCTTGGAATACTGACAGCCTGTAACACCTGCATACTGGCTTGCCAGTTTCCACTGACCGTGAAGCTTTGGCATACGCCAGCCTCTGTCATTATCGGTAACCGCACGGTAGAAGTTCGGCACCGGAGCGCCAAGAAGCAGTTCTTTTCCTGCATACTTCATGGATACCAGGGTGTTACCGCCCCTTGCAAAAATATAATGGAAGTGGCGTCCCTTTACACCAATATTGGAAGGACTCTCCACAAAAATTGGTGCATCATCGGTATTGCCTGCTGCTTCCACTGCTTCTGTCAGCAGGTCAAGTCCAACAGCCTCTGTTTTTACGCTATAAGTATATTGCCCGAAAGATACCTCATGACCGGCCTTTGCCCAAAGAGTATCCTCCTTCAGACAGAAGGACACGGTAATGGTATATTCACCGGCTTCGGTCGCCTTCTTCACTGCCTTAACAAAGTCCTTTGGAAGGGAAACTTCAGCTTCGGTCTGCGGAGCCACGTCTGCGCTAAAGCATTCCTTTGCCAACAGTACACCCTCTTTCTCCAGGGTTGCCACTGCTGTATAATCATTTACGTTTCTAAATAAGTGGTCGTTAAAAATGGTTACGGTTTCTTTTCCCGGATTTACCAAAATGTTGCGGTAATTAAACTTAACCTCCTGCATCTTCGGCGTAGCGCTACGGTCAGCAAAAGCAATACCGTTGCCGCAGAAGTTGCCGTCATTCGGACGGTCACCGTAGTCGCCGCCGTATCCGAAAAATTCCTTACCGGTGCGGCTCTTTAAGCGGAAGGCCTGGTCAATATAGTCCCAGATAAAACCACCCTGATAGCGGGGCTCTCTTCTTGCTAAATCGGTATATTTGTGCATGGCACCGTTGGAGTTACCCATGGAATGGGTGTATTCACAGCAAATAAAAGGCTTCTCCGGATGCTCTGCCAGGAATCTTTCAATATTCCAGACCTTAGAATACATCTGGCTTTCCATATCACTGATATCCGGCACACTTCTGTCGTTGAATACGCCCTCGTAATGCACCAGTCTGGTATTGTCTCTCTTATGGAACCAATCGGACATGGCCTTAATGTTCTTACCGCCAAAGGCTTCGTTACCGCAGGACCAAATCACAATACTTGGATGGTTCTTGTCTCTTTCCTGCATATTGCGGGCACGGTCCAATACAATGTCACGCCATGGCGCTGTGTTGCCCGGCACGGTATCCTTATCTGCCCAGCCCGGCTTACACCAGGTTCCGTGGGTTTCCAGATTAGTTTCGTCAATCACATAAAAACCGTACTCATCACATAAATCATAAAATACCGGTTGATTTGGATAATGGCTGGTACGGATAGCGTTGATGTTGTTCTGCTTCATAGTATGAATATCCGTAAGAATTTCATCCAGTGTTAAGCTTCTGCCGTTATCACAGGAAAGCTCATGACGGTTGGTTCCCTTAAACACAATACGCTTACCGTTAATCAGCATCAATCCGTCCTTCATTTCAAAACGGCGGAAGCCCACTCTCTGACGGATCATTTCCTGAAGAGTGCCTGCCTCGTCATATACCTCTAATACCAGTTCGTAAAGATTTGGGACTTCTGCACTCCATGCCTTTGGTGCCGCTACTGTTTCAAATGCTTTCTGCAGGGAAGACTTGCCCTTTAAACTGCCGGTAAGCACTGCTTTGTCTGCCGGTTTCAGCATTACGCCCTGACCGTTAAGCTCATACAACGCATAGGAAACTTTTCCTGCCCCCATAAGCTCTGCTTCAATTTCCAAAGTACCGTCTGTATAGTTATCGGCGAGACCGGCCTTTACGAATAAATCCCGCACATGTACATTTGGCACAGTATATAAAAATACATCACGAAAAATACCGGAAAAGCGGAAGAAGTCCTGATCTTCCAGCCAGGAGCCGGAGCAATACTTAAACACCTGTACCGCCAGCTTATTCTCGCCCTTTTCTTTTATGTATGGAGTTAAATCAAAATCAGACGGTGTAAAGGTGTCTTCTGCATAACCCACGAATTTGCCGTTGCACCAAAGAGCCATGGCACTCTCCACACCCTGGAAAGAAATGTACACCGGCTGTCCCTTCCATGCCTTGTCCACCGTAAAATAGGTTACATAGCTTGCCACCGGATGCTCCTCGACAGGAATCTGTCCCGGCTTAATGAGCTCATGGCCGTCCCACGGATACATAACATTTACATACTGGGGCGCACCATATCCCTGCAACTGGATACTGCCCGGAACCCGGATGTCATCCCAACTGTCGCAATTTACTTCTTCTTTTTCAAAGCCAGGGAGAGCCTGGGCCAAATTCTTTGCGAAGTGGAACTTCCAGATGCCGTTCAAACTCTTTACAAAGCTGCTCTTTTTCAGCTCTGCTTCCTTTTTGTTTTTGTAAAACGCATGGCTGGAATGTGCCGCCAAACGGTTGATTTGATACACCTTTGGATCTGCCAACAAATTGTAATTAAAATTCTCCATAGATACCTCCCGAAAAGATTCATTTTCTGTATTGAATTATACTGCAAAAGCCAGTAAAATACAACTATAGACTATTCCCTGGATTGGAGGTTTACCATGAACGACAATATTCTGTTATCCTGGCTGATTAACAAAAATAACCGGTTCTTTACCTGGCTTACCAACGGTGCCATCGGTGTGCTGTTCCTTATTTTTTTTATTTCCTTAGGCCTGGTTTTTGCCATTAACTTCCGCCCGTTTTACTATATGGGAATGGAGCGCATATCAGAAGAAACCGATGCTCCCGTAGAAATGATAAAGGAAAATTATGATGCCCTGATTGACTGGTGCAGCCCGTTTTGCACCGAAGAACTGGATTTTCCGTCTTTACCGGAAAGCGCCAGTGGTATTTCCCACTTCGTAGAGGTAAAAGTTATTTTCAACATCTTTTTTGTCATGTTATTTGTAACACCTTTGTTTTTGGCAGGTTTGATTTTCATGCAGTATAAACGCGGCAGCTCTTTCTGGATGCTTGCATCACCGGTGATTGTTTGTGTTTTACCTCTGCTTATCGGTTTAGCCTGTGCCATCGACTTTAACCGCATTTTTGTACTGTTCCATCAAATCGTATTCAACAACGATGACTGGCTCTTTTCTCCAACGGAAGACCCGATCATCCTCTTCTTACCGGAGCGGTTCTTTATGCAGTGTGCCCTGATTATTGTGGGTACGGTTCTGCTTGGTTGCATCGTTCTGCTCGCTCTGTATTTTGTACATAAAAACAAGCAGAAGAATCTTGTGCAGTAATGCATTTCATGATACACTGGATTTAATCGAACAAAAGAAAGGACGGCACTCAAATGAAACGTCAGGATTATTTAAAATGGGATGAATATTTTATGGGAATCGCCCTGCTCTCCGCCCAGAGAAGTAAGGACCCAAGCACCAGTGTTGGCTGTTGTATTGTCAGCAAAGACAACAAAATTCTTTCCGTAGGCTACAACGGCATGCCTGCCGGATGCTCCGATGATGAATTCCCATGGGAAAGAGAAGGTGCACCGCTAGACACCAAGTACCTTTATGTATGCCATGCCGAATTAAATGCTATTTTAAATTATACCGGCAGCGACATTAAGGGTGCCAAGGTTTACACCACCTTATTCCCTTGTAACGAATGTACTAAGGCCCTGATTCAGTCCGGCGTAGGCGAAGTGATTTACTACTCCGATAAATATCACAACACCGATTCCACCACCGCATCCCGCCGAATGTTTGACGCCGCCGGAATCAAGTACCACAAGTATGAACCAATTAATAAATTAATCACCTTACCGCTGTAAAATAAATTACATACAAGTTTTTCTATAAGCAAAAAATAAATCCACGACCAGAACGTCAGCGTTAGCGGTTCTGCCGTGGATTTATTTTACTTACTGGATATTATAACTGCATTATAATGCTGTTCGGCATATCTTTGATAATATTTTACCATGTCAAATTCTACGATGCCGCGAAGCGGGTCTGCCACAATAACAGTTTCTCTTGTACCGTTATAACCGATAAGAACCGTACAATGCTCATAGCCCTGCCACTGGATCAGTTCGCCGTTGATTTCCCACTCTGCAGTCACCTTAGACTCTACCAGATTGGTGGTTCCCCAAACGATAACAGGAGTACCGTTTTTTACAAAATTAAGCATATCCTCCATGGTGCTGCCGGAAACATCCATTGCCTTTTTTCTGGTGTTTCCTTTATCAGCAAAATAGCGGTTTGCCGCTTCTACAATAACCGGAGCATAGCATCCGTAGCTACCTTCTGCCACCTTAGGGTCACCCAGGTACGCCTCATACGGAGATGCACTACCCGGTTCCGCCAGCGTAAGATAATTTTCTGCCAGGGATACTTTATCCGGATAATCTCCCAAATAATTTAACACAATGGCTAAACAGGTAATTTCCGGCCCAGCAGGAAGATCCGGCTTCTGCAAAATATTCCGGACACCCAGCATAATTACATCTTCATTATTCAAAATTGCTTCATATGCATATTTTGAAGTATCTAAATGAACCGTAGCAACTACTTTTGGACGTTCTGTTGTTAAAAAGTCACTTCTGACATAGGCATAATCACTGTTATAACTTACCTTGGACCAACCGTTTTCCAAAACAGCCACACGATGAATCTGGTCGTTTTCATATAAACCGCCTACCACCAGGGACTCTGCATTCCATTTTGCCCGGATGTTTACCGTAGAAGTAGCATATACCAATTCATCTACTCTTTCTCCCGGCGGCTCAATGTTTGCCGGAGTCGGTGTTGGTGTTGGTGTCAGGGTCGGCGTTGGAGATAAGGTTGGTTCCGGGCTTGGTGTTGCCGTTAAAATTCGTATAGAAACATTGCCATTATCTTTGTAGGAATCCTGACCGGTAGAAAGCACATCACCAATCATGGCATCAAAACGGTCGGATGCTGTTTCCAATACACGGGCACAACCGGTAATTCCCAGTGCAAGTACTGCCGCTCCCATCCAAAGAATTATTCTATTTCTGATTTTACTGTTCATGTATATCCATCCTAACTCTGTTTATCTGAAGATTTCTGCTAATTTATTGTACCACGCTTTGTTGTTTCCGTCAATTCGAGGCATTCTTTGGCAAATAGCTGTAATAATCCAAATCAATAATTCCCTTGGAAATTTTGAACCGGTTCTTCACAATCTGTTTCATAATGGTTATATAATCCGCCGGCAGTTCTTCATCCTTTCGGTAAATAACCTTACCGTCTGCGGCATTATACATAACACGGTCCGTTATAAAGCTTTTATCCTGAAACATTACCAGCCCTTCCGAGTCAGATAATATGTCCTTGCCCATGTATAACCTGGAATCAAATTCCAGGCCAAACAAATTGGCGAGCGTAGGAGCAATATCAATGGCACTGCAACATTTTTCTACCTCCACCGGCTGTTTCATTGAAGGCGACCAAATAATCAGAGTGCTCTTATAAAGTTCAAACTTTTCTTCTACTTCATGACCTGACAGTTCATCAATATACTGTTTATCCAAACCATACGGATAATGGTCGGTAGCGAGCGCAATTACCGTACGGTCGGCCACACCGGCAGCCTCTAACTGCTCTATCATATAGGTTAATGCCCGCTCCAATTCATAGTTACAGGCAATATATGCTTTTGCACTATCCGAATACGGTAAATCTGCCACAACTTTCCGATTCTTATATGACATGCTGTTATCGTTAAAGGTATAGTCCATATGACCACTGACTGTCATATAATATACATGAAACGGCTCCTCTCCCAAATACTCCGGCATTGATAATTCCATCATTTCCAAGTCAGAACCGGGCCACTGCTTTTTCACATCCAAACCGTTTCCCCTTCCCTTGTACGTGTATCCCATGGCCGGATGTATTTTATGCCTGTCGTAATACTTGTAGGAATGATTATGATAGGAATTCGTTTTATATCCCAGCTCTGCAAACATATGACCGAAACAAAATCTCATATCATGACCAATCATACGGCGCAGGCTGTAAAACTCATCCGGAAGAAGCCCGGTGCAATTTACAAACTCTCCGTCTATGGTACTGGTAGACCAAAGCGGGGCATAATAATTCCGGAATACAAAGCCTTCGTTTGCCATCTTTAATAAAGTTGGTGTTACGCCTTCCTGCATGGCATACGGTGCAAAGCCTTCTGCAGTAATCAAAATCAGATTATAGCCCTCAAACATACCGGTATACATATTTTTTAACGTATATTCCTCGCTGGCAAAATATTCGTGGAGCAATTTAACTTCTTTATTTGTTTCAGCCGCTGCAAGAGCAGTAAAATCAATATTTAATACATTTGGAGATGTATCAAACGGTACCGCTGTAGGTGTAGGACTTGCCGTAGGCACAGGACTAAGGGTCGGTGCCGGACTTAAGGTTGCAACAGGGCTTAACATAGGAACAGGATTCCGTGTAGGTATCGGACTAAGAGTCGGTGTCGGTGTAAGAGTCGGTACCGGTGTGTAGGTTACCGGGCGTTCTATAATAATAACATCATCCAGTTCTCCGGATATATCATCACCCTTTAGCAGACCTCGTATATCCTTTTCTGCATAAACCAGCATACCAAGCTGTTTGGCTCCCAGCATGCCGTTCCAGTCTTTTCGGTATAAAGAGTAAGCGGTATTTTCTCCGGTACCGCAGAGATACAGGCTTCCGTAGAATATACCGATTCCCAGCAGCCAACTACCCAGTAACAGCAGACGGTGCCTTATCCCCTTTGTATCCAGGTCACAAAAGAAACAGAATAAAATGCAAAATCCTACCAAGAGAAATAAATACATTGCTAAAATTACTGCTTCTTCTTTTATGGCCGTAACTATGGTTTGCTTAAACTCCAACACATCCCCGCCCACAGCAAACACGGAGGCAAAAGAGAAAAACACATCAAATACATGATAATACACAACCTGCACCATGTAATACAAACAAGCCAGACTATTTACCACACAATATACAATTTTCCCGGCAATTTCCGGTAAAAATCCGGATATAACGTAAACTGCCCCGCCAACCAGGCCGGCATACAATATCATATGCACAGTCCCCAGACCATTGCCCAGCACAAAGCCCTGATAAACCAGTTCAAGCAATACGGGTAAGCCTAAACAAAATCCCAGGCTCAACAGTTCTTGTTTGATATTTTCTTTCATTTTAACAATTCTCCGTCAAATACAACCACTGCCGGACCTGTCATAAAAATATGACCGGTTTCTTCGTCGTACTTAATGTGCAGGTCTCCGCCAAGAAGATGTACAGTTACTTCATTTTTGGTCTTTCCGTTTAACATACAGGCATATACGCTGGCACAGGCACCGGTACCGCAGGCCAGGGTTTCACCACTGCCCCTTTCCCAGACACGCATATTGATTTCCGTATCACTGAGCACCTGGATAAACTCTGTATTGGTACGTTCCGGAAACATCGGATGATGTTCGAACACCGGTCCGATTTTCTCAAGTTCCACTGCCATGGTATCCTCCACAAAGGTAATGGCATGAGGATTTCCCATGGACACACAGGTAAGTTCATACTCCCGGCCGCAAACCTCCACCGGCTTGGCAATTACAGCGTCTCCTTCTGCTACTACAGGCACCAGGGCAGGAGTTACAATCGGAGCACCCATGTCTACCGTCACACTCGCCACCTTGCCGTTTTCCACCTGAAGCTTTAATGTTTTGATTCCCGCCAGGGTTTCTACCGTAATTACATCCTTATCCACAATGCCGTAATCATAGGAATATTTGCCCACACAACGCACACCATTACCGCACATCTGGGACTGGGAGCCATCGGCATTGTACATCACCATCTTAACATCTGCAACTTCCGAAGGACAAATTAAAATCAGTCCGTCGGAGCCCACTCCAAAGTTCCGGTTGCTGACCCGAATTGCCAGTTCCGGACCGTTTTCTACGGTTTCCTTAAAGCAATTGATATATACATAATCATTTCCGCATCCCTGCATCTTTGTAAATTTCATTTATGTTCCTCCCGTGTCTGATAAATTTGTTACTAATCATAGCACAAAATCAAAAGAAGGGAAAGCCTTTTTACGCTTTCCCTTCCATAAACTTCTTATAATACCTGTTCTTTCATCTGCTTGCTCATGATAATGGTGAGGTTACCGTTTCTGGTACGGATTTCATCCATAAACTTTTTCTCGTTAATATCTTTCTTTAAATAAACGATATAAGTTAATTCATACAGAGTACCCATGTTTGTAGTTTTAATACGCTCTAAAGAAGCTTTGGTAGTATAGGTTGCAAGTAAGTCATCAAACACACCCTGATAATCCATATCTTCCGGAATCAGAATACGAAGCTGTCTGCACTCGCTCTTTACAAGGAATCTGCCAAGAAGGTTTACCAAAACCACTACCACGGAAAGTACCAGCACTACTGCAAGACCGAGGCTCAAATAACCAAGGCCGCATGCCAGACCGGAAGCCATTGCCATGAATACAAAAGCGATGTCCTTACCGTCACCCGGGATACTACGATATCGTACCAGTGCAAAAACACCGGCAATGGAAAAGGCTCTTGCCACATTGCTTCCGATAAGGGAAATAACCACTGCAACTACTGCAGGAATCATCACAAGGCTTAAAAAGAAGCTTAAGCTTCTCTGCTCTTTTTTACAAATTGCAAAATACACACCGCCGATAACCAGGCCAAACACTGCTGCCACCAGCATATAAACAATTGTATTCCCGATATCCATTGTAGTATCTGCCGTCACTCCAAAAATTTGCTCTATCATTATTTCTGCTCTCCTTTGTAATCAATTTTGCAGCCGTTTGCCACGAACTTTTTATACTCCGTTCCATACTTGGAAAAAGACGCCGGATAAATTTGAAACTCCGATAAAATCTGCGTCATCCAAAGCGGCATGGCCTTTTCTATTTTAACTTCCATAATCCACTCGTCTTCTTCTAACAGCTTATCTCCATAAATACCATAATGAAGACCAAGGTCATATCTTCTGGTAGTAATGTTTCTGTCGAAGGTTACGCGGAAGTCTTTGTTATCTTTACCAAACATAGCGCAACGGTCGTAGGACAAAAACACCTTTGGCGATAAATCCATCCGGTGAATCATGTAGTCAATTTCATTTAACACCTGATGATTCATATACTGTTTCAGTTCCGGCCGTTCTTTACTTTGCAGGTACTGATATGCCTCAGCCAGCTGCAACTTAGTGCGGCGCTTGTTTACCAGTCTTTTATATTTCTTTTTGATTTCCAAAAATACTTTTTCATCCGGTGCCTTGACGCCGTAACTGCGAAGGCGGAGTTTTTCTTTGTAAACACTGCCGTCGATGGATTTACGGATCAAATAATTATCGGGAGTATCATAATAAATATTGCAAATCGTGTAAAAATCACCGTCTCTGCTATGTTCATCTGCTTCCATGTATTCAGACAAACGCTCCCGCAATTTGTAATATGTATCATCCCTAATCCGGTATTTTTTCTCATACCGGTTAAAAACCTCAATCGCCATCTTTTTCTCCATGTGTCCCATTTGTTCATTAACAAACATCATTATACCACACATTTGCGAAAAATCCATGGATATATTGTGAATTTTTATTGAATTTCTCCCATTACTTGCTTTTTTACAGGATGCTTATAACAACCCTTGCAGGATTTCCTCTACCTGACGGCTGGTGCTGCGTTCTGCCTCTTCCATTCTTCTTCTGTTTTCCACTTCCTGCTTCAGCCGCATGACATCCTGACGCACCTTTTTTTCCACCTCCGGACGACGCTTTGCCACTGCAATTTTCTGCTGCTTACGGGCTGCTTTGCGAAGCTTTTCCTGTTCTCTTTCCTGCTTGCGGATTTCCTTTTTCTGCTGCTGATATGCCTTTACATCAATCACCTGCATCTGAGCCTCTAAAACCGCTTTTGTCTGACGAAGTTCTTCTCTGTCCTTACCCCAAACATGATACTCATGCTCCAGACGAACCTGTAAATAATTTTCCAAATAGTCCTGCATTCCGCACTTTAGGGCATCCACTTTGCCCGGCACCATGCAAAATCCGTCCACTACTAAAAGAAGCGCACTGGTCCAGATTCCCTGAAACATGGCAGTCAGCACACTTGCGGTTGGCAAACCTTTTACACAACCGTACATGGCACTCAAAGCGCCAAGCAGCAGGCAGATACTTACCAACTGAATATGTAAGCCGGTCCATGCCGTTACCGGAATGCCCATAATTCTCCGTTCCGAAAAGAACTTTTCTACAAAGCTTTCCACATTTTGAACCCCAAGCATTGCCTGATAGCGCAAAATGAATTGCTCCTTCATTTTCTGCATCCACTTATTCTTTGTTGTTTTCATGCATTTCAACGCCTTAAGAAGCATGCGGTAATAACCTGATAAAATAATTCTGGATACACATCCGAATGCACACACCGATATTGTAATATAATTTATTGCCTGTCCCATAATTTCCTCCTATTGGATTTAATTTACTTTTATTTCCAATTCGCATCATACACCCTTGCTATTGTCATAATTTGTCGAAATGTGTTCCAAAAATAAAAAAGAGAACGACAAAATTCGACAAAATCTTATCGTCCTCTTCCCATTATGATAATTTTTGGTTTCGGAAAGCTTCATACATCAAAAGCGCCGCTGCAATTGCCGCATTTAAAGACTCCACGCTGCCTGCCATCGGAATCAGCACCTTCTCATTTGCCAGTTCGGAAGCCTCCTCCGACAGACCATTTGCCTCATTTCCGATAAGGATTCCCACCTTGCCGGAATAATCCGCTTTGTCGAAAGTTTTCTTTCCCTTTAAATGAGCCGCTAAAAGTCTGACGTCCTGTGCCCTTAAGTTTTGTAGCAGTTCCAAAAAATCATCTACGTAAAGAAACGGCACCCGGTACACTGCCCCCATGGTAGAGCGTATTACCTTAGGATTATAAATGTCTACCGACTCTTTACTTAAAATCACACCGGACACACCCGCTGCTTCTGCCGTACGGATGATAGTACCGAGATTTCCCGGGTCTCTCAAATTTTCCAACAGTACCAGGGTTCCCGCATCTGCAATCATATTCTTTAAGGAATATTCCGGCATTTTTACAATAGCAAGCACTCCTTGGGGAGTTACCGTTTCTGCCATGGCATCAAATACGGAATCCGCCACGATTTCATAAGGAATCTCCGGCATGTCAGTTCCGGCATATTGCTCTTTTACATAGCTTTCAGAAAAATAGGCCTTCACTACCCTTGATTTATCCCGGCAAATTTCCTCAAACATTTTTCTTCCTTCAATAACAAAGGCTTTCTTTTCTTTACGTTCTTTGCTCTTTTTTAACAGTGCAGTAATTTCCTTTATCTGCACATTGGAAGTACTGGTAATCATCTTATGCCTCCGGACCTCCCGCCAATTTAGACAGTGTCTGGTTTTTTCCGATAATGACCAGAACGTCATCTGCCGTCAAAGGAACGTCCGGATCCGGCGTAATCTCAAATTCCTCGTTCTGCTTAATACCGATAATATTGATTTTCTTTGTGGCACGTAAATTTAATTCCCGTAATGTTTTTCCAACCCAGTCCGCCGGTACATCCAAATCCATCATGCTGTATTTTGTGGACAGTTCAATGGCATCGAAGAAATTGCCGCTGGCTAAATTATTCGCAATACGGATGCCGGATTCCTTTTCCGGAAAAATAATTTTATCGGCACCCACCTTTTTTAACACCTTTGCCTGCAGCTCCGTCTGGGCCTTGGCAAGAACAAACGGAATTCCCATTTCTTTGGCAATGATGGTAACCAAAACACTTGCCTCAAGATTTTCTCCGATTGCTACAATTGCTCCGTCAAAATTACGGATACCAAGGGAATGAATGGCATCTGTATCGGTTACATCGGTACATACTGCATAGGTTACGTCTTCCGCAATTTCCTCTACCTTACTTTGTTCCGAATCTACCGCCATCACCTGGCAGCCGTTATCTGCCAATGCTTTTGCCACACTGGCACCAAACTTTCCCATACCGAACACTACAAATTCTTTTCTACGATTTTTATCTTTTTTTGCCATCTTTGTTTCTCCTTTATACTATCCGATAATAACCTTGCCTTCCGCATAGGTCTTCTTTCCCTCATATTTTTTTGCATTAAACGCCAGTGCCATGGTAATTGGTCCAAGACGTCCAATATACATGGCAAAAATAATTATCCACTTACCGGTTGTCGTTAAAGAACCGGTAAAGCCTCTGGTCAGACCTACTGTTGCCATGGCAGAGGTAGACTCAAATAAAATATCGATAAAACTTCCGTCCTCCGTAATGGAAAGAGCCATGGTAACTGCAATCAATGCCACAAAAAACACTACAATAACCGCCACCGCACGTCGAACGTAATTGTCGGAAATTTTCCGTCGGAATGCCCGTACCTCATCAGTACCCCGCACTGCCGCAAGCATGGATAAAATCAGAATAATCATGGTTACGGTTTTTACACCGCCGGCAGTTCCGGAAGGCGAGCCGCCGATAAACATCCAGATAAGCGTAAGCAACGTAGAAGCCTCGGTGAGTCCCTCCTGGGGAATGGTCTGGAAACCGGCTGTACGCAGGGTGACCGACTCAAACAACGCTGCCATTACTTTATTACCTGCTGATAAATTACCGATGGTCGCAGGGTTATGATATTCAAACAAAAGTATCAGTAAAGCGCCGCCAAAAATCAAAAATGCAGACATTACCAAAACCAGTTTGCTGTGTACATTTAACTTGACAAAAACATCTCTCCAAAGAATCTCTTTCTTTTTTGCACGTTTTACCGCATCCAGCACATCCCACCATACTGGGAAACCGAGTCCGCCAAGAATAATCAGTAGCATGGTAGCCACATTAATAATGACATTGGTCTGGTATACCAAAAAGCCACTGCTTCCCACCAGGTCCAGTCCTGCATTACAAAAAGCCGAGACTGCATGGAATATTGACTTCCAAATTCCGTCTAACACACCGTATTCCGGAATAAAAACAAAGGAATACAGCACGGCACCGCCCGCTTCTACCAATAAAGTTCCCTTAATAATTCTTTTCGTAAGTTTTACCACACCGGAAATAGAATCCAAATTATAGGAATCCTGAATCAGCATACGCTCCTTTAATGTGATACGCTTTCCCAGCATAAGAAGTACCGTTGTGGTAAAGGTAATAACACCAAGGCCGCCAAACTGCATTAACAACAATATTACTGCCTGCCCGAAATAATTCCACTGCTCTGCCATAACCACCGGTGTTAAACCGGTAACACACAAGGACGTTGTTGCCACAAACAACGCATCCACAAAAGAAATATCCTGCCCTGCTTTTGAAGAAACCGGGAGCCACAGCAAGAAACCTCCTAAGACTATTCCGATAAAAAATCCCAGAATAATAATTCTTGTCGTAGTCATTTTTATATGTAAACGACGCTTCATTCCTCTTTGACCTTTCTCAATGATTTATGCACATCTTACCACAAAACGGGACATCCCGCAACAAAGATGTCCCATTGTATTTTACTTTTTTTCTTTTGTCACTGTTTCCGGTTGAAAATGATAGGATTCATCATAATTTTTCCACTGTTCCTCAGTTACCGCCGCCACCGGAACAGAACCGGTACAATCGGTAAACGACGCAGAATTACTGAGTTCAAATGCCCTGTCTAACTGCATCTCTCTCTTTTTCTCCTGCAGGATGGCATCCATCGGTTTTGTAGTATCTTTTCCCATTGCGATTCTTCTCCTTTTCTAATCTTCTCTTTTATTCTCCCCAAAACCGCTGCCTCCATTCATATACTCAAAAAAATAAGAACTTTGCTGCACCTCACCATAAAAAAGTGCACGCAAAGTTCTTATTTTTGTCAATTATGCTCTTCTACAATAAATACATAGTACAAGTCTGCATCACTGTCATTATGTACCAGATGTCCGTAGTCACGGACATGTTTCACCTTACCGTTTTTGGTAATAATCCGGTATTTTACAAAATCCAGATTAGCATTGCTTTCGTTAATCTGCTGGACAATCGTTCTACTGACTTCCTGATAATCATCCGGATGTACCATGCCGGCAAAAGAGCCTCCGGTCAGTTCCAAAAATTCTTCCAGGGAGCTGCACTCATAAATATCCAACAGCATTTCATTTACACTAAGTATTTTTTCTGTTTCATTATCCGCATAGATAAGGAATCCTCCCGGAATCATGGCCAGAATGCTGTCTACACCAAAATTATCCTTTGGATTTCCTTTAATCAGGCTAACACCGCTCACCGGCCAGGTTTCTTTAATAAACTCCTTGAATTTAGAAAACTCTACCGGTCTGGAATAAAAATATCCCTGATGGTAATTTGCTGAATATTTTCCGATAAAGTCTTTAATTTCCTGAGTTTCTACACCTTCCAGACATACCGTTAAACCAAGGCGCTTTGCACACTGAACGGTAGAGTCAACCACAACACGGTTGCTGCCTTTGTTTAAAATATTTAAAATAAAGGTCTGGTCGATTTTGACACAGGTAATCGGCAAATCACATAATAAGTTGATGGTGGAATTACCCGTGCCGTAATCGTCAAGAGCAATCTTTATTCCGTGGTTTCTGAAGAAGGTCAACTGCTCTTTTAAGTAGTTCATGTCAAGATTTCTACAACGTTCTGTCAGTTCCAGCTGCAAATTTTTTGCAGGGAATTTCAATTCATCTAAAATGGCAATAACTTCTTCCGTAAATTCCGGCCGCTCCAACTGACTGTAGGACATATTAACATTGATAAAGAATCCGGGATAATCTTTTATAATCTCTTTTGCATCCTCCATGGCACGGCGAAGTACCCAGATGCTCAAATCGTAAAAGCACGGATGGGATTCCAAATGCGGTACAAAACGCCCCGGTGAAACCTCTCCGTAAACCGGACTTCTCCAACGAATTAAGGCTTCCGCACCGATTATTTTTCCGGTTACCGTTGATACAAAAGGCTGATAACACAGATAGAAACCCTCACAATTATTTCTGATGCTGGCCTTAATGGAATCCAACAACTCCAGCATTTTAAAATTGCTTTCATGGGACTCATCATCAAAAACCACCATGTCATAAGCGTCTTCATCCTTTGCCTTTTCTAAGGCAGCAAGCAGGCAGGAATATACCGTTTGGGAACTTACTTCATAGTTTTTTGTATAAAGTGCACCGCTATATAATTCTACATTAACCGCAGACCCATCCAGAGAAAAGGAAGCTAACTGCTCTCTGATTTCTATAAAAATATCTTTTGCCTGATTCAAACAGCAGTTTCTGAAAATAACACCATAAGTAATGCCGTCAATCCGATATACGGTACCTGCAGCACCAACCGCTTTTTTTATCAAGCTGGCAGTCTCATATAAAACTCTGTTGCCGAAATTATAACCATATAAAGCATTTATACTATTAAACCGCTTGATTTCCAACGCAAGCAGCAGACATTCTTTCTTTTCTTTTTTTGTTTGACTGACATGTTTTAAAAAGGTCTGGAATTTTGGCAAATCCGTAATGGCATCGTTGGCCTCTTCTCCCTGATGAATGGTCATGGAACCGGCAAAAATTAACGGAGCGCCACTTTCTCCAAGAATAATTTTACCCTTACCGGTACAAGGAACATATTCGCCTTTGGCATTTCTTATCTGATAGGTAAAGAAAAATCCTTCTCTCTGCAACGAAAATACTGCTTCCATTTCCTGATCCCAACGTTCTAAATCGTCAGGATGTACCATAGAGCGCATAACTTCCTTAGTATTAAACACATTAAGTCCCGGTAGTCCAAAATACTCCACCGCTTCCCTTGACCAATTGGAAATTCCCGCTGCTACATTTTCTACAAAGATAAATTGCCCATCCGGAATATTGCTTATAATCTCAAAAATTTTTGTGTTGATATCTGTACTCTGCATAGAATCCTCTTTCCAAACACCTTTTATTTTCAAGTTAGTCCAATATAACTTATATTATATTACTTTTCCCTGTATAATGCAAGATATAAGCCTCAATATGAACATTTTCGTTCACTCGTGTGTACTACCCGTTTTTATGAATTGCAATCGGTGTTAAAAGGTTGTATAATTATAGCAAAGGAGGATTTGCCATGAACTACATCCGTTTCAATGCAGAAAGAGAATTTAACTATCACTGGTGCGGTAAATTTGTTGCCCCGGACGCATCCTGGACACATTTGACCCGCGTTCTGCAGGACTACGAGCTTTTTGTTGTAACAGACGGAATTCTCTATATCGGTACGGACGAAAAAGAATATGTCGTGAATCCCGGGGAGTACCTGCTTATGCCTCCTAACCGGTTCCAGCATGGCACAAAAACCTCCTTCTGCAACTTTTATTGGATGCACTTTGGGTATAATAACGAGCATAATAATCATGAGCTGTTATCTGCCGAGGAAACCTTAACCTATGTTCCCGGCCATCTGCTTATACCGGAGCAGGGGAAGCTTTCCTCACCGGACCGTATCATCATTTTAATGAAGCAGCTTCAGGATTCCGATCGGCGCTACCGTGAAATAACCTTAAACCGCTATCTTTGCAGTGCCGTTCTGGCGGAAGTTGCCCTGCAAAGCCAGATTTATCCTACCTACGGCAATAAAGTAATTAAAGAACAGTTTTACCGGGATATCTGCGATTATGTTTCCTGGCATATCACCGATAGTTTAAAGGTTTCTCAGGTGGCAAACTACTTCGGCTACAACGAAAAATACCTGACCACCTTTTTTAAACAGCGGGCAGGTATTTCTTTAAAACAATATATTTTGCAGGTGAAAATGGACCGGGCAAAAGCAGACCTTAGCGAAACAACCGAACCGGTGTCCCAGATTGCATTCCGCTTAGGCTTTTCCGACGCCCACAATTTTTCCAATGCCTTTCATAAAGTTACCGGTTTATCACCAAGTGAATACCGGGATATTTACAATAAACATAATGTATTTCCGGTGTAAGAAAACAAAATTAAAAGGGAACCCATACAAGTGAGTTCCCTTTGGTTTGTTGATAATTAGTTTTCTTCTGCCATAGCAGCCAGCTTCGCTGCCTGGTCGGCTGCGATTAAGGAGTCGATGAACTTCTGTAAGTCACCGTTCATAACTGCATCCAGATTATATGTGGTTAAGTTGATTCTGTGGTCGGTTACACGTCCCTGTGGGAAGTTGTAGGTACGGATTTTTTCGGAACGGTCACCGGAACCCACCTGGCTCTTTCTTGCCGCTGCTTCTGCGTCATGAGCCTTTTCCAGTTCCAGCTCATACAGCTTGGAACGAAGTACCTTGAAGGCCTTGTCACGGTTCTTAAGCTGGGACTTTTCATCCTGACAGGAAATAACAATACCGGTTGGGATATGGGTTAAACGAACTGCAGAGTCGGTGGTATTAACGCACTGTCCACCGTTACCGGAGGAACGGAACACGTCGATACGGCAGTCGTTTGGATTGATTTCGATATCTACTTCTTCTGCTTCCGGCATAATTGCTACGGTAATGGCAGAGGTCTGGATACGGCCCTGGGACTCGGTAACAGGAACTCGCTGTACACGATGGGCACCGCTCTCGTATTTCATCTTGGAATATGCGCCGGCACCGTTAATCATGAAGATTGCTTCCTTGAAGCCGCCGATACCGTTTTCACTCACAGAGATAAGCTCTGTCTTCCAGCGCTGGGATTCTGCGTACTTGCAGTACATACGGTAGATTTCTGCGGTAAATAAAGTAGCCTCATCACCACCGGTACCTGCACGAAGTTCTACGATAACGTTCTTATCATCGTTCGGGTCCTTTGGAAGCAGTAAAATCTTTAACTTCTGCTCTAACGCTTCTACATTTTCTTTGCTGGCATATAACTCTTCCTTTGCCAGTTCTCTCATTTCTTCGTCGCTTTCTTCTTCCAGAATCATGAGACTGTCTTCAATGTTCTGCTTTTCCTTCTTGTATTCGGTGTAAGCTTCTACGATTGGAGTCAAGTCGTTCTGCTCCTTCATCAGCTTACGGAAACGGTTCTGGTCGCTGACTACAGTTGGCTCACTTAATTCGTTCTGGATTTCTTCAAAGCGTCTTAATAAGTCCTCTAATTTATCAAACATTTCTTTCTACCTCTCTATTTAGCACGCGTGGCACTAACCACACGGTCAAGTCCTGCCAAATCTTTGATAACGCGGATATTTTGAAAACCGTTTTCCGCAAGCAACGCAGAAACATCTGCACCCTGCTCACAACCAATTTCAAAAAATATCTGCCCCTGCTCTGTCAGGAACTTATTTGCATTTTTAATAATTTCACGATAAAACTTTAATCCGTCTGCATCGCCGTCTAACGCACTCATAGGCTCATGCTCTTTTACTTCCGGCATGAGGGTATCAATGACTGCGGATGGAATATACGGCGGATTGGATACGATAATATCAAAGCGCATGCCCTGTGGTACTGCCTCAAACAAATCGCCGCAGTAAAACTCTGCCTCTGCCTGCAAACACCCGGCATTTTTCTTTGCGGTTTCAATGGCTTCTGAAGAAATATCAGTGCCTACTGCTTTTGCCAGCCGGCACATCTTAGCCAGACTGAGTAATATGCATCCTGTACCGGTGCATAAATCAAGCACCCGTTTTCCTTCTGCCACACGGCTTACTTCTTCTACCAATACCTCGGTATCCTGTCTTGGAATCAGGGTTGCGGGACTCACCAGAAAGGAATATCCCATGAATTCCTGACTGCCGGTAATATATTGCAACGGAATGCGTTGTGCACGCTGTTCGGTAAGGTCCTGAAGCTTCTTGACCTGCTCTTCTTCCATAGCATCCGTATTATGCAAAAAATAGGATGCCCGGTTCATTCCGGTAACATGCTCAAACAAATACCAGGCATCAATTTCTGCGTCGGGAACGCCGGCGGCTGCCAGTGACTCCACCGCACAGTTCAGTGCTTCTTTGCAGGAAATCATGCTTCTGTATCCTCGTCGGTTTCTTCGTCGGAAATTTCCATAACGGACTTTGGTCCCTTGAATTCAAAATACATATCCAGTGCTTTTAAGATGTCGTCATCATCGTCATCCTTGGAAAGGCTTGCTGCCACTGCCTTGGTTGCCGCAGGCATTGGGTCCTTCTTTGGTGCCTTGCCCTTCTTTGGAGCAGGAGTTGCGCTGGTAAGCTTAATATCAAACAACTGGGCAATATCAACTTCCAATGGCTGAGCCGGAGCTTCTGTTTTTACTTCCTCCACAGGTGCCTCTTTTGTTGCCGCAAGTTCTTCGGTTGCTACCGTCTCCTGAGCTGCTGCCACTGCTTCAGCCACCGGCTTTTCTTCCTTAACAGATGCCGGTTGCTTTCCGGACTTGTTATTTTTAACATTCTTCTTAGACTTCTTTTTGGAATCCTTTTCGATAAAAGCCTGCCAGTCAAATACTGCTTCTACAGATGCTATAGCAACTTCAATCATGGATTCGTCAGGCTCTCTTGTTGTTAAAGCCTGCATCCACATGCCCGGTCTGCTTAAAATATCCACAACCTTGTTGTTGCTTCTGCCTGCCAGACGGATAAATTCATAAGAAATACCTGCAATCACAGGAATTAACAATAAGCGTACCACAAAACGGAGCAGTGTATTCTCTACACGAATAAAAATAAAGAAAATAATACTGATTACCATAACTGTTAATAAAAAGCTGGTACCGCAGCGCTTATGCTCTCTGCTCTGCTTTTTCACGTTTTGTACGGTAAGCGGAAGTCCGTTTTCAATACAATTGATGGACTTATGCTCTGCGCCATGATACATAAACAGGCGCTTAATATCCTTCATCTGTGCAATTAATACAATATATAATATAAAAATTAACAGACGGAATACACCTTCCAGTAAGGCAAGCACAGTAGCATTTTCAATTTTAGCGGCGAGAAAACCAGCTAACAGCATTGGAGCCACAACAAAAATGCCCACTGCCAGAAGAACTGCCAGCACCATGGTAAATCCGTTTAATATTCCGTCAGCATGACCTTTGGTCATTTCGTTTAATTTTTTTTCAAATTTAGACTCCTCTTCCTCTTCTTCATAGAAAGATGCAGAAAAGGTTAAGGACTTCATTCCGAGAGAAAGAGAATCAACAAATGCCACCACGCCGCGAATAATAGGCAGGCTTAAGAATTTATTATTTCTTTCTTTCAGGGTGTTTTTTTCAACAGCAATCTCATTATTTGGTTTTCTGACAGCTACGGCATAGTTATTACCGTTTTTCATCATAACGCCTTCAATAACCGCCTGTCCGCCTATTCCGGATGGTTTCATTTTATTTTCCTCCTTGTATTATTCCACATTTAAAAATAGGTTGAGCCCATAGTTGTAGCTCAACCTGATTTTTAAACCTTATATTCTTGTCTACTACTGAGTAAAACCATACTTACGGTTGAACTTTTCAATAGCACCACGAGCAGCAGCAGCTTTCTGCTGACCGGTATAAAAAGGATGACACTTGGAACAAATTTCTACGTGGATTTCGCTCTTGGTGGAACCTGTTACGAATTCATTACCGCAGTTACATGTTACCTTTGCCTGATAGTACTTTGGCTGAATAGCTTCTTTCATTCTTTTCACCTCTTATTTTAAACATTACGATTATTAACCGCATAATAAACAGCTTTTACATTGTATCATAAAATTTTTTCAAATGCAATAGGTTAATTTATAATTTTTGTCTTTTTTACCAATTCTATAAAATCGGCATTATTTCTTGTCTGTGTAAACAATTTAATAATGTTTTCGGTAGCCTCTTCGGACTTTACTCCGTTTAATGCCCGGCGCATAATGGTGGATGCTTCCAGCTCGTTGGCAGAAAGCAGTAAGTCTTCTCTTCGGGTGCCGGACTTTGGTAAATCGATGGCAGGGAACACACGGCGTTCGGATAAGTTTCTGTTAAGAACCAGTTCCATATTACCGGTACCCTTAAATTCTTCGAATACTACGTCGTCCATACGGCTGCCGGTATCTACCAGAGCAGTTGCCAGTATGGTAAGGCTTCCGCCTTCTCTCATATTACGGGCTGCACCGAAAAACTTCTTTGGCATATGAAGGGCTGCCGGGTCAAGACCACCGGATAAGGTACGACCGCTGGCTTGTACGGTTAAGTTGTAAGCTCTTGCCAGACGGGTGATGCTGTCAAGCAAAATAACTACATCCTTCTTATGCTCTACCAGACGCTTAGCACGCTCGATAACCATTTCGGATACTCTCTTATGGTTTTCAGGAAGCTCATCGAAGGTAGAATAAATAACTTCTACCTTTTCGCCCTCAATGGACTCTTTGATGTCGGTGACTTCTTCCGGACGTTCATCGATTAATAAAATGATAAGGTGCATGTCTCTGTGATTGCGTGTAATTGCCTTTGCCACCTGCTTAAGCAGTGTTGTTTTACCGGTTTTCGGCTGGGATACAATCATACCTCTCTGGCCCTTACCAATAGGGGAAATTAAGTCTACCATACGCATGGCAAGCGGACATCCCGGTGTTTCTAAATGAATACGTTCATTTGGGAAAATTGGGGTAAGATGTTCAAAACGAGGTCTTCTCATTGGAGTTTCCACCACCGGATAACCGTTAATGGACTTTACATACAATAATGGACTGAACTTTTCTGTTGCAGTACGGATTTTAGTGTTACCGGAAACAATATCACCGGTGCGCAGACCGTACTTACGAAGAAGCGGTGTGCTTACATATACATCATTTTCACCCGGAAGATAATTATCGCAACGGATGAAACCGAATCCTTCCGGCATAATTTCAAGAATTCCTGTTTTGGTTTCGCCACTGTCGTAGGCTTCTAATTCCTTCATGGTCATATTAGCAAAATCCTGAGGGCTTGGACCCTTTGGTGCCTGCGCCTGATCTCCTTGCGGTGCCGGCTGAGCAGGACGCTGCTGACTCTGCGCATTGTAACTGCTCTGCTGTTGCTGCTGCGCATTATAAGACGGTCTTGGCTGCTGTACAAAGGAGGTTGCTCCTGTTCCTGCCGGACGGCGCTGGGCATTGTAACCTGCTTGTGTGCGCTCCTGGTACTGGGCAGAACGGCGCTGTTCTGCTGCAGGAGCTGCAGTGCGTTCCTCCTGCACCTTGGTAACTTCTGCTACAGTTTCTTCTTTTGGCTGCTGTTCCATTTTATTATTCGCAGCTAAATATTCCACCAATTCCTGTTTTCTCATTGCAGAGATTCCTTTTAAACCTAATTTTTTAGCCTCCTCTTTCAAATCAGAAAGAGACATAACCGAATAATCTTCCATAATATTCTCCTTTTTATCAAATTACTTTTGTTTTGGGGGATGCAAGGGATAATCAAACATAAACATAAGAATTCTTATGATTTTTTACTATTATACAACATCTTTTAAAAAAAGAAAAGTAGTAATTCGTTTGATTGACGAAAAAGTTTTTCGGTGGTACAATAAACAACTGGACGACTCTTAATCCGGCGAGAGGAGAATTGGGATGAAACCGCATTTTTACAGTGCAGATGAATACTTAAAAGAAACCTTTGGGAAAAAAATGTTCCGTCTGTCACTGGATGCCGGTACTACCTGTCCAAACCGGGACGGTTCCAAGGGCTACGGCGGTTGTGTCTTTTGCAGTGCAAAGGGCTCCGGCGACTTTGCGGCAAACCGCAGCACCTCCGTTACCCTTCAAATAGAAGAAGCCAAAAAGCAGGTGGCAAAAAAGCTTCCAAAAAACGGAGCATCCTATGGGTATCTGGCTTATTTCCAGTCCTTTACTTCTACCTATGCACCGGCAGAATATTTACGTCCCTTATTTACGGAGGCTATACAACACCCGGAAATAGAGGCACTGTTCCTTGGTACAAGACCCGACTGTCTTCCACCGGAAGTACTGGAATTACTGGCGGAGCTGAGCACCAGCAAGCCGGTCTATGTGGAGCTCGGTCTTCAAACCTCCAAAGAAGCAACGGTTTCCTATATTAACCGCTGCTATGGGAATCCGGTTTTTGAAGATGCCGTACACGCCCTGCACAAACGCGGCATTCCGGTTATTGTCCATTGTATTTTGGGTCTGCCTTATGAATCTTTAGAAGATATGAAACATACCGTAGATTACATATGTGCCCTGCCGGTTCACGGTATCAAGCTGCAACTGTTACATGTATTAAAAGGCACAAAACTGGCAGATGACTATGAAAAATTGAACCAAAAGCATGCCTTTTTCTGCATGGACCGCAACAACTACATCAACACTTTGGCAGAACTTATTTCCCGCATCCCGGCCCACATCGTCATTTACCGGCTTACCGGCGACGGTC
Organism: Lachnospiraceae bacterium; assembly: GCA_017938145.1. Lineage (GTDB taxonomy): Bacteria > Bacillota > Clostridia > Lachnospirales > Lachnospiraceae > SIG299. The sequence continues at coordinate 35,008 of JAGBCB010000040.1, forward strand.
CAAAAAACTTATTAATCGCTCCAACGTGGAGTGCCGATAAAAAACGGGTACAAAATGACATTAGAAAAGAACTGATAGAAAGAAATATTATTCAGGGAGGAACCACACCACTATGCAATCCGAATCCATCATGCTATACAAACTGATTATTCTTTATATCCTCGACCGGATGGACTTTCCTATTACAAACACGGAATTGACCCGGTTTATTCTGGAAAAGGAATACTGCAATTACCTCACCATCCAGCAGACCCTGGAAGATTTAATCGAAGACGGTTACGTGGAAGTGGAACATTCCCACAACTCCTATTTGTACCGCATCACTCCATCCGGAAAGGAAACCCTGTCCTTTTTCTACACCAGAATTTCCGTTGCCATCCGGGATGACATCGATGCCTACCTTTCCGAAAAGGAATACCAGCTCCGCGAAATGGTTTCCACCACAGCCGACTATTACGAAGCAAAGAAAAACGAGTTCGTTGTGGAACTCCGTGTAATAGAGCGTGACAGCGAACTCGTTCATATTAACTTATTGGTTACTTCAGCTGCCGAAGCAGATATCATCTGCAGCCGTTGGAAGGAATGCAGTGCCGACGTTTACGGCTACTTAATTTCCACCTTGGCAGCAGGACCTCAAAATGCTTCCAAGTAACTACTTTGTATCAAAAATACCACTCTTTCTTACCAGGCCGGACACAAAGTCCACGCATGGTCCCAAAGTGAATACCATAAGGACGGTAACCAGGCCTACGGTGCCGCCCACCAAGAGAGCCACAACAGTAGCAATTCCATCGTACAGCATTCTGACGAATCTGTACGGAATCTGCTTCTTTGCGGCTTTTTCTATACCTCTGTGTAAAATTACCGGCAATGCGTCATACGGGGAAGTACCCAGACCGCAGTTCATGTAAAGGGCCGCTGCAAACAAAAATAAAATCAGGGTAGGAATCATAATTCCGATTTTCATTCCCACCGTCAAATCCTGTGCAGCCGGCATAAACCCAAGCTTATCTACCACCCAACCGGTAAAGTCGGCAGAATAACCGACAATGACCATGTTACCGATGGTTCCCAAACCAAACTGCTTGCGGTCGATAAGAAGCACCAGCGCAAAAAGTATGGCATTAAATATCAGCTGGGTTGTTCCGAAGCTGAGTTTTACCATGTCGGAAAAACCGTAATTCATGGCAGAAAACGGGTCCGGTCCCAAATTGGTGCGGTTTAAAAACTGTACTCCCACGCCCATAAAGAATACACCGACCAGCATAAGTAATATACGCTTCATCATTTCTTTTGTCAGATATTTTTTCATATTATGCTTCCTCTCCGTCCCGGCCTGCTGTCAGATAAGAATCAATGATATTCCATACTTCTTCTTTTCCCTGCTTGGTTTCGGAAGAAAACGGAATCAGAATGGTTTCCTTCTTAAGTCCAAGACCGGTCCGAAGCATTTTTATGTGCTTTTGTACCTGACTGCGGTTAATCTTATCCAGCTTTGTTGCAATAATGATAGGTTCGAAACCGTTGTATTCAATCCACTCATACATGTTTTTATCGTTGGCGGACGGTTCATGCCGGATATCGATTAACAAAAATACCAGCTTTAACTGCTTGGATTTCTGTAAATAGCGTTCAATCATCTTTCCCCATTTTTCTTTTGTCTCCTGGGATACTTTTGCATAACCGTACCCGGGAAGGTCTACAAAATACAGGGCATCTTCTACATTGTAGAAGTTAATTGTCTGGGTTTTACCGGGCTGGGAGGATGTTCTTGCCAACGCTTTACGGTTAATAAGGGCATTTATCAGGGAAGACTTTCCTACATTAGACTTACCTGCAAAGGCAAACTCCGGCAGGGTATTTTCCGGCAGCGTGCTGGTAATGCCACATACGGTTTCCAGGGATACATTATTTACATTCATTTCAATTCTCCTTGTTCACACTTACTTTTTCAGTGCCAGTTCCAGTACTTCTGTCATTTTTTCGACGGTTACAATTTCCATGCCGGCTGTGATTTCTTCGGAAATCTCAGCAAGATCCCGCTCATTATCCTGCGGAATTAACACCAGCTTCATGCCGGCCTGTTTTGCCGCCAAAAGCTTTTCCTTTAAACCTCCGATTGGAAGTACCTTTCCTCTCAGGGAGATTTCACCGGTCATAGCCACATCTGCCTTTACCGGAACTCCCATAACCGTTGAATAAATAGCGGTAGCCATGGTTATACCGGCGGATGGTCCGTCCTTTGGTACGGCACCTTCCGGCACATGCAGATGAAAATCATGCGTTTCAAAAAATTCTGCAGTTACCTGCTGTTCTTCTACTACGGAACGCACAAAACTAAGGGCAATCTGCGCCGACTCTTTCATTACATCGCCAAGCTTACCGGTGAGAATCAGTGCACCCTTACCCGGCATGCTGTTTACTTCAATTTGCAGTGTATCGCCGCCCACTTCCGTCCAGGCAAGACCACGGACAATACCAACTTCCGGACTTTCATTTTTCTTATTCTGGCGGTATTTCTTCTTGCCGAGGTAATCGGCAACATTTTTCTTTGTCACTTTTATGGTTTCAAACTCTGCCCCGGTCTGACGTGCCTTTAACACTTCCATGGCAGTTTTTCGGCAAAGCTCGCCGATTTTACGCTCCAAGTTACGTACACCGGCTTCTCTGGTGTAGCTGCTGATAACTTCACGAAGTCCATCGGCGGAAATCTGCAGATCTTTCTTTGTAAGCCCATGCTTTTCCAATTGCTTTGAAATCAAATGATTCTTGGCAATATGGAACTTTTCGTTTTCGGTATAGCTGTGAACCTCGATAATTTCCATACGGTCTAAAAGCGGTTTTGGAATGGTCTGGGTAGTATTTGCGGTACAAATAAACAATACCTCAGACAAATCCACCGGAATTTCCACATAGTGGTCGGCAAAATGTTTATTCTGCTCCGGATCCAAAACTTCTAACAATGCAGAGCCTACATCGCCTTTGAAATCACTGCTTACCTTATCAATTTCATCCAGCAGCATCAACGGATTTTTTACCTTTGCGGACTTTAATGCCTGAATTAAACGGCCCGGCATGGCACCCACATAGGTTCTTCTGTGACCGCGGATTTCGGCTTCATCCCTGACACCGCCAAGGCAGATGCGGACATACTCCTTTTTTAAGGCGGTTGCCACACTTCTTGCAATGGAGGTTTTACCGGTTCCCGGAGGGCCCACCAGACAAATAATCGGAGCCTGGCCCTTTTCGTTTAAGGCACGGACTGCCAGGAATTCCAGCACACGCTCCTTTACTTTTTCCAAGCCGTAATGGTCGCGGTTTAAGATTTTTTCCGCTCTGGTAATATCTAAATTATCTTTGGTGGCATAATCCCACGGAAGGGAAAGCAGAGTTTCTACATAGCCCCTTGCTACCGCACTTTCGGACTGGCTGCCCACAACAGATTTGTAACGGTCGATTTCTTTTTTAATTTTCTGTTTTACTTCCTCGCTTGCCACAAGCTTTTCTGCTTTCGCGTAAAACTCCGGAATATCATCGCCGGTAGAACCGTCTCCCAGCTCGTCGCGGATTACCTTTAACTGCTCTCTCAGCACATAATCCTTCTGGTTTTTGTCTACCTTTGCCTTCACTTTATTCTGTAAATCCTTTTTGATGCGGAGAATTTCAATTTCGTTGGCGATAATCACCATAATTGCTTCGTAGCGCTCCACAATATGGATTGCATCCAGAATCTTCTGCTTGGAAGTTACGGTCATCGGTACGCTGACTGCCAGCTGGTTGATTAAGGTATCTACCGTATCGGCACTCATCAGCTGCTTAACTACATCTTTACCGAACTTATCGTTTACGGAAACATAAACCTCCAGTAAATCTTTTAATCCGCGAAGCATTGCCCGCTGCTCAATTACGGTAAGGGCATCCGCATTTACTTCCTCCGGAAGGGTTACCAGGCCCATCAAATGGGGTTCTGTGGCTATCAATTCTTCCAGCAAACCTCTGCGGATACCGGTAGCCAGTACTCTGATTTGGTTGCCCGGTAATTTAATCATTTGCTTTACCGCGGAAACCGTACCCATAGGATATAAATCCACCTGCTCCGGATTGTCCACCGCGGTGTTTTTCTGGGTTACCACCAAGATTTCCCGGCCTTCTCTCAGAGCCGTATTGATGGCACTGATGCTGGATTCTTTCTGTATGTCAAAGTGAATCAACATGCCGGGAAGCATTGTAATACCTTTTAACGCCACTACCGGCATAATCTGTTTTTCTTCACTCATTGTTCTCTTCCTCTCTATTTTACAATGCAAAAACAGGCTGACACGCTATTTTTTCCGGTCAGCCTGTATCATACAATTTTTACTGCTCTATCTGACAAGCAGGCTTGGCTGCTCTGTGCCTTCGGCGGATTCCTTTGTGACAATGCACTTTAAGATGGACTCGTCGGACGGCATTTCATACATAGTATCCAGTAAGGTCTTTTCCATAATGGAACGAAGACCTCTTGCACCTGTTTTGTAATCCAGGGCACGCTTTGCAAACACACGTAACGCTTCTTCTTCAAATTCAAGCTCCACACCGTCTAATGCAAACAGCTTCTGATACTGCTTGGTGAGGGCATTCTTAGGGTCGCGGAGAATGCTGATTAACGCTTCTTCGTCTAACATATCTAATGCTACATGCACCGGCACACGACCGATAAACTCAGGAATCAAGCCGAATTTTACTAAATCCTGCGGCATTACCTGGCGGAACCGCTCACCAATATTTTTATCATCCTTTTCATAAAGAGTAGCAGAGAAGCCCATGGACTTTTCGCCCACACGGTTTTCTACGATTTTTTCCAAACCGTCGAATGCACCACCGCAAATGAAAAGAATATTGGTAGTATCAATCTGGATGAACTCCTGCTGCGGATGCTTTCTGCCGCCCTGCGGTGGCACGGAAGCGATGGTTCCTTCCAGAATCTTTAACAGAGCCTGCTGTACACCTTCACCGGAAACATCTCTGGTGATGGACACATTTTCAGACTTCTTTGTGATTTTATCGATTTCATCGATGTAGATAATACCGTATTCGGCACGCTCAATGTTAAACTCTGCCGCCTGAATAATCTTTAACAGGATATTTTCTACATCTTCACCTACATAACCGGCCTCGGTTAATGTGGTAGCATCGGCAATGGCAAACGGCACATTTAACAGTTTTGCCAGTGTCTGTGCCAGATAGGTTTTACCGGAACCGGTAGGACCCATCATTAAAATATTACTCTTTTGTAACTCCACTTCGGATTCTTCTGAGGATAATACTCTCTTATAATGATTATAAACAGCCACCGAAAGCACCTTTTTAGCTTCCTCCTGGCCAACCACATACTGGTCGAGGAATTCCTTGATTTCCTTCGGCTTTAACAGATTGATGCCCTGCATTTCAGCATAAGCTGCAGGAGATGTTTCGGTTTCTACATCCGCATCCTCTTCATCCATAATTTCGGCGCAAAGTTCAATACAGGCATCACAAATAAAGGCATTATCCATACCTGCCATCATTCGGTGTACCTGGTCCTGGCGCTTTCCGCAGAAAGAACAGCAAACCATGTTTTTGTCATCTGATTTTGCCACTTAAGTTACCTCCGTCGAATCCTATTTACGCTCTTTCTTTTACAATAACGTCTACCAGACCGTACTCCAAAGCCTGCTCAGCAGTCATGTAGTTGTCACGCTCGGTATCTGCTTCAATTACCTCTACCGGCTTTCCGGTATTGGCAGCAAGAATCTCGTTTAATTTCTTTCTGGTTCTCAAAATATTTTCTGCCGCGATGCGGATTTCGGTTGCCTGACCTCTTGCACCGCCCAATGGCTGATGAATCATAACTTCGGAGTTCGGAAGAATCATTCTCTTGCCCTTGGTACCGCCTGCAAGTAAGAATGCACCCATGCTGGCTGCCATACCGATACAAATGGTGGATACGTCACACTTAATAAACTGCATGGTATCGTAAATTGCCATACCTGCAGTAACGCTGCCGCCCGGGCTGTTAATGTAAAGGTGGATATCCTTCTTTGGATCTTCTGCCTCCAGGAACAAAAGCTGAGCTACTACAAGACTTGCGGTAGTGTCGTTTACTTCGTCACCGAGGAAGATAATTCTGTCTTTTAATAATCTGGAGTAAATGTCATAGGAACGTTCGCCTTTGCTGGTCTGTTCCACTACGTAAGGTACAAAACTCATGTAAATCCCTCCAATTAATGTTCTTTCATATAACGCAAAATGCCCGCCCGCAAAATGCGGGCAGGATTTTATTTGCAAAACTTTTTATTACTTTTCTACTGCTGCATTTACAACAAGCTCAAGAGCCTTCTGTACTGCAACATCTTCAGCCATAGCCTTCTTTTCATCTTCGCCGATAAGTCCCATTAACTTATCAACTTCCATCTGGTACATTTCAGCCATGTTAGCAATTTCCTTATCTACTTCTTCATCGGAAGCGGTAAGGCCTTCTGCCTTAACAACAGCCTCTAATACGAGTCTGCTCTGGATTCTCTTAAGAGCCTGTGGCTTTAAGTTTTCCATGAAGGTGTTAGCATTCATACCGGTGAACTGGAAGTACTGCTCGATGGAAAGGCCCTGTGCCTGGATTCTCTGTGCGAAATCTTCAGCCATCTGAGCAACGGTATTCTGAATCATTGGTTCAGGAATATCCATCTTTGCTCCTTCGATAATTGCATCTACAACTGCTTCTTCCTTAACTGCCTTAGCATCCTTTTCTTTTCTTTCAAGGAGTGTTGCCTTTAAGTCGTTCTTGTATTCATCTAAGGTATCGAATTCGGAAACGTCCTGTGCGAAGTCGTCGTCTAATTCAGGAAGTTCCTTTACCTTAATGCCGTTTACCTTAACCTTGAACATTGCCGGCTTGCCTGCAAGTTCTGCTGCATGGTACTCGGTTGGGAAGGTTACGTTAACTTCTACTTCGTCGCCGATGTTCTTACCGATTAACTGGTCTTCGAAAGTATCGATGAAAGAGTGGGAACCGATTGCAAGGTCATAGCCCTCATCCTTACCGCCTGCAAAAGGAACGCCGTCGCAAAAGCCTTCGTAGTCGATGTTAGCTAAGTCGCCGTTTGCGATAGCTCTGTCATCTACGGTAATCATTCTGGAGTTCTGCTCACGAACTCTGTTTAATTCTGCTTCAACTTCAGCTTCTGTTACTTCTACAGGAGCCTTTTCTACTTCTACGCCCTTGTACTGGCCAAGTTCTACTTCAGGCTTAACTGCAACTTCTGCTGTGAAGATGAAGTCCTTACCCTTTTCGATCTGAACGATGTCGATGTCAGGTCTGGAAACGATATCAAGACCGCTTTCCTTTGCTGCTTCTGCGTATGCATCCGGAATTAACTCATTTGCAGCATCTTCATAAAATACTGCTGCACCATACATCTTTTCAATAACGCTTCTTGGAGCCTTACCCTTACGGAAGCCCTGAACGTTGATACTGTTTTTGTTCTTCTGATAAGCCTTTTCACATGCCTTTTCGAATTCTGCTGCGCTTACTTCGATGGTAAGCTTTGCCATGTTCTTTTCTAAGTTTTCTACTTTACAGCTCATTAAAATATTTCCTCCTTAAACCTCAGACAGGCATTACTTTTTTGCACACCTATCCACAATAGCCTATAGTATAGCATATCTTATTTTAAATTTCCAGTACTTTTTTATTTTGTTAAGTTTAGGCTACTTCTGAACAAATTTCTGGAGGACTGCCACAATATCGTCTACCACTTCGTTACAAAGTTCCATGGTACCTGCTTCTGCCATTACACGGATAACCGGCTCTGTGCCGCTTTCACGAAGAAGGATTCTGCCGTCACCGGCAAGCTTAGCCTCACCGGCCTTCACTGCAGCCTGAACCTCTGCATCCTCTCTTGCTTCTTTTTTATCACGCACACGAACATTCTTTAAAACCTGCGGATAAATCTTCATATCTTTTAACAGCTCGGAAAGAGGCTGCTTCTTTTCTAACATAACTTCCATAATCTTTAAGGAAGTTAAAATACCGTCGCCGGTCATGGCATGCTTGCTGAAAATAATGTGGCCGGAATTTTCACCACCTAAGGAATGGTTGTTCTTCTGCATATTTTCGAATACGTACTTATCGCCAACCGCAGTCTGTTCGTAAGCAATATCATTTGCTTCCAGCGCCTTGTATAAGCCCATGTTGGACATTACGGTGGTAACCACGGTGTTGTTGTTTAACTCGCCGCGTTCCTTCATATATAAACCGCACAGGTACATAATCTGGTCGCCGTCTACCAGGTTACCCTTTTCATCTACCGCAAGACAACGGTCTGCGTCGCCGTCGTAGGCAAAGCCCACTGCCAGGCCGTTATCCACAACAAACTTCTGCAGATGCTCGATGTGGGTGGAACCGCAGTCTGTATTGATGTTAAAGCCGTTTGGTTCGTTGCTCATTACATATGTTTTAGCACCGAGGGCATCAAACACACCCTTTGCAACGGTTGTTGCGGAACCGTTTGCCAGGTCAAGACCCACCTTGGTATCCTTAAAGGAACGGGTAGCAATGGAAATGAGGTGGCCGATGTAGCGGTGTCTGCCCATAGCGTAGTCTACGGTACGGCCGATATTTTCCTTCTTGGCAAAAGGAATTTCGCCGATTTCGCCATCGATATATGCTTCTACTTTATCTTCAACTTCTGCCTCGATTTTGTAGCCGTAGCTGTTGATAATCTTGATACCGTTATCATAGAAAGGATTGTGGCTGGCCGTAATCATAATACCGCAGTCAAAATCCTCGCTCTTTACCACGTAGGATACACTTGGTGTGGTGGTTACATGAAGCAGATATGCATCTGCACCGCTGGCAGTTAAGCCTGCTACCAGTGCATATTCAAACATATAACTGGAACGGCGGGTATCCTTACCGATAACTACCTTTGCCTTGTGGTCCTGTCCGTAATACCAGCCAAGATAACGTCCTACCTTATATGCATGTTCTACTGTTAAATTTTCGTTTGCTTCTCCGCGGAAGCCGTCTGTTCCAAAATACTTACCCATATTGATTCTCCTTATTTTCTATATTACTAACCGATTTTTGACCGGCGTTCTCTCAAAACATAAGAGCTTCTGATGCAGTTTCTGCCTTCCTGCTTTGCCCGAAACAGTGCTCTGTCTGCCCTGCCGTATAAGCCCTGCAGGGAAATATCCTCCGTTGCGTAGCGGATGTCATATCCTACACTGACCGTGATAACTCCGCCGTTTACATTTCCTCTGGTAATCTGCATGGCTTCCACATTGCTTCTGATTCGTTCTGCCAAGGCGTTGATTTCCTGTACCTGTCTTCCACGGACAAATACGAAAAATTCTTCTCCGCCGATGCGGGATGCAATACCATAGCCACGGACGGTGTCTTCGATGGAATGTGCCACCTTTTGGATACACACATCACCCTGCACATGACCGAACCTGTCGTTATAAGATTTAAAAAAATCGATATCAATAACAAAAGCCGCCACCGTTTCCTGACGGTTTGCACCGGACTTCCAGGTTGCTTCTACCCTGCGTTCCAAACCGCGACGGTTTACAAGACCGGTTAACGGGTCATGCTCTGCCTCCTGCATTTCTCTGCGAAGTTTTCTTTCTTCTGCCAGGAAATTCTTCTTTGTATTGTAAAAGTCTCTGGATAAAGCAAATGCAAATAAATGAATTGCTGCTAACAATAAAAACTGACCCAGCGGGATTTCATTGGTGCCGCTTTTTACCACCAGTGCCATATAGCAGACCAACTCGCCAAGAGCCATAATTATGTAACGGTCTAAGGAAAACTGCACCATATAGGCTGCCAGTACAACTACCATATAATAAAACAGGATATTTTCCTGAGCAATGTAAACAAAGAATAAGTGAAATGCCATCAGATAAATCCAGGTGACCGGCTCATAATACTGCTTCATTTTATGCCTTGCCACCTGATGCAGTAAATAGGCAAAGGCTGCAGAACCAACGGAGAAGAATGCCACCGGAATTAACAGCGGTGCAGCAAAATCCGGCTCTGCCGCAGAAATTACCAAAAGCACAGGAAAAACAGCAATAGAAAGAAGCGCTGCAAACAAACAGCGTTTCACATTGGTTAAACCAAATACCATATTTAGTTTTTCTTTTCGCATTCTACTCATATAGTACTCCATCGGAACATTTAGTTCATTATCATAAAAATCATAACACAATTTAACTTTTTATACAAGTAGTTTTTGCAAAGACGCATAAAGCGGTCGTTCTACTAATGTCGCACTTATGCACATATTATTCAAGTTATCCACAAAAGATTCTGAATAACTATAGATGGAACGTAGAGTTATCCACATGCCTCGCTGAGGTATGAGGTACCTGCTGTGGCCTCGCCGGGGGTATGAGGTACCTGCTGTAGCCTCGCCGGGGTATATACACTTTTTCTAAGCGCCGATACCCCTCTGGGCACATAAAAAGTCATCAGTGGACACCTGCAGGGTATCTACAATATTTCTTATCGCTGACACCCCGGTATTTTAAATTTCCGGGGTATTTCCAGATGCTTTTTTCTTATGCACCCTGCCGAGGTAAAAAAACACATTTATTTAACACTTTTCCGGCTCTGTCAGGGTATTTCACAATAGTTTTTTTCTATATACCCCACAAACCTCAAAAAGCCTATAAAAAGCCTGAAAAAGGCCTAAAAAGTCCACAAAAAGTAATCTTGCACTTTACAATCCGAACATTACATGCTTTAATAAAACTATCTTAACGAAAAGGAGGTTACAAATTACGATTTACGAACGCATTCTGGCCGAGCAGAACCGGCTGGACGAACAAATTCTTTCTTTGCAAAAGCAACTCAAATCATTACCTGAAGGTAAACTTATCTGCGCCAGCAACGAAAACCGTTGCAAATGGTATCTCAGTGACGGAAAACATTCCACTTATCTCCCCAAAAACAAACGATTTCTTGCAGAACAGCTGGCGTTAAAAAAGTACCTGACGCTACAGTTAGAAGATGCCATCCACGAAAAAAGAGCACTTGACTTCTACCTGCGTCATCATTCCAAAGAAGCAGGAAAAGCACAAAAATTTTTAACTGACCAATCGCATTATCACGAACTCCTTGCCGCTCACTTTACACCGTCCTCCCAAGACCATCTTACTTGGATGAACTCCCCTTTTGAACATAACGAAAAGTATCCCGAACAGCTAATCCATCGGACAATTTCCGGGCATTATGTACGCTCAAAATCGGAATTGTTGATTGACATGTCTCTTCACATCCATAAGATTCCATTTCGTTATGAATGTGCACTGCCCCTGGGCGATGCCACCGTTTATCCCGATTTTACAATTCTGCATCCTGAAAATAACCAAATCTATTACTGGGAGCATTTTGGCAAAATGGACGACCCTGTGTACTGCAGATCTGCATGTTCCAAGCTAAATTTATATGCCGCAGGTGGCATCCTTCCCGGAATAAATCTTATCGCCACATATGAAACCAAGGAACATCCGTTGGGTACGGAAATCATTGAGATGATGATTCAACTCTTTCTTTGCTGACACGCGTAATCCTGTAAATTCCCACATACTTCAAACCATAGACTCATATAATAAAATAGCACCTGAAGGAGTCCCTCCATGTCCTATTTTTATAATTTCCTGCAAACAGCAAACTCTTTCCTGTGGAACGGCCCCCTTCTTTTGTTTCTTTTGTTTACCCACCTGTACTTTACAGGGCGCACCGGCTTCGTACAAAAGAAGCTTCCGACAGCCCTGCGGCTTTCCGTTTCCCCGCAAACGGATGCCGGAACCCCCAAAAAGTCAAACGGTCTCGGAGCCTTTGCTTCCCTGGCTACAACGCTGGCGGCGACGCTGGGCACAGGCAACATTATCGGTCTTTCTACAGCTGTAGCATTTGGTGGCCCCGGGGCTGTTTTCTGGTGCTGGATTACCGGACTTCTCGGCATGGCAACCTCCTATGCGGAATGTTTCCTGAGTCTTAAGTTCCGTGAGACACGCTCCGACGGAACTTTCCGCGGCGGTCCCATGTATGTAATCCAAAACCAGCTGCGCAGGCCAAAAACCGCCCGGTTCTATGCTTACTTACTTCTGGCTTCCGCTTTTTGCGTGGGTTGCTCCACCCAAAGCCGTGCCGTGACAGAAACCCTGCACACTCTCTTTGACCTGCCGGAATTTCCTGTCGGGGTGTGTCTTGCCCTGGTGATTACCGTGGTATTGCTCGGGGGAATTACCGGCATCGGAACCGTCTGCAGCCTTCTTGTACCTGTTATGGGCGGATTTTTTCTGCTTTCCTGCATCGTTTTACTGTTTCTCTTAAGAAACCACCTGGCAGACGCCTTGGCGCTTATCCTGACCTCCGCCTTTTCCTTTTCTTCGGTTACCGGAGGAATCCTTGGAAGCTCCTTTCTCCTTGCTGCCAGACAGGGCATCGCCAGAGGATTGTTTACCAACGAAGCAGGACTCGGCTCCGCTCCGGTTGCCGCCGCCAACAGCAGCGGTGATGCAAAAGAACAGGCCATGGTGTTGATGAGCGCCACCTTCTGGGACACCGTGGTCATGTGCGGCATTACCGGACTTGTGATTGTTTGTGCATGTTTAGCTGTTCCTGGCCTATTTGAGGGCTATTCTCCCGGCGACTATACACTTGCTGCTTTTACCCTGCTTCCCTTTGCCGGCGACAAACTGCTTGGCATCGCCATTGTTTTATTTGCCGTTGCCACGTTGCTTGGCTGGTGCTTTTTCGGCGAAAAAGCGGTGGAATTTTTGTTTGACGCCGAGCACATTACCTATTACCGCTTTCTATATTGTCTGATGGTTTTTTTCGGTTCCCAGATGACCATGAATCTGGTGTGGGAGCTGAGCGACTTTTTTAACGGGCTGATGTTTGTTACCAATGTGATATGTTTGTTTCTGCTGCGCAAAAAAATAGAGAGGCCGTAGTGATAAATTCACGTTGGTCTCTCTATTTTATGCTTTGTATTGCTCATCAGTAGGGTATCTGCAGCTTGTATTGCTCGTCGGCGGGGTATCTGTAGCTTGTATTGCTCATCGGCGGGGTATCTGCAATTTTTTGATTGCCTGACACCCTGCACTGCATTATTTCAGCACGTTTTCAAGTGTTTTTGGAAGTCAGCAGGGTATCTACAAAATAATTGTCCTCCACCACCCTGCAAAATCCATTCTGCGGGGTATTTCAAAAAATTTCTTTTGCCAATACCCTGAACACAGAAATTTTCATCAAATTCCATAGGAAACAGGGTGGCGCAACAACTTTTCTTGCTATATACCCCGCACTTCAAAATCACTTGCTATATACCCCGCACTTCAAAATCACTTGCTTAAACCCGCTATTTTCATTAAAGACTTCTTATTCTTCTGTTTTCTCCTGAACCGTCAATACTACCGGAGCTACCATCAGGTATTCTCCTGTGGATTTCTTCTTCAGTTTCAAACGGATGATTGTCACACCCGGTTCCTTTGCGTTTACAAGACCGGAATTACTTACAGTTGCAACTTCCTCATTGGTAGAGGTCCACTCATAAGTATAGTCATTTCTCTTCCAATTCTTTACGCCGTAGAAGTTGAGGTCAACCTTCTCACCCGAAGTAATCTTACGGAGAATATCTGCTTTCTTTGCAGAAGTTCCGAGGAATACATCGTAGACCGCTTCCGGTACGCCCACAAGCATCGGTGCCACGGAAAGCTTCTCGCCGGTAGCCTTATAAACCAGCTCCAGACGGATAATTGCAATGCCCTCATCCAGCATGGTTACCACGCCGGCGCTGTCTACTACTGCCACGCTCTCATCGGAAGACGTCCACTTATAAGTATACGCATTCTTCTTCCAATTCTTCACTCCGTAGAAGTTCAAATCAATGGACTTACCAACCTCCAGGGTTTCCACCATAGACGCATCCTTCTTGGAAGTACCAAGCAGCACATCATACTTCTTTTCTGCTTCTTTGTATTCCGTCGCTGCCTCTCCCGTTACCCAGGTTTCTTCCGGATTATGTGTCGGTACCGGTGTCGCAGTCGGACTAGGAACCGGCGTGGAAGTCGGACTCGGGCTCGGTGTTGCCGTTGGGACAGGAGTTGCTGTCGGCCAGATAATTACCGGCGGATAATACGGCGGTGTAGTCGGCACCGGTGTCGGAATTGGCGTTGGCGCCACTGTTGGAGCAACAGTCGGTGCTACCGTTGGCGTTGGCTCCGGCGTTGGAGCAACAGTCGGTGCTACCGTTGGTGTTGGTTCCGGCGTTGGCTCCGGCGTTGGTGTTGCCTTCTTTGCAAACATAGCAGTAACAGTCACATCCTTTGCCTGCATAACAAAGGAATTACCGGTTAACGTCACATCGGAAGAACTCCAGCCAGTAAAGGTATAATCCTCCGCCGGTGTTGCGTTTAAATTGATGGTTGTTCCTGCCGGTGCTTTAAGGGCACTGGCGCTTGCTGTACCACTTGCAACAGGATTTACATTAACTGTGATAGTATAATATTTTACAAGAACACAGCCGCATTCGTCGCAGATGCCGTCAATTGCGGTGCCATCGGAGCATTCGCCATAAACTTTACCGCAGCCGTAATCGCAGACATGGTCGCCGTCGCCGGTGCGGTCCGCACAGATGCCCTGTGCCACACCACACCCCTTATCACAGATGTGGTCTGAATTTTCATCTACATGGATGCATGCGCTTCTTATAATTGTAACGCTCACCGTTTCGCTTTCATAGTTGCCCTTATCAAGGCCGTTGTATACCGCGGTTGCAGTTACTTCTTCGCCTACGGCAAGAGACTTGGAAGCGTCTTCCTCTGCCCATGCCCAGCCGTCCGGAAGGGTTACGGAACCAACGGTTTCGGTTTCATAGGAAACATCCATGATGCCCGGTGGCATATCCGGAGCATTTGCCGCTTTGTTTATCACTAACGTTACCGGAATACCGGTAACTTCTGCGTACATAGTGTCAGTTGAACAAAATTTTGCAGTAAATTCGGTATAGGTACCTGCTTCCGGTACTATTTCATCATTTTCTGCTTCCCAAAAAAAGTAACCGTCTACTGCGGTACCGTTAAAGCTTGCCGTACCGGAAATTGCAATTTCGTAAAGTCTGTCTCCGTAGGTTCCGGTGGCGGTTACCTCAGAAATAATCGGGTTAGCCTGTAGGGTCCTCTCTATAACATAAACCGGACCAAACGCAAAATATTCGCCTGCCTTTGCCTCCACCTTTACATATAACTGATAATCGGTATTTGGCTGTAATCCGGTGAATTCGTTGCTTGTCTGCCAGATAATATCTCCTTCTGCTGCTTCGTCCAGACGCAAACCGTACCTTGTGGTTCCTGCATACTTATCATCCACAGGCACTATTACGCCGGAAGTAGCCGTAACACTTTCTACAATACTAGCCACAACCGGTCTGGACGGAATCAACATTTCCTCACACGCACTTGCCGGTGTGTATACGCCGCCGGTAAGGCTTCCCTTGGTTCTGAACCACAGGCAGGCTCCCGGCTCAGCGGTGAGTGTTTCGATAAAATCGTACCAACCGCCGCCGGTAATATCATCGCTGTATTCCATATTTTCGGCAGGGACTTCAATTTTTTCCTTGATGAAATCAATTACCGGCACCGCTGCTGTATCCATAATTGGGCGTTTCTCTGTATCAGAATAAAGCAGCTCATATGCCGTTGCTATCACGTCTACACTTTCTGCCGGCATAACAAAGGTGTATTTCAATACATTATCCGGAATATCAGCTCCCGTTACCGAAGTTACAGGAACTTCTGTACCGGATACTCTCTGTACCGAAAGCTCTAATTGATAATCATCTACATAAGCCGCATCCACGTTCCAGGTTACCGTTATTTCATCCCCTTCATCTGCAGAAGATGCGCTGACGGTAAGACCCTCGCCGTCTACGGTAATCATCGAATGCACCTTGGATACCGTTACTGTAATTTCACACTCTGCCGACTCGTAATTATCCGAGCTTGCAGCTGTAATTCTAATTTTCGCTGTTCCTAAATTAACTGTACTTACCAGGCCGTTTTCGTCGACAGTTACCACTGTTTCGTTATCACCGGAAGCTTCCACTACTTCATAGGAAAGGGCGGTTTTAGCTCCGGTTACGGTAATGGCCACAGCAGTATCACCGTAGGCAAGAGACAGATTCTCTGCACTGATATTCTGCGGAGCCTTTGCTACACTCAATGTAACCTGAGTAGTCACGGAATTATAATTAACCGCATCTGCCGGTGTAAATGTAACCGTATACTCTGTAACGCCGCTATCTGCCACATTAGGTATTACATTGGCAATTTCACTGTCCCAGGAAAAGCTTCCTGCGACGGCCGAAGCATTATTTTCGCTGTGTTGAGCTGCGCCTCCCGTTAAAGCCGAAGCACACACAGGCTGGTCGTATGTAATACCGCCGGCGGTTGGGTTGGTTACAATGTAAGGAGTAGCCTTTGCCACATTTACAGTGATGATTTTGGTTACGGTTTCATAATTTCCCTGATATGCGGTAGGATGCGGTGTAAATACAGCCTCATAACCCGCATTTCCCACGGTCGGAACAAGATTAGGATTTACCCAGTTCCAGGTACCCCCCATAATATATCCAAACGCATCCTTCACCGTACCGCCTGACAGTACAATATCCGCCAGTGTTGCAGAAGGATCATATGTCCGGTCTGCTACAACAGGAACTGCTTCTACCTCCGGAGTTGCCTGATGCACGGTAATATCCAGGGCACCTATCACCTCTTTGTATGCATTACTAGCCGGTGTAAATATCCAAGCTGCGCTGTTTTGTGTCACGTCCGGTATATCCGTAGGATATTCCCACGCCAGAGTACCGGATACTTCTTCTCCGGCTTCTCCCACAAAGGTAACCTCGTTAAACGCCAGTTCACCAAGCCTCTGACCATAGGAAAGCCCATTGTTTTCCAGAGCCACTTCCATGCCGTCCTTTACGGTTACCGTATATTTATCACGGCGGGTAATATCAAGTGCATAAATTGCTGTTTCATAATTTTCCATTATAACGTTAACAGAAATAGTGTCTGTTAAATTCCCTGCGTAGCTATCCAATGCATTTACATTATAAGTAATCGTTCCGCCCGCATCTACTTTCATATCTTTCATTGAATTGCTTGCATCCGAGAAACTAGCCAAAGAATACGACACTTCACCACAATCTGCAGGAAGTCCGGTAATGCTTACGCTCTCACCGGTCAATTCCTGATTGTACACATATGTCTTGCTTCCTCTTGCAAATGTTGGAGCATCTGCCTTGCTGATAGTAACAGGAGTTGTTAATGAAACATTTTCAGCACTTGCTGCAATGGAATAATTTGATGCCACACTTCCACTTCCTGTTAATGTAATGCCAGACAAGTCAACCGTACTGTATACGCCAGCATTTATACTACCAATTGTTGCAGTAGCACTTGCAGATACATTATCCGCATCTATTACGCCATCAATAATTATCGCTGAAATCTCAACTGTATTTGTTCCGTCAAACGCTCTATCAATTGCAGTAACAGAACTGATTTCAAGAGTTTTTGGAGCAATCGTAAACCCAACGCTTACGGTAGCTTCACCAATGGAAATGCTTGCGGTAGCTGAGCCTGCGTTTGTGTTGTTTGCATAGGAAACATCCGGCACACCGCCCTGCCAGTTTTCACTATAAGAAACGGCAGCCGTCTCTTTGGCAGTTCCGTCATAGGTTGCATTCTGCGCGGTGACGGTGGCTGTGCCAAGGGCAGTCTCACAAACCTCACAGGATGCTGTAATTACGTTTTCCGATGCAGAGTAAACTTTTACACCGCTATGGTCACATCCTACTGTTACAGTTTTATTTATAGAAATAGCACTATCAGCTACAGTCAGAAGGTTGCCGCTTGCATCATAGAAGCCTGCACCGGTAGCAAGAATAGCATTCAGGGTGTTGTTAGCGTTGCCCGTTACCTTAATACCATTCGGGAAGGTTGCACCCTTGCCGTTATTCTTGTCAATTCCGAGGAATCTAAGTCCGTCGGTATATGTCGAAATACTGCCCGTGAAGCTGCCGCCGGTAATAGATGCCGCTTTTACATTAATGTCAATTGACAACGCATATTTCCCGCCTGCAATCGTACCATCCTTGATAGTAACAGCACCTGTTGTGGCACGTATGCCATAACCGTAAGTACCGTTACCGTTACCCGATATTTCACCACCATTCACGGTAAGAGAAGGATTATTTCCTCCCTGAGAATAAATACCGTATGCCATAGTTGATGTTGTAGATGCATAAATTTTTCCACCGTTAACGGTTACCTTTCCATTGGTATTCCGAACACCATTGACAACGGCTTTACCTTCCGCTTTTATTGTGCCGCTGTTGATGAAAAGTGTTCCGCAATCATTTTGGATAGCATGGTGAGCTGATTCATCTGTACCTACTGCGGTAACAGCACCGGTGCCCTGCGCTGAACTATCCATAATTGTTACTACAGCGCTACAGGATACATCAGAATCTGTACCTATTTGAATGGTTGCAGTTGCATTCGAATTGCTGAGTGTAAAACCGTTTAGGTCTATGCTCATCACGCCTGCATCAATCAGCACTCCATATTCCATAATTCCACTAGGATTAGGCGACGCACCCGGCAAATCAAGGTCTGCCATCAGCTTAATGGTAGCAGGATTTTCCGTTGTTCCGCTTATCTCCGCCGCATCGATGGCTGCCTGTAACTCTGCATAGTATGTAGTGCCCTCACCGGTAGTAACGGAGGCTACTGCCAAAAAGTTGCCGCAGCCATTGGAACACTTACCGGTAGCCGGGTCCACTTCGCCATGGTTATTCGCATCCACCTCGCCGTATTCTTTACCACAGGTTGTGCACACTGCTTTCTTTACACAGGTTGCCGTGCCGCCGGTATGATCGGCACATCCTACTGTTACAGTACCGGTTATAGAAGTAGCATCATCAGCTACCGTAAGAAGGTTGCCGCTTGCATCATAGAAGCCTGCACCTTCAGCGAGAATGTTCTTCAGGGTATTGTTTTTCACCGTAATACCATCCGGGAAGGTTGCACCCTTGCCGTTTTCGTCAATGCCGAGGAATCTAAGTCCGTCGGTATATGTCGAAATACTGCCCGTGAAGCTGCCGCCGGTAATAGATGCTTCTTCACCGCTGCTAATTGACAGCGCATATTCCTCGCCTGCAATCGTACCATCTTTGATAGTAATAACACCGTTGTTGACATATATGCCATAACCGTAAGTACCGTTACCCGATATTTCACCACCATTCACGGTAAGAGAAGGATTATTCGTTCCCTGAGAATTAATGCCGATCGCCATCTGTTCCTCTGATGTTGTAGATGCATAAATTTTTCCACCGGTAACGGTTACCGTTCCATTGTAATTATCAATACTAATTGCCCTATCCGTACCTTCTGCTTTTATCATTCCACTGTTGACGAAAAGTGTTCCGCAATAATTTATGATAGAGTATTTTCCGTGTGCAACTGTTCCTACTTCGGTAACAGCACCGTTACCCTGCGCCGAGCTATCCATAATTGTTACTACAGCGCCACAGGATACATTAGAACCTGTACCTATTTGAATGGTTGCAATTGCATCCGAATTGCTGAGTGTAAAACCGTTTAGGTCTATGCTCATCACGCCTGCATCAATCAGTACTCCATAGTACTTCACTTCAGGCATATACGGATCAGTCGCCACGCCCGGCAAATCAAGGTCTGCCATCAGCTTAATAATAGCAGGATTTTCCGTTGTTCCGCTTACCTCCGCTGCATCGATGGCTGCCTGCATTGCGCCTGCCTTGTACACGTTGTAGGTGTAAGTTTCGTCGTTATAGATGTAGCCCACATCACCGCAGGCACAGGTGCCGTTGGTGTAGGTGTGTTGCCCATAAGCATGCACCATCAGCACCGGTCCGTTGGTAAAGCCGACGCCGCCCTGTGATGCTTGGTTTGCCACCGGATGGGAATTAAGGAACGTTAATGTTTCTCCTTTCGGTATTGTGGAAGAACCAACCAACAGCCAGTTTTCACTTTCTTGTCCGGAAACTGCTCCAAGGACATTTACTACCTTTGGGTCATTCCAGGTTACATCCACTGCATACCAGCTGCCGTCCACCTGAACATAATTCCACATATGGGCTTCGCCGTTTTCATTTGCAGAATTTTTCGCATAGCCATCCACCAGCACGCATGGAATACCTGCCGCATCACAAAGCACCTTAAATGCTCTTGCATAGCCCTCGCAGACAGGACCTCCTATGTCGAATCCACCGTCTAAAGCGCTGACACATTCTCTGGCACCATGACCGATACTTTCCGAACTTAAATCATCTTTTGTGTTGTATCCATTGGTCTTTGTCAATTTCTCGTTAAAGAACTTAATTTTATCTACAGTACCCATATCTGCAGTAATTCCGCCAAGTATGGCAGTACGGTCTTCCTGCATGGAAGTAATTGCTGTTTTAATAGCAGACTCACTCCGGTAACCATTGGCGCGGATATCAAATGCTCCGCTACTGGTGGTTCCCATTAACAGCAAATCAATTTTAATCACATAATCGTAGCCACCTGCCTGATTTCCGGTTGCAGATGCAGTTGTAGTGTATGCAGTTGCTCCGTCCAGCCAGAACACTTCCGGATGGTCTCTGTCAAAGGCGTCAAAGGCCGCCCGGATAAATGGGGTATAATCAGCCGCCACCTCACCGGCAATATTGCTGAGCGCTGTTTTGTAATCCGGATTCTCGCCTTCTAAACTAAAATCTCCGGTTACGGTTATCATTGTAAAGCTTGCTTCACCGTCTGTATAATATTGGTCTTCTATCAGATAATCCAAGCTTCCGTCATTATCGGATGCCTCTACCAAAGAATTATACATTTCCAGGGTAATTCCGGCCTCTCCGGTCAAATCCAGACGATTAATCCATTTTTCTTCGTTCGTGCCGGATAACTCCACACTTCCGTCCATTGCACCAAACAGGCTGAACGGAACGGCAGAGGTTTCTGTTTTGTCCAATTCTTCGCTGAATGTGTAGAACAGCTCCTCTTTTTCCTCCTCCGCATGGGCTGTGTATCCCGGCACGCTAAGTGCAATGCCCAACAGCATTACTATGCAAAGTGTAGTGCCAAATAACAGTTTTAGCAGATGTTTCTTTTCTTTCATGTTTGTTTCCTCCTGATTGTCTTATTTCTTTTCTGCTATCTATGTACCAATTCCCGGATAGCCCGGTCGTTTTCTTCTATGACATAATTCTTAAATTCCAGCAGTACACGCTTTCCGATGCCCCGGTAATCCATGGCAAACACCGCTTCTATCTTGCTTTTGCGCCTTTCTTCCGGAATGTTGTAAATGCTTAATATCTGATTTAAGGCTCCCGCCAGGCGGGTTTCCAAGGACACCGTACCGGTGGTCGTCATCAGCGTCGCATACTCAATGCCGGATACCAGAATTTCTGCTTCCTCAAACTGCTCCTTCGTCCAGTCGGGACAGGTTTCTTTAAACACTGTTTTGGCCCGCTCTGCGTCGTTTTTACGGATAATTTCCAGACATTTCGGACTGGTGTATGAAGAAATATAAATGTCCCTGGCGATTTCGTCCTCCTCACACATGGATGCCATGGCAGTCAGTTCCAGACAGATTGCCATGACGGAGCTGATTCCGTCGTTTGCTTCCTTCTCCATCATCCTGTACTGGAACTTACACAGCAAATCGGTAAGCTCTGCCAGCAGATGCTCCTTGGTTGGAAAGTAGAAGTTCATGTGCCCGGTACTCATCATATCCAGCTCCTTGCAGATGGATTTGACGGTAGTTTCGGAATACCCCTGCTCCAAAAAAAGCCTTAGTGCGGTTTCTATAATTTCCTGTCGTGCCAGTGCACTTTTGTTGATTCGTGCCATGGTTGCATTCTCCTATCTTTGGGTTTGATTTAATTATAGGACGCATCCTAGAAATTGTCAATATACGAATGTAGGTGCAGAATAAATAAAGACCGATGTTTTTCCATCGGTCTTAACGTAGATAAGTCTCCTTCCAATTCTACGGTAGTGACTATGCTAATTGGCACATGTTCTTCATCTCTTCAATTGTTACCTTGGCCCGTTGTGCTGCAACTTCCAAAGATAATAAGCCATCTTTTACCAAAGATATCAGTTCCATAACAATCCCCTGTTGTATTCCTTGTTCTATCCCTTGTTTTAGCCCTCTTTCCATGGCCTTTTCCTCAATATACTCCGATAAATTACACATCTTTGCCAGGCCTCCTTCCAGTTCTACTGTAGTGACTATATCATACTCTTCTTTCATAATTTTCTGTTTTTCCTGCGGCGTCAGTTCTTCTGATAGCACGGTATTTAGCAACTGATGCAATTCGGTGCCCTGTACTGCTGTTTCCGGTCTTCCAAGGCACACCATAACCAGTTCCATTAAATCGTAACGCCGGTTTGCCGTTGATGCCATATGACCGTATCTATCTTCTTTGTTCATTCGATAACCGGTAATGGTATATTCTGAATTCTTTGGTACCTGCATACAAATCCAAATACTATACACCTTTTGCAGGTGATTGTATTCTTCTGCGGATTCTTCGTTACGAACCTGGGTGGATAACATTCTGGCGCAGTAAAATACGCCACGGGTAACCAAATCATAGGTTTCATAAAATTTGTTTTGGGCTTCTACGTTGATAATCATGCCGACGGAACCCTGCCCCGGCACCCTAACTTGAAAGCGGATATCATACGTGACCTTTTGTGCTTCATTTTCTGTCACTTCCGTTGGCAGGCCATCAACTTCATGTGTATAAGTACCGGGATGCACCGGAGAAGTAGCCACCTCCGGTTCGCCCTCTATACAGGCCATAATATCCGGAATCGTATAATCTTCAAACTCCCGCACGGTATACTTTAGAATCCATGCCAGAATCTGCGGGTCGCTCAGTACCTTTTTAACTGCGGCATCATACCGGGCCTTTGTATCCACTTCTTCTACAACTTTTGCGATGTTTGATTTAATCTGCATTCTTCCTCCTTAATTATAACGTGTTTTATTCCCTCTTGCAAGGCTTATTCCAGGCAAAATTATGTTGGAATCCCCGGCAGACTCTGCCGATTGAAAAAAGATTTCGCGAACTCTTATTTGTATTATATGCACAATGCATATTATTATCAAGTAGAAAAAACTGCACGGTTTTTGTGCAGTTTGTACAATAAAAATGCTCTTAAAAAGTGCACTACGCACCTTTCAAGAGCATCTTCCAAGTTTTATTCTATTACTTATACTGTACTGCCTTCGCAATATTCTCTGCAGTCTCTGCATTTACCAAAAGAGTAATCAGCTCCAGGGAAAAGTCAATGGCGGTACCAAGCCCCTTAGAAGTAATGAACTGTCCGTCGGTTACCACACCTTCGTTGGTAACGATAGCACCCTTCAGTTCCTCTTCATAACCCGGATAGCAGATGGCCTTCTTGCCTTCCAGCATGCCGTTCCATCCGTATACGGAAGGAGCCGCACAAATGGCTGCCAGATACTTTCCGGCATCCTTATAAGCAAACAGCACCTTGCGGAGTGCTTCGTGGTTCTTTAAATGGGTGGTGCCCGGCATACCGCCAGGTAAAACAATCATGTCGCCGTCCATGTAGTCGGATTCTCCGTATAATTCATCTGCTTCCACACCGATTTTGTGGGAAGTCATTACCTGCTTTTTCTCCATAACGGAAACCGTAACCACATTCACCTTGGCACGGCGTAATAAATCAATGACGGTGAGTGCTTCTACTTCCTCTGTTCCGTCTGCCATAAATACATATACTTTGCTCATACTAATCCAACTCCTTTAATCCTGTGTACAGCTCATAATATCTGCCGCCAAGCTCCAGCAGCTCGTCATGGGTACCGCGCTCGATTACCTCGCCCTGCTCCAGTACCATAATCGCGTTGGCATTACGTACCGTGGATAAACGGTGGGCAATGACGAAGGTGGTACGGTTCTTCATGAGGCGGTCCATACCGTGCTCGATATGGCGCTCGGTTCTGGTATCGACAGAACTGGTTGCCTCATCCAAAACAAGAATCGGTGCCTTGGAAATGGCTGCCCTTGCAATGTTAAGCAGCTGACGCTGACCCTGGCTAAGGTTGGCACCGTCGCCTTCTAACATGGTATCGTAACCGTGCTCCAGACGCATGATGAAGGAGTGGGCACTGGCAACCTTAGCTGCTGCTTCAACTTCTTCATCCGTAGCATCCAGGCGGCCGTAACGGATATTTTCACGCACGGTTCCGGTAAACAGGTGGGTATCCTGTAAAACCATGGCAATGTTCTTACGCAGGAAGTCTCTCTTGTAATTGCGGATATCCACGCCGTCGATGGTAATTTCACCGGACCAGATATCGTAGAAACGGTTCAGCAAATTGGTGATGGTGGTTTTTCCCGCACCGGTGGAGCCGACAAAGGCAATTTTCTGTCCCGGCTTTGCATACAGGGAAATATTCTTTAAAATGGTCTTTTCCGGAGTATAACCAAAGGTAACATCCTTTAACACCACGTTGCCGGTAACTGCAACCGGGTCTGCCGCATCCGCAGCATCCGGCATCTCCGGCTCCTGATCCATGATGCCAAATACTCGCTCCGCACCGGCAAGGGCAGAGAATACGGTGTGCATCTGCATGGATACTTCGTTGATTGGTCTGGAAAACTGCTTTGCATAGTTTACAAAAATGGTAAGACCACCAATATCAAACTTTCCGATGGCACAAAGAATACCGCCGGTCAAAGCAGTAATCGCATAGCTTATCTGGCTTAAATTACCCATTACAGGTCCCATAAGACCACCGACAAAGGATGCTCTGATTTGTTTATTTCTTAAATCTTCATTTAATTTATTAAATTCATTTACCGTGGTTTCTTCGTGACAGAATACCTTAATAACCTTCTGTCCGGTTACTGCTTCTTCCACATAACCGTTTACTGCACCGATGGCCGCCTGCTGCTCGGAATAGAAATTCCGGCTGCGCTTGGCAATCATCATACCCGCGCTGGAAAGAAGGGGCATGGTAACAATGGTTACAATCGCCAGAATCCAGTTGGTGTAAAACATCAGCGCCAAAGTACCAACCAGGGTAATCACCGCGGAAATAATCGACGGAATGGTGTTGTTTAACATTTCGCCCACCGCATCCAAGTCGTTGGTAAAGCGGCTCATTAAGTCTCCGTGATTGTTGGTATCAAAGAAACGGATTGGCAGCTCCTGCATCTTTGTAAAGAGGTCATTACGCATATTTCGGATGGCACGCTGGGAAATGCTAACCATAATGCGGGACTGGGCATAGGAACATACCACGCTGAACAAATACACCGTCATCATTAAAAGCAGACCCTTTAACAGGGCTGAAATACCGTTTGCCAGAATCTCCGCCTGTGCAGAGGAAGACGTAGCCGCAATATAGGCCGCCGCATCATCCCCCAGATTGTTGATAATCGGACGAAGCAGGTAAGAACCCGCCAAACTGCATGCAGTATTGGTTAATACACAAACTAAAACAATAAGAAGCATCGGTACATCATGCTTAATATAACTGAAAATCCGTTTCACGGCAGCCTTTGCATTCTTTGGCTTACCGCCCGGGCCTCTCATGCCTTTCGGACCATGTCCCGGTCCACCCGGTCTTCCCGGGCCCATTGGTGGTTTGTTATTGTTCTTCACATCAGCCATTACGCAACCACCTCCTTCTCTTCCTGGGAAATGCAGATTTCCCGGTACGCTTCACATGTATTATACAGGGAAGCATGGGTACCTTCGCCCACAATCTGTCCGTCATCAATTACCAGAATGCGGTCCGCATCCTTTACGGAGGAAATTCTCTGAGCAATAATAATTTTTGTAGTATCCTTTAATTCACCCTCAAAGGCTTCCCGGATTTTACGTTCCGTTGCGGTATCTACCGCACTGGTGCTGTCGTCCAGAATGAGAATCTTCGGCTTTTTCAGCAATGCTCTGGCAATACACAGACGCTGCTTCTGACCGCCGGACACATTGACACCGCCCTGACCGAGCTCTGTGTCGTAACCGTCGGTAAAGGAAGATACAAAGTTGTGGGCCTGTGCACTTTCCGCTGCCGCCTGTACTTCTTCTACGGTAGCGTTTTCATCGCCCCACTTTAAATTATCCATAATGGTTCCGGAGAACAGGACATTCTTCTGAAGCACCATGCCCACGCCCTCACGCAGATTCTTTAAAGAATAATCTTTGACGTTGACACCGTCTACCAAAACCTCACCGGCATCGCAGTCATAAAGTCTCGGAATCAACTGCACCATACTGGTTTTACCGGAACCGGTGCCGCCGATGATACCCACAATTTCACCCGGATTTGCGGTAAAGTTGATGTTTTCCAACACATAGTTCTCGTTGTCCTTATAATACTTAAAACAAACGTCCTTAAATTCCACTTTGCCCGCAGTAACCACTGCATCCGGTCTCAGAGCGCCCTCGTCGGACAAATCCACCTCTGTATTTAATACTTCGCTGATACGCTTTGCGGATGCCAACGCACGGGAACTGTTTAAAATAACCATGGCGGTCATCATTAAGGACATTAAAATCTGTATGATGTACGTGGTAAATGCTGTCAAATCGCCCACAGCCATCTGTCCTACAATAATCTGGCGTCCGGCAAACCAAACCACCGCCAGGGTTGTCACGTTCATCGCCAGGGTCATAATCGGCATGGTCATAATAACCGTTTTAAACGCATCAATACTGCCGGCACGGAGGTCTTCGTTTGCTTCCGCAAATTTTTCAATTTCTTCTTCCTCACGCACAAAGGATTTTACCACACGGATATTGGTTAAGTTTTCCTGCACGCTGGTATTTAAGCGGTCCAGCTTTTTCTGCATGGCATTAAACTTCGGAAATGCCTTTTTCATAACCAGAACCAGGGCAATGACCAGTACCGGAATTACCACACCGATAACCGCAGCCAGGCTCGGATTCATGGTAATTGCCATAATCAATGCACCAATTAACATGCCCGGTGCACGAAACGCCATTTTAAGACCCATGTTGATAATGTTTTGCAGCTGGGTAATATCGTTGGTTAAACGGGTTACCAAAGATCCTGTACTGAATTTGTCAATGTTGGCAAAAGAAAATTCCTGTACCTTTGCAAAGGCATCCTTACGGAGCGCTGCTGCAAAGCTAACACTGGCCTTGGCACTGAAATAACCGCCGCCGATGCCGCCGAGCATCATTACAATTGCCATTCCCGCCATAGCCAAGCCCATAGCCACAATGTAAGCGGTGTTTTTTTCCGGAATACCGATGTTAATGATATTTGCCAGAAATTTTGGCATAAACACTTCACCCACAACTTCCACCAGCATCAAAACCGGTGCCAGTAAAAAGTATAGTGCGTATGGTTTTACATATTTCATATACTGCTTCACGTCTGATTCTCCTCCATTGTCTTCAAATTATTTATAACCTGCTCCATATATTCATGAAGCTGATTCTGCTGTTCTTCCGTCAGTCCATCAAACATTTTTCCGTCCACTTCCTCAAACATGAGTCTCGACTGCTGCACCACTTCTTCGCCCTTAGCGGTCAATGCAATTAAGTTGGAACGGCCGTCGTATTCGCTGATCCGTTTTTCAATATATCCGCCCTTTTCCAGCTTTTTTATGGAAACTGCTACCGTAGCTGCAGAAACCTCCATTGCCTCCGCAATGTGATTCTGGGTACAGGCACCGTTCTTTGCCACATGCATTAAAAAATGATGCTGACTCGGATGTATTCCCAGGGAACAAATTCTTTTTTCCACTGTTTTCCTATGTTCTCTCGCAATCCTGATGATATCCCATACAAGAATTCTTTTATCCATGTCTTCTCCTTTCCCATAATTTAGTTAACTAATTAATATTTAACACGTTAACTATTATAGTACAAAAAAAAGAAAAAGCAATACCTGCTTTTTCTTTTTCATAATTTATTCACTTTTTTAGCTTTCCTGTTTTGCCGACCTTCTCCGCTCTGCCCGGACTTTATCGAGCACCGATTTATAAATCAGCACCATGTGGGCGTCCACATAACAGAACTTATTCACTAAGAACTCATAGGTTTTTACCAAAAATGCTCCGCTGATAATAAAAAGAAGCGGTATGGCATACAACTGGATTACATAGCTGCAGATAATTACAAAGGCAGCCAGATATGCCACAAAGGCCCATAAATAATTTTTGCTGACCTGAAATGCATCCAAAAGGGAGGTGTTTAAACGTTCCTGCATTTCCTCCAACGACTTCTCATTCTTCTGCTGTAGAATCTCGTATAAATCGTTGAAAATCTCGGAATTATCGGTCTTGGCTTCTCTTATATTTTGTTTTATAGACTGGGCATATTCTTCATATTTTACGCGCCCGAATTCACTTCGCAATGTCTTTTTCAATACATTAAACAATGATTGTAACCTCTTTCTTTTTCTTTTAGTATGTTCGGAAACAAAAAAGTTATCTTGCCATTTTTTTGGACTAAAATGTTTACAGAAAGTTCATAAATTATCCATACTATCATCAAATATGAATGATATACTAAAGCCATAAAGATAAAACAAAACTTAATTATTGCTAACAAGAAAATTTTTTCATAAAGCAAAGCCCGGCAGTTACCCTCCCCCTCTACCGGGCTTCTCCTCTGCCCTTTTTTAACCGGAAGCGCCAAAACGCTTCCGGATTTTTTTGCCCGTAGGGTATTTCTTTATTCCATATTCAGAATTTCTTCCAGATACTTTTGTGCATACGCAGGACGCTCTGTGGTAAAGGTACGGATTTGCTCCATATAGTGGTCATAATAAGACGGATTTGTCCAGATTCTGGTGTCACCGGCTTTTCTTAAGGATTTCAGGTAATCATAATAATAGCCGTGCAGTTCTGTATATCTGGCAGTGTCCATTTCCACCAGCAGCGTATTCACATTATCATAAGCATATACTGTATTCATCAGCTCTAACGAGTAATTTACAAAGAATTTCCGACAGTCTTTGCGCTTCATTAATGCGGTAAACAACGGCGAATACCGCTCATGCTTTTTGTTCAGCACGTCTGCCCAGTCGTTGTAAGCATACCGGAGATTGGCAGGACCTGTATGGGTACCGAAGGAACTGTCCATATCATGAATCAGGAAACGCCATCTGCCGTCCTTTGCACCTTCCCCATAGGAAACGCCGTCCGCCGCATAATAACGGTAGCACTTATAATTACGGTTTGGCCAGTCGTAGGTTCCCCCGTAAAGCACATAGGCATAATATTTCAAATAGTTCTCAATGTCAAGCAGTTCATTTAATTCAGCAATGGTTTCGTCCACCGTAAGGTCTGCATAGGCATATTTCTTGTACATTGCATTGTACTCTCTTGCCGCTGTTTCTTCGATTTCGTCATCAGTCAAAGAGATGGACTTGGTTTTTTCACTGCCTTCGCAAATGATAAATTCTCCGTCGGATTCTCCATATTTTCTTTGGAAATATTCATCACAGTAAGATTCGTGCAGCCACAACAGGCCATAATACTCCCCGTTCATGTAAACCAGTGCAGGAAGTACCGACTCATAATCCGTGAAGCCCGCCTGCGCCGCCAGCATGTGGGAAAATTCATCGCGGATCATAGCGCACTGCATATCATCGCCACCGTTACGAAGTACCAGTTTATCATACTTCTTCACAATTTTATCCGGCTTGTCCACACGAGGTGTCTCAAACAAAGAAAACGGGAACGTTCCTGCCTCGGGGCTATATTCTTTTCTGGCATAAATCTTCATGGACGGAATAGAATAGCCTCTGGATTTTCCGCCGTAAACCCGGATGCCGCCGGCCTGTTCAAATACTAAGCTGCCATCCGGCTGAAGCACTTCAATATATACCGGACGCTCATTTTTGCGGCCTTTGTTGTAAACATTGTCTTCATAAAAAATGCCATCCGGGGCGTCTGTTAACTGTGCCGGATCTCCGGTAATGGAGAAAATCAGCGTCGAATAACGTTCTGCCACCTTTGTTCCCACAAAATAGGTATGAGCGGTCACCTGGGACAACGTACCGTCCGGATAAGCCGCCAGGGCACGCAAATGATACAGGTTTGGAGAAGCTTCTTCGGATGCCTCCATAAAAATCGGTTCCTCATAAACTGCAGATTCCACCGTTGGGGTGCTTCCGTCCAACGTATAGTAAATAATTCCTTCGGTTGCCGTATCAAACTCCAGCGTTACGGAAATATCTTCCTGATAAAAGAACTCCTTTTCTGAGAAAATAACCTTTTCCAACGGTACCGGCGTAGGTGTCGGGGTTGGAGTGTTGGTCGGAGTCGGGGTTGGAGTATTGGTTGGCGTAGGCGTTGGGGTACTCGTTGCCGTCGGAGCAGGCGTATTGGTTGGCGCCGCCGTTTCCACTGCCACAGTAATTGTTGGTGTAATTGTAACCTCATCCTGAGGTAATGTATTTGTCTTCTGTGAGTTATTGCAGCCGGCAATACAGGTCAACATAGCCACAATGCCGAGTGCTGTCCACAAATATTTTTTCATGCAAATCTCCTTGATTTTGGTCTTGTTCTTTTTGTGTCTCTCTTATTTTATAGCAAACTGCATCTTTTTTCAACATAACCTTTGCAAAGTCACAAAAAAATGATATACTATTTGCAAGAAAAAAATTTAACCGCACAAAAGCGTGCAGAAAAGAGGTACTTATGTCTAAGGTTATGGTTATGGATCACCCACTGATTCAGCACAAAATCGGCATTATGCGCGACAAAAACACTTCCACCAAGGAATTCCGTGCCCTGGTAGCCGAAGTTGCCCAGCTTGTTTACTACGAAGCCAGCCGCAACTTGGAATTGGCAGATAAAGAAATCGAAACTCCTCTGGTAAAAACCACTGTAAAAGAAATTGCCGGAAAGAAGCTTTGTGTGGTTCCAATCCTTCGTGCCGGTCTCCACATGGCAGACGGTATTTTAAATTTAACTCCAAATGCCAAGGTAGGCCACATCGGTCTTTACCGTAACGAAGAAACCTTAGAGCCTGTAGAATACTTCTGCAAGCTTCCTGTAGATATTACCGAACGCGAAGTTTTCTTAGTAGACCCGATGCTTGCTACCGGCGGTTCCGCCATCGCAGCCATCGACTTACTGAAAAAGCGCGGCATCGATAAAATCCGCTTTCTGTGCCTCATTGCCGCTCCGGAAGGCATCAAAGCATTAACAGATGCACACCCTGACGTAGACGTTTACATCGGCGCTCAGGACGAACGCCTCAACGAGAACGGCTACATCCTTCCGGGTCTCGGCGACGCCGGCGACAGAATCTACGGCACAAAATAAATATCGAAATACTGCCACCGGGTAGAATATGCGACAAAGCATTCGTTGTACATCATTAGGTCTTAGAAGATGTACTGCGGATGCTTTTTCTATTAAAATAGCTCCCTTTTTGGAATTGTGTTGATGATAACTGAGAATTCAAAATCTTTCAACAGCAGCGCTCATTGGCGGGGTGTATACAATTTTTTTATAGCGCAATACCCCTAGCGCCTTACTATTACACATAAAAAAGCACTTGTAGGGTACCCACAAAAAAATCATTCTCTGATACCCTGGAAAATCCAGCAAGCGTGGTATGGACAAATGATTTTTTTGTAGATACCCTGTGGCATGAAAAAATTCACTTGATTTCAGCTTTTTTCTTAGAAAATGGGGTATTTCAAGATGTTTTTTGGCTATATACCCTGTATTCTTTAGACCATATGGTTTCATTTGATTTAAACACACTGTTCCGAAAAGAGAATAAAATAAAGCTTAGTACTATGAATTGAAAGGACTAGTTATATGAAAAAATATCTTGCATCCTTTAAAACCCTGACAAAATTTGAGAAAGGACTTTGGCTGACCTCCCTTGCGGTTACCCTACTCTCCTACCTGCTTTCGTATCTATTTTCCGGCAGTGGTGATTTACTGAATCTGATTGCATCCTTAATCGGCGTTACTGCCTTGATTTTTGTTGCAAAGGGGCTTGTGCTTGGACAGTTGTTAACCGTTATATTTTCCGTTTTTTACGGCATCATCTCCGTGCTGTTTTCCTACTACGGCGAAATGATAACCTACCTGTTTATGACCACCCCTATGGCCATTGTTTCTGCCGTGGAATGGATTAAGAATCCTTACAAGGACACCCAAGAGGTTAAGGTCCATAAAGTAACCAAAAAGCAGCTGGTGGTCATGTGGCTGCTGGCCCTTCTGATTACCGTGCTGTTTTACTTTATTTTAAAAGCACTGAATACCGCCAATCTGTTTTTCAGCACTGTTTCCATTACCACCAGTTTTGTAGCTTCGTATCTCACATTCCTGCGAAGTCCATACTATGCCATCGGTTATTCTGCCAATGATATGGTACTAATTATTCTCTGGATACTGGCTTCCGTGGAAGATATTTCCTATCTGCCTATGGTTGCCTGCTTTATCATGTTTTTATTTAATGATTTGTATGGATTTTATAACTGGAGACGGATGCAGAAAAGGCAGAAATAAATTATAATATATTTATCGAATCAAATCCAAATTCTGCGACTTATAAGTGAAAGCTTTCAAAAGAGGTAACATCAAATGAACATTGCTAATATTGAACTACATATGAATTATCTGTTCTCTGCTGCCCTGAAAAAGTGCGGAAATTTTGACGATGCAGAAGACCTGACCAGTGAAGTGCTGTTAGCCGCCCTAAGCTACCCAAAGGAGATTAAAGATATCAAGAGCTGGCTGTCCATAGTGTTAAATCACAAATACTATGATATGCTTCGCAAAAAGTATAAGCAGCCTACGGTCAGTATCAACCTGATTGATGAATCCTTTTTGCAATATGAATCAGAAATTTCAGACATTACAGACGCCCCAAGCAGGGAAGAAATCCGCCGGGAAGTGGCCTATCTTTCCGGTAAATACCGGGAGGTCATTGTCCGGCACTACCTAAAGGGCGAAAAGGTGCAGGACATTGCAGATTCTCTCGGAATTCCAAAGGGCACGGTGCTGTCCAGGCTCTCCGCCGGACGGGAACAGATGAAGAAAGGATTTGATTCTATGGAACGTTACGAAAAACAAAGCTACCAGCCGGAGCGATTGGAAATCAGCTGCAACGGCACTCCCGGCTTACACGACGAACCATGGTCCTTAGTGGCCGATGATATGATGAAGCAAAACATTCTGATTGCCGCTTATGAAAAACCGGTCACCAGCGTGGAGATTGCTCTGGCACTGGGCATTCCTACCGCCTATATTGAAAAATCGGTAAACGACCTGGTAAAATCTGAACTGATGCAACAAGTGGGTAATAAAGTCTTCACAGATTTCATCATTACAACACCGGAACAGGAACTTATGGGATTAGACGCCCAGATTTCCTTTGCCAAAGAAAACTACTCTGCCATTTGGGGTTTTCTGAAAGATTATCTTGATAAACAGCGTGAAACCACCCGCACCTACAACCTCCCCCCGAGTGAACAATACAAACTGGAATATTACTTCCTGCTTTACCTGTTTGACCATGGAAGCTTTCGCACCATACAAAACATCTTTCCTGCAAAGGAAGAATTCCCGCTTCGTCCGGACGGCGGACGCTGGATTGCCATGGGCAACCGCTACCCTGCCGATTTTGATTTTACCTCCTATAAGGCAGCAAAATACTGCTACGGTGGCGGACGCTATGCCGGAGAAGAACAGCTTTTTAACGCAAACTATGTAGCCCTTTATGTATATGACACCCAACCGGATTTAAATAAATATGAGCATGGACCATGCGGTGTAAGAGACAACATGCTAATGAAGCTCTTGTATATCGTAAGCAGGGATATTCCGTTCCAATCCTCCGGTCTGGACCCTCTCCTGCTCAAAAGCATCCCACACCTTACCGATTGCGGTATTCTCCGCATGAGGGAAGACAAGCCGGAGGTGGCCATTCCGATTCTTACAAAAGCACAATACCAGGAACTGACTACCTTCTCTGCTCCATATGTTGCAGGCTTTGCAGACCTTTTAGAGCCGTTGCTTCGTCCAATTCTTCCGGAATTTAGACTTCCGCTGCCTGCTCATTTAATAAACCGTGTTGCCGAATACCGCACCTGCGCCTGGTACGCACTTCCTATAGCAGCCATCAAGGAAGCCATTTCAAGAGGAGAGTTTCCGATGGAACACCATGTACCTCCGATGGTGCTGGTGATTGATGATTAGACTTTCAGAGTTTTTAAAAGGCTGTGAGGTTCTTGCCCCACAGCCTTCACTTTATAAACTTATTTCCCTACAGTAAAAAGAACATCACCCATACCACCAGTGCAGTTTCCGCAATAAGAATCAGCGGAAAACCGTACTTAAAATACCAGTGCTGGGTCTTGTGACGGAACCAGTACATACCAATGGTTGTGCCAATGCATCCACCAAGCAGTGCCACTAAAAACAACGTTCTTTCCTTAATACGCCATGCTCCCTTCTTGGCTTTGCGCTTGTCGGACCACATCACAAAGATGCCAATTAGATTGATGATTACTAAATAGATTGCTACGATTGTGTATAACATAATTTATCTCCTTTTCTTTAGATTCTTAAAACCGTAGACGGTATACATCGCAGCCGTCATCCTCTCCTTCATATGCAAAACCATACTTTAATGCAATCCGCTTACTTGCCATCTGCCTCGGATCACATTCAATGACACAGCTATGAATACCTTTTAAGCTCTTTGTGTATTCCACCAGCGAGTCCGTTATTTCTCCGGCAATGCCTTTTCCCCAGTATTCCCGGCGAATAATCCAACCGATTTCATAACTGTCTTCTTCATACGGATGAAAAATCACCTGCCCGATTACTTCATATGTTTCCTTCCACACCAGAGCAAATACCAAGGGAGGTTCACATAAGCCTGCCTCTTTTATAAATTCTTTTACCTGACCCATGTCATAAGTCGGTTCAATGTGCTCCATTACCTTTTCATCGGAAAGAGTTTTGTATAAATCCGTCGCATCACCCATTGTAAAAATACGGACAATGCAACGGGATGTTTCTATGTGCATACAGTCTCCTTATTTCATGCAATTCATAATGACACTAATCATCATTTCTTTTTCTTCCGGTCTGGATTCCGCAACCATGATAGTTAATGCCACCAGAGTATGGTCTTCAATCAGCTTTTGACCATCCATAAACAACACACCGTTTTTATCCAGAAAATATAAAAACATAGTAGCCGCAATCCGCTTATTTCCATCAAAAAAGCTATGATTTTTCGTTACAAAATATAAAAGATTTGCTGCCTTTTCCTCCAAGGAAGGATATAGCTCTTTTTCTGCAAAGGACTGATAAATATTACCGATACTTCCTGCAAAGGAATCATCCTTTTCCCGCCCAAATAATTCAGATTCACTGCCAAACCGCATAGCAGAAATCACCTGCTTACACTCCTCATAGGTAAGCACATAGGTGGCATTATTTCCTTTAGGGCGCTGCATGTTCTGATGGTCGTAAGAATCCAACAAATCAAGAGCGGTACTGTACCTTTCAATAACTGTTAAAACCTGCTTACTGTCTAAAGAATCCTCTGTCCGTTTCATAATTCGTATCACCTCGCCCAACTGACTGATACGATTATTATTGACTGCATAGCCCTGTAAAATGTACTTCTTTAAAACAGAATTTGCCCATTTGCGGAATTCTACACCTCGTTTTGATTTTACACGGTAGCCTACGGAGATGATGACATCTAAATTATAATATTCCACATTACGTTCAACTTGTCTGTCACCCTCCATTTGAACTGTCGCAAATTTTGCGACAGTTGATGAGTCAACCTCTTCATCCAATGCATTCTTAATATGTTTACCTATCGTTTTCACATCTCTGTCAAACAAAACAGCCATTTGATTACGATTTAACCACACCGTTTCATTCTGCACTGCTACCGGCAGTGTCACACTTTTATCTTCTGCTTCAAATAATACGATTTCATTTGTCTTCTCCATAGCAACACCTTCTCTTTCGTAATATTCAAATCCAGTATAACACAGACATTTTTTGTTGTCATTGAATTACAAATATAATTCTTTCTCCAAAACTACCACCACATATCCATCATTCTGTGCTTCCACACCGGTTCGTTCGAACCCATTTTTCAGCCAAAAATGTTCGCTTTGCGGATTCCCTTTTGCAAAACCGAGACGCACAAAATTAAACCCACATTGCTTCAAATAAGCGTACACTTCCTGCATCAGTGCTGTTCCAATTCCTTTCCCCTGAACCTCTTTGTTCATCATAAAAAAGCCCACAAATGCAGTTTCTTCCTTTGGAAACCCAAGGATTAAATCCATAACCGCAATCAGCCTGTCACCCTCATAAAAGCCAAGATAATACTTGTCCTCCATAGTTTTGTGCGGTGGCAAAGCCGCCATATCCGCCCGGATACTGTCCTCTGTTACGAAAGGCGGACAATACTGATAGTACTGAGGATTTTCCTTACAAAGCGCGTATACTGCTGCCACATCAGAGTCAGTAAGTTTTCTCACCTCGTATTGTTTTGAAAGGTGTTCTATTTGAAACCTCATGTTGTACTCTCTTTCCTAAAACTCTTTAAGCTCCGTAAACTCCACACTATCCTTGGTGGTGCTTCCGCCGTACAGGCAATTGGTATACTGTCCGGTTTTGATATAATGCAGCATCATATATTTTGCCGAATGAGGCATGTTCAAACCCTCTATCTCAGATACAGCAAACCACTGAAGTTCGCCCTCATTACTGGTAATTTTATCTTCATCCACATGCTCTGCCAAATCGGCAAAGAAATAGTAATTTTGTCGGACTTCACCGTTCTTCAGGCGCAAGGTTATGTAGCGGAACTGCAGATTTTCAATGTCCGATTCGGTAAGTCCTGTCTCTTCCTGCAATTCTCTTAAGACGCAGGCACGCGGATTATTGATTTCTGCTTCCTCCATATGTCCCCCGGCGGTACCGGTATAGGAATCGCCAATCACCCGGGAACCCATGCGGTAAAGCAAAAGGAATTTATCACCCCTGCGAAGATATATCGATGTCATATTTCTAAGTTTACCCATGGCAATGTTCCTCCACATACTGTAAAAACTCCGGTGTCTTGGACCAATACTTAATGCCCCAATTTTCGAAGTTCCACTCGTCCATATAATTGTTACATTCAAAATCGATATAAAACAGCTCCCCGTTCTGCACCACAAAATTGGTTGGGAAATAATCGATGTTGGTATTTGCTTCATACAGACGCCGGCACATTACTTTCATCTGCTCCACGTATTCATCCTGCATTTGGTCGTTACAAACCAGTTCGAAGATGGTGGCACCATCAACATATTCCTTCAAAATACGTTCCTGCTCCATATCATAATCCAAAAGCTTTGGCATACGGATGCCAATATCCGTCAAACGCTTATAATCATTCAGTTCCGACTCCATCTTGTTACCAAACTGGTAATAGGCGCATGGTTCATGATGAATCTGCTTTAACACATATTGCTTCTCCCCATCGGTAGCAAGGTAAGAATAACCACCTTTACCCTTACCAAGAAGCTTGATAATAGTATAAATTTTATCATTTACTTTTAAAACTTCATCCATATCTTTTTCCTTCGCATGTAATTATACACAAGCATTATACCATAGAGTCCATTTATAAAAAACCAGATTTTACTTGATTCGACAAGATTTTTTGATATAATGTACAGAGATTGTACATTAGGAGGACACCATTTTATGTGGCTGATTTTTACACTTATAACAACCTTATTATGGGGCGCCGCTGAACTTTTCTATAAAAAAGGTTCCCATGAAGAACGGAAATATGACCATTTAAGAGTCTGCGTTTTGGTCGGTGCAGTTATGGGCATCCACGCAATACTCACACTGCTCACTTCCGATATTTCCTATAACCCAATGAACCTGATTGCTTACTTACCGGTTTCTTTGTGTTACATCGTATCCATGGCCTGCTCTTTCTTCGGAATCCGTTTTATTGAGGAATCCCTGGCAGACCCGATTGAAAACACCGCCGGTGCCATGTGTTCCATTCTTTGCGTAATCTTCTTAGGAGAACAGATTTCTCCGCTGGTTTGGTGTGCCATTGCTGTCATCGTAGTCGGCATTATCGGCGTAGGCTATACCGAACGCAGTTCCGAAGTGGACCGAACACGGAAGCTTGGCAAAAAGCTGGCTATTGTTGCATTTGCAATGCCGTTCTGCTATGCCTTCATTGATGCTCTCGGAAGTTTCTTGGACATTTTCTTCTTAGAAATGGAAA
The DNA here is from genome assembly GCA_017938145.1 of Lachnospiraceae bacterium. Taxonomy (GTDB): domain Bacteria; phylum Bacillota; class Clostridia; order Lachnospirales; family Lachnospiraceae; genus SIG299. The sequence goes on from JAGBCB010000040.1 coordinate 73,417, forward strand.
CCAGTCCGTTAATCGGCATCACCGAAGAAAACATCGAACTGGTGGCAAATATTTCTTACGAATTAACCTTTGCCATCGTAGGTCTGATTTTATTTATTTTCATGAAAATCAAGAAGGTTCCTTTTGAACTTCCAAAGCAGAAGGACAAAGCCATCGCTGCAGTTTGTGAAACAGCCGGACAGCTTACTTACGTTTATGCCATGAGCGGAAACGGAGCCATTGCAGCACCGATTCTTTCCTGCGTGTGCGTAGTATCTTTATTACTGTCCAGAATTATCTTAAAGGAAAAACTGACCAAGAAACAGTACGTGTTTATCGGTATCATTATTGTCGGCATTTTGATGCTGGCAGTACTGGAAGGCGAATAAAACGGCAATTTCAAAAGGAAAGGGCGTGTCGTTTGATAACGGCACGCCTTTATTATTTTACATCCTAATCTCCGCCTTAAAGTACTGCTCCTGGAACTTTACCTGTTCCCAAATTTCTTCTTTGGAAAACGTCACACCCTCCGGTGCAACTACCCACTTATCTTCCACGTCATCAATTCGGTGAATAATCGCAATCACTACTCCCGTAAATTCCTGCAATGGCTCGTTAACGCCAAGCACATATGCATCCTGTTCCTCGCCATCTCCGGCCATAATGCCCGGAATATAACCATAGTTCACCGGATAAAACATATCCTTGTGTTTTGGATGATAGGTACCCATGGAACGGTCTATCAGGACAGTAACGGTTTTTCCAAACATCCTGTTACTCCTCAATTACGCTCTTTACCAGCTGCCAAGCAATACTTCCTTCTCGTATTTTGTCAAGCACTTCATCGTAACCAAACCATGCCACGGAATCCACTTCGCCGGACAATTTAAACTCTGCCTTCTTTACCTCTGCCTTAAAGCCAAGCATCAGCAAGCCTTTTTTCTCATATGGATAACTCTTTACAAAGGTAAGTTTCTCAACCTTTAAACCAATTTCTTCCTCAATTTCACGGCAGGCAGTGTTCTCTGCAGATTCGCCCATTTTCATGTAACCCGCTACGCACACATAATTAGTGGTGTTCACGTAGCTCTGACGAATGAGTGCCACTTCCTTGTACTCATTAACCACTGCACAAATGGTACAGGTGGAAAACATATCCCACAGTGGAATTTCGCAAGTCGGACAGTACTGCATCATGCCCTCGTCGCCGATTTCTTTTTGAATTGCTTTGGTTCCGCAATGCGGACAGTATGTAAATTTCATGACTGATTCCTCCATTGTATAAATCGAAAATAGCAGGCTCTAAGCACCTGCTATTTTGCCTTAAAATAGATTTAGCAAAAGTATCTTACTTCTCCAAAATAGTCACACCACTTTTGAATAACTTCCTTACTTCTCGCTTCGATAATATCCATAATATTTCTTAATATTTCTTAATATTTTTGCAGGAATATGCGAATTGTTATGACACAAATAACATTTTCCGGCCTTGGTTATCCAAATTTTAGTCGCACTTGCATTTGGTGAACCTTCCGACACATGAACATGTATTGGTTCTAACGGATCATTTTCATTAGACCAAAAATATACCCAATAGGAACCTATCCTAAAAACTTGAGGCATTTTCAAATCCTCCCTCTTTAGAATATTTCAAAATCAGGTGTGCTGTTGATTCAATTACATCATGCAAATGACTCATTTCACTCTCTGTAAAACCAAAAACATCACTCCAACGATATTCCGGCAAATAGCAAGTGGCATAATGAAAACAATCCTTTTCATCCGGCTTTTCCATATATACTTTTACTGTACCATCTTCCCGCATTTCAGAATGCACTATTTCCGTTTGGTCATCTAATGTTAAAAACGGATACATCATATTTACACACCCCTTTCCTACAGTTCCTATATATGTATTTATATCACACTAACTTAATAAAAAAAACCCTCTCTGCGAAGCATTTTCACAAACTCATACATTTCATTTCCGGTTATATCAAAACCGAACTTAAAAGAAAATCCGATTTCTTTTTCCTCCGACTTCTTAATTGCTGCCTGCAATTCTTCTGTTGTCATTCCAGGTTCATAAAAATCTTGCAGATAGTCCTCCACGCCGTAGGCTTCAAAGGAATTTCCCTCTAATTTTCCATAATTGTACTCCACCGCATTTTGCTTTGTCAGCTTCGTGGAAACTGTAATATTCTCTACATTAGTCTCCACGTCACAAAGTCCCTGTACTTCTATTATCGGAATAGGATAATACTCCATAACATTATTACCACTTTTATCTCTGTGATAATTCCCGTTATAAAAGCCCCTTTTCAGTTCAAAACAGCGATGAAACAGCCCTTGAAACAGCTCTGTCTGCTTCAGTTCCAAGCGATAATACAATTTATTCAAATCATCCAACGAAACGTTGCTTTCCCATGACATTTTGTCTGTTGTTATATCTTCTTTCTCTTCACTCTGACAGCAAGTTTCTAATGGTTTCGTAAAACAAATCACCCGGTTTGCTTCCTCAAATCCCAAACTCAAATGAAACTTCAGGCTCCCTGTGTTCTCCAGTTCGCAGTCGCTGGCAAACTCTGTACAGCCCTGTTCCTTTGCCCAGTTTTCACAAGCCTCAAGCAACCGTTTTGCAAAGCCCTGCTTCCGGTAATTCTCTTCAATAAAGATGCCTTCCAGATACCCCACCGGGCTGGTTTCTGTTCCTTCTACGTAATCGTGACGGAGCTGGCACTGGGCAAAGCCAATGGCTTGTCCGTCCACTTCCCCGAGAAAGATTACCGCTTCCGGACTTTTCATAAGTTCTGCAAGCTCTGCTGCCAGTTCCTCTAACACATTATCTTCCCACATTTGAATGGCAAGTTTTGCCACCGTAAGGGCGTCTTCTTCTTTTGCTTTATAAATTGTCAAGTTCATCCGGTTCCACCACCTTATATCCTTTTTCCATAAGCGCTTTTGCAAACATGCCCTGACCCGGTTTCAGCGTTCCTGTAAAGGTACCGTCGTAAATCTGCTTCGTGCCGCAGGACGGGCTTCTTGGCTGCAAAATCACCATGTCGATGTCCTCGCCGGAAAGCTTATTAAGCATCCGCTCCACGCCAAGATGAAACTCCTTATCCACGTTGATGCCGTCACGGTTGATAGCCACGCCGTCTACCAGTTCCACCGGAACTCTAGGGGTTGGCAGACCTCCTGCCACCTCCGGACACACCGGAATCACTTCTTTATTCTTGATAAATTCAAGTACCTTATCATTTTTATTATTGCCGCCGCTGTACTTGCAGTTTTCTCCAAGTAAGCAGGCGCTGACTGCTATTTTTCCCATATTTCAAACACCTCTGCCGCATTCCGCCACATTAAATCCTTATAAGCTTCCTTGCTGATTTTCTCCGGCAGGACATGAAAATAGTCCTGATACACAGAGCGCTCGCCCCATGGATTGCACAGATAAGTATCCACGCCGTCAATCGGGGCATCGCTACCGAAAAACATCTTTTTGCTGCCATACCGTTTGATTGCCTCAATCGTGGTATCCATCGGTACCCAGGCGGTATCACCATACAAATTATCAGCCTTGCCAAGCAGTTCCAAAGCTTCTTTGTTATCGGAGCCAAGGCCCATGTGCACCATCACAAAAGGAATCTCCGGAAACAGTTTTGCCGCCTCGTACACATGAATCGGTGCATCCTCCGGGCCGGTACCCGTGTGGGACACTACCGGCAGCTTGTACTTGTTTGCCAGTTCCAAATAAGGTAACGTTTTTGCATCCACCGGAGAGGTTTTGGAATGATACGGATGCAGCTTCAGGGCATATATCACATCCCTGTTCTCTGCAATCAACTGCTCCAGTTCTTCCGTTACCATTTCTGTGAGTGGTTTTACCCAGACACCCACACCGATTTTTCCCGGATTGTTTCTTGCAAAGGCAATGCACCTGCGCAGAGCGTCCTCCTGGGAAACCTGAAATTCTGCCGGTATCGTTTTCTGCTCATGGTCCACCTCGGCACAGTCTCCGTTGGAAACCAGCATAAAATCAATCTTATATTTTTCCATGGCGGCAAGGACTTTTTCTTCGGACATGTCAAATCCTACTTTATCGCCGCCGATGTGTACATGGGTATCAATTATCATACAGTGCCTCCAAATCCTGATAAATAAATTCCTCTATACTGATTATACTGAATAATAAAATTCTTCGCAATAAAAACTCTTGTCAATTATTCAAAACTATGTTATTCTTTAGGAAAGAGAAGCGGTTTTTTACCGTACAGTCAATTTGACTCATGCGGCGTACTCGCTTCTTTTTTTATGTTAATAATGTCATATAAAAATAAACCTGTTAAAGCGTTTCGAACAACTAATGTTGCTTTATAAAAAATCATTCTTTCTTCTGCTTCGTCACTCCCCTGTACCCTCATTGCAAAATAGCAATCATAGCGATACCAGCCTTTTTCTGCGTCTTTTGCATGCTTAACTGCTTTGTTTTCAACCCAACGTTTGTTTTCTGCCAAAACAATCGAAAGTCACCCGCAATATGTATCACATCTCCCGTTTCTTCTATCTGATATTCATTTCCCACATATTGTTTTAAATATTGTTCCACTTGATTCCAAGGTATATTTTGTTTGTTCATAAAAATAATATTTTCGATTATGGCAATTTTTGTTTCGGACATACAGTTTCCTCCTTATATAGTCTTTTTTTACATAGTGGGATTCTCATTGATAAATAAAATTAAAAAGAATATTTGAATAATATAGTAGCTTCATACTAACATACACATTGTGTAGTGTCAACAACAAAAAAAAAGACAAGCAACTCCTTTTCTTCCTTGTTGCTTGTCCATTTTCCACTACTGTCTTAATAATCTTTCAATACTTCTGTTTGCCTCATCTACTTCTTCACCGGCAATGATACCCCATTCTTCCCGACTCATTTTTAGCTCCAGTTTGTAACACTCCACCGCCTTTTCATTGTCACCAAGAATTTCATAAATGTGAGCCATGGATTGCGGCGGGTCCGTAAACTTCGGAGACGCCTGAACTTCCATCGCTTTTTCATAATGAGTCAACGCTTTCTCATAATTCTGGTGCTCGGTTTCACGCTCTGCCAGAGCCATCTGTACTAACCATGCATCCATGCCGTTAGCATACTTTTCTTCCATTTCCTGATAGCAGCGGTCCTCCAGTGCCTCATCTCCGTTTGCCGCAGCCAGTAATGCACGGTAATGAAGGGTACGGTAAGTACCATCTATCTGCTCCAGATGCATAAGTTCTGTTTCGGCTTCCTTCAGCCGCTTATCTGCCATCAGATTGTCTAACAGCCACATGCTGGCCGCCCTGTTATCCGGATGACGCTTTACAAAACCTTTTAATTCCCGGATCAACACATGATGATTTCTGCCGTTCCAGTCCGGAATGAAGCTTCCCATGGCATTACAATAATCACTGATATAGCTTCGATTGTCCGGGTCCAGTTCCATGGCTTTCCTGGCAAGTTCTGCTGCCATCCTCTTATGAATTTCCGCCTGATGAAGATGAAGTTCTGCAATGAGCGATAGTGCTTGTGCTTTATACTCCGGTGTTTTTGCAAACTCTCGAAGAGTTTCTTCCATCTGTGTCGCCTCAACCTCGGAGATCAAGCCTGACTCATAAATCCGGTTGTCAATCCTCTCCATCTGTTTCTTTGCATCCAGGGAAAACAATTCATCAATGGTAACACCAAAGAACACGGATAATTCCGGCAGTAATGCCACATCCGGCATCGTTACATCATTTTCCCACTTAGACACCGTCTGCGGTGTAACGCCCATCGCCTTTGCCAGCGCCTCCTGGGTGATGCCTCGTTTATTACGTAGGTTTTTAATTTTTGTTCCAAATTCCATAATAAGTTTCCTCATTTCTTCTGTTGTATTTGGAAACAAGTGCGCACTGTATTTCCTTGTTTTGTACATCCTAAGTTTAGCAGAAATAAGCAACGCACACAATTGCGCAGAAGTTGTGGCAGGTAGCGTGAAACGCTAGTCGGCCTTCCTCCTCAACCAAACTTCCCATACTCCTAGCAGCACACAACCTACTCCATAACAAACAATATCCTTCCAATCAAAGGTAGTGCCAATGAGTACACTGAAAAAGCGGTTATCCTGCAATCCCAACAATTCCACAATTCGCATTCCCTGCAAGGCTTCCACTCCTGCTGCAAACAAAAACACATACAATGGCAGTAACCTTGGTTTCTCAGGAAAAAGAACCCTTACACAAGTATAAACCAAAACGACAACCAGCATATCTCCCACATAAGGACGGATAAAGTTATCCCGCACAAAGAGGGCAATGAAAAGCTCCAGTAAGAAAATAAGTACCGTTGCTAACAGATATGCCGTTCTCTTATTCCACGATATCTTCATCTTTTTCGCACCTCTACTTCAGCACTACAATCCATTTTCCATCCTCAATCACATACTGAAATTCCGACAAATCATCACTGTCCATCACCTGAAACAACTCTGTCAGGTCATTTACCGTATTTATATTTTCAAGGTCCTTGCGGCAAATCCATTCCATCTGCCCTTCCTCGGAAGAAACCAGTTCTCCTTCAAATTCATCGGTTTTATACAGCAGAACGATATATCTTCCGCCGTCTATCGGAAACTGCTTGATGCCGCAAAGCTGCGGATGAAAAATATCCAGCCCCGTTTCCTCCTTCATTTCTCTGACCACCGCATCCACAAAGGATTCTCCCGGTTCAATGTGACCGCCCGGTAACGTATAACCCTTCCAATCTTTTTTGATACGGTTCTGCAATAAAATCTTATCGTCTTTATAAATCATACAAAGACAGGTTAATTCCACTTGTTCGGTTCTTGCCATGTTAGTCTCCTCCACTTTTCATCTTATAAGTGCCTGCCCGGCACTTCTTTATCAAAATACCCACTCATACAAAATTCCGTACAATTCCCGCACATAGTACGTTGGAAACAGCCAGATGGCGGTCCTTCCAGGCACCGCAGCATATTCAATGCCAAGACTTTTTGCAATGAGCCCCGCCCGGTACTCATGATACTCACTGGTAGCAATGGCAATGACCGGATGTAAGCCCTGTTCCTCTATTAACTGCTTGGAAAACAGCAGGTTTTCCCTGGTTGTGGTGGATGCTTCTTCTTTATGCAGACGTGAAGCATCAATTCCCTTGTTTACCAGATACCGGTACATACACTCTGCCTCGGTGATGTTTTCGCCGTCTCCTTTACCGCCGGACAACACACACTTAGATTCCGGATGCTCTGTCAAATACTCATATGCCGCATCCAGACGCTCTATCATAGAGAGACTGGCCCTCTCACCGTATACACGGCATCCAAGCACCACCACCGTAGCTCCCGGCTCCGGCTCCTTATTTGCCGCCACAATCATGCAGGTGGATTCTATCACTACCAACAGGGCAATTAAAGCAATTGCACCAAGAATTCCCCAATGCAAGAAGCGGAGTGCCTTATGTCTACGCCATTTATTCATAACGCCATGTACCCATGGCATAAATAATCCATAGAAAAACAACAACACCGATACCGCAAGACCGGTGACATTTCCAATATTTAAACTTACAGATAAGGACAACGGAATAGCAAACCACACGAAAGAAAATACTGCAACAATCATTAGCGCTATCCGAAGCACTCCGAGCCAACCTTTTCTATTCTTCTTTCCCATCAAAAATCTCCTTCCCGGGAAGCCTTATCGAAAGATTTTTCTTTACCGACTACCCGGTTACCATTATAATACTACATGTAAAAAAATTTATAAAGAAAAAATGAACTTTTTTATAGAATCGATTGTATCTGTTAATGAAAGCATTGAAATGGAGGAAAATCCTCTGCCCGCACAAGCGGGCGGGCATTTTCACTTCGTGAAAACAAGGAGGATTGCAACAGTGATAAATCAATACATACGCGACTACGGCAAGCGTTTGTACGGACTATGTACCTTTCTCTGTGCAAACTCCTACGAGGCAGAGGATTTATACCAGGAAACCTGGTTGAAGGTGGTAAAAAACTTCGAAAAATATGACCCATCAAAGGAGTTCGAACCGTGGCTTACTACCATTTGTGTCAACACCTACCGAAATACATTACGGCGTATCCTAAAAAGCCCGGTGTTTAACACCTTTACCACTACGGAAGAGAAAGAGGACGTCCTAAACTCCGTTCCGGCGCCGGAAGGACGTGACTATTCCGACCTGTATGCCGCCATCGATAATCTCCCGGAAAAGCTTAGGCTCACCGTACTGCTCTTTTACTTCCGGGACATGGATATCGATAAAACGGCAACCGTGCTCGGCATTCCGCCCGGCACCGTAAAATCCCGCTTAAATAAAGCAAGAAAACTACTAAAGGAGGTACTGACGGATGAAACAGATTTACAACTTTGAAGCAAAAGAACCACCTGTTTTAAATGAATCCATGTTAAAAGCCGAACTGACAAAGCGGCAGCTGCGCCGTCAGACCGCTATGGCTGCCATTGCCGGAATATTAATACAAATTGTATTATTGCTTTGTGCCGTACTTTTAGCAAAGGACTATATCATTCTTTCCATCCTCTGCGTGGCATATGTTATTTTTTCCGCCACCGGCGGTACCGTTGTTGCCATCTTTATGAATTCCCGTACTGGCAAACGTGCCCTGCATCAGGCTTAATTTTGAACACCCGTTTATATGAAAGGAGACCTTATATATGGCTGTAGGTATTTTTATTTTACTGATATTCATTCCTTTAATTTTCTGTATTCCGATTTTAATCGGCGTTTACGTTTACCGTGACGCCAACAAGCGTGGCATGAATGCCGTCCTCTGGACGCTGATTGCGCTGTTTACTCCGTCCCTGCTGGGCCTGATTATTTATCTGCTGGTGCGCAACAATTATTCGGACCTTACCTGCCCAAACTGCAATTCCCCGGTTGAGGAATCCTATGTGGTATGTCCAAACTGCCGCACAAAACTGCGTCCAACCTGTGAGGCATGCGGAACTGCAGTACAGACTTCCTGGAAAGTATGCCCACACTGTGGCACTGATTTGCTGGAATACGACTACTCTGTTGCCACTCCGGTCCGCAAAAAAGATAACACCTTAGGAAAGATTTTAATTGCCATTTTGGTGATTCCGATTGCGATTATCCTACTGCTTATTGTGCTCGCCATACCACTTGGCTTCAGTAATATCAAAAGTCACTCCGGCTTTGCCCACAGCGGCACTACATCCATGACTTTTAGTGAGTTTATGGAAGGCCTGCCGGAGCACGAACAGTTATATTACAAGGAATTATTTGAAATGCATCCTACTGAGGCAGATGGTCAGAAATACTCTGTATTATCCTACACCGGTGATTATCAGAATGATGTTTACACTTATCAGTATCTGATTTATATTGCAGACGCAGGAGAACCACTGGATATCAGTTATCACAATACAAGAGAAGGAAAAATCTTTAATAAAGCAAATTATTTGAATTTTGATATTCTTTGCGACAAAATCGGTGGTGACGGCGCTATCTTTATTTACAGCTACGAAGGAACCGAAGAACCGCCGGAATTTATCCGCATTAACTATAATGGCAAGAAAATTGAAATCAGTCCTAATGTTTCCATAGGTGCCCCGTTTCTTCCTGTAAAGGCGGACTATCCGGCAGCAAACATATATTAAATTATTAACCCCATATTTCCGTACGAACCATTAGCGCTGAGCGGGTTCGAAGGAAATATGGGGTTTGTTTGTACGGTTCGTGCAGAAATAGGGATTTTTAATTACAGGATATGCTCCATACCGACTTTCTGTGGCACCAGTCCGCAGGCTTCATAAAACTTCATGGCGCTTTCGTTTAAGGACCACACATTTAAGGTCACGTTGTAGAATTTATTTTCTTTTGCATAGGCAAGGACATACTCATACAGACTCTTGCCGATATGCTGTCCTCTGCGGGTTTCGTCCACACAAAGGTCATCAATGTACAAGGTTTTGATGTCTGTCAGAATCTCGTTATTGATGTGCTGCTGCCATACACAAAAAGCGTAACCAAGCACAGTTTCTTCCTCATCCACGCAGACAAAAATCGGTTTCGTATCGTCCTTGATTAGCTCTGCCAACTGCTCATCAGTATATTTTTTTGCATTAGCCTTAAACAAATCCGGTCTGCCGTTATGATGCACCATCAGTACCTGTCGGAGCAGATTATTGATGCCCGGCATGTCGGTTTCTTTTGCTCTGCGAATATACATCACTTTCGCCTTCTTTCTATCGTCTATTTCTTCTTTACGGAATATCCAAAGGTTCCGATATCGTCTCCAAGCTCCTTGTACGTGCCGTGGGAATAGGCCATCAGTCCGGTATCATTCAAGTGGAACTTCCCGGTTTCGTCCATGTACTTATCCTCTACCTGAACACTTACCACTTCTGCCAGAAACATGGCGTGACTGCCAAGTTCCTTTACTTCCGCAACCTTACATTCAATGTTCACCGGACTTTCTGCAATGCCCGGACAGGCTACTATATTGGACTTTTGCTCGGTAAGACCGGCTTCTTTGAATTTGTCGATATCCCGGCCGGACTTTACTCCGCAATAATCTGTAGCAAAAGCCAAATCCTTAGTAGTTAAATTCACTACAAACTCGCCGGTTTCCTTGATGATATCGTAAGAGTAACGCTCCGGACGAATGGATACCGTCAACATCGGCGGGTTTGTGCATACCGTTGCCGCCCAGGCGATAGTAATGATATTTGCTTTTTCCCCCGGTCTTTGACAGCTTACCATAACTGCCGGCAGGGGATATAACATATTTCCCGGTTTAAAGGTTACTTTTGCCATGTTGTTACCTCCAACTTTTCTAACAATTCATTCTTTCACGACTTCCACAAAATCGATTCCGTAATATTGAAAACACTTGACTGCCACTGCATCGATACGCTCTCCCGGCACCACAATCGGAATTGCCGGCGGGCAGGTTGCCGTTGGCATACGACAGATACGTCCTTGTGCCTGTTCTACCGGAAGCACTTCCCCGGAAGAAAAATATGCCTTTCTTACGCTCATTATCTGCTCTGCCCGCACTGCCAAAGGTATTTTCTTTGGCTCATTTGTTACATCACACTGTAGCTTTTGTTTTCCCAATGTTTCCAGCAGCCGGTCAAAATCCCTCACGGAATTTTCCGGTGTTGCCATCAGAACCAGATAATCTTCGTCTGCATATTCGCACTCAATTTGATGATTTCTTAACTGCCCTGCAATCTCTGTTCCTGTTAAACCACAAAGTAATTTTACGGTAATTCGAAGCGGGTCTGTTTCTTCCACCTGCCAGCCGGCCGCCGCCAAATACTTTTTTACCGTCTCCAGTTGACCACATACCTTTGCCAACCGTTCTTTGTAGCCTTCTGCCAAGTACCGGTTGCACAAATCCAACGACTGCAAAATCAAATAGGAAGGACTGGTGGAACCAAACAGTTCTAAAGCCCCCTTGCCCCAATCCTGCAACTGCCTTGGTGCCGTTTTACTAATATGTAAATAAGCACCGCCCGTCAGCACCGGTAGTGTTTTATGGGCAGAATCACAACATAAATCCGCCCCCAAATCCATCGGGTGAAGGGAGTTTTCCAAAAAGTGCAGATAAGCTCCGTGGGCATTATCTACAAGAAGCAGTGTATTATGCTGATGGCATACTTCTGCCAACGCAGAAATATCTGCCATGCCGCCAAGATAATTCGGACTTGTCAAATATACCGCCACTACAGCGTCGCCCTTCTCTGTTAAAACTTTTTCCAAAGTTTCTGCTGTCACCACACAGCTGCAAAGAGAAGCATTTTTTTCTTCCGGCCACAACCAGACGATATCAAAATCCAACAGAATTGCCGCATATAAAAAGGCTTTGTGGGCATTTCTTGCCGCCACTACCACCGGGCGTTCTGTTTTCCAGTCAGTACCATTCTTTTCCTGCCACCACCGTCTTGCCAGTTCTAACATTGCCCTGACGCACTGGCTGGAACCTTCCGTGGAATAAAACGTTCTTCCTGTACCAAACAGTGCTGTGGCATTTGCCTCACTTTCCGCAATAATACCGGAAGCCTCATAAAGAGCATCCGCCCCGGAAATTTCCGTAATGTCAGCCGTCTCACAGCCAAGTACCGGTTGCCCTTTGTGCCCGGGCATATGTAAACGTACCGTATCGGAAGCCGCATATTCAGTTACAAAATCGTAAATCGGTGTTCTCATGCCGCCTCCACACAAACTACTTTTCTGCGTCCTCTGCCGCCTTAATCATAATGGCACATTCAATTCTCTTCTTAAACAGTTCACAACCCGGTTCGTAAATACCACGGATGGAACCGCTGGCATGGTATGCGTTGGCCGCACAACCGCCGGAGCAGTAAAGCTTTGCCCAGCAGTCCTTACAGTCAGGTCTTGCATACGCATTACAGCTGCGGAATTCTTCACGAAGTGCATCATTTGTAACACCCTGCCAGATATCGCCCAGCTTGTACGCCTCGTCACCCACAAACTGATGGCATGGATATAAATCGCCCCAAGGGGTAACCGCCATGTACTCGGTACCGGAACCGCAGCCGGAAATTCTCTTGTACACGCAAGGGCCCTCGGTTAAGTCTAACATATAGTGATAGAAGGTGAAGCCTCTGCCTTCCTTCTTACGCTTTATCATTTCTTTTGCAAGGATTTCGTAATGCTCCTTGACAATCTCTAAATCTTCAGGAGTGAGTGCCGCCGGATCATCCGGGGAGCTTACTACCGGCTCCATGCTAAGCTCGGTAAAACCAAGGTCTGCCATATGGAACACATCCTCGGTGAAGTCAGGATTCGCATGGGTAAAGGTACCTCTCATGTAGTAACCCTGTCCGCCGCGGGATTCCACCAGCTGCTTGAACTTTGGAACAATTCTATCGTAGCTTCCGTTGCCGGCATAGTCCACACGCTTTAAGTCGTTGATTTCCTTTCGACCGTCCAGGCTCAGAACCACGTTGCTCATTTCCTTATTGGCAAACTCGATAACATCCTCATCAATTAACATGCCGTTGGTGGTGAGGGTGAAACGGAAATTCTTATTGTGCTCTTTTTCTACGCTTCTTGCATACTGCACCAGCTGCTTTACCACATCCCAGTTCATTAACGGTTCGCCACCAAAGAAGTCTACCTCCAGGTTTCTTCTCTTGCCGGAATTTTCAATTAAGAAATCCAGGGCGCGCTTACCAACCTCAAAGCTCATTAACGCTCTGTCGCCATGGTATTTCCCTTGGCTGGCAAAACAGTAAGAGCAATTTAAGTTACAGGTGTGGGCCACATGCAAACACAGCGCCTTAACCACGTTGCCGGAACGCTCCTTAAATTTTCCTGCCATATCCTCAAAGGTATCCTCGGTGTAGAGCTTGCCCATTTTAACAAGGGTGCGGATATCCTCCATGCAAAGATGCAGGTCTTCCTCGGTAACGTCTTCCCGGTCGCCGTACTTTTCAAGCATTTCTACCACAATTTCCTCTTCTGTTTTCTCTTTAAACGCAGCAATCATGTCGTAAGCCACTTCGTCTACCACATGCACCGCGCCGGAACAGGTATCCAGCACGATATTGTAGCCGTTTAATTTATATTGATGTACCATAAAATCCTCCGTATCCTCTATTACGAAAAAAATGCCGCCATTACAGCAGCATTTTTACTCATGATAATGACTTATTTCTCTGTGTTTTCACACTGCTGATTAGCAACACCGCAGCTAGTCTTGCAAGCGGACTGGCAGGATGTCTGGCATTCGCCACAGCCACCGTTCTTTGCGCTTTCGCAAAGGTCACGAGTTTCAAGAGTCTTAATTCTTTCCATTGTTGTATTCTCCATTCTCGTAAAATTGATAATGATAAAATTTACCATCATTTTCATCAGTATAGCATAAAGCGGTTTTTCCGTCAATAATTCCGATCTGATTTTTTAAAGTGTTCATAATAAAACTATTCTGCTTTCGGCCTTATTGCATCCACAATGATGACCTCATCCGTCATCACCTTGCATGGTAGGAATATCACTTCTACCCCTGCCGCTTTTGCCTCTTCCAAGGCATCACCAAAGGCTTGATGGGTAGCCACATTCGCCCGCACCTCGGTTACTCCTTCCATAGGAATCACAAAGGCAACACTGCAGTGATACCCGGATTCTACTGCTGTCGTCAATTCTTTCAGATGCTTAATTCCGCGCTCTGTTGGGGCATCCGGGAAATAACCGATACCGTCAATTTCCAAGGTACAGCCCTTAACCTCCGTGAGATATTTCTCCCCGTTTTTCTCCATGTAAAAATCTACCCGTGAGGCGCCATACGTATACTCCGGTTTGATGTAGTCATAGCCCTCGGTTTTCAACCACTCATATGCCACCTTGTTGCACAACTGGCTGTCGATATTAACCAACCCAAGACCATCTTTATACACCGCAATTAAATCATATTTTGTTTTTCTTTCCGGATTATCCGAAACCTCTAAAATCACTTCCGCCCCCGGAAGCAACAGTTCCTTACATCGGCCGGTGTTTTTCACATGGACAGTTTCCAACACACCATCAATATACACGTTTGCAATAAAACGGTTTGGACGGCTTTTAAAAACGCCTCGGATTATCTTATTGTATTTCATGGTATTTTACCAATCTTCGCCATCTTCCGGCTCTCTTTCATTATCCGGAGTAAACTGCATCAGATTAGGAATCTTGGCGCAGGTTGGACAATCCTCATCCAAGCCGTCGCTGAAGAGCTTTGGCTCCTCTGCCTCCATTTTTCCCTCTTCATTAAACTTTGGCTTTACAGCACCGCCGCCATTTGCCATACGTCCATCCAAAAATGCAATTAAATCTTCAATACTCTGATTCTGGTTCTTTTCGTCCATGTTCTTTTCCTCCTGTTATCTTCTATCTTTATTCTCCCCAACGCTTCTTTAACCTATTCCGCACAATCAAAAATGTCACTACATGCGCTAAAAAGGTCAAGGTCCAGCTGATTGGGTAGGAAGTATATACTGTTTCAATGGTATGGAACCGGTCAATTTGGAATACCGTAGCAATCCACAGTAACCGGAATGCACAAGCCCCTAAAAGCGATACAATCATTGGTGCAATGGAATAACCAAGGCCTCGCAGAGCACCCACCATAACGTCCATCATACCGCATAAAAAGTACGTAGCACATATGATTCCAAGACGCACCGTACCGGCTTCCACAACTGCCGGGCTATCGGTGTATAAGCTAAGCAAAGGAGTAGCAAACAACCGTACTATCATACTCAAGCCAAATCCGATTACGATAACACAGGTTTCTGCTGCAAATAAAATCTTGTTCACACGGCTATATTTACCGGCACCCACATTCTGTCCCATAAAGGAAATAGCTGCCTGATAAAAGGCATTCATGCCTACATATACAAAGCCTTCAATATTCTGTGCCGCCGAGTTACCTGCCACAATGGTTGCACCAAAGGAGTTGACGGAAGACTGGATTACTACATTGGACAGTGAAAACAGCATTCCCTGAAAACCTGCCGGTAAACCAATCTGCATGATCTGTAACAGCTTTCCCTTGTTGACGCCAAGGCGCTTTAAATCCAACCGGATACCGCCCTGTTCCCTCAAAAGGCATCGAAGCACCAACGCCGCCGAAATCACCTGGGAAATAACCGTGGCCAGACCGACACCGAATACTCCCCAGTGAAATACGATGACAAATACTAAATTTAATACTACATTAACTACACCGGCAATACTTAAATAATAAAGCGGTCGCTTGGTATCACCGATAGCACGCAAAATGGAACTGCCGAAATTGTAAATCATGGTAGCGGTAATCCCCGCAAAATATACCCGCAGATATATAATGGAAAGATTGATTACTTCCGGCGGAGACTGCATCCATTCAAGAATCAGGGGTGCTCCCACTATACCGATTACCGTTAACAACGCACCTCCAATCAAGCTCAGGGTCATTGCCGTATGTACGGTTTCTTTTAGTTCTTCTTCCTTTTTCGCGCCAAAATACCTTGCCACTAAAACATTGGCACCGACAGAAAGTCCGATAAATAAGTTTGTCAATAAATTTATCAGAGACGACGTTGAACCCACCGCCGCCAGGGAATCATCTCCCGCAAACCGTCCTACTACCACGATATCCGCCGCATTAAACAATAACTGCAAAATGCTGGATAACATTAGCGGAAGTGCAAATATCAACATCTTTTTTAAAATTGGGCCGTTGCACATGTCGATTTCATATTTTTTTGTTCTGCCCATACTCAAATACGCCTCTTTCCTCATCAAAAATCTTTTCAAATCCATTCAGATATGGTATCATAAAACATATGAAAAATCAATGTGTAAAAGACCTAAACTGATATAAATAATAAGGAGGCTTAACATGAGCGAAGAATTAACCATGCAAGATTTTGAACAGGAATTAAACCGTTCCTTCAAAAAAATTTTCCCGGGCGATGTGGTCACCGGAACCGTTATCGGTATCTCCGATACCGAAGTTACCCTGGACTTAAACTATTTTGCAGAGGGAATTATTCCGTTGACTGAATTAAGCAATGACCCTCGTTTTTCCATTAAAGCGGATGTCCAAATCGGAGAAACCATCTCTGCTATGGTAACCCACGAAAATAAAGAAGGCGCTCTTATGCTTTCCAAGAAAAAAGCAGACGATGTCCTCTCCTGGGATAAATTAAAAGAGCTGATGGATGCCGGTACCGTTGTTACCGTAAAAATTGCAGAAGCCTTTCCGGCAGGTGCCATCACCTACTTAGAAGGCATCCGTGCTTTCATTCCTGCTTCCAAGCTTGCCATGACCTTTGTGGATGACCCAACCACCTTTATCGGTCAGACCGTACAGGCGATTGTCATTACCGTAAATCAGGCCGACCAGAAGCTGACTCTCTCCGTGAAGGATGTATTAAAGGAACAGGAAAAGCAGGAACGTAACGGCCGCATTGCCCGTTTGGTAGTCGGCACTGTAGTTACCGGTACAGTAGAACAAATCATGCCGTACGGCGCCTTTGTTTCTATCGGTGAGGATTTATCCGGACTGCTTCACATTTCTCAAATTTGCGGCAGACGAATTAAATCCCCAAGTGAGGTAATCAAAATCGGCGACACCGTTAATGTAAAAATCATTGATGTCAAAGACGGTAAGGTAAGCCTTTCCATGAAGGCAGTAGAAGAAGATGCCGAAGTATCCGAAGAAGTCGAAGAAGTGGCTCCGGAAAACTATGTGTTTGAAGATAAAACTGCAAATAACACCATGGCCTCCCTGTTTGCCAATATTAAATTATAAAAAAATGTCCCTTGCGAACCCACTATGATATGTACCCTCTTTACTGGACACCCAGTAAGGAGGGTTATTTTTATGCGATACTCTTATGAGTTCAAAAGAAAGTGTGTTGAAATGTATTACGAAGGAAGGTATCCAGAAACACCAGAAGGCATCTCTGAATGGAGA
>JAGBCB010000041.1 GCA_017938145.1 Lachnospiraceae bacterium
TATTTTCTGCAGTTTGCAGTTCAGATAAAAAAGTTATTTTGTGGATGTACCACACACAGTCAGGAATGGATTCTAAGCGAACCATTCCTTTTTTATTGCCAGTAATGCCTTCGGGCTTTTTCCGCATAAGCGGCTGGATAAAAATAATCCCCACAGTGGGAGAAAGAAAGGTGGAACAAAAAATGAATGAACCCAAAGTATTTATGGATTGCTATCATGGAGTCTTCCGGGACCAGGATGCTTTCCTATCCTGCCTAAGGCGCATTGGAGAGAATTCCTTCTGGCGCAGGCAAAAGGCAAAGAATCTTCGTCTGATTCCTCTCGTAAAAGGAAGTGAGTTGGCTGAAGAAATGAAAGCCAAGTACACTGACTCCGGCTTGGATGAAGACATCATCACAGACACGATTCTTAATACCGGCCTTCTTCTTAAAGATAGGAATGAATATTATCCTGTCCGAAGCTGTGCCATCAAAAGTATTCTTGATCGTGCAGGCATCCAGGGAAATGCCCTTCGCCGTGTCGAAAAGAACGTCTATGCACGTATTCTGAATGACTGTCTCAAGGTAGCACAAGGCGAAGCCCTCATCCGGTTTTCTGTCGGTAAAGTATCCGCAGTTCTCAGTGGTGACTGTAATGACTATTCCATTCTTGACATGGAAGAACTATTTCACCACGCTGTTGAGTATCTGACCGACAACTTTAAAGATTGCCAGTACCTCGGTGGATTCTATGAACACAACATGGTATCAGCACTATGGGAATTAACCGGTGAAGATGAACTGCTCAAAGCATACCGTGACGAAATCCGTATGCATGGCAAATCTATCGGCGACATGAAGCCCGTAGTAAGAATTACCACGTCAGACACCGGTTCCGGAGGAGCAAATATCTTTCCAATGCTGTTGTCCAATAAAGGTAGTCTTACCATCAATCTTGGCAGTCCGCTTCGGTTAGAACACCGTCACGGAAATGACATTCAGGAATTTGACAAGCAGCTGAATCAGTTGTACGGGAAATTCCAGCAGGCTACCGGCAAGCTCATCAATCTTCTGCAGATTGATATTTTGCATCCTATTGGCTGTATGAAAAATGTCATGGATAAGTTAAAGATTCCGAAGAAATATCAGGCGGAAGCTCTTGAGCTGTTCCAGGCACAATATGATTTGGATTTCTGTACAGCGCATGACATTTACTATGGAATTTCCGAAATCCTCTATATGCTTGCCTGCGACGGGGAAGAAGGAAGCCGGATTGCACACATGGAAGAAAATATCGCGCGGGCATTGTCCTTTAACTGGACTGACTATGATGTTCCGGAAACAATTTAGAATTAAAGGAGAAAAAATCATGAATGAATTTATTATGAAACTTATGAATGAAGTACAGAAGCGTTTAGGCGACACCTATTCTTTAGAACAGGTAACCAGCATAAAAAATAACAATCGCAAGCTCATCGGCATCCAGATTAAGCAAAAAGATAGTCGGGTCTGTCCGGTATTTTATGTAGAAAACATTTTCAAGGAATATGAACAGGGAATCCGAACTCTTGACGAATGTGCATCCACTTTGGAACACGAGGTTCTAAATCCTATCCATTTCACATTGGATACCAGCATGATTGAGCAGTACGAAACATCAAAAGCCAACATCCGCATCAAGCTGATCAATTATGAAGCAAACAAAGAACTGCTGAGTGATGCACCGCATCTGCGGTTGCTTGATTTAGCAGCAGCTTTTTATGTCTGTTTCGATATTTCTCATGACACTAAAGGAACATTTCTTGTTACAAATCAGATACTCCACAAATGGAATATTGATACAGATATATTTATCAAAGACAGTATGGACACCCTGCTGCGCAAGGAATATACACTCATTTGTGACATGCAGGACATGCTATCCATGTTAGTGTGCCCGGTCGAAGAAGAAAATCTTTTTGATCTTTTTACAGAGCATGCATCCTTAAAAGGGCATCTGTATGTGCTAACAAATACCGAACGGCACTTTGGAGCAAATATGTTATTAAACAAAGCAGCCCTGCATCAATTTGCAACTGCTCATGATGATAACTTAATCATTTATCCGTCCAGTATCCATGAATGTCTGATAACATTTGAATCAGATTTGCAGACGCTCAGACTTCTTCCGCGAGATATTGCACATATTAACCGCTATAATGTTTCGCCCGAAGACCGTCTTTCCAACAACGTGTATCTGTATGACCGTCACCTGAAGGAAATTAGCATTCTTCATCAAGGAATTTCCTTAGCGGAGCTTTAAGCTGTAAACAAAATAGAATAATAATTAACGACAGGTGAGGAGGAAAAAACAGTTCCTTCTCTTTTTTCTGTCGGAAAGGAAGAATTATGAGATTAGATTTGAATTACAAAGCAGAAGTGGTTGTTGATACAGATACGTTAAGTCGGGAAGACTGGCTGAAGTACAGAAGGCTTGGAATTGGCGGAAGCGATGCCGCTGCTATCATGGGGGTATCTCCATTCTGTACCAAGCGGGACTTATATTATGATAAGTGTGGTATCACTCCGGCTATGGAGGAAGAAGAAAGTAACTGGGTAGCCAAGGAGGTTGGACACCGTCTGGAAGATTTAGTAGCTGAAATCTTCTCAAAAAAGACAGGCCTTCGTGTTTTCCCTATCCGGAAAATGTTCCGTCACCCGCTGTATCCGTTCATGCTGGCAGATGTAGACTTTTTTATTGAATTCCCGGATGGTTCTATCGGAATCCTGGAATGCAAGACAACCAACTATAACTGCCAGAACAAGTGGGCAAACAACTCTACTCCGGTCAATTATGAATACCAGGGACGCCATTATATGGCAGTCATGAATGTAGACAAAGTCTATTTTGCCTGCCTGTACGGAAATAACGAGGACGAGTTTTTCATCCGTTTTATGGAACGGGATTTTGAACTTGAAGAGGACTTAATTGCCGAGGAAGAATTTTTCTGGAAAGACAATGTTCTTGCTAAGGTTGAACCTCCTTACACCGAGAAACCGGACCTGGTATTGGAAAGTATCCGGAAACATTTCGGTCCTGCTGACAAGGATGCGGACAAAATCAGACTGAGCCGCAGACATCTTACCAACATCCAGAAGTATATGGAACTGAAGGAGCAGAAGGCAGCTTTGGAGAGTGAAGCAAAAAAACTGGAAGAACTGATGAAAGACTCTTACACGGCTATTGTTGAAGAGTTAGGTATCAGTTGTACCGGCGTTATAAATGATGGAGACACCGAATATATCATTACCTATAATCCGTCATACCGTACCACCATAGACAAGAAAAATCTGGAACGGTTAAAAATTAATCATCCGGATGTTTATGATGATTATGTCAGTACTTCTGAAAGCAGACGTTTTTCCATCAAAAAGATTGCTGCATAATCAGGAAAGGAACAAGTTTATGAAATGCAGGTTTGTAAAACCAATCTATCAAAACAGAGACAATGGTTACTGTATTTTCCTGTATCATACGGAAGATACCAGTGTCCCGGCTCAGGCACAAAACTCCTTCTATAAAGGAAGCGGCTGTCAGTTCACAGCTATCGGAAATAACCTTCCGGACACCGATAAAATTGAAATCGACATTCAGGGCAAGTGGATAAAGAACAGTCATGGCATGCAGCTGCAGGTAGATACCTATGAAGAAATCCTTCCCCGCACGGAAGAAGGCATCATTGGTTATCTTTCTTCAGGTATGATTAAAGGCATTGGTCCAAAGACCGCAAGACTGATTGTTGACCGATACGGAACACGAACTTTTGAAATTCTGGACCGTTACCCCAACAGTCTGCTGGATATCAAAGGGATTACTCCCGGCAAGCTTTCCACTATTCTTTCTTCCTATCAGAGCAGTCATGCTCTTCGTGACCTGGCTGCCTATCTGACCCCATTCCACGTAACCCCAAATAAAATCAAAAAAATCCACGAGGCTTTCGGCAGTAATGCGCTGGATACAGTCAAGAACCAGCCATTTGCCCTCTGCCAGATCAGCGGTTTCGGTTTCCTTACCGTAGATGAGATAGCAAAGGCCAACCGATGCCGGCTAAATGATCCGATGCGCATCGAAGGCTGCATCCATTACTGTATGGAACTTGAAATGCAGGAAGGACATTTATACCAGGACAAAAACCTGTTCCAGAAAAAAGTCTATGAACAACTAAACCATGGCTATAATACCGAAGTTGTTTCTGAGCGAGAGGTTTATCAGGAGTTGTACCGGCTGGTACAAAACAAGGCACTTTATTATGAAGGAAATGCCCTGTATCCTGCAAAGCTTTACGGTTACGAATGCGGTGCAGCAAATAAGTTAGCTGCACTGCTCACTCAGGAATCAACGCCTGCCACAGGTATTGATTCCCTGATTGCAGAAGCCCAGCGTGAACTCGGCATCCTGTTATCAGCCAAGCAGGCAGAAGGTGTCAAGAAGGCCTTTACCAATCTGGTAAGTATTATTACCGGTGGTCCCGGAACCGGTAAAACCACCATTCAAAAAGTTCTTTTATATATCAGCGAAAAGCTTGGAGAAAAGAACGTACTGCTGACCGCCCCAACCGGGCGGGCCAGCAGGCGGATGGCGGAAAGCACCGGGCATTCCGAGGCTGTTACCATGCACAGTGCGATGGGGCTTACCAACGATGAAGACTGTGAAGCCCTTCCTGACATGCTGGAAGCAGATTTCATCATTGCAGATGAATATACCATGGCAGACATGAGGCTTTCTTATGAATTCTTCAATCACATTTCCCCGGGCACCCGACTGGTTCTTGTAGGAGATATCAACCAGCTCCCAAGTGTCGGCCCCGGCAATGTGTTCCGTGAACTCATCCAATGCGGCGTCATTCCTGTTACTGTTCTTGATATGGTATTCCGGCAGGCTGAAAACAGCAGAATTGCAGTCAATGCCCACCGGATGCAGGAAAACAATGCTATGCTTGATTACGGTACCGGTTTTGAATTAGTAGAAGTTGCGACAGCTGAAGAAGCTGCAGCCATTGTCGAAAAAGCATACCGAGAAGAAGTCTCCCGGCTTGGTGTAGACAAAGTTCAGGTACTGACTCCCTTCCGCAAACGCGGAGATGCCAGTGTGGATTCCTTAAATGCAAGACTCTGGGATATTGTAAATCCTGCCTCTTTGGAAAAAGCAGAAATCAAAACCGGCAAGCGTACCTTCCGTACCGGCGACAGGATTATTCAAAATAAGAACCGGAACGAAGTCAGCAACGGTGATGTTGGTTACCTCGGAACTATTCAGGAAGATGAGGATGGAACACCGCATGTAAAGCTCACATTTTCAGAAGGACGTATTGTGGATTATACCACAGATGACCTTGATATGATTGAGCATGCTTATGCTACTACCATTCATAAGAGCCAAGGATCCGAGTATCCGGTTGTTATCCTTCCATGGCTTCCAATGTTCTACAAAATGCTCCGCCGCAATATTCTCTACACTGCGGTTACAAGAGCAAAGGAAAAAGTAATCATCGTCGGAAGCAAACGGGCCATTTACCAGGCCATCCACAATACAGAAAGCGACAACCGCAACACCAGGCTTGGCGAACGCATTACAAAAGAATACCACCGGATGCTTGCAGAGAAAAAGATAGCAGTCTAAAGAAAGGAACTTATTATGGGAACAAATAATACTATTACATGCAGCACCTGCAGTTACTGTGAGGGACTTCGGCCTTCCAAAAACACACGAACCAATTATTTCTGTATGCATCCTGAGCAGTCTTATATCAGTGCCTACTTTGCACAGCATCGCATTAAGAAAATGCATGGATTTCTTGGTTTTGGAGAAGCACTTTCTGATACAGTACCCTTAAAAACTGCTCCTGCATGGTGCCCAAGGAAGAAATTACAAAACACAGTCAACTAAGGAGGACTATCATGGAAAATAATACTATAGTCAATATCAATGTCAATAACTTGTATCCTCATCCGAACAACCCGCGAAAAGAGCTGGGTTCGTTAGAAGAACTGGCCGATTCCATACAGAAAAATGGCGTCATGCAAAACCTTACTGTAATACCATTATCCTCGCTAACCGAGGAACCGGAACAACAGCCAGAACCGGATAACATTTCCCTGCTCAGTGATTTTCATGTTCTCATAGGTCATCGGAGACTGGCTGCGGCAAAACTTGCCGGTGTGACCGAACTTCCGTGTAAAATCATCAGTAAAATTTCCCTTAAAGAACAGCTTGGTATCATGTTAGAGGAAAACATGCAGCGTAATGACCTTACCGTGTATGAACAGGCGCAGGGCTTTCAAATGATGCTTGACCTTGGAGAAACTGAGGATTCCATTGCTGAAAAGACCGGTTTTTGCAAAGCCACTATACGCAGACGGTTAAACATCGCAAAACTGGATCCGGATGTATTAAAGGAAAAGGAACAGCAGAATGGGTTCCAGATGACCCTCACTGATTTATATGAACTGGAGAAAATCGCAGATATCGAAACAAGAAATAAGATTCTCCAGGAAGCTACCGATTCCAAAAATTTAGCATTCCGTGCTCAGCGCGCAGTGGAAGCTGCAGAACGGAAAGCAAAAGAAAAAGCAATTGTGGATTTACTGTTCAAGAAAGGAGTAAGTGTCGCACCTGATTCTTATGCCAAGGAAATGTATTCTTCTAAATGGAAGATTCTTAAAGAGATTTCTTTTAATGAAGAGGTTCCAAAGGATATCAAACTTCCGAAGCAGGCTGAACCGATTTATTTCTCCCCTTACTGGAACGGTATCCGGGTTATCACAAAACAAAAGCAGGAAAAGAAAGCAAAAACACCGGAGCAATTGGAACGTGATCGAATTGAGAAAAACAAGCGTACCATCAAAGATATCGTAAAAAAGATTGATACCACACGCCACTCTTTCCTTTGTGACATTCTTTCCGGAAAAATCCCTGCTTTAAGCGCCCAAGCAGTTTCCGAAGTAAAAGATAGCATTTGGCAAATTTTCATCCAGTATGGTGCCAGCGTATACCCTTCTACTTTACGCAGCTTTTTTGCAGATAAAGAGGAGTACCGTCTTACTACGGAAGAACGCGAAACCATCCAGAAACAAGTTGACCAATTAAGTGTACTTCATCAGATGCTGATCATACTTGACCATGTCATCAGTCGCGAAGAACCCTTTGATTATTACGGAATATACCGGGAATCATACGGTCTGAAGGCTAGACAAGTCTATGGCATATTTGAAAAATATGGTTGGTCCTTTGAGGATGAAACGGAACAAAAGATTATCAGTGGTACCAGCGAACTGTATGTAGAAAAGAAAGCACCAAAGCCAGAAGAAGAACCTTCTGCTTCTGTTGCTCTTGCTGCATAATGTCTCACAAAAACCGAAGCTGCCCCTCCTTGTCGAGGGACAGCTTCTTTTCATAAAACTCAATTTCTTCTAATTCGTTTGTAGCCAGTACTAATGCGTTTTTCTACTGCGTTTAAATATAGCTTAAAGTATTTTTTTCTATTTATTTTATCATGGTCACCCACTGTAAGAATAAGTTCCCTCTCATTCTTATAAATATCCAATTCTTTATAAAACGCATTGATCTCGCTCATTAAAACTTGACATACATATGCATATAAAACATCTTCTTTTATTTGATAACCCATTCCCAAAAAATACTCTGTAATTTTTTGCGGATTAAGTTCATCGTACAAATATACAGTTCCGTATTCATCCACATTAGAACAGCAAAATCTATGACGTATCATCTTGCTTATACTAGAAGAAATTCCATGATTATCTATCAAAGAGTACATTTCCTCCTTTTTGTATCGATTGATTCCTTCTTTAATCATTTTTATGCACAGCTCATATGGACACATATATTCTTTAATATTCATACACTTCCTCCAACCTATATTCCAGTCCGCCGAGCATGCTCAGGTACACGAATATCAATTCCTTTCTCTTTCCATTTCTGAAACAACTGATTATAGCTGTCTTCTCTTTTTTGTTTTTCCAATCTTATCTTATTTACTACCTGCCCTGTCATTTCCTGCAAAGACCTGTCCTTGATTGTAAGCTGCCCATTAGAATTTATATCAAATTCATTCAATAACTGCTCTTCTATAATATATTCCTTCCATTGCCCATTTTCCTCAATCTCATAATATGCCACCGTCAAGACTGCCGAGTAGTAATCCCGGCTCTTCGCTGAAAGGAACAGGCAAAATCCTTGCTTACGTTGAATTTTCATCAGCCATTCCGGATACTGCCCCTGGTTATGAATATTCTTCCTATCCACCACATAGAGAAGATGAATCCCCTGACTGTTTTCTTCAAGTATATTTATTTTTTCATCAGAAAGATTTGTTCTCTCCTGACAATAACTGAGTGCCACTTGTTTCTTTTCCGATAAAAAAGTAAACTCATATTTTCTGGAATTGTCTTCGACCGTACAAATCGGCACCTCTGCTTCCACATCATCAGTTTTCAGCTTATCATCTAACCAGCATTTTAGCGTCACTTTTGCATCTACTGAATTCTTACTTTCCGGCACCCAAGTACAATTTTCTGACTCTTTACCATCCAGTATCCTAAAATGCTGTGTTTTTAAGTTTCTGTCGCTGGCAATCAAGATTAAGTTTTTTCCGCATCGGCAAGGACAAAATAGTTCTTTATTTTGCCCCAATGCACGAATTTCCTCTACTTTTCCTTCAATATTGATTTGCTTTCCATCACATACAGTATAAATACTTTCTATTCTGATCATCCGGTTTTTCCATAAAGCAACAGGCCGTTTTATCATTTTCTTTCACCACCATCTTATGAACAATGCTTATTATCAGCAACATTCCACCGCATCTCTTATTTTATATCATCCTGCGATTTTTCCGGATATAGTTTCTTATAGATTTTCCGTAATTCTTCCCGATAATTGCTCGTTGTCGAAATTCGGAATAGCGGTATATTGATTTGCGCAAATACCTTATTTTTAAAGTCGTCTGTTTTTTGAGCCTTTTGCGTATTATGACTCTTATCATCTAATTCGATTCCACAAAGTATATGCAGTTGTTCATCACATAACATAAAATCAATATGTCGGGATTTAATGTATCCACGGTACTTTGTATTATTCTGCTTATCTGTTACAGAAATGAAATCTTCCATACGGACTTTCGGACAAAATAACAGCTGATTCTCATCACAAAATAACTTCAAAGCCTTAAAGAACGTATACTCCGTTTTAGTAAGTAAATTCTTCCGTTCATACGGGTATTGCTGTTCCTGCTTCGGTTCTTCACAGCTATCTGCTGAAACACCTTCCCGTTTCTTTTCAAAAAACTTCGTATAAACCACATATGCAGCCAATAAAATAATTACAATAAAAAGTAATGTTTCCATATCAAATTCCCCCCATAATACTTATTCTTCTGTTTCATAGTAAAAACACTCTTCCCACTTGCAATCAAGCGCTATACATATAAGGCCTGACAGGTAAGCAGTGGGCGAATATTGGCCTGTTTCTAACGAACTAATTGTATTTTGTGTTGTTCCTGCCATCTTTGCCAAAGCTGTCTGCGACAGCCCCTTCTCTAATCGTTTTTCTTTAATTCTGTTTTTTAGCTTCAAATGAGAATTCATATCAGTAAAACTCCTATAGATAAAAATATAAAAAATAATGCTATTACACTTTCCAATGCTCCTGCAATAACCTTCATCTTTTTCTTGCGCTGTAAACCTTCATACAGATTCGATGCTCCAGCCATTGTAAATATGATGGCTACTTTCCCAAAGTCAAACGATTTTGTCAGGAAGTATTCCAATAAAACAAGGATAGTACATAATATTACGCCTAACATTGTTCCCACATTTACCGCTCTTTTTTCTACAGCATTTTCGTACTCACCCCTGCCATCTGATTCTGCTTGAGCTGCTTTTAAAATTTCTTCTTTTGTCATAGTCCATTCTCCCTTACCAAGTTTTCCGATATAGTTTATATATACGTTTTACCAAGTTTTCCGATAATTGTCAAGTACAAAATCAAATACGACTAAATAACTCCTACATACAATAAGCTGCCCACCTTACCGGAGGACAGCTTATTCTGTCATAAAGACCTATTTCAAGTTCAACACCCACCGGCTTTCTGTCTGATAGAAAATCAACTTTGCCCGGAAGGACTTCTCCAACATAGTAATGGTACAGTCAAATTCAATCGATGGAATTCCTGCATATTTTTTATTATCGCGGCTATGCACTTCTATTTTCTTAATAATATGCATTTCACCATCATCATCCTGAACCTTCAGCATCAGGGGAATCATCTTGCCATTACTGGTAAACCAACATTCGCATGCCACTTCTATTTGAGTGCCGGTTACTTCTCCTGCGTCCAGCTCCTTTGTATTAGTCCCAATACCAAATGCCATTGTTCCCCTCCTCTCCTGCTACTGAATCTGCAATTTACTGTAATCTACCGTTCTTTTTTCTCTGGAAATCCCGCCGCACATGTGATCAATCGGCTGGTCCACAAATACCGCTCTCTTCACGGCATCTATCCCGAACCGTTCCCTGATGCGGTCCACCATATCATCTACCTTTGCAAGCTTATCATAATCCGTATCATCAAAAAGTAGCAATTGACGTATAAAATTATCATCCTGTACTCTGCTGGTATGAATCCCCAGATGACGAATTGCAGCACCATTCCATAGTTCTAAAAACAATTCACAGGCCGCCTCATATATCTCTAAAGTCAGATTTGTACTGGAACGCAGGCGCTTCTGGTGTGACACATAAGATAAATCCGAATACCGGATACCTACCGCCACCACCTCTACCTGAACCAGATCCGCACGAAGCCTATTCCCCACGGTCTCAGCCAAAGCAAGCAGTACTTTCTTCGCATTTAGTATATCTACCACATCAAAAGGTGTTGTGGTACTATTCCCATATCCCTTATTAGGAGCCGCCTGTGAAAGTACCGGAGAACAGTCTATCCCATTAGCAAATCCCCAAATAATCTCGCCCTGTTTTTTTAGAATAGTCTTAAGCCACTTTGGATCACAGTTGGCCAACTCGCCTATCGTCCGGATGCCCATAGTAAATAATTTCTTTGCAGTTGCCCGACCTACAAAGAACAGATCCGATACCGCCAAAGGCCACATTTTTTTCTCTATTTCTTCCGGATACAGTGTATGCACCCGGTCCGGCTTCTTAAAATCGGAAGCCATCTTTGCCAGGAGTTTATTTCTGGATATACCCACATTCACTGTGAAACCAAGTTCATCACGAATGCGGTTCTTTATCAGTTCTGCTGTTTCCTCTGCCGTTCCAAACAAGTGGCAGGTGTTGGTCATATCAACAAAAGCTTCATCGATGCTGTACTGTTCAACCACATCCGAGTATTCCCGTAGTATTTCCATAAAAGCAGCGGAACACTGCTCATACAGTCCATAATTTGGAGGAACTAAAATCAGTTCCGGACATTTTTGCTGTGCCTCAAGAATTGTTTCTCCTGTTTGGATGTTATATTTCTTGGCAGGAATAGATTTCGCAAGAATAATCCCATGCCGCATGGTCATATCACCACCCACAGCAGCAACCTGAGTCCTAAGATCAACCTTCCCTCCCAAATGGTGGATGCGATAACATGCTTCCCAGCTTAGAAAAGCACTGTTGACATCAATATGAAAAATGATACTATCTGTCATACACATAGCCTCCCTGTGTGTGAAATTATACAAACAAATGTTCGATATGTCAAGTCAGAACATTTTATGGCATATCTTCCACAAGCTGCAAGCAGCCTGTAAAATGAACCCCTTATTATAGCAAAAAAGCGACAGAACCATACGTGTTCTGCCACTTTTTCCTAATTTTAGTCTACATCAATTATTACTTGACAATAATCTATAATTCTTTCTCCACAGAAGAAAAATCTCAACCTAATATCATACTTATCTTTTTCATACACCCATTCATAATCCTCAACTTCTTCTGTGTTATCAAAAAAGTTAAAATCACTCCATCCAATTCCTCCATAAATATTTGTAGGTTCGCCGAGAAATTCAATAATTTCACTTTTTAAAGTTTCCCTACTAATATATGATGATATTATTGCAGGTTCCACATAGAAAATAACAGTAGACGCCTTTTGTTTAGAAGATGTCCAACAGAATGTTAGCCACGGATACTCATTGGCAGTAAAAATACGTGCATCTTTATTTGCAACACTATATATATCCGCTTCTCCTAAATATTCTAAGCTATTATAAAAAGTATTATAGTCACTTAAAACAACTTCTGATTCGATAAGTTTGAGCAGCGATTTATCAATCCCCTGAATCTCAGCTAAATTTTTGGGTCTACTATTAGCCCATTCTCTATTGCCAATCAATTCCTGCAACTTTGATGGTATAGGTGTATTCGTTGCCGTTGGCATTGGTGTATTCGTTGCCGTTGGGATTGGCGTATTCGTTGCCGTCGGCATTGGCGTATTCGTTGCCGTTGGCATTGGCGTATTCGTTGTCGTTGGGATTGGCGTATCTGTTGCTGTTGGGATTGGTGTATCTGTTGCTGTTGGGATTGGTGTATCTGAAATAATTGGTATTGGTGTATTTGTCATTTGTGGAACTGGAGTGTATGAATTATCAACCACCATTCCATCGGAATTGTTAGCCTGTCCAGAGCTATTACTTAATTCTTTATCCTCTATACCATTAAGTTTACCGAGTAAGAATGCAACACCTCCAAATAGTATAATTGCACAAAGTGCCAAAACAAAAATCAGCTTATGTGAAGACAGTATTTCTTTCGTGACAGCTTCCTCTTCTTTTCCTAACTCTTGAAACTGTTCAACAATTATTTCCTTACTTTTTCGTGTTTCTTCTAATTCTTTTTCCTTCTCATCTAATTTTTCTTTTAGTTCATCAATTTGACTTTCATAATAATCCTTAACCTGCAATAGTAATGCTCTTAGTTTTTGCTCATTTGCATTAGTTCGATATAGCGAATATCCTTCCTCTAATCTTGCAATACCACATCTTACAACTCGCAAACTCAGCTTTATTTCTTGAGTCTTATTCATCTTAGCCAATTGTTCTTTATATCTTAGATTTTCTTTCTCAATCTCTAATAGAATAATCTCAAGATTATTTACCTTCGACGCATATTTTTTAGTCAGCTCATTCGTTTCACCCTGTAGCCTATCAAATATAGAAGCCGCTTCGTTTTGCACATTCAATAATAGAATTTCTTTCTCATGCAATTCATTCTGTAGCTTCTTTATTACAGAATCTCGTTCACTCATAGATGCATTTACAGAAACCAGTGCATCATTTGCTCCTGATAATCTCTTTTGCATCTGTTCAATTTCTGTTAATAACTTTTCCTGCGCTACAGAAAAATTTCTTCTTAATTCTGTTCTCTCCTTTGCCAGTTTCTTAATTCTCTGCTGCAACTCTTCCCGTAATTTCTGTTCTGGTACTAATTGCTCATATTTTTCATATAAACTGCTGTAGTCCTTTTGCAATCCCCTGATTTTATCCTGATACTGCTTTTCCTTTCGGCTTCCTTCTCGCTCAACTTCCTCTAGCTGGCGCTTTAAAGAATCAATAGAACTATTTCCTCTCATTGATAATTCAGCTAGTTCATCTTGCAATTTATCTATCTGAGTTTCATATTTCTTTTTTTCATTGGTAAGTTTTGCCCTTAAGGTTTCTATTTCTTTTGCTTTATTACCTAAATCCTCCTGCATTTTAGAAATATCTTCTTCTGACACATTAGGAGCTTTTGGTGGTACTAGTTCTTCAATTACCTGATTTTTATTATCTCTAATAACATACTTCTCCCCCATTTTTTCGACAGTATATTGCGCCTGTTCGTTACAATCAGGGAAAAACTTAGATATATTATTCCTCATTTGTTCAGATGAAAAATATACACCTTCTGGAGATACAACACCATCACTGTTTTTACATATTTTACTTTCAGAATAATCCGTATATAACAAATCAGTTTGCAAGCCTAAATCTTTATATAACCACAATAACAGCACATATATGTGTCGTACAATATTGGGATATAAGTCCTCTCTATCTTCTAGTTCACTATGCGCATAAGAACGAGAAGTTATGTTTAATTCTTTTATTATATCAGTTTTTTCTTTTCCAAACACCCGCCCAAATTCGATAAAATTATTTCTATTCCAATAATCACCAAGCACTACTATTTTCCCCGGATATTTGGCATTTTTTAGTTCAGACACAAAAATGCAATATTGTTCAAGAAAAAAACGTACATTTAATGCACTTTTTATATGATCTGAATAAAAGTTGCATTCAACTTGCATTGCATATTCATATATTCGTTTGCATGAAGGATAACTCAAAAATGCTGGATTATTTACAAATTCAAAATTTGACATTTTTCACTTCTCCTCTGTTTTTCTTATGTTTTTCACATACTATTATATGACAATCGCATCGTAAATTTAAATATGATTCACAGACTCCCAGTGTCTGAATAATTGGCGCATCACCTTTTTACGTTTATACGTTTGCACATTTTGAGCAGATGCATCAGAACAATGTCATCTGCTCAAATTCTGTTGTTCGTTCCAGCTGGCAGGGAACCTTGGCAAGAAACGCTTCCGTCTTACTGCGTTCTGTTAGCCATGGTACTATGTCATCCTTATCAAGAATCAACGGCATTCTGTCATGTACCGGCTTCATCGATTCATTTGCTGCAGTCGTAAGAATAACAAATCTGTTTCCATCGTCATACCTGCTGTAAACTCCTGCCATGTAGAGAACCTTACTATCCCTTCGGGTAAAAGTACTCTTTTCTTTATGCTTGTTCCACTCGTAAAATCCCGCTGCCGGTATCACAATTCTTCTGTGTTCAACTGCTTCACTAAACATTTTCTTTTCTATGGCAGACTCACTTCTTGCATTAATTACTAATGATTTATCCATAATTCCAGGGAATCCCCATTTATAATATTCACACTTTATTCCCGACTCCGATGATACCAGAACCGGAGCACTTTCAGTGGGATGTATGTCTTTTGCCTCCCTCTTCAACTGCTCATCAACACTGCGAACAATCTTTTCAATTTCCTTTGCAGTTTCATCATCTACATAATATCTGCCGCACATACAGTACCATCGTTCCTTCCCTACTCACCTAACTTCTTATCCCTAAGTGCCATACCTTTATCTTCAATAATGTCCGGCGTATTTATGTAAACACTGCAGCTCTCCGCCATTGGACAGGATGGCTCTGTTGCATGACCATCTTTCCAGCCTTTACAAACCATCCGCACTTTCTTATATTCATTCTTTACATCTGTTGATTCACAAAGTACAGGGTATAATCCCTGGTAGCTGCTCGCTTCACATCTTCCCGACTGATAATAATACTTTTGCATTTCTCTCATCCTGTTCTTTCCCTGATGTCATTACTCAATAATCACCATCAGCAATTCTGTTACTATTTTTATTATAGCAAACCTCACGCCTGCATTCAAGAAACATCCACAGAGATTCTGTTAATCTTCCCTCCCAGTTTGTTGTATTTTTTTCTCCGGCTTCGTATATAACACTATATCTTAATTCAGCAGCTTACTGCGACATGACTACAGTAACAGCAAGCTACTATCCATATGAAGGAGGTGATTCCGAATGGATTTCGGATATGTAAGAGTATCAACAAAAGACCAGAATCCGGACCGTCAGATAAAAATCATGTTGGAGCTTGGTATTGAAGAGCGAAACATCTATGTGGAGAAAAAGTCCGGTCATAATTTCAACAGAGAAACCTATGATATGTTAGTCAACCATATCATGCGGCCGGGAGACCGACTGACTGTCACCGAGTTAAAAAGATTCGGTAGAAACTATAAAGAAATATATCGTGAGTGGCATCACATTACTAAAGAGCTGCAGATGGATATCCGAGTAGTAGACATGAAGATACTGGACACTTCCCTTAACAAAGATCTTCTTGGCCAGGTAATCACAGATGTTGTACTTGCCCTGCTTGCTTATGTAGCAGAAGGCGACTGGGAGGAGCGTCATGAGCTGCAACGCC
This sequence comes from Lachnospiraceae bacterium, assembly GCA_017938145.1. Taxonomy (GTDB): domain Bacteria; phylum Bacillota; class Clostridia; order Lachnospirales; family Lachnospiraceae; genus SIG299. The sequence goes on from JAGBCB010000041.1 coordinate 16,077, forward strand.
AGGGAATTGCTGTAGCAAAAGAAAAAGGAAAACATCTTGGCCGGCCAAAAATTCAGTTTCCGGAGAACTGGGACACCTGTTACTCCAACTGGAAAGCAGGAAAAATTACCGCTCGCGAAGCCATGCAGCAGATGAATTTAAAGAAAGACAGCTTCTACCGATTGGCAAAAAATCATGAAAATAAAAATCTTTTATCAAATAATTCAAGTTTTGAGCCATAACCGGATATTTATTAATTATAGAGAAAAATTTTGGAGGTACTGCACGATGAAACAAGGAACACTATTTTTTGACCCTGAAGATGGCCGCTACACTTTTAATTACACCACCGAAGAAGGATACGACACAAGTCCGGGTGGCTTCCACTGTGGAGATTGCTTTGAAGTACAGCTCAATGGCACCTGGATTGTTACCAGGATTGAAATGGATGCCAGCAGAAACTGGTATTTGGTGGGCTTACCCGGTTTGGAAATTGAAGGTCTGCTGGCAAGAATTCCATAAACAGTAACTTAAGCGTATTATTGAAAAAAACATCCAATCCATGTTATAATTACCCTAACTTATATACTACGCTCATATCTGACACTTACATATATGAAAGGAGCTCTAATGAATAGTTTTTATATCAGAAAAAGTACAAAGAGTCCTAATGCGCTTGAATCCCAGAACAAAGAATTAGCGGAGTTTGCCGGACAGCTTATCGAAGAAGATACCGGTGAACAATTCCTAAAAATGCTGGCAAACGCAAAAGAAGGCGACTCCATCCATGTCGTTGATTTTGACAGAATTTCATCCGACCCAACGACTTTACGAAATATCATTACAGAAATGCAATTAAAAAACATCACCCTTTATGAAGGAGAAAATAAGATTGATTTCAACTCCTATTTAAGTAAAAATAACCTTTAAAAACAGATTACCGGCTGTTCTTAAATTTCCCTACGGATACCGCCTATCCTGCGATACAAACAGGATAGGCGTTTTTATTTATATGCTTATTACATTAGCATCTATTCACTGGCATTGTACTGTTATACTAATTTATAACAAAAAATTGATAAAAGTACAAGAGCTGTCCTTCTCTCGAAGAGCAGCTCTTGTCAATATTACTAAAAAAACGTATTCTAGCATAGACCTTATCAATATTCTATCTTTGGTTTGTATCAGTATAGCCAAACAATTCCTTCTACGCTATCTTCTAAGCCTCCTTATTCGGCAAAGTCATCCTATTCTTGAGTATATTTTTTCAACAAAGTTTCTAAATCTATTATAATTTCCTCAGAAATCTCATTCTCCTCACGTTCCTGCTCCCAATAAGTGCAATGAACTGTCGTACAACAGATTTTTACAGATTCGAAATTTCCTGAAAAAGCGCCCTCAGATAGATCCATACGGGTTGTTATGCGTTTTTTCGGTTTTACTTTGCATCCATAAAGTTCACAACCGCCTATTCCACAAAAATTGTAACCATCAACTTCTGTATCTCTAGTAACTAACGATACCGTATAAGAAGCACTTTTATTTTCTATTTCAAAATATAAAATTATATTATTATTAAAACGACCAATGTCGGTTATATACATATTTATCAGTTCATTTGAATAAATCAGCTCCATATCTCTACCATTATCATACTGCATAGAATCAATAATTCTTATACATTTTTTTGCCTCTTCTTCGGTTAATATATTTCTGGCTTGTAATGAATAAATCTCTGTTACTTTTCTCTCATAACTGCTCATTGTATACCTCCGTTCAATATTTAATATCTTGTTCCCGTAACGCTTTTTGAAATAATTTTTGTTTGTTTCACATTTGGATACTTGCTTTTCGCTTGGCGAATCGCATCAGCGTCATTATCAGCTGTTACAGTAACATTTACGGTTGACCAAACGATTTTTGTTCTTGAATATGTAACTGCAATTCTGTATCTGTACATAAATCACCTCCTATGTAATTCCTTTTATTAATTATAACTTCAGAAGGCATATTTATCAAGCAGTTCGTATTATTTTATACAATAAAAGACCGTAATTCTCTTTCATCTCAATTTCTGTCAGTTTTCTTATTTGATGCCAACATATAAAATATATTTTTAAGAAGAAAATCAGAAAACTATGAGAACAGAAATAATAGCAAATTCTTCTCTGCTCTTATTAGAATCCAAAGTATTCTCTGCAGAATAATCTGACTGTGTTCTGTTTGCTTTAACAAAGAGGTCATATAAATCAGCATTCTATTATGCCATGCCGCAAATGTCTGGAAAGGTACGCCTTTTGAGATATTCCCTCAAAAGGCGTTTTCCTTCCTTTTGCCTGTCGCTAAAGGTTCAAAAGAACGTTTACGACATCGCATAATAAAATGCTAACCTTATGCGATACACTGTTTTCAACATCCAACAATGTATTGCGGTTGCTTAGTTGTACAAGGATCAAATTTCATAGAGCCGGATACATTCCATCAGTACCAAACAAAGTTCCTGATACAAATCCGCATCAAAAACATTTTTTACTATTGAGTTTTTTGTAAGAAGCGGATTATACATCCGAATCAATTCTAGCACAGCTTCTTTCTCTCCCTGTTTGGCCGCCAGCAATAAATCAATAAATTCCATTGCATTTCCCATTCTATTTTTTCAGCTCCTTTCTTAATTTCCTAAGTACATAAAAAAATGCTTGCTGCGCTTGTTGCGAACTTACCCCGATTTTCTTTCCCAACTCTTCGAAAGTCAGCTCGCCCATTATTCTGCCGAACAGAAGTATCCTTTCCGTTTCCTTCAGTTTTGTAATAGCATTCACCAGTTTGGTTTCATCAATCAGCTGCAAGAATTCCTGCATCTTTTCCCAGTGCTCTGCTGCATACTCCGTTCTTTCCACAATAAATCGGTTATGCAACTCCTCAAAATCAATTCTTGGTTCATCTTTCACGTTATCCGGGAAACCCACTTCATTATTCGCTCTTTGCTGAAGCTTCTGCAGATATTTTATCCTTCTGCGCTCCACCGCAATTACAAGGTATTTGGTAAATCTATTCTGGATGTTGCTGCTCTTATCTGATTTCATTATACTTCCTCCTTTACTTGATTCGTTGTTTCGTACTAAAATCAAGCAGGGAGGTCCCCTACATTCGGCATAGCAGCCGAATGTAAAATTTTCAGGATAAGATTTCTTTCATCACATCCCCCGTTTCCATTATTCTTTTATCCGGACAGCACTCCTTTCTTTTACTGTTCTACTCATTATCGTGTTAGCCAAATCACCTAAGTCAAGCAGAAATACAATATTTTCACAAAAAATGGCATAAAAAAAGCATTGGACATTTCCAACGCTTTTTTTCGTATAATTTACTTCCTATAATATGCGTCTAACTTTTTCATAAATGTTTTCCCAAACAGCTCACCCATTTTCCGGATATGATCATATTTCTTTGGTTTTGCTCCTTGTGATTCCCACAAAGCAACTGCCCCTCTGGAACATCCAAGATAAGCTGCAAGCTTTTCCTGGGTTAATCCTTTCTTCTTTCGATATACCGCTATCGGATTCTTCTGAACATCTAGTTTTTGTTTCTTTTTTAATTCTTTCAGTGTAGATATCACATAGCCGCATTGTATGCAATATGCATTCTTGTGAATGTGGGTTACATTACTTACTTCAAAATCAGCTTTAACCACAGTATTATCAAAAGAGTAATAAATAGGCACATTAATATAATCATTCAGTGTGTAATATCCTTTCTCACTGCCACAGTGAGGACATTGCAATATCATCTGTACTCTCCTTCTGTATGCTTTCCTTTCGTATTTACTCCTGATCAAATGCCAGTTCCGGCTTTTCTTCCTCCTTCGGAAGTTCAATTCCTTCCTTCGCACAATATGCTTCCAATGTTTCCATGAAACTATCCTCATCCAGCAAAGACAGGACATCATAATGTTTCAGCAAGTATCCGTTAATCAAATCTGCATCATCCTTCAAAAATGCATACACCTGCTCCGGATCCATTTCCCATCGTGCCGCAAGCAGATTTGTTACGTTATTGATGAACACAATATGCTCCAGTTCCACCTCACCTGATATCAGTTCCGTATTAGTATTGAGTTCTTCCTGAGTAATATATCCCTGATGCTCTACATCATCTACTTTATATGTGACCTCAATATAATTATTGGTAATCTCATTCCACACATGGATTTCCGTATTAACTGGGATCTCTTTTTTCTCAGCAGTTTCAGAATTCTCTTCCTGCAGACAGATAGTTGGGATAATGACCTTATATACTGGCTCACACGCATAAGATATCCAGCCACCAAAAAAAGCAGCTGTCAGCCATTTCACCAGTTCTATCAATAACCTTTTCCCTTTTTCACCCCACTTAGCAAGGAACTGATTTATTGCACCGGACTTATCTTCGCATTCAGTCAGACGCAGTATTTCCTCACACATTTCTTCTTCGATGTTTTGTTCCCAGGTATCCTGTTCTTCCCCAACTTCCCAGACAGATGCATCGATTTGTTCCTCTAATGCCTGTTGTAATCCGGTCAATAAAGACGGATTCAGCATTACCTGGTTACGTATTTCGGTTAACTGGGCAAATGCCTGCGATTCCTGCAGAATAGGCTGAATTGTCTGCAGGCAGCTTCTTATTGGCTGCATAGAAGCCTGAACCTGGCTAACAAAGTTTGTAATTCCTGCCACCACCTGGTATTCCTGCAGTACCGGTTGTATCATGTTATGAAATGCAGATATCCCCTGGAATACTGATTCCTGTGCTCTATAAAATCCTTTCATTTCCTGCTGAAATTCTAAAAAGGCAGGCTGCAAATGAAGATTCTGTTTAAATTCATTCACTGCATTCAAATACGCTGCCGCACCACTGCTATTTATAAATGCAGACACAGCATTTGTTACACTAAACTGTTCTGCTATACTGTTATGCAATCTGATAGACTCTTCTATACTGCTCATCTTTTGTCTCCCCATTTCCCTTTGTATCAACTGTAATTGATAACACTCTCCCTCACAGTGTTATATTCATAAATACCTCATCACGCTCATCCTGTGTAATTCCCAAGTACCGTTTCGTAATCTCATAATTGGAATGATTATAGATAGACATTAATAACGCCGGCTGTACACCCTGTTTCCATGCCTGGTAGCCAAATGTCTTTCGCAAGGAATGGCAGGAGATATTATCTTCAAAACCTAATTCCCTGGCTGCATTTTTTATAATAGTAAAGGCATAGTTTCTGCTAATGTGCTGATTCTCTCCCTTCTGGCTACGGAAAACAAACAACTCCGGAGATACCACCGCCCCCTGCAGACAATATAATTCTAAAGCGTCTTTTATGGCAGAATTGATAGCAACTATATTACTTTTTCCCGTTTTCTTCTCTTTTATTGAAATATGCTGCCGGTACATACCGGTTTGAAAATTAAACACATCCGCCCACCGGAGCTGCAAGATATCACTGATACGCAACGAAGTATTTAAGCCAAATACAATTAATGTGTAATTTCGAAATTCCTTACGTTCAAGGAAGTAATTCTTCAGTGCAAAAATCTGCTCTAATTCTTTTATCGGTTGTGTCTTTGCCATACTGTAATTACTCCTTTACTCTTTTATCATCCCCATAAGGACCACATATTTATTATACAACACGATTCTATGCAGTACAACAAATTCACTTCTTATTTCTTAATTTCCAGTTGCAAAATTACATGCTGCACACTATAATTAGATAAGTAATTATACATTACTACACTTTGGGAGGAAGCAAAATGTCATATCCATCTTATGAAGAACTTCATAAAGCGGTTTACAATTTTCTTCCGGAGAAGCTTACCAACGGAACTTTAATTTTAGAGTATCTTGAAAATACTTTCGTTCCTTCCATGGTAAACATTGATCCATACAAGGAGCCCCTGCCGACTCATTACAGTTTTCATAAGATAGGAGAATCGGATAGCGACTGCGTTATGCCTGCTGGTGCCAGCCACACGGTACGGCTTCTACACTACATTCCGAAAAACAAGGAGCAGCAGCTTCTTCCGGATGTCATTTTAGCCGCTTATTCACATGCCATGGTATCGGTCAAAAACCAATCACTCCCATCCGCATGGGAAGAACCGCTAAAATCTTATGAGAAAGCTGCCAAGAGCGAGTTAAAGAAAAATAACTACCCTCTTTGGCATCATACCTGCAAAACATACCTTCCTGCAGAACTGGATTATTCGTATACCAGCCAGGTATTAGTTGATGAGGAAACTGCAGCTGACACTGCAAAACTGGCTAAACATATCGTTGCCTCGGTTATGCAAGTATTAGAAGAATACCATATCATTTACCACGGATACACGGAAGAATGCTATCAGCAGGCAGAGGAATATAAATTATCACTTTATAATCCGTATTAGGCGTTGACGCATCAAATTTCGTCATGTAAAATCACTATACTGCCTACATACAGACAGGAGCATCATTATGAATAAGAAACCCGGATTTTGTACAACTACATACCGCTTCCGCTTGTACTGCGACAATATGCAGCTGCTTCGTGAAACAAAGCTCATGTACAACCGGGTACTGAAATTTTACTATGATGTTATCCGTAAAGAACCGGCTATCTGGAATGTACCAAAGCTTCAGATGATGCGTGAACTGGAGCTTCTGACTATCGGTTCCAGAGGGGAATCCAGCGATGACACCAAATATCCTTTTCCTTTTGAGAAAGTACCCCTGTATTTCCGCAGAGCTGCCATCAATGATGCCATACGGCTCCAGGGCAGTTTCCGCTCCGGTGAAGACAGCGGTACCAAAGAAGCTTTAAACTTTGATGCCTCCCCTATCTACTATAAGGGTATGTATAAAGAGTTTACTTCTACCTCCATTAACTTAAAACTCTACAATGGCGCAAAATGGATCTGGCAGCACTGCGAAATTGATACCTGTGGCAGAACCATGCCGGAGGCTGACCGGATTATGTCCCCAATCATTGTACTTGAAAAAGACAGGGCCATGCTTCATATTCCAGTAAAGCAGGATGTGGATGATGTGCGACCGGCAAAAGAACGTCTGGCAAACAAAGAAAAGCTCTGTGCTATTTATTGTCCTAACAGTGATACCCTGGCAGCCATGGTTATTGTGGATGCGGAAGGAAACTTTATCAAGAGCAAATTTATCGGAGGCGGAGACGAATTAGCCCATCGAAAGCAGACACTTCTCGACCGTATAGAGAAAAACAGAAAAAGCATGGGATATGGCAAAGGTGCCAAAGAAGAATGGATAGAATCTCATGGTTCAATTCCTGCTGATGATAACAAAGCCATCCGTGAGAAGATACATCATATCACGGATAATGCAGCCCACAAGGCAAGCAAAGAAATAATTGATTTCTGCATAGAAAATGAGGTCAGCATCATTGTTGCACCTAATTATATACAGTCCATGAACTTTAACACCGTAGGATATGTTCCTAGTTCCAGTTACGACTGGATTGGACGCAGAATTATCTCCTATGTAAAGTATAAATCATTTGCTGCAGGTATTGTTACTGCCACAGCAAGCACCAAGGATATTGCATCCTGCTGCTATAAGTGTGGCGGCAAACTAAAAAAATACAATAAGAATCACAAACCCGGCATCAATTTTTACGGTGGCAAAAACTTCATCTGCCCTAATGACCACAAAGGTAATTCTTATTTCAATTCTGCCATGAATGTTGCCAAAAACTTTTTAAGTACCATGAGCAAATAACAGACCACTTCCGGAAGTTAGCCTTCGGGCTTCTTCATACATTACTGGAAACAGTAAAAATGGCCTGCTTCTATATGTCGCAGGCCATCAGGTTCCATATCACCTTTTTCTACCGAAAGGCAGGGATAAAGATATGGGAAGTTATTAAAATAAATACTTGCTCCTTGTTTAGTATTCTTCATTATTGCATAACTCCTATAATATCTAACTGCAAAAATGATATATACACTAACTTTCATTCATCTTATATTCATTTCTTCCCGAACGGAATTTTATAGGTTGGTACAATATCCTTTACCATTTCCCTAACGCTTCCGGTTTCATCATATACGGCATCCTTTAATTCCATCAGGGCATCAAAGAATGCAATATCGTCCATTTCGATCGGACGTGCCACGGAAATACGGTTGTTTTCGGTGGTTTTTAAGCCTTCCTCTTCCATCAGGCGCTCTTCGTAAAGCTTTTCGCCCGGTCTTAAGCCGGTATATTCAATCATAATGTCTTCATTTGGTACATAACCGGAAAGACGGATTAAGTTCTTGGCGAGGTCCACAATCTTTACCGGTTCACCCATATCCAGAACGAAGATTTCTCCGCCCTCTGCAAACGCGCCTGCTTCGAGTACCAGGGAAACCGCTTCCGGAATGGTCATGAAGTAACGGATGATGTCCGGATGGGTTACGGTTACCGGACCGCCCTCTTTAATCTGCTTTTTGAACAGCGGAATTACACTGCCGTTGCTGCCGAGCACGTTACCAAAACGCACCGCCACAAACTGTGTTTTGGAGCGGCGGCTGTAGGCCTGTACAATCATTTCGCAGATACGCTTGCTGGCACCCATGATATTGGTTGGGTTTACCGCCTTGTCGGTGGAAATGAGAACAAAACGCTCTACGCCGTATTTGTCGGCTGCCTGCACGGTTTTGAGTGTTCCGAATACGTTGTTCTTGATTGCCTCGTTCGGGCTGTCTTCCATTAAAGGAACATGCTTGTGTGCCGCTGCATGGAACACAATATTTGGCAGGTAGGTTTCAAAAATTTTGTTAATACGGTTAGTGTTACGAACCGAAGCAATTAATACAATCAGGTTCAGTTTTGGATACTTACGCTTTAATTCCTGCTGGATTTCATAAGCGTTGTTTTCATAAATATCTACAATAATCAGTTTTTTGGGACCTGCTGCCGCAATCTGACGGCAAAGCTCGCTGCCGATGCTTCCGCCACCGCCGGTAACTAAAACGGTCTGGTTCTTTACAAAGGCAGTAACCTTTTTCATGTCTACCTTAACCGGCTCTCTGCCGAGTAAGTCTTCAATTTCTACATGACGGAGCTTGCTGACGCGGAGCTCGTTATTTACAAACTGGTACATGCCCGGCACCATTTTGATTTCGCAGCCGGTCTGGTTGCAGATGGTAGCAATTTCTGCAGTTTCTTTACGGGAAACCGATGGCATGGCAATGATAATTTCGTCGATGTTGTAACGGCTGGCAGCCTCAATGATGGAATTTCTTCCGCCGACAATCGGGAAGCCGCTGATGCTCTTGCCCTTTAATTCCGGATTGTCGTCGATGATACAGCCGATTTCCTTATGTAAGTACTGGCTTGTCTTAATTTCGCGGATTAATAAATCTGCGGCGGAACCGGCACCTACAATCATAACGCGTGAAAGGTCTCCGCGCTTTTTATCGTCCCACTTGCTCTTAATACGGCGCAGAATGCGGTATGCAAAACGGGTACAAACCGTTGCTCCGACTAAAATTCCGGCATATAAAAACCAGTAGCTGCGCGGCATTTTGATATCTGCCAGAGTAAGACCCAGCAGCTGGATTAAGGTTGCGGTAACACCTGCCAGAATAATACGTTGCAGTTCATACCAGCTGGCATACTTCCATACACTGCGGTATAAACGGAACAGCCAGTATACTGCCAGCACCATAATTATGTTTAGCGGCATAGTACGCCATACATTATCCAAATAAATCTTGTCTATTTTTGTGATGGAAAAATCAAAGCGGATCCATAACGCCATGATAGATGCTACAAAAACTGATATTCCATCTAACATAATAAAGAAAAGTTGCTGAAAAATATTTTCTTTTTCTTTTATCCATCTCAACATTTTTTCCCTCCGAATAAAATCCATAGATTACGCATCAGTTAGTAAATTACCATCACAATATTACATTTATTCCTAGTAAAGCTCATTATATCCTTACTATTTGCTCTGTTCATTAAACCAACTATTACCTATATACTAATCTCTTCTGAATAAGTCTCTGGTGTAAACCTTTTCTTCTACATCCGCCAGAATATCCTCGTAACGATTTGCCACGATAACATCGGAACGGTGCTTGAACTCCGCTAAATCGTTGACCACAAGGGAGCCGAAGAAAGTGGTTCCATTCTCCAGGGTCGGCTCATAAATAATAACCTCTGCGCCCTTGGCCTTGATGCGCTTCATGACGCCCTGAATGGAGGACTGACGGAAGTTATCCGAGTTTGCCTTCATGGTAAGACGAAAAACACCCACGATAACCGGCTTCTCCAACGCTGCATCATAAGCGTTGGCACCCTCATAGGAGTACGCACCAGCCTTTTGAAGAATACGGTCAGCAATAAAATCCTTACGGGTGCGGTTGGACTCTACGATGGCACCAATCATGTTCTGTGGCACGTTCTCGTAGTTGGCAAGCAGTTGCTTGGTGTCCTTGGGCAGACAGTAGCCACCGTAACCAAAAGAAGGATTGTTGTAATGGCTGCCAATACGCGGGTCAAGACCCACACCGGCGATAATCTGGCGAGTATTAAGTCCCTTCATCTCAGCATAGGTGTCCAACTCATTGAAAAAGCTGACACGAAGCGCCAGGTATGTATTTGCAAACAGTTTTACTGCTTCCGCCTCGGTAAATCCCATAAACAATGTGTCGATGTCTTGTTTGATAGCACCCTGTTGCAGAAGCTCTGCAAAAATATGTGCAGCCTTTACCAGCCGCTCATCGTTAAGGTCGGTACCCACAATAATACGGGACGGATACAGGTTGTCGTACAGTGCCTTGCTCTCACGCAGGAACTCCGGACTGAACAGAATGTTCTTGCAGCCGGTCTTCTTACGGATGCTCTCGGTATACCCCACCGGAATGGTAGACTTGATTACCATGATAGCATCTGGATTATACTCCATAACCAGCTTGATAACCGCTTCTACTGCAGAAGTGTCGAAATAATTCTTCGCACTGTCGTAGTTGGTAGGAGCCGCAATCACAACGAAATCGGCATCTGTGTAAGCTTCCTTCGCATCTAAGGTTGCTACCAGATTTAAATCCTTGGTGGCCAAATATTCTTCAATATAATCATCCTGAATCGGTGATTTCTTATTGTTTATTAACTCTACTTTTTCCGGTACAATATCCACAGCCATAACCTGATTATGCTGAGCCAACAAGGTAGCAATGGAAAGACCGACGTAACCGGTGCCGGCAACTGCGATTTTGTAGTTGGACATTCGTTTACTCTCCTTTACTCAACTATTTGTGTTTTTATGCTTTATTACATCATACTAATTATTTTTAATCCATTGTTAGGATATCTTCCCATTTAATGGAACATCCCTTTTTTACAGCCTTAACAACCCTTACATGATTATTTAATAACATTTCATAATGTATAGGTTCAATACCTCTACTTTCATTTCCTGGTCTTAAAATAGCTGTATTTTGTGTACTAATTACATCTCCTGCGCGCAAATCTTCAGTTGCGAAAACACATCTATACGCATATTTTCTCAAATTTTCTTCTACTTCAATTACCATCTTTTGTGAAGTTCCTAATGTTTCTTGATGAATAAATTGTTGTTTTTCATCATCAGACATATTTTCTACTTTTCTTATTGCTAAACACATTTCGGCTAACTGTTCAGGATTAACAGCAAAGGAATGATCTGCTCCTGGTAAATTTTTGTCAATAGTAAAATGCTTTTCGATAATTTTGGCTCCTAACGCCACCGCAGTCACAGGTGCTGCAACCGGATCTTCTGTATGATCCGAATAACCAATAATTACATTTGGAAAAGCTTGCTTATACATTTGAATTATGCGTAAATTACACTCACTTAACGGTGTTGGATACTTTGCAACACAATGCATTAATCCAATCTTATCATTTCCTACTTCACTTATAGCACGAATTGCGATATCTACATCCGACAAGTATGCACCTGCTGATGAAAAAATAACTGGTTTTTTATATTTAGCAACATGTTTTAACAAAGGAATATGAGTAATTGCATATGAAGCCATCTTAAATGAATCAACATTTTGATTATTTAATATATCCGCTCCATCTTCGTCGCAAACGGTACATAAAAAACCAATTCCTTTAGAATCACAATACTGCATAAGCTTGGGAATCCATTCATATGGCAATTCAGTACCTTTTAATATCTCATTAATTGGCTTTACCTGACCTGCAGCAGTTGTATAATCTCCCGCATTAGGTGTATACATTTTATCTGCCCTAAATAACTGAAACTTAACAATATCAGCCTTTGCGGCGACTGCTACATCTATTAATTGAAGTGCCTGATCATATTTCCCATCATGATTTATTCCTGCTTCAGCTATAATAAGTGTTCTACTGTTATTTGAAACTTTTTTACCACCAATAATTAGTTCTTTCATAATTAAATTCTCCACTTAATAATTTGTTACTTTTTGCTTTACATGTTTATTACTCTCCAAAACGGTTGGATTATCAGATATATACTGTAAGACATCATCCAGCGTAAAATCTGAATTTATTGGATAAAGAGCTTCATATATTTCTTTTACCAACCTGTAATCTTCTTCTGTATCTGTGGTTAGCCGAATATTCTCATGGTTGTACTTACCTGACTGCGGTTTATTCCACTTAAATTTATTTCCGGATCGATACATAAATAGTGTAACATGCTCTCTACATTCATCATCCACAGCTTCTCGCCAAGCGCTACTTAATGCCTCATAACTAAATAGTTCTATAGCCGTGCCTAACGGCATACCTTGCGCATAATAAACATAATCATAAGAGTTTGACATATAATATTCTATACCTTCGTCAATAATACTCGGATCAAACAAAGCATTATCAGCTGTCATTCTAATTATCAATTCCGATTTATATTCTGTTGTACATTTGTAAAAACGATCTAACACATCTTTTTCACTACCTCTAAAATACTTATAATTTCTTATTTCACAAAATTCTTGTACAACATCATCTGCCAAGGAATCCGAAGTTGCTACAATAACTTCATCAACATTATTACATTTCTTAGCACGTTCTACAATCTGCTCCAACATAGGAAGTCCACATAATGGTTTTAATATTTTACCTGGTAACCTAGTGGAACCCATTCTTGCCTGAATAACTATATGTGTTTTCATTGATTTATCCTTTCTTTACAATATGATAAATACTATTAATCTTATTAATCTTAAACCCTTGCTTAAAATAAAAATTTATCGCTGCTATATTAGAAACTTGCGTTCCAACATACACAATAGGGACACCTTTACCGTTCAAATAATTATCTAAAGCAGTAAACATATAATTACCAATTCCCTTACTTTGATAATTTTTGTTTACAACTGTTAGCTCAATTGTAACCGACTCATTACCATTGTGCGAAAACAAAATAAACCCAACAATTTTTTCATCAACCTTTGCTAATACATAATATTTATCTTCTTTACGAAATGCATTAGCAATCCAATTATGATAAAGTTTAAATCGCTGTTCTCCCAGTCGCTCATCATTAAAGAAACGGGAGTACTTAAAATTTTGAGCCAAACTAACTACTTGTTCATTAGGCTCAAGGTTATTTGTTATTTCAATAGTTATATCATCTCTTAAATTCAAGTTGTGTTTTTCAATATTTTTTTTCAAATTCATATTTATATCTGCTAGAAAAGAATATTTTCCTAATAATTGAGGAATTTTATAGTTAATACAATTTTGATTATCTTGATTAATAACCGTAAAAAATAATCTATCTTTATCATTTACGAAGTCAACGATTTTCTCCAATTGCTCGATCTCTGAAATTGTACATTTATATGAATCTATTCCAAAAAAATCTGTATCCCACTCTAATTCATGTATTTCATCTAAATTATTATTTTCCATTCTCATCTGCCTCCTATAGCAATTGTTTAATAACATTCAATACATTTTCAATACCATTGACAGAAACATACTTTTTCTGCAAATTACTCATTTGTAATCTTACTTCTTGTTTCTTTATTTTATTAAATAATTTAACAACTGCTTCTTCCAACTCTGTTTCAGCACAATTTATAAATTCACATGCACCCTCATCAAAAAATTTTTTTGCCGTTATATTCTGATGCTCTACTTGACATAATACAATGCATGGTGTTCCTATATATGCTGCTTCAAATAAAGTAATTCCCCCAGATATTAGCGCTATATCTGCCGAATATAAATATTCAGATAAATCATTACAATTTTCTAACACCTGCACATTCTTGTACATCTGTCCAAAAGATTTTATTTTCTCTTTATTTTGATAGTTTGGACCGATAACCACAAAAAACTGAACACTAGGATATTTGCTAAAAAGGAATTCTAATTTTAAAGTGTATTCTTTAGGATCTGAACCGCCAAATGTTACTAATACTTTTTCTATTCTATCATTTATTAACTTTTTCATTTTTGCCCTATTTTCAACATTTTTTGTGAATATCATATATTCATGACCTTTTAATAGTTTTTTGGTTTCTGGCAAAGATGGTACGATTGCATTAATTACAACATCTACATTCGAAACACCACTTCCTCTATCATCAAAAGAAATTACCGTGTCTATGTATTTTTTTATTATGACAATTTCCTTACTATCAGTGTCTAATCTATCTATCACTAATAATTTTGGTTTATTATTTTTAAGATAAGCTAACACATCATTAAACTCATTATACACTACATACGGGATTTCATTAAACTTTAGTAATTCTTTTGTTTCAAGATCATCATTAATAGCAAAACAAACTTGGTATATTTTACTCAATTTATGAAACAAATTAATCTGCCTAAAAATATGCCCCATTCCTATATCATGGCCACCCATGGTCCAAATAAGTATATCCATATCTGCCCTCTTAACACATCATATTTGCTCTCACTGCATATAGTGCAAATATGATGTGTTTATTCTTTATTTTTCTAAAATATCAGCTATTCGTTTAGATGCATTTCCATCACCATACGGATTGCTTGCTTTAGACATTTTTTCATACTCTTGACTGTCTTCTAATAAAAGCTTAAAACTACTATAAATTGATTCCTCCTCGGTTCCAACAAGTTTTAACGTACCCGCCTGTATACCTTCTGGTCTCTCAGTAGTATCACGCATTACAAGAACAGGTTTTCCTAAAGATGGAGCTTCCTCTTGTATCCCACCACTATCAGTCAAAATCAAGTAACTCCTAGCTAAGAAATTATGAAAGTCTAATACTTCTAAGGGTTCAATAATCCTAATTCGTTCACAATCTCCTAATTCTTCATCTGCAGCTTGTCTAACTACTGGATTCATATGTATTGGATATATAGCCTTTACGTCTGAATGCTCGTCCATCACACGTCGAATAGCACGAAACATATTATGCATTGGAGCTCCTAGATTTTCTCGTCTATGTGCTGTTATCATAATTAATCGGCTATCTTTTGCCCATTCCAATTCAGGATGAACATAATTCTCTTTAACAGTTGTTTTTAATGCATCTATTGCAGTGTTTCCAGTAACAAAAATAGTAGCAGGATTCTTTCCTTCCTTTAATAAATTCTCCTTAGACAATTCTGTTGGCGCAAAATTATACGAAGAAATTATTGATACTGCTTGTCTATTGAACTCCTCTGGATATGGACTATATATATTATACGTTCTCAATCCTGCTTCAACATGACCTACTGGTATTTGCATATAAAAACAGGCTAATGCTGTAACAAAAGTTGTAGAAGTGTCTCCATGAACCAAGACAACATCTGGCATTTCTTTTTCTAGCACTTGCTTAATTTTTGTTAAAATATTCGTTGTCACATCGAATAAGGTCTGCTTGTCCTTCATAATTGACAGGTCATAATCTGGGATTACTTCAAATGCATTAAGCACTTGATCTAACATCTGTCGATGCTGTCCTGTCACACAAACAACAGTATTGAGTGATTCTCTTTTTTTTAATTCTTTTACCAACGGACACATTTTTATCGCTTCTGGACGAGTACCAAACACAAGCATTACTTTTTTCATTTTACCACCTACCTCTTACTTACAATCTATAAGTGCCTGGCAAATCACAGCATTTCCGAGTATCAAATACAATTTTCCCTTCTAATTTACTCATATTTTCTTTAATATGATCGTGATTTACCATGATTACAACCAATTCTGTATCTTCTAAAAATTTATCAAAGTCATGATATTGATTAGGGACCAAATCCTTTTCAAAATAAGGATCATATGTTTTCAATGGCTCTGCTAAATGACGTTCTTGACTCTCTAAAAGTTGAATTGTCGGAGATTCTCGTGGATCATCAACATTCTCCTTATATGACAATCCATATAGTCCCACTTTAGAAAAGTCATGAATATTATTTTCTTTCATAATCTCATAAATCCTATTAAGCACAAAATCTGGCATGCCATCATTTGTTTTCATGGACTCATCAATTACTTTTGCAAGGCTAGGATAATCCCCAACAAGGAACCATGGGTCTACAGAAATGCAATGCCCACCAACACCTGGTCCAGGTTGTAAAATATTTACCCTTGGATGCATATTACATATCTTTATAATTTCATAAACATCCATATTATCGTGACGACAAATTTTCGCCAGTTCATTTGCAAATGCAATATTTACAGCTCTGAATGTATTTTCAACTACCTTTGTCATTTCCGCTGTTCTTATATCTGTCACAATAATATCACCTTGGCAAAAAGATGCATATATCTTTTTGATTTTTTCTCCTATTTCTTTACTATCAGCACCAATCGTTCTATTATTATGTAAAAGTTCATATACCATATTTCCTGGAATAATACGTTCCGGAGCATGAACCAAATTAATATCTTCACCAATTTTAAACCCATTTTCTTCAATAACTGGTCGTATAAACTTATCAATTGTACCAGGAGAAACCGTAGATTCAACAACTACAGTTGCACCTTTTGGACATACTCCCATTATTGTTTTCACTGCTGCAACAACATATCCTGCATCCACTTTCTTGCTAAATTTATCATACGGCGTTGGAACTGACACAATATAGGTATCTGTTACTTGATATTCTGTTGTAAATTTAATTCCAGATTTTACAGCTTCAGCAAATAATTCATCTAACCCTTTTTCTTTAAAAGTTGTTTTACCTTCATTAAGAGTTTTTACTACCTCCTTGTTATAATCCGTACCAATTACTTCAACACCATGAGACGCAAGCATAAGCGCTGTTGGTAAACCGATATAACCTAATCCTACTACATTAATCATCTTTTCTACCTCATACAATTCTAAATAAAATCGTATTTCCTTTCTTTTATATAATTTTGTTTTTTACTTCAGTATGTAGACAACCGAAATAATCATTACTATTACTCCCTATGCAAAGGATTTTTCTCATTGACAGAAATAAGCTTTGCCGGAACTCCTCCCACGACAGCTCCTTTCTCATAAATAGATTTAGTCACTACTGCATTCGCTCCAATCATCACATCATCAGCAATGCATATATTTCCAAATATCTTTGCTCCAGGACCAATATATACATTAGAACCAATTTCCGGACATTTTCCATCAATACTTTGTCCTATATTTACTCCCTGATGAATGTCACACCAATCCCCAATTTTACAATTTGGATTGATAATTATTCCACCGCAAATATGATTAATTCTTAAACCAGCTCCAAATACATTTGCAGGAATAGAAAATGAATATTTCATCCCTAATCTATGATGTAGCCACTTATACCACGCATACATTATCTTATTTGATTTAGTATTATAATAATACTCATACTTGCGTAGACAAATCTCATATTTCCATTCTTCATCCCCAAACACTCTAGGATGGTTATACATTTTTTTGAGTGCTTTTTTATCGGCTTCTAAGTATCTTTTCAATTCTTTTTTATCTTTTATCATAATCATCATTCCTCTTAACACTGTTTTTCTTCTTATATTTTAGTATATTACCCGCATAAAAAAGATAACTTATACAAAATATTGCAATAATAAAATATCTAAGAAAAAACTTTTCTGACAACATATCTGATAAAACAAATCCGATACATGAAATTACTATAGCCGGCAAATAGCTTTTAAAATCAATATTATAATTCTTAATAATAAACCTTACAACAATTTCATGCAATATCCATAATATAATATACGATAACAATGTTGTAAATGCAGCTCCTTCTATTCCATATTTCGGTACAAATATTGAATTTAATATTATATTAATCGCTGCACAAATCACTGTTGCAGGTGCAACAAATTTCGTATTTCCATTATACTGCTCATAACATAATGGAAATCTATATAAAAACAAAAAACATATTCCTAAAGCAACATATTTTATACATGGCATACCGGTATAATACGTTTCATCGGCCATTATTTTCATAATTTCTGGAGCTAGCATCATTACTCCAAAAAAGCACATTGCAATAGTAAAAGAATAAAACTTTAAATAACGATTAACTTGTTCTTTGTTTTTGCATTTTGTCTCACTAAAATACCATGGAGTCCATGCATCTGTACATGCATCTGCAAATGTAAGTGCAATTGCTCCTATGCTATATGCAACACTATATATACCTGCTTCATTCTCACCAAACAACTTAATAATAAATACTCTATCGGCATTTCCATTAACCATGTTAGCTAAAAGATGCGGTATAAGTGGAATTCCAAATGTCAGTGCATACATAACATCCTTTTTCCCTGAACCAACACCTTTAGTTTTTATAAAAGCAAAACGCACTGAAACATATAATGCAACAAGACCATACGCCACTACAAAACCAATTATTCTTCCTTGGCTCTTGTCAGCGAAAAATAAAACCATCATTACACCACACAAAGTAATAAATAATGAATTTATTGTTGAAAATTTAACCTTAGCTTTAGGCCTTTCTTGTGCGATACAATAGCTAGAATATAAATTAATTGCAGAATGTCCATATGCTACTATAAGCATCGGCAATAAATATATACTATCTATTTCTGTTATATTTGAAATGAAATTTCTAAACAAAAATATGAAACAGCCTATCACTAATGCAAAAGCAATGCACATCCTTGTAATTCTTGCAACATAGACATCTAATTCCTCAACTGAACGTGTAACTTTTGCGGCCACAATACCTGCCGTCATCTGCAGGCAGATAAAAACTGCAAAAAAATTTGCCCACATTGTAAAATTAGATACAATTCCATAATCAGCAGTTCCCATTAGTCGTGTAAATATAGGTGTTGTCAAAAAAGATATTCCTTTTATTAGAAACGAAGCAGCTATATATAATATTGAATTTGCAAAAAATTTATTTGCTTTGATCTCTTTTAATATTGCGTTACATTTTTCTAGCAATTTCTCCATCACCTCATTCTAATTAGTTTTACTTTCTTTATCACACCCTATAGCTGATACAATAAGCTTCTGTTTTCCTCTTATCGTTCTTGGTATATTATCTACTTTTTTAGGTGTAACAATTATTTTATTGTATAAATAGTTTTCACAATCGGATTTTATTTCTGCCTCTAATTTGTGAATATCCTCTTTATCACTTAGTGGAATATACCATATCTCACAAAATCCTACTTTGTCTTGTCTTACTTGAAACTGCTCCACTTTGCTCTGCCATATTGATTGGCTTATAGCAAAATCGCAATATGTATCTGTCACGATACTACCATCGCTCAAATATATTCTATCGCCAGTTCTTCCTTCTATTGATTCAATCAGCTGATGTTCCCTGCCACAAGAACATTTTTCACTCGACAAAACAAATAAATCTTGTGTTTTATATCTTATCAATGGCATGCAATTATTAATAAATCCTGTAGCGACTAATTCCATCATTCCGTCATTTTCAATAAACTCTGCAATTCCATATTCAGGCTGTATATGAAAACGCATTGACTCTTCACACGTTCCAGCCAAGCAAGCTTTTTCAGTGTGTCCATACGCATGTAACATTTTAACATTGAAAAATTTTTTAAACACCTTGATTTGATGAGGATATAATGTCTCTGACATAAAAATTATACCTTTCAACGAATCAAATGGTGACTCCATGTTAACATCCAGTAATTGCACTAAATAGTATAAACTTGCTGGATATGCAATTATCCACTGCGGTTTTATCTTAATGATAGCCTCTCTATATTTTTGAATGGTTTCTTTCCTTAAATTACCAAAAGAAAAATAAAACTTATTTGTACCTGGCATTCTCTTGTATACAATATTCTTATCTACCATCTCCATTTCTCTAATGAAATTAATATCTCTGAATATCGCAATTCTATCCGTATCATTATACCCTATTCTGCCCCATATTCTTGCAACAAACGCATCTTCTTTCGCTTTTACTATATCCTTCTCATACCATATGGAGATAGGTTTTCCTGATGATCCACCTGTTTCATGCCGTATTCTTTTATTTTTGTGCACGGCAGTAGAAAGCATCCGTTCTCCTTCTTCTTTGATTATATCTTTAGTCAGATATGGAACTTTTTTTAGACTTTCAGTATCCGTTATAGAATCCGGATCAATAGCCAAATCATCAAATAATTTTTTATAATATGGAACATTATTATAGGCGTACAAAATCAAATCATGCAATTTTTCATTTTGATATTTTTGCATCTTTTCTTTTGACCAATACTCAGATTCCTCTAAAAAATTATATGTTTCTTCATATGTCTTTCTATACAATGAAGATGTTCTAATATTCATTGGTAATTTATTATAAGCATACCGAAATATGTCTTTGACTATTATCTTTAGCTTATTATTCATAATGTTTCCTCCAACTGTTCACATATTTGTACATGATTCACACCAACGCTAGCAAGTTCAATATCAACACATTTCACTTTAACTATTTCCCCATATTCAGGGAAAACCTCACCTTCTCTTATAGAAATCGGATTTTGAGATTTCATAATAATACTGTTATTATCACATTTCAACATACATATATTAGCAGAGATTTGTTGAACCTTCCATATTGGTGCAATACAAAAATGTATTTCTGAACTTTGAGATTGGTTACCTGCATTCTCTATCGTATCAATAATCTCTATTCCACTTTCAATAACGCTTATCTTTCGCTTATGAATATGCTCGTAATAACCAGTTATTTCAGCTGTCATACTAGTTGTAGTTTTCTCAATAATTGTGCCTTTTGCAGTTCTCTCAAAATACGTAAACCCTTCTGGTAACTTATTTTGTTCATACCGGCCAATACTTACCGTATTATGATGCTTAGTGAGCATATTATTTTTTCGAATATCTTCTTTTAAAATATACATGTATGTCCCTCGATCAATAAAAACCGGTATATTACAATACCATAAATACACCGATAATTGATCATTATGAGCATGATTACCTATCGTGCGATTTTTTTTTGCATCTCGTACTAAATCGCATCTAAGATAACACTTCCATGTTCTATTCTGTAATACAAATATTCCAAATTCATCCCCATTACCTATAATCTTCTTCAAATTCAATTGTTTTGCCAATTTTCTTATTACTGTAATATCAACTGATGAATACTGATAATAATTCGGCAGAGGAAGTATACGACCAGAATCATTATCTCCAATTCCAATAATTTTCCCCTCTGTTGCCATAAATTCACAAAATGACCACATTTTCTCAGCGAAGCTCAGCATCACTTTATTTGTTTTTTTTCCCGTAGATGCTAGATATAACAAATAAGATTCTGTTACATATTTATGATAATGCGTTGAATTTTCATATAATGCACCATCTTTAAGAATTATCTGCTTAAGCAACACAATAAGCCTCTTTTTGCTAAATCGATGTAATCCATTGATAATCCAATTCCCCTCTATATTTTCTAATATCCATAAAATTCCTAATAAATTAAAAAAATAATGATTGCCAGAATAAATTACTCCTCTTTCTGGATTTCGTAAAATATATATGAGTGCACTCTTTAAAAATTTAGTAACTACATTCTTTTCATTTATGTTTCCTTTATAAAATTTAGCAGATTCAATTATATTAATTGCTCGAATTGAAACCTCCATCGCTATATCATCTGGATGTATAGTAACAACATTATAATCATCCAGAATCATTTCATACTTTTTTCTTGCTTCGGCATTATCCGCCTGTGCCAATATATATATATCATGCAGACGTTCATCTTCCCATTTATACTTAATGTCCTCTGCTATATTTGGGTCAATTGGATTATAGAAT
Source organism: Lachnospiraceae bacterium (assembly GCA_017938145.1). Classification (GTDB taxonomy): domain Bacteria; phylum Bacillota; class Clostridia; order Lachnospirales; family Lachnospiraceae; genus SIG299. Next base: position 38,345 of record JAGBCB010000041.1, read on the forward strand.
AATAGCTTCTTTTCCCCTGAAAGAATTCTTTTGGCGTCAGCTTCTATATTTCCTTCATATAAATTAATTTTCTTATTATTAGCATGGCATCTAAAATAATTTTCCGGCATAAAATCTAATATACGTGCTGCAATACGCATAATAGTAGTACTACACAAAAAACGCAACACACCTATTATTCCATTACAAAAACCGTATTTTTTTAAAAAAGATACTATTCTATGCATTAAAGACCTCATTTGTTATTCCAACATTATCAAATTGTTTCAAATACACATTACGACGCATACTGTATGTTTTTTTAAAGCTACTTATATCTGCGAATATCTCCAATATTTCTTCACAACTTTTTGCCCTATAATTGACCTCCTTTAAAAATGAGTCATTATTATTAATCAATTCTTCATCCTGTCCATCTATATCCATAATTATACCAGGAACATTTCTCATTACACTCTCAAACAACACAGAAGATGTCATACTCAACATTATATCAGAGTTATCTAACAACTCCGCAACAGACTCATCTTTCATCGCCAAACTACAAAATTCATATGATTTTGCTAATTTTTCAAAAATTTCTAGCATATTCTGTCGATAATGTGGTTTAATAATTACTTTTAAACTAATATCTCTTTTTTGAATCTCATCAAGTAATTCTGTTAATATATTATAATATCTCATTGCATATTTATCAGGTTGCAAAAAAAATGTAACAACATTTACCCTATCTCCATGAACCATGTCATCTGTTCTAATAACAGGCATATAAAACAAATATGATGAATTATATTTTTTATACAGATCATAGGTTGACTTTGTATGTAAATAATATCTATCAGCCAGTTTCAAATCAGGTAACAAAACTTTCTGCATCGACACATATTGAAAATTATAATGTTTTAAATCAGCTTCATGAGCAAATTCGTGTAGCTTTTTAAGAGCAACCCCATATGTAAAATCAGTAAGCAAATATACAATATTTTTTTGCTCTTTAATTATTTTCTCTACTTGATACGTGAAACAACTCTCACGAAAATATTCTGGTACCATAGCTCTTATTAAAGCCATCATAGGAATTTCAAATTTGAAATCCCCATAATAAAAAGCACCCTTTTTACATACTTTTCCACAAGAAATACTTTCTTTTATTACTATATACAATTCTTTCACGTTACATGGTCGCAATTTTATATAGTCGCCCGAAATATCATCATCGATGCTTATATTGGCTGGAACCAAATAAACAGGATTTATAACATTTTGATTTTCTAGCAATTGATTCATGTGTCTCATCTGCAGATTTAACTTAACCGGGATCGCTGCTTGATTTAAGGATTCAGTTTCTACTGAATCCTTTTTTACGTTTCTTAAATACCGACTCAATTCAGCAACACACCCTCTGACAAAAAACATTATCTCACGAAAGTACTGTAATATAATAAAATTTATTTTCTTGTGCTTTTTTACCCATGTTAATTTTAATTTATTGTTAGTAGAAAAATATAAATAAATAAAATAATTAAATAACCAATTAGACTTATATAATTTTTTTTCTCCTTCACCATCACCTTTTGTCATTGTAAAAAATGGATGCATGCTACCACCCACTAATACAATTTCACAAATCCTGTTCTTTTCAATTATATCATCAAGTTGGTGAATTACAGATATAACTGGCAAAAAAATCAAATTATAACAAGTATTTTTCATTACATGCCATTTACTTGGTATAGTTGTAAACAAATCATTCACTGAATTTGCTAATTTTTCATCTTCTGAATTAAAAAATATATCAAAGTAATATGCCTTTATTCCAGAATTTATCTGTTCTTTTCTAACACTAGAAAGAAAGACACTATCCCCATTTTTAATATCAAGCTTATTTATTTTTTCATCTAATACTATCCATAATTTCATGATCATGTCTCCATTATCATCTAGTGCATACCTAATATTTTTTATAAGTCTACTTAAGTTATAGATTATTTAATGCAGAATACCTATAATTCATAATTTTTATACAACAATAAAAAAACAAAAACATTTGTGGATTAAAACTGTGCATATTAATTAAAAAAAGCATTGGGCCCATATACAGTAAATATAAAAAGGAAAATTTTATTTCATCTGGAAAATTTCGATATTTACCTGCTATTACTAACATCTTTACATAAGGAATAATTACTAACGCAATTAGAATCAAGCCGCCTTTTAATCCTAAATTAGCCCATCCCACATGCAGTGCCTCCGAAACTGTCCCTAATCCTTTATGAGTTCCACCAAACCCCTTTCCAAAAATAATCTGTAACAACGTAGCATCTTTATAATAATTCTTACTTTCGACAAATCTATTAAAGTTACTTAGATTTTCAGTTACATCTTTTGTTCTTTCCAAAATGCTTTCAAAAAGTTTAACTATTGTATCCCACATGAAGCATCTCATCAGCAACAAAGCAATACCTATTGCACAAACTATTTTTATAATATTCTTTCCTTTTCCCTTGGCTCGTTTATCCAAAACTAAAGCTACAATTAGCACAATAGATAGTACAAGCACTTGTACTAATATCATTCTTTTAACAATAATCAAATTGATAATAACTTCTAGAGCTAAACATGCAATTGGTAAAAAATAATTCTTTTTCTTTATAAAAGCAATTAAAACGAACGGAACAGCTGACCAAAATAAAGCAGCATAATAAAAAATCTCTTCATATTGATATCCTCTATTAATTGCTACCTCTATATCTATATTGAAACTGAAAAAACAATATATGAATCCAATAATAGATAAGCACCCCAGAATTTTAAAAAATCTGTTCAAATATTCCAATTTCAAATCCTGTAACAATATTGCACTTAAAATTTGCAAATAGATGGTAATGCAAACTACATCCCTAGACATTCTTCCGCTATATTTCATCAATACTACTGTATAGCCTAACATTGCAATAAAATAACATAATAGGACAGTCGAATATGCTGAAAATTTCAGATTTTTTCTTTTTACAAAAAAAGAATAAACCGGCATAATAACAGCTGCAAAAGTATTAACATAGATTAGCATTTTAGGAAGAATACCCAAGTCAATGTAATAATGCAAAACATATTCTAATGATAAAACAATCAGACAACACAATACTATTATCTCTTTTTGAGTCATCTTATTTTTTGAATTCATTTGATCGTGTGCATCATGCTCAGAAAGAACAGCTATCATTCTATTCATTAGTTATGCATGCTCCTTTCTTCTATTAGCGCGCTCGCAACTACTGACGGTGCAAATTCATCACTTGGTTTAAACTTTTCACGTTTTTCTGAAATTTCAAGTATAGCATTGCTAATACTTCCTAATTCATTTTCGCACATATAGAAGCGCTTATACTTTTCAAAATAGATTCTCATTTCATTTTGTTTTTCTCCATCTAAAACAATCAAGATTGCTTTATCAGTTGCTGCACTATGATAAATTTTACCAGGTATTTGGGTTCCAGATTTGTTTAACACACATACTATTAAATCACTCTTTTTTTCTATCTCATCGGCATCGCCGCGAGGTAATACATGAATAAAAGAAGTTTCCTGCAAATTCAAATCAGTATCCCCAACAATATACGCTTCAATAGAATCCCCCATTGTTACAAGCGCCTCATACAAAGGCATTATATCTCTAACTTTACTATTATATGCCCCAATATAACTTATAACAAATTTCTCATTACGTTCCTGTAGACTTTCTTTTTTCTCAATATACGGAATTGGTAAGAAAAACATTTTATCCACTAGATTCTTAAAACTCTTTTTTTGTAAATCTAATGTAAACGGCGACACATAAACAACTTTATCCGCATTTCCAATAAGTCTTCTTTCTATCATTTTAACAATGCACCGCGGATAAATATAATTTTTAGTCATATCATACGCAAGGGGATCTCCCCAATATTGTACCCACCTGTTATACCTTAAACCTTGGCTTATAAGCTGTCTTACTGCAATATGCGCAGTTTTAGGATCAGACGAGGAAATAACATATTCATATTCTATTTCCCCTTCTAGAAGCTCTATTTTTACATTTTTAGCAATATTTTCTGTCGAACCCAAAATAAACAATGAATGATAAACTTTCCTCAATACATTAACTATACGTGCCTTAAGAGTTGTTTTTTTAGGATCTGTCCAAATTTTATCTCTTAATTTACTTTGTGGAATTCTAATTATTTTAACATCTTTTAAAAACTTATATTTTTCAACATTTACATAAGTACTTCCAGATGCATTTTCTAAACATAATATTGTAACATCATGATTTAAATCCACTAACCCCTTAACCACTGCAAGTGTACGCAAAACAGCTGAGGATAAATTTTCTACCGGTGCCATCATTACTAATAAAATCTTCATACTTTTTTCTCCATTACATTAAGTATTAGTGTCAACTAAAAGCTTTTTCCACCTTCAATCATAATTCTAAAGGCATTCCACCAATTCATACCATAGCTATTATGTTTTCTAAGTGCATCTTGCAAGCATAATATTCTCCACCAATGCTTTGATATAGCTCTATAAAGCACACCTTGGTCGTTAATATATTTTTGATCATATCCATTATTCCATGTAGATAAACGCTCATCTGTTAATTTAGCTATGTAATACGGAACTGCATATATTTTTAACCCTTTCTTTAAACACTCCGTCAGGAAAAGATTATCTTCACCATGACAATAAGAGGTTCCTCCGCCAAAACACTGATTAAAATATATGGCATTTTTCTTAACGCTATTTGTTCTAACAGCTACTCGCGCAGTCCCATAACGTAAATAGTTATAATATCTTACCCTATGTTTATTTTTAATAATATATCTAGAACTATTTTCCTCATGCAAATTAAATATAATGACATCTGCATCCTTACATTCCTCAAATGCTTTATCCACTATTTTATCGTATCCATCCACATACACCATATCATCATCAGCAAATAAACAAACATCTGCATCAGCCCTCATAAGTGTATTATTTCGATTTAATCCTACTCCGCGTTCCTCAAAATTAAAATATGTAATATTCTTCCCGTTCCATGAAAAATTTTCGATGAAACTTTTATCACATTGATTACCTATCAGCGCATCTGTTTGAATATTCATCTTATCAAGTAGAGAATGGTCATCTTGTTTCATAGTTGCTACGAGCACTTGCACTGTAATCATTATTAACTCCTCACTTTATGCGAAAAACTTTTAATACAACCCAAAAACAAATGTGAAATATCGAACGTGGAACACTCAAATGCTCTATTTCACGGTACAAAATCCAATGATACTTTACTACCTTAAGTTTATTACTTGATATGGAATTTTTCCGTACTCGATATTTCATTAGCACTTCTGGCATTCCATATATATATTTTTCCTTTTTTAACATTTGTAGCCACAATGCATCATCGTTTCTTTTTCGAATATTCGGAACTTCAAACTTTCCCATTTGTCCTACATTATAAACCACTGTAGAATTTCCTACGGGACAATCCAATAACAAACGATTATAATTTGTCCTCTTTACAGTCTTAATAATTCGTCCATTAGCCTTACCGGTTTCATCAATTTGCTCATACGCAGTACACGTAAAATTATAATTATTCAATTTCATAAAAGATATTTGCTTGTCCAATTTATCCGGCAACCACAAATCATCGCTATCTAAAAAGGCCATATATTCGCCATTAGCATTTTTCATAGCCTCAGTCCTTGCAATTGCAGCGCCAGAATTTTCTTGTAAACAAATATACTTTATTCTATTGTCTACTTCTAAAAATTTACTGACAATTTGTTTTGTATTATCATTCGAGCAATCATCCACAATAATAATTTCCCAATTTTGATAAGTCTGTGCTAATACACTTTCGATAGTTTCCGCAATAAAATTCCCACAATTATAAGTAGGCATAATAACCGATACAAGATCTTTTTCCATTACGCATCACCCTCATTCTAAATGTTATATGTGTTGCAAAATGATTCGCTTATCAGAGAGCAGAGGTTTGTTTATTGTAATTAAGAAGACTTATCTTCATCACAAATCAAAAAAATAATATAAACCATTTCCCTTCAACCTGATAATTACCTAAACGTGACATTCATTCTTCAGAGAAATCTTTGCCCAATACCGTAAATACTGTTTGAAACATAATTTTTACATCATTGATCAGGCTAAACTTTCGCATTGCCGCAAGATTATATTTCATTTTCTGCGGAAGTATTTGATGAATATATACATTTTCAGCATCAGCTGCACTGGTTAACATTTTATCTTCATCCTTATACTTAATGCTTGCTTCAGAAGTAATTCCAGCTGGCAAGAGCAGTGTAGCCCACATGCTCTTAGAATAATGTTCAACATATTTAACAGCTTCAGGCCTTGTTCCTACAAATGTCATAGTTCCTCTTAACACATCAATCAACTGCCCTAACTCATCAAGTCTTAACTTACGAATTTTCTTTCCTACACGAGTAATACGAGTATCATTGTCAACAGTAATATGCATGCCACCATCTGCATTTTGTACCATCGTCCGGAACTTAAATATTCTAAATGTCTTGCCATATTGTGTCACTCGCTCTTGCCTATAAAATACTGGTCCCTTAGAATCAATTTTTATTGCAACTGCTAATATCACAAATACCGGAGAACAAATGACTAATAATAAAAAAGATACTACTACATCAAAAGCTCGTTTAAGCAACAAACTTCCTTTTCTTCTTCTTAATATCATGTAATATTCTTTTACTTCATCAGATTGCATTTGTACTGGCAACTCTTCCCACTCTACTAATCTCATAAATATCTTCCTACAATTTCACAATATGTACTAATTACATACTCTATTTCTTCATTTGTTAAACAAGTATGCAATGGCAAAGTAATTTCTTTAGCAAAATGCATATAAGCATTCGGGAAATCTTTTATATCTAAGCCGTAAGCTTTATAAGCCGTCATCATAGGCAATGGCTTATAATGTACATTACAAGCTATCTCCCTTTCTGCCATTTCTAATATAATAGCATTTCGCTGTTCCTCGTTTATTCCCGGAATTTTAGTAATATAAAGATGTCCCGATGAATACCTGTCTTTTTCATAATGTGGTAATACTTCTATTCCCAAAGGAATAAATTGCTCATTATATTTTTCAATAATTTCCTTTCTTCTCATTAACAAGCTATCATACTTTCTCTGCTGTGCAATTCCTACCGCAGCAGCGATATCTGTCATATTACACTTATAATACGGTGCTACAATATCATACTCCCATGCTCCTAATTTAGTTTTTGCCAAAGCATCCTTCGACTGTCCATGTAGTGACAATAACATATACTGTCCATACAGTTCATCATCACTTATTGCCGAATTCTTCTTCCATGTTATTGCTCCGCCCTCAGCAGTAGTTAAATTTTTAACAGCATGAAATGAAAAGCTAGTAAAATCTGCAATTGCTCCACACATAACTTTATTTCCAGCCATATCCTTAATATATGCACCATATGCATGTGCTGCGTCTGCCATAATAACTATTCTGCCAAATTTTTCTTGAATACTTGTCTCCGGAGTAAATAAGTATTTCTTTTTCTCTACAATGTCATATATCTTTTGATAATCACATACTATTCCTGCTAAATCCACAGGAATAATAACTTTCGTTTTTTCTGTTATCAAACTTTCCAATTTTTCGTAATCCATTTCAAGCGAATCATTTGCACTATCCACGAATACTGGTGTTGCTCCCACATGACATACTACACTTGCTGTCGCTGTATATGTATAGGCTGGAACTATAACTTCATCACCGGCTTTAACTCCCAATATCCGCAATGTCAATTCCATGCATGCTGTCGCAGAGTTAAGACATACAGCCCTATTAGTTCCACAATAATTTGCTATAATTCTTTCAAATTCTTTTGTCTTTGGTCCGGTGGTAATCCATCCGGATTTTAACACTTCTCCTATTTCGATAATTTCCTCATTTCCAATATCTGGCGGTGAAAACATAACTTTCATAATCTTTTTCTCCTTTCAAAAATAAAATCATATAAATAGGTGCTTACAAAGCACGAAAAATACGTTTCAATGTAGTATTTTAGTAGTAAAAAACATAAAACAAATCATCAACTTAATAATATTTTATAAATCACTCTAGATTATACCACGGGCGGAAATCCGCTCTCCATATCCACTCGTCAACATAATAACCTGTCCATATTTTTGTAACAGCATATTCTGTTGGTAATGAACATTTAGCAACGCGATATTTTCCTGTGTTCCAAGTTAATAATTCATTCTCTTCAAATTTAAAGCTTCTATTATCCCAGAGCCAATTATTTTCCAAGCGTTCAGAAGGTAATTTGTCAATCTGTGTTGTACTCATTTGATATTGCACATCAGTATTTCCCTTTAAAAATTGAAATTCACCATCAATAATCCAATATAAGTCATTTTCATATTGATATATGTACACACATTTATTTTTATTATAATAACGAACTTTTCCAAGTCTTATAATTCGTTCCAAATCCGTTCCTTCTATTTCTGGCTCACAAAACTCATTAGGATTTACGCAACTCAACTCATTCTCTGAATAATAAAGTCCCGTATAATACCCTAATCTACTGTTCTTTGGACGTAATATAATTGTATATGTATTTCCATCCAAATCTAACTTTCTTGTAGATATACTTGCCAAAAAGCCCGAATATTTATAATCGTACTCACACTTAAAATAATCATTTACATTATCATTTTTAGAATACTCCATTTTAGGATAAAATCGCTCTTTTGTCTCAATATTTTCTAAGATTATATCAAATGCTTCATTAGATGAATCCATTCCTTCTTTAAATGCCCATCCTTTTATAAATACCTTTCCTTCATCTTCATACATTTTGTCAATTTGATACACCCACGAAAAATTATCCTGTACTACATCATATCTTCGTTGTAGATATGTTATACTTGGCACATATACTACAACTAATACCAACATTGAAATCACAAAAAAAATAAGTTGCTTTGGTACGCTCTTCGTAATACTATTAAAAAAACGTAAGCTTTTATTTGATTTCTTTTTTTTATTAAGCATTGCACAGTCCTCCTCTTATATGCACAGCATATAATTAATATTCAAAAAACATCTCGGCTTCCAACCATAAAACCATCTGGTAACTTTTTACCTTTTTGAATTATTCCCCCACAATCAATGTGAGAATAGCTACCTATAGTACAACCATAATTAACCAAACTATTCGATGCTAATATGCAGAAATTTCCTATCTCAGCATTATTAACAGTACTCTGCGGCATTATGGCTACTCCTTCACCTATTTTCGCATCCTTTGATATATTTGCTGCAGGAGATATGATGTTTGGTATTAAGAAATTGCATTCCTTTAGGAAATTAGCATACTTCTTTCTTATTTCATTGTTACCAATTGCCACAAAAGCACATGGGTATTCGTATTTAAAATTAAGTGCTTCGGAGCATTTACCTATGATGTCCTCTCCGGTTTCGTTATCATCCAGGAAAGATATCTTTTGGAACACCCGAAGGGATTCTGCTATCTCCTTTACGCTCCGTCCATGGCTCCCGGCTCCTAGTATAAGGAGGTTCATTTTAACCGGTGCGGGTTTTACTTCTTCAGTTATTGAAAAAAGCTCATTTCGCTTTTTTATAACCTCTTCCTCCGACTGGCCGTAAACTGCGCCATACACAGCCCGCCCGTTTGCAGAATAGCCCTTGACATATCTGGCTTCCCAGCGTCCATCATTCCGTTTGTATACACCTTTTAATTTCTTTGTTTCCAAGATGACATACCTCTCCTTATAAATTAAAGCCTATAATCCTTTTGATTATACCACACCCCATAGCAGTGGTCAATCCATAAAATCGGCTTTTTCTTCTTTTTTCTTTTTGGTCATTTTTGGTCATTTCGTTATGTTTTGATTTTTTTCTCCTATAGTTTGTTTATCCCTCTTTTCATACCAAACCATTCCAATCGTCTCCAACTTTTTTATCTGTTCCTCTGTAATTTTTCTTTCTTTAGGATTATTGTTCTTATAACGTTTCCGCATATCCATTTTCCACTGCCACAGTTTTTCTCCTGTCCGAGTGGTATAGTCCACAGGCATTTCCAAACTGCCATGGCACTGGTAATAGTTTTTCATTTCTTCATACATCCTGTTCCAGTAATGCTCCGTATAGTCCCAGATAAAACCGCACTTATTCAAGTGTTGCTCTCTGTCAGGTGCTAATTTATTTTTCCGTTTCAGACTCCGCTGCCTTGCTGCCCATTTACCAAGCAGATATCCATCCTCAGTTATATAACTGACCGGAATCAGCAGTGAATGGTGTTCTTTTTTATATTTTTTCAATTCTTCCATACCTTTTTCAAAATATGTATCAGATTTTAACTCCCACTCCAGTCCAATTGCCTGCAGCTTTTCTATTTGGTCCTTAGTAAGTAGCCTGCGGTTCCTGCCATTTCTGCGGTAAGCATCCTGTTGTGATGTAAGCCATTCAAATAGTCCCCTGCCCCTTGGTCCTTTTAATGCCGCCGGAACCGGAAGCAGATGCCCATGTACTTCATAGTAATGCTTTGCCTCCTCATACATTTCCTCCCACAGAGTATCATTCACTTTCCATATCATACCAGCATCATTTAATTTCTGTTCCTGCTCTATGGTTATAAAACACTTAGGGCATTCCGCGCCTTCAGGCAGCAGCCTCTGCAGCTTATTGTGCGAGTATTTTGACCTGAGCGTCAACACCCATTGTCCAAGAGCGACACCATCTTTTGTTACATATGTCTTTCTTACCAGTGTGTCCCCGTTATCTATCCTGTACTGCACCAAAGCTTTTAACTTAGTTTCAAATAACTCCTCCTCTGATACCGGCTCCCATATCATATGCAGCTTATCCAATTTCTCCTTCTGTTCCTTTGTCAATATTCCTCTTATTTTTCCCAGGTACACATTCCGCTGCGTTGCTATCCATGCGCCAAGATTGATACCATCTTCCGTTTTATATTTTCTTCCAATCTTCAAATGTCCATGAGTTTTATAGAATGCCTCAGCCAGTTTATAATTTCTTTCCCAGAGGCTGTCCAGTGCACTCCATGAAAAGCCAATAGCTTCCAAACGCTCTATCTGATGTTTGGTAAGTTTCTTTTGATGATAAGCTGTTCTTGTATTACAGACATATAAACCAAGTTTCTTTCCTTCCGGTGTTACATACGAACCGGGAACCAGCAGATGTCCGTGCTCTATTTTATACCGTACCAGGTCATTATACCATCCCTCAAAATTTACCTCTTTATCCGTCCGAAAGTCTACGCCCAGCTCCGCAAGAAGTGATGCCTTTTCTTCCGGAAGCTTTCCTGCCCGGCAGGTGCTCCTTTGGCGGTTCAGCCACTTACCAAGCGCAAGTCCATCTTCTGTCACATAGCGTCTTGGAAGTTTCACATGCCCGTTAACTGCCTTATAATGCACCAGTTCCTGATAATACCGTTCCCAGGATGACTCCAGGTTCTTCACAAGTACAGAAAACAGTTCTCTGCTGTCCCTTAACTCATCAATCACATTAAAATCGTCATAAACTACATATTCTCCCTGTACTGCAAGCTTTTTCCGGAGCGCAGTAAATTCATGCTGCAGGTCGCGAATGTTATACAGACTGTCGAAATTGTTGACCATATCAAAGATAAGCGGGCTGCCCTTTGCATCTGAAGCCAGCGCACGGCCAATCTGCTGCTTATAAATGATTGGAGATATGGTAGGACGTAACAGGATGACACCATCCACATCATCCACATGGATACCTTCATTCAGCATATCAATCGTAAACAATAACTTAATATGGTCACTGTCGTCCTCCTGAAATGCCTTAAAGTCAGCATCTGCATCCACATTATAGCAATGCACGCAGTATACATGTGGAAGCCGGTCTATTTCCGCAAACCATTCCGGTACCCGGGTCATCATTTCATACATTTTATCAAGGTTTGTGCAGAACACAATAAACCTGCCGTTTTTCTTTTTGATATGCTTTGCAAATACCCGGCTCATGTCCTGCGCCTGTTCAACGGAACTGCGGAGTTTTTCCAATACCCGGACGTTTTCCTGCTTAAGGACTGCATTCTGCTGTTTACTGATGCGCTCCTCATATTCTTTTAACTTTTCCTGGTAGTAATAAGCACACACCACATAAGTCGGTACAGGAAGGTATCCCCTTACCATAGCCTCCACCAGGTCAAATTCAGAGCAGATGTTACCGTCAAACAGTTCTTCTGCCATATTCCTGCGCTTATCCAGATAACGGATGTTTGTGGCAGTCATACCAAATAAGCATGCATCCGGATAGAGTTCCAGCAGCTTACTAATACTATTACCCCAGTATTTCGCCCCGCACCGGTGAAATTCATCCAGGATAATATAATCCGGATGCAGTTTATCCAAAGCATCCTTGTTTCTCATAAGCCACGCATAGGTATGAAATTCCACATTATCAAAAGCAATCCCCTGCTTCCGCTTTAATTTTTCCACCTGAAGGCGGTAAATATATTCACTTGGTCCAAGCCACAAAAATTTTTCCACCGGGTGGTCTTCTATCAGTTTAAAGGCGATATATGACTTTCCCGTTCCGGTTGGATGAACTACACATGCTTTTCGTTTTTCGGCAAGTGTTGCTTTTACTTTTGTATAAGCTTCCTGATTATGCTTATAAAGCTGAATTCCCATTACTCTACCCCCAGTACCCCAAGCTTTTCCTTCTGCTCCTCACTCAGATCCATATAGTATCTTCTCTGCCTGTCCAGCCATGCTCCCAGCATTACGCCGTCTTCCGTACAGTATCCGGGCCGCATGCAGACGTTGCCATTTCTCGTAAAATACTCCAGTGCCATCCGGTACATGGATTCCCAGGTCTGCTCTTTTTCCTCATAAGAAATGCCCAGAGTTTCTAACCTGGCTGTCTGCTTTTCATCAAACGCATGATTCTGCAAACCGGTTCTGACTTCCTTAAGCCACCTGCCTAAAGGAAAGCCATCCGGCATCACCTTATCCTCCGGTATATCGAGGTCCGGATGATTTGTTAAATGCATCATAATCTGCGCATAGCCATGATTAAAATATGCTCTGGGCATTTCTCCATATAATATTCGGTTGTTTTTTTCCATAGATGATTACAGTACCAGCTATGTTCTTTTAAAAAGCTCATCATAGGTAGTGTCAAGGATATCCCGGATTGCTTCCAGGGTACTTGCTGCAATGGTGTGTGTTCCAATTTCTATCTTCGCATACGCCGCACGGAAAATAGATATTCCACGCAGTTGCAGTTCCCTGGTCATGTCTTCCTGGGTCATGCCTTTGCTCTGGCGTAACTTACTGATATTTTTTCCTACCATAATTGTATTATCTGATTTTATTTTCTGCATCTTACACCACATCTTTCTATCTGTTCCGTTTTTGGAACTTGATTTTATTATAAAAAAATGTTATGATTATTTTGTTCCATTTTTGGAACACGCAGAAAATAATTTGTAGGAAGTGAACACCATGGCAGATATCAATTACAAGCTGTTAGGACTTCGAATCCGCAAGCGCCGGAAACAGCTCCATCTGACACAGATTGAACTGGCGGAACGGACTGAATTATCCGTATCTTATATCAGCTATATTGAGACAGGCAAGAAAAGCCCCGGCCTTTCCTGCCTGCTCTCGATTGCACAGGCACTTAATACCACCATTGATAATCTTCTTACTGGTACATTGTCTCCTTCCTCTCATAATAAACAGTGCGCAGATGCTCTGTTTGCTGGCTGTTCTCCGGAAGAACGGGCCGTTCTGTTAAAATATCTTCCGGAGTTTTTGGAAGATGTTTCAAAGTTTTTGCAGAATTACGCTCATGAAGCTTCTCCATAGAAAGCGGATTATGCAGTTTCCGGTTATATATCATCAAAATTGCTTCTGCACATCCGGTAGTTCCTCCCTTTCTCTCCCTTGCGCAGCGCAGGATTTCCCGGATGGATACCATGGAAAGCTTCTCTTTCAGCGCATCATCACGTATTTCTGTTCCATATACAGTCAGCACCTTTGCAACACCTTTTAACACACTGGCACCAAGGGACTGCTGGTTTCCTTCCCATGCCCCAATTATAATCCGGATGGTTCTGCTTAACAGTTCATATCCATACCGGTCATATAAATACTCCAGTGCACCGACAGCACAGATACAGCACGGCTTGCTGACCGGTGAAAGGGAAAGGCCATACGATTCTACCAAGTCCCGGATGAGCAGCTGCTTATCATTTCCCGCTTCAATATTGGCAATAAAGATTTCATACGGTGTCAGTACCTTTACATACTTCTGCTGGTTCGCAAAAATATCTGCTTCCCTCTTATATTCCAGATCATCATATACCATGCACCAGACCGGTGTTTCCCTGCTTCCGGATACTGTGGCAACAATCTCCATGGTATGCTGGCCGTTTACTACATAATTGATGCCATCCCTGCGGCTGACTTTTACCGGATTCAACTGATAGACGTCAAAATTTGCAGCAGCATTTTTGATATGCCTTTCCGATTTGTTTCTCTGGTATTCCTGGTTGGATACCAGTCTGTTTATCGGGATCGCTTCAAAAGAAACCCGTGGAAGATATCCCTTTAATTCCTGTGTTTCTGTTTCGTACATAATTATACCCTTCCTCCTTGTATCGAATTTTATAACACCTTAATCAGCTGTTTTAATTCCCGGTACCCCATCTTGGTTTCTCCGGAAAGAATCTGTTCTGCCAGCTGTTCATTCTTTTTACTGACTTCATCCACCACTTCGCTGTAGCAGGCATAACTGATTACCGTGCTTTTTGACAAGTGGCATTCTTTTGCAAGCCGCTCAGCTATTGCCTGCTTACAGTTCATCTTGTGGGTACGGATATATTCCTCATCCTGTTCCTTAGCCGCCTGAATATACCGGTCTTCCGCTTCTGTAACCCTCCGGTAATACTCTTTCCCGATCAGATACTTTCTCATGGCAGGGGAAATATCTTTCTGTATTGCACTACCTGTTTTCTCCATCTGCTCTATCTTTTTCATACGCTTCCTCATTACCTCCGGTACTCATTTTCTCTACTGCCAGTTCCATCATCCGATTCAGGTTGTCTTCCTTCACTGGAAGTTTTATTTCAAACAGGCCGTCTTCTTCATATACCGTTACAACATCTTTTTCTTCATGCTCTGCCTCAGCAATGCCAAATTTCATTTCCCATTCCTTTGGAAACAGTTCCTGCACAACCGGCTTACCATTCTCATCCAGGGTATCTTCTGTAACATAGCAGACAGCTTCCGACAGCCGGAAAAACAAAACGGTAGCGGAGCCGTATTCCAGTTTTGTTCCGGTTATCCGGTATCTGGCATTTAAGTTCCATCCCATCATCCGGTAGATCATGTAATAAAGCGGCACACAACGCATATGTCTTGGCTGCCGTTTCTTTCCGGCACTCCACCGGAAAGAATCCTTGGCCTTTTCCCTCAATGGTTTGATAATCAGTACTTTTTCTTCCTTATCCACTAATATCTGGATATAGTCCTGATCTGGAAACATTCTAAGACCCGCAGAATTGATATAGGCTTTCCCCTTTTTGAATGTAAACTGCGGCTCCTCCTGGCTTACAAAATAGTCCTGGCGTACCACTTCCAGATTAAGCCTCCCCGGCTGTAACGGTATCATGTTCTCTTCCATTTCTTTCTTCCTCTCTTTCCGCTTCAATCTCTGCCATCACTTTTTCTATTTCTTCAGCAATCCATGTATCCGAAAATGTCGTAAACTCCGGAAGAACCGCAATCACTCCCGGTGTATTTAACATCCAGTCCCTGTCTTTTGAAAAAACCGATATGGATTTTGCCTGATGGACATGATAGTAGTCGCCAAATTCATCCTTCCATTCTGCAGGATACATAGTAACCTGCCTGTCGTCTGCCCATTTCCGTATCTCAGGCTCACTCATGTAAAAAAGCAGTACTTTTTCATTTCCCTGCTTTTTTACATAACCGGTTACCGTATATCCGAGTTCTTCCTTCCAGCCGCAAAGTTCATAAAGAATCGGAATAAAACTCCGGCTCCTTATGGTTCTTGCCACCCGTCTGTCTTTTGCATAAGTAGCCCATTTGACCGCATGCGGGTCATTCTTATCCCCTTTACGGACAACCAGCAGTTCCAGCAGCGGATGATATAATAATTCCACATAAAACATATCCTCCATTTCCTTAATCGCATCATAACTGAACTTCATGGTTTCTGCAGATATGGATACACTGATTCTTCTTGCTGACGGCACAAACTGCCCTCTCGTAACCTGATATTTCCTAAGATCCATTTCTCCCCGCCGCTTTCTGACAATCAGCGACGGTTTCAGATAATCCGCATCATCCAATACACTGTGGCTGGCATCCAGGTAATCATCTCCGTCAAATCCCATCCAGCAGGGATTGACCTGGACAAATCCCTTTAGTACACCTTTATCAATCACCTTAAGCTCCGGTGTGATAGTGCGGAACCGGTATTTCATCTGGTCTAACATTTTCTGTACCGCAACAAACATTTCACGGGATATGTGGCCCGGATGATGGTCTTTTTCGTAATACTGGGTTCGTTCTCCTCTGTTTCTTACAGATTTATGGTTTAAAAAGTTCGGCGTAAATGTTTTTCTTGCTCGTATATCCCCGCAGTTCTTTTCATTTCTTAATACTCCGTATACGCTCCCCGGATTCCATTCCGTATTACCAATCTTTGTCTTCCGTCCAAGCACTGTAAGCATTTTTGCGATTTCCTCCAGACTATATCTTCCGAGACATAACAGATACATAAGACGGAGTGTTCTTCCCTCACTGCTATTCAGGATTAAGTTGCCTTCTTCATCATGGTCAAACCCAAGAGACACCGGTGTCAGGAAAATTCCTCTCTCAAATCTCATTTCAATGGAACGGTTCATACCTTCACTCTTGATATGGCTCTCTTCCTGTGCAAGCGTTGCAAGAAATGCCAGCTGCATCTCACTGTTTGGATCCAGGGTATAAATATTTTCCGTTTCATACAGGATTCCTACTGCAGGTTTTAGTGACTTTAATTCCCTGGAATAATGAATGCAGTCTTCCACATTTCGCGCAAAACGGGATACCGATTTTGTCAGCACCAGGTCAATCAGGCCTTTCCGGCAGTCCTCCATCAGCCGCATGAAATCATCCCGGTGGTTTAAGGATGTTCCGGAAATACCTTCATCTGCATAAATGCTGACCAAAGTCCAGTTTGGATGTTTCGACACCAAATCCTCATAATAATTCTTCTGCAGTTCGTAGGAAGAAGTCTGGTTCGGATCATCGGTCGATACTCTGGCATAAACAGCCACTCTTTTTACTTCTGTTTCATCAAAAATACTCGCCGGCAGCTGCGCCGGTATAATCTGCACATGGTCCATGTTCCTGCCTTTATACCGCTGCCTGATACGTGCTTTTCTCTCACTCACAGACATATTTTTCTGTGTAGTTTCATTCATGGGGATATCACCTCTCCTTTTTTTCTTTGAGGTGATTATAGAAAAAGATTTGAAGAAAAGGAATAAACCACAAGTCAACCTTCTGACCTGTGGTTTATGTTTTGAAAAATATTTTTTACTTACTGGGACTGGAATGCTGCAATGGATGCTAAGATGCCATTCATCGCATTTTCATCCAAACTGCTTAAAATGCTGTCTTCCGGTTCCTGCGGTGCCTCCGGTTCTGTCTTTTCCTGAGGTATATCTCTTACCAGTTCATTGCCGTCCTGTTTCAGTTCTTTTAAAATCTGATACACCATCCGCTTCACGGTATCATAATCTGCACCGGAGCCGGATGGACTTCCTAAGCCCTCCCCTCCGTTTGCTAACATGTTCTGATATCCAAGGACGGCTTTTACAATGTATTGTGCTTTGCTTCTTCCCATAGAGTTAAGAAGCTCTGCCACCCGCACATGGTCGGGGTCGTCTTTATTAAACCCCACTGTAGTTACATAAGGATTCTTTTTTTCCACTAAGACTTACCTGCCTCTCTTTTGTACCTCATAAAGCAGCTCATATCCTCTTGCATTGGCACTGATGTCTTCGATAAAGATACACTTTCCGATTTTGCCGGATACTTCCAGGTACTCCCGAAGGAGCATCGCCCCGCCGCCGATAAATACAACGCAGCCTGTTTTCAAATCAAGGCCGCGTTCTCGCAGGGTTCCGAGTATGTCATCCACATACGTCTTGGTCATTTCTTTTACCATGTTAATGATGGTGCTGTCATAATCAGTTTTCTTATTGCGGATAATGCTGTCAACATCCGTATCATCCAGCAGAATATCATATTCTGAATTCACGCGGGAGATAATGGAATTATAAAGCGGAATGACACCCTTTTCCAAAGACTCACACACGGACAAATCCGGTGCCCCGTTTCGCATCAGAAGATAATCCAGGGTAAAACCACCAATATCTACAGTTGTTACCTTGCTGTATTCGGAAATCTCCGGATATATGGTCATGGCTGCTGCATAATCCTGTGGAAATGCAATGGCATTTTCAATCAGTACGTGGTAATTATGTCCCTGGTAGGTAAAGATCTGGATTCCCCTGTCTGTAAAATATTCCTGGAACTTTTTATGTAATGCTCCGTAATGCTTTGGCGGAAGCCCTACCGGAAGGTCCACGGTAAGAAGTACGTTATCCGAAGCCACTCCTCTGCGTTCTGCTTCCATTGCAATCGCAAACAAAGTCAGGATAAAGAACCGGTTGTCCATTGTCTTATCTCTCATATACGGAATTCTCTGCTCGGATAAGGTGTAATAATGGCCGTTGTAAAATAAAAACTCTCCCAGCACCGGTCTGCAGTCACTTTCAATAATACCGGAAGTAAATACAAACTGGCTGGTTTTCATGTTTCTGTTACCGTGATCCACGGCTACTGTAAGTTTCTGATTCATAATAAACAGCTCCTTTTTTCTTATTTACTGTTATATACGCACAGAATATGTAAAAGCCAACATTTATACATAAAAAAATTCGGAGAAGCACTTCTCAAAAGAAGCACTCCTCCGAAACATCCATTCATTACTTATTCTTTACTTATTCCGTTCCAGATGAAACAAATAATCATCCACACCTTTTAACTGCTCTGCCCAGTCGCCATCCTGGTCCATATCCCAGGTCAGTATTTTCCCGGGAAGTTTCAGCTCGCCGCATATTTCAGCAAGCTTCCTGCACCCGCGCTGGATGTTATTTCGCTTGGTCTGTTTCTTTTCACATACTATGTGAACCCCTTCCCGATAGTTAGAATAATGCGGACAATGTACACATGCCGCATTATAATCTCTGCGGCAGACCGGTTTTAACAGCTTGTCCATATCATAAGCCTCATAAACAAATTCGGTTCCCGCTTCTTTCATGGAAGCTAAGAAAGCCGGAAGATTTGCATACTGGTTTGCACCCGGCACACATCCAAAAGTTCTGCCGGATAAAGCAAAGGCCAGATCACCTTTTAACGGACCTTCCGTGATGAACACCGTTTTTGCCCCGGGACGTCCTGCCAGATGCAACGGGCTTCCCGATGAAGTGCCCATATGGTAATTCACACTGGACAGCCAGATATACTTTCTGCCATCCTGCGGATGGTCCAGCCGTATCTGGGCACCGACAATCAGACCTTCCATGTTGCGGACAGGGATTAGGAAGCCTGCGGATTTAGGATTAAAATGGACACTCCATGCACCATTTTCCTCCTGATAAAATCCCGGCACTCCCTTTACTTCACATCCTGCTTCTATGAGCCTCTTTGTCAGATTCTTAAACCCAAAGACCGGTGTACTCTTATATCCGTTTTTTTCTATCTGCCCTTCCGAAAACCCACGCTGTAATAATTTCTGCTTGTGTGTTTCCGATAAGGTCAGCATGGAAAAGAACATAGTATAGGTTTTATGTTTTACTGCATCCGGTGCAGGCGGAGAATTGGTTAACTCCGGTTCTTCCGCAAAAGCAGCCTTTGTCTGCACTTTATACTCTTTTGCATTACATATTCCATACAGTATATCCTTAATCTCCTGATATGCCGTCTGGTTATCAACACCATAGAGCTTTCCGTATAAAGCAAGCATTCCGCCGCTTTCCCCACACCGGTTGCATTTAAACACATTCTTTTTAAGATTAATATTTAGTTTTCCTTTTTTCTCTCCGCAAAAAGGGCAGTCCACATCATAACTGATGGCATTCTTATGCCTGATATGAAGTCCCAGCACTCCTGCAACATCCCTGATGGTAAAAGGAAAGTCCTGTTCCATGGCTTGTCTCCTTTCTGCGGCCCGGTTTTACCGGACCGCCTTAGTTATGCCATGAATCATCCTGCTTTTGCATACGCCTTTTCCATCAGAAACTTAGCAGCTGCACGCAGCAGATTGTCAGCACCGCCATAGGATTTTACATACCACTCCAAGCTTTCCGGCTTTTCAACTGCAATCTGTCCCAAGGTCTTTCCTTTATAATATCCGGCAGACACCACAACTGCCGCAGCCGTATCACGGGTCAGAACCTGCATAATCTCATCCACTGGCATGTCCTTTCGGATTTCCCTGGTGCCGGTTGTTGCCGGTACTGCCGCATTGCTACTTTGCTGCATGGCAGGAACCTGCTGTGGCCGGTTCTGGATGGGTGCTTTCTGCATCATTGCCGGTATACCGTTCTGTTGTGGTACCGGCATCTGTCTCATAGCAACTCCTACCTGTGCCGGTGTCGGAATGTATTCTTCAATTCCATACTGGCCCGGGATAGAAGCTTCCTCAAACGGTACTTCTTCCGGTTCCTGCATCAACTGGTTTTCCAAAGAAGCATCCTCCATATAAGTACCTGTAGGAAGCGGATTTGTTCCGTTCATAGCAAAACCATCGATTGGTGCTTCCGTTATTTCCGGATCGATATCTCCTTCCGTATCTGCAAACTGCAGGCCGAACCCGGCATCTGATAATGCCCGTCCCACTGCAGCTGTTTCTGCCAGTTCCACAAATTTGTTACCAAACTGTTCATCACCGGACTGGTACTTCTGTGCCAGTGCATTGGAAATAAAATTATCCTCTGCATCATTCCGGTTCAAATACACCCTTGCTTCCACAATAGCCACATTGTCAGTCAGCTTAATCAGCTTCTTTACAATCTTTCCTTCCGGGAAACAAAGCCGGAACCAAAGCTTTCTAAACGCAACATCCAGATAATACTTACTCTGTTGTCCTTCATTGGAAATCAGACGCATATACTTTCTTGGATCAAATCCTTTTACTTTATTTAAGTTGTTTACCACTTCTACTTCTTCATACATACCATATCCGGTACTAGCCAATTCACTCATTCTAAATCTCCTTTCACGTTAAACTTCCTCTCAATTAATAAATATCCTGAATTCTTCGATTACTTGAAAATTTCTAAAACTTTTTCAGAATCTTGTTCTGCGATTTTTTCAAAAAGGACTGTTTTACCGTCGGCATATGGCTGCAAAGCCATAATTATCTGTTTACGCAGGTTCTCTATCAGAAGATTGATTTCCTCCATATCCTGTCTTGCAAATACCGCATACGATAATTCCTTCATATCAGCTGAGTTCTGCATGATTTCTTCAATGATAGCAATGCCCTCTTTAACAAAATCCGCATGAATCCGGATATCCTTAAGCGCTACTTGTATCACATATTCTGAAGCTTTTTCCTTGATGTCGCTCCTCAGCGCATCATACCCTTGTTTATATCTGGTCTGTAACAGTTTAAGCGGAACCCTGTCACGGTTTGTTTTAAGTGTCTTTAACTGTGATGCCAGTTCATCCCTAAGAAACATCAGGTCCGGACTTAATGCCAGTTCCATCTTACCGTCTCCTTTCCAATCCATCTGCTATGCGGCAAGTTTTGCACTCTCTGCTTCCGGTCCATAATAGGAAATGGAATAGATGCTGTGCTCTGTTTCAAACCGCACATGGTCAGGATCCACTTCTAAAATGGCCTCCACAGCTGTTGTTCGGATTAAATATCCCTGATACATATATACGGCAGGGATTCCCGGGCGCAGTGCCCTTGCCAGTGTTCCGGTTACGTTTATTACAGGTTTTCTTTTCTGAACTCTTCTTTTCAACATTTTAAATAATTTAAACATCTAACTTTCCTCCTTATGCAACCTGATACGTAAGACGGTATGTACCGTCTCCGCATGCTATGTACTGGTCTTTATGCTCATAAATCGTCGCACGGATGCGTTCCTTGTAATGTGGATTCTTCTCTGCCTTCGGGTGGTTTTTAAGTCGTACATAAAGCTCTGTAAGACTCATCCTTCCGCCGGCACTTTCCAACGTCATTCGGATTAAGTGGTGCCATGTCAGTGCTGCCAGATCCGTTTCTGCAATGGAAAAACATTGATTCTGCGAATAATGAAACGGAACCATAAACACGTCCTTTTTATGCAGAAGCAGCATATACTCCGTCACAATCGGAATAAACGGCTTCTCATATCTTCTGCCATCTGATACGCAGTTAAACTGGCCCTTCACTAAGAAAGACTCAAACTCGCCCATCCGCATCATGTCATGCTGTATGGAATAAAACTGCCCTTTGGAACGGATGTCACCTACAAGGACTGCCAGACGGCCATCCTTTCTGAGCGCCATGTAAAACTTCCGGATGCAAAGGTTTAATTTCTCCAAAAAATCATTGTAATTTTCACAGCGGGATAAATCATCCGGGTGTGGCTTTCCCCACATATTGCCGGAATACTTGATGATATCGTGATACGGCGGATGGAAAAATATCAGGTCTGCCGAATCCTCTACATCATGCTTTAATGCATTCCAGTTTCCTTTTCCAGCGGCAGGTGCAGGGTTTAAGTCATAAAGAACCGATGCAATACCATACTTATCTGCCACCGCCTTGCTGGTACCGGAACCGGACATAGGATCAAGCAGGGTAAACTGCGATATGTCCTTTCCGTAATACTGCTTGGTATCAAGAACATATTCAAGGACAGCGGACACCACTTCAGGGGAACAGTTTCCACGCCAGGTGCTGCTTCCGCCTTCTCCACGCTCCGGGAATGCCAGAAACGATGTCAGCTCCTTGCCAACCCGCTTCCGAAGATTATCCGTGCCAAGCTGTTGGGCAATGGTAAGCCAATCCGGTCCAAATTCACGTTCCAGAAGTTTTGCTGCCTGTGCTATTTTGTCCATACAGTTACACCTCTTTCTGCTTTGTAAGCTCAGAAAGGATGTCTGCCATGTATCTGGCACAGCCGCGTTCCACTGGGGTTGCCTCCCTGAAATGAATCAGGATTACAGCACCCATCGGATTATTCTTGGTGCCAACCGGATACAGGGAATCCACCAAATACTTACTGTTTTCAAATAACCTCATCTGATCTGATTCCGTATACTGGTATTCCGTTGCGTTTGCGATATACCACCGTACTTCTTCAGAAAGCAGGATATCCGTAGAAAAATTCATGCCTCTTGTTGCAATTACTTTCTCTGTACTGCTGACAATGCATATTGTTCTGCAGGACTTAAAGAAAGCGTCCAAATAAGTTTTGCACAAAGATTCTAATGTCTGTAATGGCTGATACTTTCTTACCTGGATTGTACGTCCGTATACACCAATTTCCACCGCATCTTCCGATTCAATCTCCAGCTGTTTTCTTAATTCCTTCGGTATCACCACTCGGCCAAGATCGTCTACATGCCTGATGATTCCACTGCTCATTTCATTCTTCACTACCTAACCTCCTTCATGACAGAAGGGAACACCTGTCGGTATTCCCTTCTTAAACACTTCCTATTAAGCTTTATGCTGCACTACGTTCCGCCTGCCTCTTTGCAATCACATTCTTTGCATGGGTGATTAACTGTGGACCGATGGCTTTTTCCCACGCATTGATGTAGGATGATACCCGTCCAAGCAGCTTAAACATATCCATGTCGCTTAAATTGGCATATACCTTTCCTTCGCTTACAAAAGACTTCGGTTTCATGTAGGTGCCGCCGGTGGCATTCTTAAGCGGAATCCCTTTTCCGTTCTCCACTTCAATATACCACGGAAGTTTCCGGACATTGCCCTTTCCATCCTTGGTTGCCCGGATAATCCGGACCTTGGATACTTTTGCATAGCCGGAAGCATCCACATTTCCAAAGATTTTCTCCTGCTCAAAGGCGTATTCCTGAAAACCGGCAGTCAGCCGTGATAAAATAAACTTCGCCTCTTCCGGCGAAATGTTTGCTGTCACCGTCACTGCCTTATCCCCGGTTCCGTTGGAATAGTCCTTCATCAGTATTCCAATCAGGGAATGCCGCTTCGGTCCTTCCGCAGTTGCTTCCCCGTCTGCATGCAGATGGGCATAGCATTCCAGGCTCGCCGCCTTTAACTTGTCCTGAAATTCCACCAGTGTCTTGTTATTCTTATAAACCGCTATCTGATTTGATATATATACTTCATTCATTTAAATTTCCCTTCTTTCCTCTATGCTGCGTACTTGTTTTTCACCTGCGTAATAATCAGTTTCCCAAGGTTTACCGGAAGCTTCTCAAGATTAGTAATATCAAGAAATCCATCCCCGTAGATACGCTGGATATTCTGCTTGTCACTGCCAATCGCAGCGGCAAACAACTGGATTCCTTTGGCTGAATACTCCTTCTTGATTCCTCTAAGGTCAGCTTCTGCTTCCGTTCCGTAATAACCGGTTCCGGCAGGCTGGCCGTCAGAAATAATAATTAACAATTTGATTTCTTCCGGACGTGTCATCAGTCGTTCTGCGGCATACCGAAGTGCTGCACCATCACGGTTCCCGCCTCTGGCACTCATGTCCATCATGCGGTACTTGTCCTTATTATCGATGGAATCAAATTCTGCGTAAGCATACAGCTCCACATCTGTTTCTTCCGTATGGCCATATACTGCAACCGGAATATCAAGCCCCCTGCAGAAATCATACAGAATAATGGAAGCAGCTCTGGCATAAGTAATACGGTTGCAGCTGCACATGGAGCCGCTTTCGTCATTTAGAACCACAACTGCGATATCAGGATGGTCATTTGGAAGCCTAAGCTTATAAAATATCTTGCCGTCATTCCGGAATAATGTCCTTGCATTAATACGTTTTCCCATAGGAAGATTATCAAGCTTTCCTCCTTCCTTAAAATCCTTCAGCATCTGCGATATCTGCTTCTGAAGACGTTTAGAAACCAAGAGTAATGGCGGTGCTACTTTACGGTATGCTTCCATACAGGTGTTGTCCACATAAGACATACGGTTCACATGTACATGCATACCCCGGTGAGCATTACCATAACGGATTTTATCCGCTTCTTCCTGAAGTTCTTCTGTCAGTTCCTCTTCATATGCTTCGTAAACCGATTCTTCCGCAAGCTGTGACATAATACGTTCCATATCTTCTGCTGCTTTTGATACATAACCTGCTCCCGCATAATCTGTGGACCGGCTGATACCACCATCGCCATCCTCGTTAATCTCTTCCGTCTTTTCCAGCGCTATTCTTCCTGCTTCATAATCAAGAACCTCCTGAAGATAATCCTGTTCTTCCAAAACAGAAGATGGATCAAACTTTGATTTTCCGGTTCCCGGAGCCGCTTTCCCTTTTCCGCTTGGCATTTGGGAACTTCCTGCCATTTGGGAATTAAGGTCAGCTTCTGCCTCGTTTGTCCCGTTCTTAATGTCCTCCCGTATCTTTTCCACAAAGCTTTCCATGAAAGGCCATAAGTTAAGCAGGATATGGTTGGCAGCATCATAGCGCACCCTGGCATCATCATCGTAAGCACCGTCATCGATATACGGAATACACTCATATACCGCATCCAGATACTTGCCTTTGTAACCGCCCAGATTGTTTAGGTCCCCTGTCTTTGCATACTGGATCAAAAGATTTACGATGATAAAAACATCTTGGTGTCCCTTTGTAATCTGCTCCTGTACAGAATCCATATCTTCTGCAAACCGGAGGTTATTTAGTAAAATACCGGACCGGATACTTCCTGGGAACGCATCACACATGCGTCCTTCAATATAGACATCTTCCATGATATTAATCAGGTTGTGGGCAATCTGTGAGACCGCCATTATGACAGCCTCATCCTCTGCTTCAAACCCATCAAGGATTTCCTTCAGACTCTTATCTTGCTCCACACTTAACTCTTCAGGTTCATTCGGATAAAACCTACCTCCGGTTAATGCCTGATTGTATGTCGTAAGCATCGTAAAATCCGTGTACAGGATATGCCCGCATTCATGCCCCACAATACCTAAAAGACTGTCTGCCATCAGTGTCCTTGTCGGGAAGCTCTGCGTCAGACAGTTCCCGGTATTCACCTGAATGACCCGGTTATCCGTACAGGCAATCCCCGCTTCCGGACGCTCATCCCAGTAAGTCTTTACCTTACTGGAACGCTTGTAGCGTTTGGTAATGCCTTCCGCAATATCCGTCAGATACGAGGCATATTGTGGAGAGGCAAAAATCTGCTCATTGGTCAGCTTGCTTTTTTGTTCTGCAATCATTTTCCGGATTGCCAGATGTGATGTTCTCATTCGTTTTCTTTCCTTCCTTTCCTGCCCGGCAGTTCCGCTGATAGCAAATCATCCATGGATATTCCAAAGTATTCTGCCAACCCTGCAAGAATATGCAGCGGTGGCAGCGTAACTTCATTTTCATATCTGGAGATACTTTTCTGCGTCACTTCCAGTTTATTTGCAAGCATGGTCTGTGACATGCGGGGACTTCGCTGTTTTCTTAAATACCGCATGTTCTTAGCAAGATTCTTTCTTAATTTTTCTTCATCCAATCATTCATCCCTCCTATGCCGCAAACTTCTGTTCCAGACAGGAGGATAAAATGTCAGCCCTGTTTTCCGGATCACTGGAAACAGAAGACAATACGGTATACTTCGCTGCCTCTAGGGCATTTCCACATACCATATAGGACTGTACCCAGCTGATGAGTTCTCTTACGCCGCAGCTTCCGTCGTTAATCATGGTTTCCCTGCAGCGCTCACTGATTTCCTGTACTGCAGCAGCCATATCCGTTACCATGGTTTTATCTGTACATCCGGTAACTAACATGGTACGCTCTGCAAGGGTGCCCACATCCGGTGTCTCCACATCCAGAATCAGGTTCATTCGGGAAATCACCGACTGGTTCATATCCCTGCATCCGGCATAACAGTTGTTGGTGGTAATCACCACAACTGTATCCGGGTGCCGGTGGATTACTTCACCGGTAGTAAGAGTAATACTGGCACAACGATCCAACAGGGCATTTAAGCCAACTAAAACACCGGGGTTAGCTATTACCGTAGGCTCCTGTATTTCTATCAGGTAACCGTTCCGTATCGCTTGGATTAATGGTGTTTCCACGTAACGGAACTTCTGTCCGCCGGCATTATCGTTCACCAGTGTTTTTGCATCCCGTTCCATCACTTCTAACAACTTGTTATAAACCTCCACATCCGTCACTGCTTCATCATAAATTCCGGTCAGTTTTTTATAAGCAGACGGCGGATCCATCTGAATATCAGTAAAGGAAGGATACTCTGCCACCGTTTCCTGTTTCCCGTCCGTTTCCGGAAGCATCTGTCCGAGGAAATCATAGATTTCCGTATTGGCAGAACAGGTATAATACAGGTATGGCAGACCGAGTCCTGCAGCAATTGCCTTTGCACCTTCCGTCTTTCCGGTTCCTGCAGGTCCGCGCATCATAAAGTTCCGCATCGGCTGGGCACTGCTTGTTGTCAAAAAGGCGTGCTTACATATAGTCACTACTTCCTGCGGAATCAGATACCAGTCCTCAATCTTTGGTATCATCAGCTGCTCCTGTGGAGAAAACATGCGGTTGGAAAGCGGATAATTCCCGATGAAGTCTTTCTTATCTACAGCTGTCCCCGCAGTCAAAACAGCGGTTCCCGTGAATATTTCAAATGTTCCGTATAATACGCTGGACGGGCTGTACGCCTTTTTGTTTAGATTCAGTGTCGTAATCGGTGCAATGTTTCCGGTTGCCGGAATATCCAAGGCAATCCCATTTTTCCCATGCAGGTTTGCACCTTCGATACGACGGTACAGATTGTCGCATAAGATAAAGGCTGCTTTTTCTGCCTCTTCCATATCCGAGAAGCCATCATTCTTACAGCGTCCAAGCAGTTCATAATATTCCCTAAACTCATCCTCTGTAAGTGCCTCCGGAATCAGCGCAAAAAACAAAGCTGTACCAGTGTTTCCACCATCCTTTAAGGAATACACCTTAGGCGCAGCTGTCGGATCTTCAAAACGGCCAACATTAAACTTACCGTTCTTTTTGTTGAAAACCACTGCATGAATTTCTTTTGTCCGGCTTCTGTACTCAGCAACAATTTTGTCTCCCTGTGTGCCAATGGCACATGCCGATGTACTGGCCGGTGTGTATGTGGTATCCATATCAAGATACGCCAAGATGGCACTTAAAGTCGGAGAATGCAGTGTTGCTTTCTTTGCCGATGCCATATTGTATCTGGAATAGTGTATGGTACTGGTTCCATTGACCGTTAAATGAAACGGCTCCGGCAGTGTCATCCTCCAGGTACGTGAATCATATAATTTGTTTTTCGCCATAACAATCACCCTTCTTTCTTACATAATCCAGGAAACCTGTACGGTTTCTCCTGCAACTCTTGCCTTCAATTCATTCTCTTCCAAAATAGCAACCAGTTCATTCCAATACTTCTTTTCCGGAAACGCTTCTAACGTAGTCATCAGGGACTCCTTTTTCTGTCTCTGAATTACAATGTCTCCGTTTTCTTTGATGGAAAGCTTGCTGTGGCCATTGGCATTCAGTTCCACAATCTGTGCCTCCAGTATTTTCTGTCCAATCAGTTCATACCAGGCACGTACATCCACCACAGATGGTTCCGAAGAAACCTCCTCGGTTTCTTCTGCAGACTGGGAAGTGCCAAAATTTCCTACAGTCAAAGGCTCCACATGGATGCGACCAAACCGGTCAAAGGTGATGTCCGCATGACTGTACGCAGCCATATTCTCTACTTTGATACGTACCGTGGTTCCAGAAAGAAGTTCCATAAGGGAAGCTTTTTTACACCACTGCCAGACGGCATCCGGATAAGCGGATTTTAGCTTTTCACTGATTCGAAGCGATACCTGCTGCATCATCAGTTCTAGCCCATCCTCTGAAACCATAGTGTTTCCAGAAATCTTAGCAATCCCGTTATCAGTTTCCGGTTCGCCCGGTACCGGTACAGGACATACCTGCCACTTCGTATCTTTCGGGCCAAAAACCTTAGCGGGCCTCCCTTTCCTTACCTTTTTCATATGCCGGTCAAGGAATGACATACCCATCACTGCCAGCCAGAGCACCATGGTTACTGCCATCATGATTTGTGAATACTGTTTCGGAGCCAGTGCTGCTTCTGCAAGGAGCAGTACAATAAGCACACGGATACTTTTTGTAAATACCTTCTTTTTCATCTTCTTTTGTCCTTTCTCTTGAAATAAAAAAAGAGGAATCACACCCAAAGCATTTTCGCCATAGTTGCAATTCCTCTTGTGCCGCTTAAAACTTTAATTAAACGGTAATCCATTTGGTCCACAGTTCTCATAAGCAGGAAAACCACCTGTATAATCCGGAATGGATTCTTCAGAAGATTCCGCCCCATTTTCCTCAGAACTCTTTGGACGACCTGTAAGTGCATAGCTCCAGTTCATTACCTGGATTTTTGCCATCCAGCCGGTAGAGTTGTTATTTCTCTTGTACTCCACAAGCTCCTGGTCCCCGATAATCTGGATTGCGCTTCCCTTTTTTACTTTTGCATCAATCATTCGTTGTGCGTCTTCACCATAGACAATGCAGTTGTAGAAGTTAGGATGGGTGTTTTCACCATACCCTCTGTTGACAGCAAGGCCAAATGCGACATACTTGGTGTTCTTACCGTTCTGACTCAGTTTCAGCTCAAGGTCTGCCGTTACCCGTCCTGTGGTGATGATAGTTACTGGATCATTCATGTTTCTTTTCTCCCTTCTTGGATTAAATTTTTGTATTAAAAAAAGTGCCAAAAGACTGCCATTTCATAAATGGTAATTCTTCTGACACTTATTTCAATCATAAACAACGTGTGTATGATACCAAACGGTACTTCCTTACGGAAAACACAAAAATCAACTACAGTTCTATAGTAGCATAAGTTTATTCACCTGTCAAACGCAAATACTGCCCCGGTTCTAATATCTTACTTGTCATCATAATGTCCTTTACACTGCATTACTATAATGGTTTCATCCGTAACATCATACACCAGTCGGTCTTTATCATTGATACGGCGGCTCCATAGCCCTCCTTTTAATGGCTCAGGTTTTCCTTCGCCTGTAAAAGGTTGTCTCTGCACATCTTTTAACAAGGAATTAATCTTCTTTAAGGTTTTCTTATCCTGCATCTGCCAATACAGATATTCTTCCCAGGCATCTTCCGCAAATGTGATTTTACTCAACTTCCATTGCCTCCAGTTCCTCCATGGTCTTAACAACCACGTTTCCAGCCTTTACCTGCTGTTCTGCCTTTGCAAGTTGCGCCATATTGGACTCCGAATAAAATGGTTCCACGGGAGCCGTAATATCAAACGGAATACGGCGGTCACGCAATGCCTTCTTCGCATAAATCATAAAGAACGTGGTAAGATTCATACCCATCTCGTCACACATAATATCTAACTGCTGCTTCATATCATCATCAAGACGTATACTTACTGTTGTCATAATCACTACCTCACTTTCCAATAACAGTATACTTCATTTTGAAGCAATTTGCAATGTATTTGCTTCATTTTCTTTCATTTGTATTATAATAGTATATGATATAAAGAAACAATTTATACGTAAGTTAATTACACCAGTTGAAACACAATCCGCTGCTTCATGTAAAGATTAGCCACTGCAGATAAGATAACATATCTGATTTCAGAGAATCTTCCTTCTGTAACAATCTTTTCACAATCGTCATCTTCCTCCGGATACAGGCATTCCATCAGTTCCTCGTTATCCTTCAGACTTGTTTTACCCTTTTCTGTACACCGGATCAGTTCTGCCGTGGAAAGCGTCTGGTTCTTCACAAGGGTGAGAATCTGTTTTTCCACCGGTTCCAGCTTTTCCTTATGAAATACTCCTATCGCTTTTTTCCAAGGCAGCTTCTTACATAGTGTCAGTTTCATAAAAGATAACACCTTTTCCGGCCATCCGTCCGGCACCGGCTGTACATGCAGATGTCCTAACAGATTATAAAGTGCATCTGCCCCGGTACAATCTTTACCGGATACTACCAGTCCCCGCATCATCAGGCGGTGCAGGCAGTGGTCAAACTCCATCTCATCCGGAATATCAAGCTCCATCATATGCATATAAAACTTTTCTTTCAGTTCCTTGTATGTTAAAATCCGGAACGCAAGATCGCTCCATAGCAATAATTCACATGGAACCAAACCATATTCCTTATTTCCAGACACAATTGTTGGTAACCCTCTGTTTCCCAGCTTATATGTCCCAATTGCTGTATATAATGTCATCATCTTCATCCTCTCCCCTTACTTATGCCGCGTATTCTGTCCTCATCTTCTGAAGTGCTCTGGATACCCATGCAGATACATGGTTTGGTTTAACACCAAAATGACTGGCGATTTCATTTCCGTCATGTCCCTGATACTTAAGCCTCAGAGCCTGTACGCCTTTTTTTGCAATACCGGCAAACTGTTCCTCCATCTGTGCCAGCATAACGTCCGTTTCCAAATCAGAAATTCCATGTTCTTCTTCATCCGGCAGACAGTCTGCATAAGTCAGGTCGTCCTGTCCAATAAGCGGCATATCCAGATAACGGACCGGTGTCTGAATCCGGCTTACCTTTCTGCAGTGGGAAATCAGACTGTTCTTAATAACCACATCCGCAAATGTAGTAAAAGATGCTCCTCTTTCTTCCCTGTAATTTAATGCAGCCTTACATAACGCCTCACAGCCGGTCTGATATAAATCTTCGTATCCTAATCCCTGGACATCTTCATTGATAGACATGGTTCCTCTTACAATCCTGCTTACCATTTCCAAATGTTCTTCTACTAATCGTTGTTCCTTCCTGGTCATAATCCCCATACTTCCACCTCTCTTTCCTCCTGCACTGTTATTAAACCGCAACCGTGATATGATTATTTCTCAGCACTTTTCTGCATTCTTCTATCAAACAATCACAACGGTACTCCGAAAATTCACCAATATGGGCCTGTGTATCCGTCAGGCAGAACACATCCTGCATCCACCGGTAAGCATCCTTCCGGGAGAAAACGCCATTCTTCCAGATTGCATCAAACAAACGATGTGCTTCAATTCTCTTATGCCGCAGGTCACCATTTGCCAGTGTTCCTTTTGGAACCTGGGTTCCTTCATGGACTCCAACATAAGCATCACATTCCGGATACCCGCTGCATACATACAGATTCTTTTCGAATGCAGCATCTTTATATACATACCGGGCACTTCTCAATACCGCATTACGTCCACAATACGGACACTTTACGGAATATTTTCTTGCTTTCTTTCCCATGACGATTTCCTCCTTTCAGTCGCTTTTTTGAATACGTATTCTGTAAGTATATTTTAAAATAAATTAAGGATGAATCCTATGGCACTGCCGCAGATTCTTAAGTCATTTGCGTCTATTCTGCCAGTTTCTGGCAATTTTTTAGTTACCAAACAGTTCCGTAATCTCCTGGGTGATACGTGGAATAACCGTTGTATTAAAAATAGTGGTCAGGGCACCTAATAACAGTGCACCCAGCACTACGGCGATGATAATCTTAACACCATCAGAGATGTAGAAATCACCTCTCTCGTTGTTTAATGCCGCCTTTACACGGCTGATTACATTCCCAGTTTTTAAAGCTACCTTATTCATCATTTTTCTCATTTTTGTTTTCTCCTTTTCTCAATCAATGTTTTGTTCTCTATGTCCGGCTGTATACCGGACTTTTATAAGTTATCTTTCCTTCTTTCCCTGCATCACATAAGCCCCGCCTCCTTTCTCTGCAGATACTAAAAGAAGCCTCCTAAAGAACTGACAACTTCTACAGACAGTACTACGACATAAATAAGCAGAATGCAGAACAGCATCATCATGGAATACTTCTGCATCTGTTTTGGCCGTTTGGCTGCCTCCTTCTTTAAGTTGTTCTGTTCAATCTGGCGCATATCAAATACCAGCATCTTAAAATACATCTGCTGGTCGTCACCGCGAAGAGTGCCAATCAGTCCGCGGACAATATCCGACAGCATGGTGCTGCCAACCCTGTTCTGTAACCGGAGCAATGCATTTTCATAGTTTCCGGTCTTCATATCCGCAATCGTAGTGTCCAATTCCTGTCCAAGATGCGGTCCGGCAATACGCCGGTAGGAAATCAGAAGTTTCAGCACATCCCTGTCAGTACTAAGGGACTGCTGAATACTGACTGCAAATCTTGGGAGCTCTGCTTCAATCAGCTTCTTTCTCTTTTTTACAATGTCAAATACCTGATGATAGGAAGAAAACCACATCAGAACAGAGAGCCCCATGACTGCAAATCCCGCCATCGGAATAAGCAGCAATAAAAAAAGCCCTGCAAGCAGGGTCAGTAAAGCCATGAGTAATGCCTTCATGGTGTAACTCTCCGGAGTCAGGTTCATCCCTGCAATGTGCAGAACCGCTTCCAGCTTACTCCGTTTAATAGTATCCATTTTTAAGATTGGGCTTAATTTTTCCGCAATCTTGGTGATGTATACTTCCACCAGTTTTTCATCACCGGTACCGGTCTGCTTTTTTGCAAGCATCATAGCCCGGGAGGTTTTTGCCGTCGGTACATCCACAAACGCACACGAGAGATTGTAAATACCAAATCCCACAAATATGGAAGCCAGTATAACTAAAACTGCCATATGTTTTTCTTCCTTTCTATGTGTTATATTCCACCGGGCGGCTGAGTTTTAGAATCTTGGTAAACGAGAAAAGAATAATAGCCGCACAGATGGCTAACGTAATCTTTCCCGGTGTGGAAAACATCAGTGTTTCAAACCATGTTTTATTCAAAACATATAAAAGAGGAATGTTGCCTATCACAAGAAACATCATAGTGATTGCTTCCTTCTTTGGCTCATTTATCATCGCCTCCAGCTCCGACTGCATAATCCTCATGTCAGAAAACTTCTGTACCGTAAAAGTCAGCGTGTTTTTCATGCTTCTGTCACTCTGGCACTGGATCAGTGTATTGCACCATTCATGGAAGATACGGTTTGGTACCCTCATCTTCAGAGTGTTAATAGTGGAGATCATATTGGCATTTAACATCTCCGACTCCAGCACAAAAGCTTCGAAATGATTTTTTACCGGAGGATTTAAGTACGGGATATTTTCCTTTACGGACTTTAATATGTCCCCGGTGCGAAGATATGAAGTGGTAATCACTGAAATTGCTGTTTCCAGTTCCTCATTCAGGTGCTTTTTATAGGACGCCGCTGTGGATCTTAAATACCATACCGGTGCAAATGCAAAGCCGGCACCCATAATCGGTATCATGAACGG
This sequence comes from Lachnospiraceae bacterium, assembly GCA_017938145.1. Classification (GTDB taxonomy): domain Bacteria; phylum Bacillota; class Clostridia; order Lachnospirales; family Lachnospiraceae; genus SIG299. The sequence goes on from JAGBCB010000041.1 coordinate 73,048, forward strand.
ATTATCAATCAGAATAGCTGCAATGGCGCCAACGGAGAACAGGATAATGGAAATTCGTTTTACCATGTTAAATCTGCCTTCCCTTCCGGTGGCAATCAACAGCTGCTCAATCTCTAATGTCTCCCTGTTAAAAAATCCTTTCGCCGGTTTTCCAAGCAGCACATCCACATCATCCTGCAGTGTACTTTTGACCTGTGGAGATAAAAGGTTTAGGAAATCAATAAAGCGTACATGAAAGAGCGAAAACAGCCCGCTAACTATCAGCAGGAATACAATAATCTGAACCCATTGCATTCATTGTCCCTCCTCTCATTGCCCCATTCTCATTAGAATCCAAAAATAGTTTCAACTTTCCTGCCGGAATACCGTTATCTAACATCCGTTTTTTCAAAGACTCTGAAATTCCACCAAGCTTCCTGTGGCTGCCAAGAACTGAAATCTTGCCACTCTCATCCGTGCGGTTATCCTCCACATCATACTGATACAACGGACGGTAATACAGTTTTCCGTTCCGGTAATCCTCACCCTCAATAATCTGCATGATTTTTCTGGATCCATCTTCTAACTGCTTGGTAAATACAACTATCGGATATGCCTCCACCATAATCTGCATCAGGATATCATCCGCCATGTTGTATTTTCTCTTTGCCAGAGTCATCATTCTTCGGTACGTGGATTCTGACGAATTGGAATGGATGGTTGTGACTACCGTATGGCCTGTTCTGGAACTTTCCGCAACCGACAATGCTTCCTTGGCAGAACGCATCTCACCTACCCCAATCACATCCGGATGTTTTCTAAGTACACGTTCCAGTAGAACGTCCTGGTCAATATCCAGTGCCGGGTTTTCATGCGGCCTGGTAAGCAAGTGGACGACGCTGTTAATGGCATGTCCGTTCTCATCCCTCTTAATCAAATCAAATTCCCGGCTTCCTTCTTCAATGGTAATCAGTCGCCGGTTGTCCGGCACCATGGAAAGCAGCCAGCTCATAACCGTAGTTTTTCCGGAACCGGTGCTTCCGGCAATGCATACTGAAACACCATACCGGATGCAGCAAGTTAAGAAATCTAACATCTCCTCTGTTGCAGAACCGGAAGCAATCAGCTTATCCTTGGATACCGACTGCTGGTTGACAATTCGGATAGAAGCATTGATGCCTACCTCCGCATCCACAATCGGAGTCTTGTCTACGGAAATTCGGATATTCTTATCTAAGAATCCGATGACAGATGGCATAGTATCATCAATCACCATACCACAGGTGTTAAGGAGACGTCGGGTTACATCCACGGCATGCTGCGGAGACTGAAACCGGTCCGGAATTTTCATGGAACGTCCACCGCTCATAATAACTTCGATATCATCAAAGGCATTGATATTTACCTCTTCAATCCCCGGTTTGTAAATCCATTTCTTTAAAAAAGAAATTCCGGCCATATCCTCAAACAGGCTGTCTTTTAATTCCTCCGTTGTCATTCCATCGATATGATAGGATTTACTGAGGATATACTGCAGAATAAATTCTTTTAATAACAGTTTTGCCTCTTCCTGATTTCCTTCCGTGGTTAACTTATCCGCATGATTTACAGTGCAGTATTTCTGTACATCCTCCAAAATCTGGTCATACGTTACCACCTCCTGCCCGGCAGAAGCAAAAAACATATCATTCAATGACTGCATCCATAGCCTCCTCCTCTTTCTTTAATCCCTGTGGCTCTTCCAGAACTACTTCTGTTCCTTCCGGCAGGTCTGCGGGCTCTTCTTCCTGCTCCTCCTGTGGTTCTTCCAGACGTTTTCTCACCAGTTTAAGTGAACTCAAATAACGCTGATTGCAATACCCCAGTGCTTTAAACATCTGTCCGCTGGTACCGCACCTCTCAATTTCCTTCGAGTAAGGAAGTAACCCATCAAACCCTCCAATCAGATTATCCATCTCATCAATGGCATGGAACGGTCTTGCCAGCCCTGCAAAGGTCAGATGTTTGTCATAGTGAAACTTTTCATCCGTCAGAAGCGCTTTATGAGCTTTTAGATAATTCAGACCTCTAAGGTCCGGTGTAACAATCCGGATGACCAGATCTGCCGCTTCAATTGCGGACGGAGTAAAAAAGTTCAGCATATTCGAGCTGCAATCCAGAATAATATAATCCACCAGTTTAGATGCTTCCGTAATAAACAGTTTGATTTTTTCATACTTCAGCTCCGGATAAGAAAATGGATTTTCACCTGCCGCATACCCCATTACACCGATAAACGGATACTCCTTCAAAATCACCACCCGTTCTGCAATCAATGCATTATTAATCTCAAGTCCGGTCAGTACATTACCAATGGAAGAAGCTGTTTCAATCATCCGCTCCGGCATCCATACCGGAAGCATCGGTGTACTGGAATCCGCGTTAATAACCAGTGCTTTCTTTTTATCTGCTGTCAAAACTTTTGCAAGATTACAGCAAAACATGGACTTACCGCACCCCGGGTTTCCCCATACTGTAATAATCTTTGACATGATGTACACCTCCTATGGCAGTTCTTCCTTTTCAGATTCCGGTTCAAAAGCCATATCCTCCTTGTCCTCAGAAAAGGAATCCTCCGTCCAGTCTTCCGACATTTCTTCCTCCCCTTCATTAGGATCCGTATCTTCGTCCGGTGTTCCGTAAATTTCCTCTAAAACCTGTTCCTGACGCAATAACAGTTCTTCCGCCAGTTTCGCATTACCACGGCTTACTAAAGCCACATGTAATATTCCCTCATTTTCAAACCGGGTAAGCAGCATTGCCTGCTCCGGTGATGCCAATACCGTAATTGTTGCTGTCTGCTGCTTTTCTTCATCTTCATTGAGCGGCTTTGTGTAATCCACATCCAGGCCGTCTGCATCACTAATGGACAATACCTTAATAAATCTGAGTTCCGGTATATCTTTTACCGGTTCTTCTTCCTCTTCGTTATAATGGTAGAGGCGGACAATATCCCCATCCTGCAGTTTATCCGAAAGCGCGGTAGCCAGTGTCTGTGTAGTAATGGATAACACCACCTTGCCATCCGGGATTTCATTTAACATAGGATCCGAAGACACCGGCGTACTGCTTACCTTTTCCGCAAGAATATAGTCTCCCGGATATAAATCAGCAGCTGCATAAATTCCTACTACATCCGTTTCCTTCTTGGCAACCGAACCTGGCAAATTATATTCACCCACAGTAACAACCTCTACATCTTCTGCAGTAATCTGCATGCCGCGTGCTACCATCTGTTTCATCCGTACAACTTCGCAGGTTCCGTTCGTCTGCTTTGATACTGCAGGTACGGCAATGAATGCAATAATGGCAGCCAGTATAATACTGAAGATGCCATAAATAAATCTGTTATTCAGCCTCATAAGTTACTCCTTCATATCATGATTTGCGGTAAGACATATACAAGCACTCCAAGAGCCACGTACGGTGCATAAGCAATACTTTCCATGGTTTTCTTCTGCAGTTTTTTCTGAATCCATACATGCAGTAAAGCAGCCAGGCAGGAAACAAGCAGCATACCAAGTATTCCTGCTGTACCAAGCGGTATGGCAAGTATCGTTACTAACTTAATATCCCCGCCGCCAATTCCTTCATTGCTCAGGAAATATATAAACAGGAGTGATAAGAAGGCAGCCATACTGCCTAAAATCGCATGAAACGTCAGGTCAATCCAATGAACACTTGGATCTGCCAGAGTTCTTACCGGTATATATAAAAGGCACCATACAAAGAACGCAGCAAGAGCAGGATTGCGAATCTTATGGTGCCTGTAATCGTATATGGCAAAAAGTAATAAAAAAACAAGTGTGAGTATCCAGTAAAGCGGAAGCACATTACTCACGTTTAGAATACCAGTCATCATACATACTACCCTCAATTTCTATAGAATCCGTCAGGTTCATTGCAAGCATGCCAACCGGAGTCCACGCATCCAAAATATAGGTATAAACCTGATATGTAGAATTCGGGAACCATACCGGTGTAAAATGAACCTCTCTGTTATAGGTGGAAAATACATTGTTCTGGAAGGTAAAATAATTTGGGTTGCCTCCGCTTCCTTTTAACAGTCTCCAGTAGGTTTTATACTTAAATTCCGGAAAATACGAGACTGCATTCTGCGTTGGAACATAGTCTCTTTCATCCGCATTGGTATAATATCTGGACCAAGCAAACTGCTTGATTCCGTACCCACTTTTCATGGTATCGCCAACGGCAGTCGGTACAATATCATCCGGATGAATTTCCATGGATGTCTGCATGGACATGTTATAGTACGTGGAACTGAACACATACTTACCATGATCCACCCACTCTCCATAGTCCACCCATTCTCCGTGGTCTACCCATTCTCCATAATCTACCCATTCTTCCACTTCAACCCATTCACCATTATCAACCCACTGGCCATCTACTATTTCCCAATTGGATTCCCATTCCTCCTTCGTTTCCAATTGCAAATCAGATTCCCATACCCAGTTTGAATCCCACTGCCAATCAGCTTCCCATTCCCACTTTGGTTCCCAGACTGCACTCCAGACACTCCAGGATGCATTGGATTTCTGATCGTTATGAGGAACAGATACCCTGCTGTAAGTAGGATTTGAATCTGTCGCCATCGGGTCAGGAGGGACATTTTCGTTCAGTTCTTCAATACGTGCCGTAAAACTGGTCTGTCCCGTTTCTGCACCATCAATGCGGATGTTAATATTTATAATCCCCGGAGAAGACGGTGTGTGCCATTTTACCCAGACTAACTGGGAATCCCCTTCCGGCATGACAATATCTTCTACCCGGTAGCTAGCTCCATCAATGGTAAAAGTCACACTTGCCGGTTCATCCGGATTCACCTCAACATCACTATGTAATGTCACGCTGGTAATGACATCCGTATCCACCCGGTAGGTATAATCCGTTTCTGGAATGATAATCTCCCGCAGGTTTTCATAACTGATGATACCAATTCCTAAATAATCGATAATCGCTGTGTCTGATACCTTATCTGCTGTGCTGCCTGTCCAGGCAGGATATCCAAGTTCCGGTTTTTCTAAGAACAGCGCCAGTGGCAGATTCTTATGTGTCAGTGTTGACATTTTCTGCCTCAGCTTTCCATCTGACATCTGGTTATATAAGGCCGCTTCCGTTGCTGTCATGGCATAATCCACACCTAAAAATTTGAAATATGCTACCGGCTCTAACACAACTTTATACGGTCCGGAAATCAGTTCGTAATAGGGAATCCCCGTTTTATCCGATACCATCTTCGCAGCATATTCCGAACAGAAATATCTCTTGATTGCTTCAATACTGGCCTGATACTTACCGCTGCTGATAATACGCGGCAGCTCTTCTTCCGGTTTGGAATAGCTGTAAGAACCTCCCGCCGGTGAAAGTGTATGTCCTTCAGCATAATGAAGCTTACTGGTCCGTCCAAAATGGACCACACTTCCTGACACATCACAGTTGGCCAGATCAAACGGTGTTGATACAATGCTGCCATCAGTCCTTACTACGGTAACACGCACTCCGTATTTATAGTTACTCCAGTAGCTGTCCTTAGTTCCGGTACCCATTCCGCCACCACCGCCGTCAATATTTCCTTCTCCGGTTTCCGCATGTGCTGTTGTTCCAGACAGAAATACAAGAACTGTTATACACAGCAAAAACAACGTTTTCCTAATTTGCCTCATTCTTTCTGCTCCTTTTCCGTGCATTAAAAAAAAGACATGTCGCCATGTCTTTTTCTAATACTTAATTCTTTCCCATTGTACCTACCTGCTTGTCCAGACTGCCATCATTATCTACATTGTCAGATACCACCTCTCCGGTGACAATCCAGCCAAAAACCGGATCATATACCTGTCCCGGATGCCCGTCCTCGTCAGCGGTTTTAATTTCATCTTCCTCATATTCTGGTTTCTTGTCCTTATTATTGGTATCATCCGCTGTTTCCGGTTTTTCTTCCGGCTTCGTATCTGCCTGTTCTTCCTTCGTTACATTTTCCGTAAAATGAATCACTGTTTCAGGAACATCTACATCTGTATTTTCTTCCGGTTCCTCTTTTGGTTCCTCATTTTCCGGCTCTTCCGGTTTTACCACTGGGTCATCCGGCTGTTCCGGTTCTTCCACTACAGGCGGCAAATTTTCCTCCGGTTCCTTCACATCTAAAGGATCCTTTTCTTTTGGTCCTTCCCCATTTTCCTTCGCATCCGTTTCCTTCACCGGTATATCAGTTACCTTAGGCACAACCTCAAGTTCATTTTCTGTAGTATTTTCCACTGTCCCTGCCAAAACGATTTGCTCATTTTCATTCCAGTCCTGAGTAACAGATACTTTTTCCTTATATGCCGGTTCAAATATTTCTTCTTTTGGACTGGCAAGTAAAATAATCGCAAGTCCCAACAGTGCACCGCCCATAATGATATATGTATTTGGGAAAGTTGCTGCACCCGGTATATTCAATTTTTTCTTCATCAGAACCTCTCCTCTCTTGTCCGTTTTCTGGTACTTTATACGCACAGCCTGTCCTGTTTACAACAACCGTACCTAATATTTTGTATTATGTGTTCCTGTTAGGCGTATTTCCTGCTCTATTGGTGGAAACAACTGCCCAAACATATTGATTTTAAATGTTACCAGTCCGGTAGCGATATACTCAATTCTGTCATCATATTTCATAAACTGTATACCAATATCCGTCAAAGAATAATCGTCTGTCTCTAAAGGAACCTTTTCCTGCACTCCTTCGATAAAGCCCTCCTCCAATGCCTTAAGATACGCCTGGCTGATATGGACATCTGCCATATATGACATCAGATTTGCTTCTCTTTGAGAATGAAACGTATCTGCATAGATACTGGCACTGACATTATTCAGTTCCATCTTAAAAGCATTCCGAATATTGATGCTGTTTATTTTAACGGTGGCATACAGTAAAACAAAGGACATTATCATAACAACTGCCAGCATAATAAACAAAGTAAGAAACGGCATATCGCCTCTCTCATCCTTTAATATCTTTTTCATGCTGCCTCCTATTTCCAGTAGTGCTCGCTTACACCAGCACCCTGTGCCCTGAGATTTATGTTTACCAGATTAAAATTCCACATTCCACCCAGGGTACAACTTCCCGTAACTGTTATGTAAAACGGAGTTCCAATCTGAATCCGCGATGGAGACCCCACTGTAGTTACCGTATACTGAAGATTCCTAACCTCATCCAGCTGACCACTAAGGAAATTAAAAAGAGCTGCAGTATCCGAATTTGTACCGCCGCTCAACTGAATCTGTTTTACCATCTGGTCAACCATATGGTCCATCTCCTGCTTTGCTGAAATAATCTTAAAAACATTGATAATAAATACAATCATGATAACTGCAACCAGAATATACACATAACTCGTAATATACGAGGTATCACCTCTCTCTGAACGAAGCAGCTTCCCAATCTTTCTTTTCAATAATCCCCACCTCCATAAATGCAAGAAACGCAGGTGTAGTCGGGAAATTCCTTCACATCTGCGTTTCATTCATACTTTATCACGATACACATTTTAACATAGTGAAATTACCATGTAAATCGCAAAACCGTGCCAATTTAGGACAATTTTGTGCCATTTCATTCTTATTTATCTCTTTACTTTTCTGTTTTCTAAATCATGCAATCTATATGCATGATAGACAATATCATATTGCCTTGCAAGTCGAACTTTTAGATCGAATTGTATGCTTTTTATTATCAGTACCTGTTTTATTTATTGAAAATTCATTGTATTTACAGTATAATTATTTTATCAGTAGCTATCAACGCTGAATCCGAGAGAAAGGAAGTGTCCTATGAAACCATTACTACAAATAAAACAAACCTCTAGCAAGGACTTTCAAGTAGATTATGAAGTCATAAGAGATTCTAGTAGCATTTCTAAAGATGACAAATTTCTAGCAGATGAAATATATAAACTGACGGACCACACAGATAATGCTGACCGGATTTACGCCATAGCTTCCGGTGTATTTACCGGCATTTTTGATTCCTTTATCGTAGGTGAATGGGACTTCATGACAGCCAAAGCTCGGACTAATAGAACAGTAAATAACATTGTACTTGATTTTGCAAAAAAGCACAAAGGATATATAGATTTCTGTAAAAAAAACAAGTACGACAGCGAAAGACTACTTAGTGCCATCTTATTTTTAGAAGACACCTATCCTTTACCTGGCGACGGTACATACAGACAAGCTTCAGGTAAAAGAATCACACCTAGTACACATCACTTAGATGATTTCTGCCATCATCCTACTCTTGCAGGTCTTTTTTGTAGTATCATAGTACAATTTACAGGGGAATCCATATATGTAGATAAGACGGGTGAATTAGCTCGGGTCCCTATCACAGTAAATAAATACGGTCAGTTCATTGGTGGAAATCCCGTCGCTAAATTGTTTTCCGGCATAATTAACTGGTGTTTTTCAGTTGCACATATAGTTGCAAACACATCAGGTCATTGGATTAGTGATATCGCTGGTTCTTCAGATTCTGTAAGCAAAGGAAGCCTTGGCTCCGGATTACCCGGTCCATTTTTATCCTTGATTAAAGAATTGTCTGCATTACCTATTGTAAAATCAAGAAAAATGAACGAACAACTGCGTAAGGCATTTCAAAATGGTATCGGAACACGTGACACACAGGTGAATCTTTATTTATTCAATTCTTTATTTTATGGAGCTTCAAGTAAAGTAGATTTAAGAACTGAATTGGCCGTCATGCACGAGATTGGCCGACAAACCATTCCTGTTGTATTGAATGAGGTCATTGTCAGATCTGTTTACTTTATCCGCAGATTTGTACAGGAATACAAAGATCAAAAGAAGCTAAAGAACATCGATTTGAGTAAAGTACTGCCATTTGATAGCAATAACCGTACAATCGCTCGAATGCTTACTATCTCCTCAGGAACCTTTGTAGTCATGGATTTGGCTGATGCTGCCATACGCACAGCTTCACACTTTTATAAAATGACTGGAAATAGTAAAACGAGGTTCCTCGAAAAGATGATACTTCGTGTTAATTTTCCTGGCATCGGAAGATTCTTGGTTGCGATTGGACATGACATTTCTTTAGGCATAAAAAAATATCACCTTGAAAATAAAGACTCACATAGTAGCCGCAAATTCCTATTGCAGCAAATTAAATTAGAAGTACGAAAAAATGACGCTTGGCATCAAATAACCAAAGATACTCCTCTAACAGAACTCATTGAAGACACTAAAATTGAAGAACTCCATAACATTGAGGAGGAGGACGATTTCTATGTGGACACACTAGAAATGCAAAGCAATAATTCTACTGCAACCACACACACTTCTAATGATATATCCCACACGGGCTACACAGAACCGAAATCAAAACATTCCGTAGCGTTAATTAATTCAATTACTATCATAACCCTAGTACTTACCGTTTTATCCTCGCTGTTAATGATTTTTGTCTTGCAAAATCTAGGAATCAATAATGCAATTCTTTATGCTATGCTAATTGGATATCTTGCGTTTATGTTTATGTTTCCTATCGCAATTTACAGAAATGGTATTTTATATAAACTACTTTTATTCTATTATGTAGTTTCACAGATAGGTTTTACCTTTTTTATGAATATGTATTTGTATAATACCAATCAGAAAATCGGTATTTTGGTTCCTGTTGTTTGCGTTGTCCTCTGGATAGCATTCAATAATGAGCTTGACAAACTCCGAAGAAAATACTCACCGCATAGTTCAAGAAGAGAAGATTATCCGCTTACTTGCGTAATAATAAAAACTATCTTCCTCTCTCCTGTTCGGTGTGCAACGGTTCACACCCTGGCCCTATTAGTATTCCGAATAATTTCCGGATTACTGAAAAACGTTGATAAGCCAATACCATTTATTGCTGGTACCATCTTTTCACTCGCATCCGTACTATTATTTATATTCATTGATCTCAAAACGGAACCCGAGTAATTCTTAATCATATTGTGCTCTTTATTAGTGCATAAATGACTACTACAAGCAATCTGAAAGCGTCTGCGAAAACAGATTGCTTGTAGCATGTTATTAAATACTATTTACCGCTTATTAAATATTCTGCTTAATAATTCTTGAAATCAGTCCAACAGCCACATTCCGCTCCTCGTCAATCTTTGTCACTACAAAACTGACTTCATCCTTCTTTCCCGGCATCCGGTTATCATAGCAGCTGTGGGCAACCGCATTGACCCCGATATGCAGCCGTACAAAGACAGTTCCCTTATGAATATCTGTCACAACCCCCGCATACTTGCCCTGTACTTTACACTTGGCAAGATTGGCCTTGCTTGTATTTCCCTTCACGCTCTTTACATCTGCCTTCACGATGATGTCTTCCAGTGAATTGATAGTAACACTAAGTACTCGCACTAAAATCTGCTCTCCCACATGGAAGCTCTCTGTGGCATCTCCCATCCAGTCCCAGGACAAATCACGGGCTAAAATAGAGCATTCCACACCAAAAATTTCCGTACGTACTACCTTTTCTGCTACAGCAATTACTCTTGCCTGTACAATCCGGTCTTCACAGACTCTGGTATTCCCTGCCGCATCCGGCATATAAAAAATCTGGCGCTTCTTATACATGGCATCCTTACGGCTTGCCACTACACTTCTGCTTTCGTTATCAATGCCCTTGATAATAAAATCAATCTCACATCCAAGCATATTTCCAAGAATTTTATTCTGGCGCTGTACCATTTCCCCGTAATTATGTTCTTCACTCTCCACAAGGTTAATCATCATCTCCGCCAACGGGATCACAATTCGCATTTCTTTGTAGTAAATGACTGCAATCGTGCCTCCGCCTTCCATCTTCTCCACACCGCCAAGATTACCGGTTAAAATTTTCCTGGTACGGTATGCATTCTGTAATTCATGCCAGATGATATCCTCTTTTGTCTCCTGGGTTTCCACTTCCGCATCGGCTGTCAATGTAAGTATAGACGCCGGTGCACTCTTTTTCGCAGTTACTACTTCCATTTCATTTACTTCTTCTGTTTTCTTTTTTCTAGGCATGTTCCTAATCTCCTTTACGACATAATTGATTTTTTATCAGTTGCAACAATAACACTGTCATTACTAAAATATCCCTCCGGCCACTCAACATCGGTTTCTTCCTGAATCTGCACGGATGACTCCTTCTTTACCCTCTTCTTTTTTTCTTTTGGCTTTGGTTTCAGAAGACTGGTAAAATCTGCTTCTTCCCTTTCCGGATTCCTCCTCCATTCCGGTACATGTTCGCTTGCTCGGCATACCTTAATTTTTTTGCTTTCCGGATGCAGTGTATAGTCATACTTCTCTACCTTCAGCACTTTCTGGCCTCTTAATATAATGAGTGCCTGGTCCAGGGGCAGACGAAGTACCTCATCCGGAGTCATCAGCTTTCGTTTTCCTACCGAACTCGTCTGCCGGTAATCAGGGGTATAATCAGAAATCCGCATGGCATTTAGCTGTTTCGCCTCCGTCGATACAGCCACACTTACCTCACCAGTCCGGTTACTAATAAATTCAGCTGTCATTTCATCGGTGCACCCAAGAAACAGTTGGGTATCACAGTTACCGATAATCTCCTGCCATTTATTATCCGGATACCGGTTCTGCATCTGGGGCAGGTTCTGGAAAATACAGCTGATGGACAATGCCCTGGAACGGATAGTGCTGATTTTCTTCGTCAGATCTGCAATAGTACATCCGCCATTGGCCAGTTCATCTGCCAGAATATGTACCGGTACAGGAAGCCTGCCACCCTCACCATATTTATCCGCATACTTCACTAACTTAATAAATACAAACGACATAAACAAAGAAGATAAAAAGTCAAATGCGGAATCCTGATCGGATGTGATACAAAAGTAAGCACATTTCTTTTGTCCCGGTAAGGTCAGACTGATTTCATCGAAGCTTGTGATTTTACAGATTAACTTATTCTGGAATACCTGCAGCCTGGTACCAAGGCCGATAATTACACCGCTGCGGACCGAATCCGCTGCCTGTTGAAAAATGTTATACGGTGCTTTAGCCGGATGGGAAACCGGAAGCAGGTCAAATAAACTGTTAAGCTCTTTTTCAGAATTTAGAGTCAGAAGCTTATACACCTGCCCAATGTTTTTTCCTTCCAGCGGGAATCCCTGGTCCACATACAGGACAAGTGCCTTTAACAGATTCATTTCTGCATTGTCCCAGAAATGATCTCCCTTCTCCGAACCGGTATTCTTTATGATTACATCACAAAATAACTGCGCCATAATCTCCTGCCCTTCCACCTCCGCCAGACAGTTCCAGCTGTCAGAGTTTTCCGGATCCACGAGATTAAATACCCGGACCAGATAATCATTTTCCTCCAGATACCATTTCATATCCCCGTAAAGCTCGGATTTCGGATCTGTGATAACCAGGCTTTCTCCTCTTGCAACGCACTGGAAGATGACATTCCTTGCATATGCACGGCTTTTCATGGAACCACTGGCACCAAACACAGCTACATTTCGGTTCATCCTTGTATGTTCCGGCAGACAGACTGCCTTACCTTCCAGTTTTCCCAGAATCACACCCTTCGTCTGTGATACATCTGATACCAGTTCCAGTACCTTATTCATTTCCGGCTCACTCATAAATCCGGAAGTTCCATAGGTGCCTTTATCCGAATATGTCAGGTTACGTTCCTTATCAAAGGTCCCTTTTCCACCAAATCCCATTCGCATGACAAAAATAATCAATACCCCAAATAAAACAGAGCAAAATAAAAGGCCGTACAAGTTATACGGTACTACTGTCATTGCTTTTATACAGGCTGCGATTTCACCGGACGGAAACTTTGGGGCTGTTTCATAACCAAAAACCGACCCATTGTCATTCCACTCATTATAGTTAATCATGAACTGCGCTATAAAGCCGCTGGCATAAAGAATCACAAAAAGAAGCACCGGTAATACAACACAGATGCATACCGTTTTCTTTTTATCCCACATCTGTAATGTACCTCCTTTTAAACTTCTCCAAATCAATAGTTTCAAGCATGACTGCCCCACCAAAGTACTCTTCCAGCGCTTCTTTCTGGAAATCAAAACAGATAACTTTTCCTTTGAGTCCATGAAGCGACAAGTATGTAAAGAACCTGGTTATTCTTAACATTTCAAAATCATGGCACAGTAGAACCGGTAAACCTTCACTGACAGCATCATGCTCCAGCCCCAGTGTTCTGTCCGCCGGAAGAAGGTCTGAAACCAAAAGCTTCTCCAGCTCATTTCTTAGCTCCGCATTACAAAGTAACTGAAGCATCACCTCCCCTTCTTTGGATGCAGGAATAAAATGATAGCCATCGAAGCTTGCATCCAGACAGAAGAAACTCTTTTTATATCCGCCGGTACTTTTCATCAGCTTTACGGCCATGTCCATGTTTTCTCCGATTATCAAAGCCCTGATTGGTGTATCCGGATGGTACCAGGGATAGAAATTATTTTTTGATAACACACCCCGGCTGGCATGGAACTGAAGCAAGGTCTTTACTTTCAGTTCTGTCCGGTACTCCCATTTCATTAAGGAACCTCCGGTATAATAAACTGCATATAAACGTCTTGGCGCCAGTAAAACTCCCATCGTTCTTGAGTTATTGATTTTCACCGCTTCTGCTCCAAGTTCCTTTACCTCTCTTGCCTGATAAAATGCAGGGAGTTTTAGATTCCGCTGCTTCGTGGCATCTTGGGTAAACAGAAATTTCTTCTCATCGCGATACAGACTAACGCCTGCATTCTGCAGCATGACATATACAATAGAAGTCTGCTGAAGTCTGAGCCTTCGTGTAAAATCGCTCCTCGGGCGGTTGGTATCTGTATTCCCGCTTAGATAAAACAAAAACCGGTCCGGGTTACTGCCAATCAGAAACTTTTTGCCCCTGTTCGTCAGTCTGTATCCCCGCAACCGGTCCCTATAGTGGGTTTTTATGTAACCCTCATCTTTTAATTTAGTAATAAGCTTTTCCGCATAACTTGGACTTATTCCCATATAGGTTATTATGTCTACGCTGCATTCTCCGGAAAGTGCAATCAATGACAGCAATTGATATGCACAGGTATCAGTTTCCAATGGTCTTTCCCTCCTATCTCAGATATGTTTTTCCACGGTCATTACATGTGAAATTTTACCATACCAGACTAAAACTCCGTTAAAAATCCATTTTTTCAAAAGCTTCGAAGCAGGCATTTTATCACGCTTTCCATAACTTTTTACCATAGTCGGATTTATTTTTGAAAAATCCGTTAAAAATCCGATATCATTTTTCCCTGCTCTTCCTGCCTCTTAAGCCACATAGGAAATAAACTCTTTTCCATAATGGTAAGTATCGTGCAGTCCCGTTCACCAAACTCCGTGGTATGGTAAGCATCACAAAACAATCCACTGTCATCCGTCAGAACAAATCCTGCCACTGTATCAATAATCTGTTTACATTCCAGATTATCGTAATCCCGGATTCTTCTGGCAGATAATGCCTGGTCAAAAATATGAGAGAAACACACAACGCAGTCCCGAAATCTTGGAATGTCGTTTGTTTTCACATAGGTATTTAAACTGGCATACAACGGATCCGTTAAAAATGTAGTGTTTACACGCTTGGTACGCTTTGGCATCAGCCCGGGAAGTGTAATACAAACCATATCACTCGTATGTTCTATGGTAATCCCCTGTACTTTAGCCACCCGTTCCATTAACGTCTGGCGTTCCACCAGATTAGCTGCAAATATCAAATTTCTTAATGAGCACGCAACCTTCTCAGCTCTTTGCGCGGCATCCATACTAAGCTCTTCATAATTCTTCCCATAAACACCTGTATTGGTAATCTTCATGGCATTTATCGTATTTGACAGCTTTGGCAGTTCCTCAGCAATCTTGGATAACCGCGCGGATAATGTAAATTGATCCATCTAACTCTCTTTCTCTCCTTGTTTCCTGAAATATTGAATTTTACCATCCGGAAGGACAATGCAGTATGCTGTAATCCCCGGAAAATGAATCCGGGATATCTGCTCCGGATGTTCGACGATAACCAGCCGGTGCGGTGAACCTTCTCCATAGACCCTTAATGCATGGTTTAGTACCACTTCCTTTTCAAAAGGCACATATATCACATCAAAAATATCTTTGTCTGTGTAAAAGGTCAGAGCAACC
The DNA here is from genome assembly GCA_017938145.1 of Lachnospiraceae bacterium. Lineage (GTDB taxonomy): Bacteria > Bacillota > Clostridia > Lachnospirales > Lachnospiraceae > SIG299. The sequence goes on from JAGBCB010000041.1 coordinate 88,291, forward strand.
GGATATTCACTGACTGTATGGTATGTAATCTCCGGATAAAAATCCAGCAGTACCCAGAAGGCTGCAATCACAGCCTGATTATATGTTCCCTCCTTTGTATAATGCACCATTCCCTTTTCCGTATCCACTGCCAGTCTCCCGCTCTTTTCCAAGCGTCCAAGCAGCATCTTCAGTTTTTCCTCTCCCAATTCCGGGAATAGCCTGCCAAGCTGTGCGATTTCAAGAGACCGGTACACAGAAACCAGCCGGGTTATCTTTAACAGGTGGTTTTCCTGTTCCTTACTTACAAGCTTCATAAATCACTCCTTTATTACCAACTAATACATATTGTTTATGTAATCTTTACTTACTGAAATTTAAACCACTTTTTCCTGCAAATTATTTGCACATAATCTGTACATACACATTACGTATTAGCCTGCTTCCAACATTCTCTGCCGTTCCTTTTCCAACAGCCGCTTCAGTTCCAAACGGTCTGTGGTAATCAGTTCTTTTTCCAGTTCCGAAGCTTTAAATTCCACGGTGACATTATTGTTATTTGTAGAAATAAGTCCGCTGCCTCGTTCAAAATGTGTCACTGCCATTGTTTCAGCTTCTGATAAATGCAGAATCGACTGCACACGCATTGCTTCTTCGTCCTCCAGATTCAGTACAATCTTGGTCTTTGAATTGTTAATAATACCTTTACCATACTTACCATCTTCCAAAGCAAAAAAGTCATTCAAATCCTGGGTAGCACAGATGGCAGAACCACCATAGCCACGGATAATCTTAAAGATTTCCAATACAAACTCTGCCGCCAGCCGATTCGAACCGGCACCAATCAGCTGCCATGTCTCATCAATGTAAATAGCTTTTTCTACCGTCCTGTCTTCCTTAGCTTTATCCCATACAAAATCCAGAGCAACAAACATTCCCACAGTAAGCAAATCACCGGTCAGTTCTGAGATATCAAGCACTGTGTATTTGTTGTCCAGATTCACGTTGGTCTGCTGGTTAAACGTAGATGCCGAACCATTTACCAGCCGGTTCATGATATTAGCCAGCCTTCTGGTATTCGGATTTTCTTTCAGGATATTATAAGTATCTCCAAGGATTGGCATTTCCTTATACTGTCCCGGATGCTCCGGATCTAACAAACTTTCGTTGTTATGGGTAATACCCTTTTTCTTATATGTCTGTATCAATGCTTCATCAAGCAGCTGCTTTTCTTCATGGGACATATCCGGAATCAATAAAGAGAAGAAAATATGCAGTCGCTGGATTTTAGCAGCCAACAGTGATTTTTCTGTCTGTGGGCCATCCAGTATATCACTGGCGGATGAATCCACTTTTCTGATTTCCATGACATTGATACAGTTTTTAGAAGCCGGCGATATCGAAATGAACTCCCCTCCGATATTCGTGCAGGCCCGGTGGAACTCATGGCCTTTTAACGGTGCAATAATGAATACCTGGACATTCTTTCTTCTCATGCGCAGAGCCATCAGCTGCATCAGGAATGTTTTACCCGCTCCAGATGTTCCAAGGATGGCCATATTCGCATTCTTATAAACTCTGGAATTAAAAATATCCACAATAATAAGCGAATTGTTGTGCTTGTTTACCCCAAGAAGTATTCCGTTATCATCACACATTTCAAAAGATGTAAACGGATAACAGCTGGCTACACTTGTTGTAAGGATATTTCTCTTGGAGCGTTCAAAGAGGCTCTTATCCAAAGATACCAATGGCAGTGCAGAAAGCAGTGCCTGTTCCTCCCTGAAGTGGCAGGATACAGATTCCATGTCCTGCGAAAGAAGCAGTTTCTTCATTTCATTGGTACGCCACTCCAGTTCCTCCAAACTGTCTGCTGTGATTGTGATAAGGATATTCATATAATAGAAATCCTCATTGGCTGCCAGCCCTTCCTTTAAGAAATATCCGGACCGGATGGCACTGTCTAAATCATCATAGTCTGTATTCGTATCGGACGTATCTTTGATTTTAGAACGGTTGATTCTAAGCTGCTGTCCCAGTTTCTGTACTATCCTGTCTTTTGGCTGCCGTTCAAAGAAGATATCTACATCTATGCCTTCTCCTGCATTTACAAACAATGACATCCATCCGGCACAAACCTGCGCCCGGTAACCGTAAGACGGTACCAGCAGATAACTATGATATATCCCATCCATTTTCACGTAGTTACCGTGAGTATAATCAATGCTGTCCGGTGCCATAAACTCGGTTGCAGGTATACGGTCAATTTCATCCCTTCGTCCTGCATTGATGTATTTACCAATTACTTCATTTACCCGTACGTTAATAGGCTTTACTGCACTGGTTCTCCGGTTCAGAATACTGTAAAATACTTCTGTTGCCAGTTCATCATCTGCTTCTGCCACTACGACCTCATTACCACACTGCTTCAGATATGTCTTTGCATTGCGTGCCACCGTGGTAAGGGAATTGATTGCTTCTGTTTCCATATCTCCATGATTGGCAGTCAGCGGTTCATATTCAAATGCAATAAAAAAACGCCGTGTGGTGGCCTCTTTTGAGCCAATACGGCGGATCAGATTTTCATAATCTTTCTGTAGCATCAGACATCGTTCATCAGTTTCCTGTTTCATTTCCTCACGGATGGAATTTAAGTGCTGATTGATGTCTGCCCGCTTTGTAAGTACCTTAAACTGCAGTTTTACCGGACTGATTTTTAAATAGCTTATAAAGGAATATATAATGTTTCTTTGTTCCCTTGCACTCCTTAAAAGAAAATTGATTGGAATTACTTCAATAATTTTTACATACCTGTGATCCTTTGTATAAATAATCCCGTTTTCAATCTTTTTTATTGGCAGATAAGAGGCAACCGGGTTCATCGGTTCTACTTCTTTTACTATTGTTTTTTTCTGCGTTTTCTCAGACTGCTTTGCCTCTTTTCTTTCCTTGAACTGCCCAAATTCTTCTGCAAAATCCTCTTTTTTAGGCTTGATATTCTTTTCCTTTTTCTTTTTATTCCCCTTTTCCTGTTCTGCCTGCGGCTTTTCCATTGCGCCTACCACCCGTTTTTTCTTCAGGTAAGCGCAGAAATTCAGAATAAATGAACTGAAGCTTTCTCCATCCATTCCGATAAGTGCAAGCAGCGCAGCAGGAAGTACTGTCACACATGCAATAATAATCTTTGTTGTCAATGACACCGGAATATGAAACACCGGAATTCCTATCGCTATAGCAATTACCACTGCTTCTACCGCATTTCGAAGTCTTATTGTTCCACCGAGTATTGTGCCGGTATCGATAAAATTGGGCGGGATAATATATATATCACTTTCATCCTGTCCTGTTGTTTTCTGTATCGACATACATGATAAACCTCCTAATTTATTTTCTGTACCATATCATTTAAAAACAGTTCCAGATTTCTTGCATAAACCTTTGCTGTTGCCTTCTGAGTTTCTGACAGTTCAAACACCTGTCCCGCCAAATACTCGCTTCCGGTATACAATACCGTATACTCATAATGCGTTATTGTTACAGAGGTATCTGCTTCCTCATCGATTTTCTGGTATGTTGTCGTATTAACTGTATAAGAAAACATATTCTTTAAGTTCCTGCGCAACAGCCATTTCAGATTCCAGAGACTGATGTCCTGATAATTATTTTTTGAAGCACAGTACTGGGAGATAACCAGGGAGCTCTCATACACGATGTTTCCTGCAAACGTATCTGTAATGCTGTATTCGCATCCATCTTCCAGTTTTTCAGCTTCTTTTTCAATCTTTTTAATAACATCATCATGTTTTTCTTTCAGGACTTCTTCAATAGCACTTTCTGCTTCAGCCAGATTTTCCAGTATCTCATTACTATCCATTAATACCGTTTTCGATGCTCCCTGGATTCCATCAGCTCCAAAAATCAAAGACGGAAGCATCATCACATAAATAACCGGCAAAAACATAAGCAGGCAAAAGGCCGCTATTGCTTTACCAATAATCTTTCTACCTTCCCACAGGGCAGATGCCATCATACCATACGGTCCAGCAGCAGCTCCTTTCGCCACACCGGCAAGTGCTTTTCCTGATTTTACAGCACCTTTTGCAAAACCGGCGCTCGCTGCCACCTGCGAGAAAACAGAGTTATCTTTTTTATCCTCTGCCATCTACACACGCTCCTTCCTTTTCGGCATCGCAGGCAGACGCTGTACAATGTGTTCTCTGTACGCAATCTCTCCAGATTCTTTCATGTATGGTGTACGGTCAACTGTATCTTCGGCATACTGCCGGTACCACATTGAATTATCCGCCGCAATCACGGTCTCATAATGACCTTCCGGAGCCATATACTGCTCCGTACTGTACATTCCAAATTCTGTTCCGTTTGGATGTTCCACCGATACTTCAGTACCCATGATTCTGCCACCGCCAATCTCTACATTTCTGTAGCTTGGAGCATCTGCCATATCATTCTGTCCAAGGTACGAAGTCAGTGCCTGAGCTGCCTGTTTTCCGGTCATGGAACCGGTATAACTGATATTGCCCTGTGCCACTGCTCCCGTTACATTATTCGCAAACTCTCCGCCTTTTTTAAGCGATGCCTCAAATGCCATCCGGCTGACCGGATTATGTTTCTGTCCGGTCATAGTACTTGCCGCACTCTGTCCAAACCGCCTTCCTACAGCTCCGGCAAGTCCACCGTTCATAAAGGAAGTATTGCTTGTTGTTCCACCATGATAAGAACCTCCACGGAACATAGAATTTCCGGTCAGTGACTTGGCCGTTGAGAATCCTCTGGCAGCTATCATAAGTTCTGCCATCATGGACCCTCCCGTATGCCCTACGTTAATACCCAGGCTCGACATAAAGCTATCAATCTTCTGGCTGATTTTAAGGAACGCAATCGCACAAAGAAACCAGATAAAAATACTGCCCGCTGCAGCTTCTTTTCCTACAGCCTCCACTTCTGCTTCCGTTACTGCATATACAGTTACCGGATTTGATAACAACATGACAACTGCAGGAATAATACATAGTAATCTCTTTTTCATCCGTCTCCTCCTATAGTGACAATGGGTTTGCTAAAAAACTACCGACCATGGAAGTAAATAACCGCAGACACCACGCATTCATAATCAACAGAAAAATCTGTCCTCCAAGCATTCTGCACCAGGATTTAAAAATATTTGATGTGCTCTGTGATGCACCTGTAGCAAAGGCAATCGGAGCTGTAAATATAATTACACCCAGTAAGATGTACCGTTCTGCTGCTTCAAATAACAGCTTGATATAATTCCATGCCAGAATCAGAACTAAAATCAGTGCAATGATAGCCACGGAACCATTTGCCACCACACCAAGTACCGTCAGAATGACAGAATTAAAATCTGCAAAGTCAAGTGGTGGAAGGTCAGAACCCAGTATCCAGGAATACGGTGTCCCTCCGATTGCAAGCACCATGTCTGTAATATCCTCGCAGTAATAAATCAGTACAATGAAAATCACAGAACGTATGACAAGTTTTATCGGTTCCTCTGCTTCCACACCTGCAATCAGCCCAAAATTTTTAAACAACTGCCATATCAGATTCAGAAGCACCAATCCGATTGCTGTTGCCACGAAAATATCGTACATTGTCTTTGCCGCCGGAAAGTATCTTAGGAATGTGTCCATGTTACACCCCAGAGTACCAAGCACAGAGGTTGTAATCAGATCAAGGACATTCATTACCTGGTCGGCTATCCATTCCACTATGCCGTCAAGTATTCCCACGTTTCATACCTCCCATCATCCTTAGCCGACCCATTTGCCGCCCGTAAAAAATGGTGTCACATATGCCATGATAAAACCTAAACTGTTGAGCGCTGCCCAGCAGATAATAATCCGTTTTAACCACGCCCTTGCCTCATCAACCGTTTTTCCCGATGGACTAAAATGCATCAGCAGCAATGCCACTGAAGCTGTTACAATTGCTGTAATGGTTGAGATTCCTACAATCTTCCCGTAAACATCCTTCATAATAGCTTCTGCCTTTGTCCAAATCGTTGTTGTAGCATACACCACCTCTGTTTCCAGACAGAAAAAATAAGCAAATGCGATTGCACCGATTATCAGGTACTGGCAGGGAATCCTGATTCTTTTTCGCTTCCCTGCAGTCTGCTTACTCTTCTGTAAAGCATTCTTTAATTTCACTCTTCTACCTCCTGTAAATAAAAAATAGCCAGCTATTCTGCTGGCATAAAAAAAGCAGCCGCTTCATCAGCAGTTGCTGCACATTGGAATGGATATTGCCATTATGGCATAATTTTGAGCATGACCATTATAACATCGGTAAAATCACCTGTAAATCGCAATTCCATGCCATCTTATCCTGTTTTCGTGCCATTTTACTGCCACGATTATTTTTCATCCGGAAAGAACCAGTTTAACATCTCCAAACAGTCCTTTGAAGTATATCCCCAAAGAATAGAACTGAGTGCCTGTACTGCTATAGGACGCTTCCGGTAATATGTCCGGTACGATATATTTACAATATGCGGCCGCAGACTCTCGATAATTTCTTCTGTATTCTGCAACTGCTGCGGCGACAGATAGCTGTAATACAGAATCCAGTAATACTGCTCTCCATGCTTATGCTTATTTCTAAGAACCTCCACAGCTGAATTTAACAGATTCAGCATCTTGTTACTCCGCTCTATACTCTTTGCATAATTTTCAAGCTTGGAACCGCCAATATCTGCTCCGGCCAGATACATAGAATCTAAGAATTCCTCAATACTGCTTCCGTATTCAATCGCAAAGGAGTTTTTAACCTGCTGGACTACCAGTTCCAAGTTCCACACCGCATCACGGTAATTCTTAAGCAGTTTCCATGTATCATGGAATAACGGGTTGTCCTCTACATTCGGTATATTGTCTACTGCCTTTTTACTCATAGCGTTCTTTGCCTCCCTTTTCCTCATGACTCTGTTCCATTTCTGCAGGTGTCAAAGTCAGTTCAAACTGATACGGTATCTTTCCATCCGGACAGTTGATACTAAGAGAATACTTTAAATTCCCCTCTTTGCAGTCTGATAAACTATATAACTTATATTGTGTACGGGGACATTCACAACACGAAACCCCTTGTGCTGAAAGGATTTTTGCCACTTTCCGCACCATCGCCCTGATGTTAAAATCTGAAACGCTACCCTCCTCATTTGAAACGCTGTCTTCCTCAATCATAATCTGCTCATCCTTAATCGTGCTATCTTCCTGAAATACATTTTCCATGAGCTGTACCGGAATCTGAAATGCCATAGAAACTTCCTCCTTATCAATCATTACGTCACTGACACTAAACATGGTGGACAAATAATTGCACAGATAGATTACACTTCCATGCCGTCCGGTAAAGGACACCAGTGACAAATATTCCTTTTCCTGTAATTTATTTAATATCCGGCTGACAGAAGCCTTTGAGATTCCCCAGCGTTCTGCCAAATCCGTATAATTAGTTAATGGATTCCCCGTATTATTACGGAAATATACTACTGGTCCGATGTCAGACCCCTGTACCTGTTCATCGTTATAGATTGCATGGATCCATAAATCCAGAACAATATCCATTTCCGAGCACTTGCCCATACTAATCAGTTCATGCACTGCAGCCACCGGGAAAAAGAAAAATCCCATATCTTTCAGACATGGGTAGTTATAATCAAAACTTGTGTTACTTTTATTCCATCCGGTTATAACAAACTTAATCAAGTTACCACGCCCCAGTCTGGAGTAGGTAATATAATGCTGTTCCTGCAAATAATCCATAATGGATACTGCCTGGTGTTGAAACCTCGTTCTGAACCACTCTGACAGTTCTGCTGTGGTACATACCCATTCACCCGGTCCAACCAGATAAGAGATTCCTTCCATCTTTCTGTACGATGTCCGATAATTTGCATACGAGCAAAGTACCATAAAATAAAAAAGATAGGATTCTCCGTTTGTGCGAATCGACCTATCCTGCATAATGTTCCTAAGAAAATCCCGGTACACCCTACACCGTGGATAATCTACAATTTGTTTAATTTCTAAATGATATAACATAATTTCACCTCTTCATTTGATTTAAAATTGTAATTAGAAATGGCTTATTCTATCATTTTTTCCTGGCTAATTTTTTCGATTTTTTTCGTATTATTTATGTCACTCCTCAACGGTTTTATCACGTTTCTAAGGGTTTTTGTTGTTCTTATCAAGTCGTGGCATCTGCTGCCAGATCTTCATGCAGGTCTGTAATCGGGTCACCTTTGGACTGGACATAAGCTGCTGTCCAAGGTTCGCCGGTTGCACTTGCAGGATAAATACCGAGGGTATGGTCAACATAGTAATTGGCAAACGGTGTGCCTTCAATCTGCTCTGCCGTTAAGTTTCTTGTTAACTGATGAACAATGGAAGAAATAATTTCCTCATGGGCCATTTCCTCCGTACCGATATCCGTGAGCAGGCCTGCTACATTGCTGTACGGCATGGAATATCTCTGGGAAATATATCTGGTTGCTGCTCCCTTTTCACCGTCCGGGCCGCCAAGCTGGGTCATAATCACCATGGCAAGCTTCGGATTGGTGGTGGTGATGTTTACCGGATACTGTAATCTTTTTTCATAACTCCACATACTTCACTACCTCCTTCTAATAATTCTGCCATGGCCACGGACCATCGGACCATCTCCAGTTATCACAACCGGACTCTACATTACCGTACATAGTAAGCGGTCCGAACTGCGCTTCATAGGCGTCCACCGCTGCTCTGCGCTGTTCCTGAAGCTCATCAAAGTAAGTCAAAGCTTCGTTGCAGTTTGGATGGGTGTCCAAGTAGAGTCTTAAGTCATCCATGGTAAAACTGATTTCCATAATTCTCATCATAAGAGGATGTTTACACATAACTACCGGCATACCTAATTACATCTCCTTCCTGCAAAATCCAGATTCAATTCCGCAAACATGGTTCCGTTACGTAACGCCTGCGGCTGTGCATAAATATTTCCGTAGTCCTGCCACGGTACATAAGCCATGGCAATCGGGCAGTCTCTTAATGTTGTTTCTTTATTGCATGCAGCTTCTGCACAGCCGCCTACAATAATGTTTCCGGCCACTGCATTGTTGCAGCAGGAAGCCGTCTGAACCGGTACCGCATTACAGCAGCCCCGGTTCACAACCGCACTTGGTCTTCCCGAACGTCCGGAATAGCAATTGTTTTGTCTATTTACATTCATAAAAAAACCTTCCTTTTCATAAAATGGTTTCATTACATTCTATGAACCGGAAGGCTTTTGGTTCCTTTATTTACTTATACTTCTCCCAGAAGGCTTTGAGAGCAGGCTTCATGGTTGCTGCATTTACGGCATCAAACGGGAACCATTCTCTCGGGAAAAGGTTCTGATACGAACCGTTCAGAAACCGTTCGTCCAGAAGAAGAATAGCACCTGTATCCTCTGTGGTTCTGATAACTCTGCCGGCGGACTGCATCACCTTATTCATACCCGGATACAGGTAGGCATAATCAAAGCCCCGACCGTTCTTTTCATCAAAATAAAACCGGAACAACTCTTTTTCATCGCAAACCATAGGAAGTCCTGTGCCTACAACCACCGTGCCGATTAAACGGTCGTTTTTCAAATCGATTCCTTCACCGAAAATTCCGCCCATGACACAAAAGCCTACGGTCCGTTTTTCCGGCTGTTCTGCAAAGGCCGCCAGAAACTGTTCCTTCTCTTTTTCCGTCATGCCGGATTTTTGCACATAAAGGTGCACCGGTGCTTCACTGTCAAAGGCAAAACTTCCGTCTTCTGTTACAGAACCTTGCTTCCAGCCCAAAAACTCCTCGATCAGTTCTGCCGTCTGTTCCATCATTTGGTAGGACGGAAAAAACACAAAATAGTTGCCCAGCTTTGCCGACACAAAATAGTCCAAATACAACGCTATTTTTTCGTATTCGCTGCGGGTACGGCGGGTATACTTGGTGCTGACGTCCCGGCCCACCATTAACAGACGTTTGTCCGTGTCAAAAGGGGACGGAACATAAATGGCATAGTCCTCCTCACTGCCGCCCAACTGTTCTTTATAATAATTGACAGGAAGTAATGTGGCAGAAAACAAAACTGCGGTTCTTCCTTTGTTCATGCGCTCTTTTAACTGCTTAGCCGGCTCCATGCAAAGCAGCTTTAATCGGAAATCGCCACCCTCCGTGTAGTCGGTATAGATACGGTATTCTTCCCCCATCACCTCATATACGGAAAGAAACTGCCGGACCGCAAAGTATAAATCAAGCACCGCTTCTTTTGCCTCCGGATCCAGCACATTCTCTGCCAAAAAATCTTCATATTCTGCCGAAAGCCTCATGAGAGGAATTACAAAGTCGCCCACATTATCCCAAACCTGAAAGGATTCACATTCTCGCTTTAACCTAAGAAGTGCTGTATTGCAGGCGTCCAGATACTTTTCCATCTGCCTGCTCTTTCCTTTGATTAACCGTTTTACCAGCAGGAAATTTTCTTTTATGAGTTCAGCGCTGTACATTTCCCTGGCACGTTCCACCAGATTATGGGCTTCATCAATCAAAAAGATAAAATCATGCTTTTTTTCCTCTGCGAAGAAACGCTTTAGTGCCACCGTTGGGTCAAACACGTAATTATAGTCGCATACTACCGCATCTGCCCAGGTGGAAACATCCAAACACATTTCAAATGGGCAAACATTGTGTTTTTCGGCATATTGCTCGATTAACTCCCTGGTAATGGTTTCTTCGGAAGTCAACATATCAAACACCGCAGCGTTGACCCGGTCAAAATGCCCCTTTGCCCGCGGACAGCTGCCCGGATTGCACTCCGGCTTTTCTAAGATGCATATTTTTTCTTTTGAAGTAATGGTTACAAACCGGAACCTGAGCCCCCGTTCCGAAAGCATGGAAAATGTATCCTCCGCCACTGTTCTTGCTATGGTTTTTGCCGTCAAATAAAACAACTTGGAGGATAAGCCTTCTCCCATGGCCTTTACCGCCGGGAATACGGTGGATATTGTTTTTCCGACACCGGTGGGCGCTTCCACAAATAATTTCTTTTCCCTTAAAATACTGCGGTATACACCGGTAACAAAATCCTTTTGCCCCGGTCGGTATTCAAAGGGAAACTGCAGACTCTTTATGCTTTCGTTCCGGATATTTTCCCAGTTTCTTTGCCAGAACAACCACTTGGAATACTCTGTTACCAGACCGTAAAACCACTCTTTTAATTCCTCTTTGGTAAAGAATTCTTCAAACCGTTTTACCGCCTCGGTTTCAATATTTACATAGGTCATCTGTACACCGATGGAGTCTAAGTCATGTTGCTCGGCATAAATATAAGCATAACATTTCGCCTGGGCCTGATGCACAGGAACCGGTTCCTTAATGTGGGACAAATCCAGGTACATGCTTTTTATTTCATCAATAAGTACCTCGTTAGACGCCTCGTCCCTTAGCCACACACCGTCTGCCCGGCCTTCTACCGTGAGCATCAAAACATCCTCTCCATCTTCTAAAGGAAGTTCTGTTTTTAGTGAAACCTCTGCCGCATATCCGGAAGGCATGGCCTTTTGAATTTTTCGATGAATCCGGCTGCCTTCCTGCATGGCATCCGGGTCCTTAAACCCTTTTGAATTGTCAATATCTCCGCCCCGCAAAATAAATTCTACCAAATTGCGGACGGAAACCGTTACCTGCTCTGACATATAATATCTCCAAATATATTACCGGTTATTTTCCGGGTGTTTACCACCCTTACTGTCTCCTGTTTTTAAGAAAGCGGCCCGTTTTATGGCGCCTGCGCCGAAACGTTCCCTGATAGCGTCCATGGCAGCATCTGCTTTTTCCTGTTTTTCGTAATCGGTGTCGTCAAACAAAGAAAGCTGCCTGCCTTCGTCCTCGGTTAATCTGCTGGCATAGAAATTGAGCAGACGGATTGGTTTTCCGTCCCAAAATTCCGATAGCAATCTGCAGGCGTGTTCATAAAGTTCTCTGGTGCCCGCCGTTGGATTCGGCAGCACGCACTGATGAGAAGAAGAAACAAACCAGGCATCTTTGATTCCTACAGACACTACTTCCGCTTTTTTTCCGTCGGCCCGAAGTCTGCCGGAAACCTGTTCCACCAGCCCCAGTAAAATTTCTTCCGCTTCTTCTTTTTCTGTTACGTCATGTGCCAGGGTTGTCTCGTTGCTATAGCCCTTAGCTTCCTGATTTTTTCTGCCGCCCACCACTTCGTCAATGCCGTTGGCAAATTTCCAGATGGTATCTCCCGTGGATTTCAAATGGCTGTGCAACATTTCTCTATTACTTTTTGCCAAATCACCAATGGTATGAATGCCCAGGGTATGCAGCTTTGCCGCCGTTGCCCTGCCTACAAAAAACAAATCCTCTACCGGGAGGGGCCACATTTTTGCTTCGATTTCTTCCGGAAACAGAGTATGTACCAAATCCGGTTTTTTGAAATCCCCCGCCATTTTGGCCAATAAATGATTGGAGGAAATGCCCACATTTACCGTAAAACCAAGCTCATTTTTGATACGGTCTTTCAGCCGGTGGGCGCAGGCTACAGGCTCACCAAACAGCTTTTCCATACCGGTCATGTCCATAAAGGCTTCATCAATGCTGTATTGCTCCACCACCGGGGAATATTCCTGTAATATTGCCATGAATTTAGAGGAATAATATTCATAGATATGGTGTCTTGACGGCACTACCAAAAGCTCCGGACATTTTTGCAACGCCTGGGTAATAGGTTCTCCTGTGGTGATACCAAACTTTTTGGCAGGGGTCGACTTTGCCAGAACCACGCCGTGGCGTTTTTCCCTGTCACCGCCTACAATGGAGGGAACCAGACGCAAATCCTCAGTTTCGCCTTCCACCGTCATACGGTGTACCGCTTCCCAGCTTAAAAAAGCACTATTCACATCAATATGAAAAATAACTTTTTGCCGTTCCATGACAATTCCTCCTCTTCTTTCAGTGTATCATATTACGCTCCACAGTGCAAACAAAAGTTCGGTCATATTTTATAAACCAACGTTGACAAGGGCATTGTTTGTCCACTATAATAATACTATCAAATATTCCGGAGGATTATTTATGAAGGATTATAACGAAACAACCGATCAGATTACCCTTACTTTAGATGACGACAGCGAATTATTATGTGATGTCATTGCAACCTTTCCTGCAAAAGTTAACGGCAAGGAGCAGATGTACATTGCACTGATTCCAACCGACGCAGAACCGGAGGATGACATTTATCTGTACCGTTTCATTGATAACGGCGACGAAATCGATGTGCAGAACATTGAGGATGACGATGAATTTGACATTGTTGCCGATGCTTTCGACGAACTGTTAGACGAAGAAGAATTTGAAAACCTCATGGGTGATGAAGAAGAATAAAACTGTAAAATAAAAATAACACCGCTGAGTGCCTTACCCTAAAAACAGCACTCAGCGGTGTTATTTTATATTTTAACGTATTTTTCTACGTCCATCACAAAAATGGTGGCTCCGCCCACATCAACCATGACCGGATAAGCAACATATCCGTTGTTCATAGCTCCTACCGTTGGCGGAGTGTTTGCGGTAATGCGCTGTCTCGGTCCGCATTCCTGCTTTACAATTTCAATTACCTTGTCTACCTTTTCTGCCTCGGTACCAACTAAAAGTGTGGTGTTACCGGAGCGCAGGAAACTTCCGGTAGTGGCCATTTTTGTGCCGGAAAAACCGTTTTTATTCAACTGCTCCATTACTCTGTCATCATCTTCGCTGCTGACAATAATATAAATTAACTTCATGCAACTAACCTCCTCATCCCCCAAAGTTTTTGCATTGTTAGAATTACTGTGCCTCGGTAATTACTGCATTATCGATAATGAAGTCCATAACCAGTTCGGATAAAATAGAATTCACAATATTATCCTTGCCGTTTGCTTCTTCAAATTCTTCTGCAGTTTCATAGCCATAGTACTCTGCCATTTCTGCTACTTCGGTTGCATACAGATCATCGGATACTTCAATACCCTCAATCTTTGCAATTTCTTCGATAATCATGGCGTTCTTTTCTACTTCGTAAGCATACTTGCCCATTTCTTCTTCAAAAGCTTCCATGGAACCAAAACCTAAGAAATAAGTAATTGCGGTTTCGGTATCTAAACCATAGTAAGAACCGTAATATTCAGCATAGCTGGTATACTCAGCAATTAATCTTTCCTTGCGGAGTAATACTTCTGCTTCGTTGTACTTTTGTACTTCACTGGAAGCCATCAGCTGCTCGGTTACCTGCTCATAATAAGTAGTCTGGTTCATATTTTCACGAAGAGCCTCGGTATAAGTTTCTACTGTCGGATACTCCGGTACCTTTTCTGCAACGAGTTCGTCGTTGAACTCAGGAACTCTTTTTTCCTTTACAGCATTTACTGTTACCTGGAATACTACTGCCTTGCCTGCCAAATCAGCATTGGTATAATTTTCAGGGAATGTGAGGTCTAAGTCTCTCTTTTCACCTGCAACCGCACCGATTAAGCCATCTTCAAAACCATCAATAAATCTGTTGGAGCCAAGCACCAGATCAAAGCCTGTTTCGGAATCATCGGTACCGCCTTCAAAAGCTTCACCGTTTAAAAGACCGGTATAGTTAATATTAACTGTATCACCATCTGCTGCTGCACGTTCAACTTCTACATATTCCGCCATGTTTTCTAACATAGTCGCAATTTCAGCATCCACATCTGCCTGGGATACACTGGTAAGTGCCAGACCCTTATATTCACCGATGGATACTTTTCCTTTGTTGCCACAGCCTGCTGCTAAAACCATCATACCTGCAAGCAAAACTGCCATTAATTTCTTTTTCATAATGCATTTCCTTTCTGTTTGGGAACTCCCTTTTTGACACCGTTTTTCAAAAACAGTGCGAACCTTTCATATCATATCATAAAATTCATAAAAAGAAAAGCAGTTTTCTATAATTCACACTTTTTTCAAAAAAGTCAGTTTGTGTTGAAAATGCTTTCATTTTGTGTTAAAATAAGTACATTAGTGAAAACTTATTGGAGGTTTACCTATGAATCAGAATCACATCGAAGCTTATATTGATGAATTACTGGAAAAAAGTACTTTAGATTTTCCTGCTTGGAATATCGAGAAAAAGCGTCAGGGCATCAAATCCGACTGGAATTATATCGATGGCTGCATGATTAAGGCTATCCTTGAAATGTATTCCATCACCGGCAAAGAAAAATACCGCGACTTTGCAGAAAGCTACATCAGCCACCGCGTAAAAGAAGACGGTTCCATCGACGGATACAATCCAGAAAAATTCAACATCGACGACGTTAATGCAGGCAAAACCCTGTTTGAATTATACGACCTTACCGGAAAAGAAAAATACCGTAAGGCCATCGAACTTATCTATTCCCAGGTTAAGCGCCAGCCACGTACCCGCGAGGGCAACTTCTGGCATAAGTTAATTTATCCTGCGCAGGTTTGGTTAGACGGCATGTATATGGGTCAGCCATTCTATATGGAATACGAAACCCGCTTTAATGACAAAAAGAATTACGATGATATTTTCAGCCAGTTCTTTAATGTAGTGGACAAGTGCCGCGACGAAAAAACCGGTCTTTACTACCATGCATACGACTGCTCCAGAGAAATGTTCTGGTGCGACAAGGTAACCGGTCTTTCCCAGAACTTCTGGCTCCGTGCCCTTGGCTGGTATGCAATGGCCCTGCTTGATACTTTAGATAAGTGTGACCGCTCCGTATGTGAAGAAAACTACGACAAATTAAAAGAAGTATACATCGACTACATGAATGCTTTAAAGAACTTTCAGGACGAAAGCGGTATGTGGTGGCAGGTTCCTAACTTCCCTGGCCGCGAACGTAACTACTTAGAAACCAGCGGCAGTGCTATTTTATCCTACGCATTCTTAAAAGGTGTCAGACTCGGCTTCCTTCCTGAAGAATTTGCGGTTGCCGGCGAAAAAGCATTCAAGGGTATCTGTGACCGCTACTTAACCACAGAAGAAGGCAACATGAGCTTAGACGGTATCTGCCTGGTTGCAGGTCTCGGCGGCAAGCAGATGCGTGACGGTACCTACGACTACTACATGTCCGAGCCAATCGTAAAAGACGACGCTAAGGGCGTTGGACCATTCTTACTTGCTTACACTGAAATGTTACGCAGATAAGTCACAAAATAAAAAGAGATATTCCAAAGCTGTTCCTCCCCATAGAAAGGGAACAATGCGGAATATCTCTTTTCTATTTTGCTATTTTTCTGCAATATTTTCGCCGCATACTTTTACATAAGCAGCTAAATCACTTAAGTGCTCCAGTTCTTCCTCGGCGTATTCCTTAACCTCATCCTTGACATCGGTAAAAACCTTACGTCCGAGAGTTGCAATTTCTGCAGCTTCCTTTGTCTTTAAGGACATCATAATCAGATCCCACTTATCTTCCTTGGTTGCTCCCTCAGGAACTTCCATACCGAAGATTTCCATTATCGTATTCAAATTACCGTCTGTCCAATCAGCAATGTTTGTAGCCGCAAGCAGCTCCATACGTTCCTTTGTGTTTTTACACTGTATAAATTTACGAATCATACTTACCTCTTTTCTTCACGTTACGACGTGCAACAAACTATATACTCTCCTTACGCTTTCTTTTTAACATACTCATTACCAAAACGCAACTAGAAAAGAGTTGCTAAAATCCCCAAAAAATTATCACTTTTTTCGTGGATATAAACAAAAACAGGCATCGTTTTTTGTGCAATATGCGCAAAAAGCTTGCCTGTTTACTAATATTTTCACACTGATATAAACGAAAAATCAGAAAATCCCTTGTAATAATCCCTCTTCTGAAATATAAGATTCCATCATTTTTAAAGCTTCCTCATACGGAACATTTTCGTAGGACAATACCGCTTTCTTAACTATTTCCGGCATGGAAAGCTCCTGCAATTCCAACATACGTTCCGCTGACATCAGCATTCCGCCGGCAATCCATTCATACACAGTTTCCATGCCTCCGTATATATACGTACGCAGGACAAAAGCCTCTTCTTCCTTCAACTCCCGGTTCAGGCTTTTCATCATCTGCCATCGGTACGCACCGTAAAAGAACTCCCGGATATTCCTCTGAAATTCCTTTTGGGATACCGATTGAAATGCATTCATATAAAACTCCTTGTTTTCAATCAGCTGGCGCAGCCAGTTTTTGAACGTTAACCGCCACATCTGTCCTGCATCCTCTTCCAAAGCAGCCTTTACCGACCGGTATAAATGTACATAATGAATCCAGGATGCCAGCTCAAATTTATCATCAAAATGATGGTAAAACACCTGTCTGGTAACTCCTGCTTCCTGGGCAATCTGGCTTACCGTTATATTTTCCAATGATTTTCTCTTACAAATATTTTTTAATGCCTCCGCCAGACGATACGGTACTTGTTTCATTTGATTATCCTCCCCCGTTGACACTTTACCAAAAGTGCAACTTGTTTTTAAATTCCCCGTACTATATTATAATATTGATAATTTTTGTTGTAAAGATTAAAATGAACAAAATTGCCAACTAACTAAAATCTTACATAGATTATTCCCCTAAAGTGTAAAAGAGCCCGGTTTGATATGCCCCCTGTCAAGTAGACAGGTTAAATATCTAAAATGAAGTGCTGGCGAACGACCGTACAAAATTGTGCGGTCGTTTTTTTATGCACACCATTTCTCTTTATATTTCTCAATTCGTTTGTTTCGAGGAATCAA
>JAGBCB010000056.1 GCA_017938145.1 Lachnospiraceae bacterium
ACGAATATATAAACTATTACAATAACGAAAGAATTCAGGCAAAAACAAAATGGATGCCTCCTGTAAAATACAGGGAAGCATCCATGTATTGCTGTGCCTAATTCATAAATCAATGTGTCCAGAATTCTGGGTACATATCAAACTTTATGTTCCGGCAGGGCGTTTTTTCTATTCACCGCGCAAGAAAGAAGAGGAAAGATAATTGTTTAAGCATGTTTGTAAGAAAAAAGTAGCCTTTATCTGTGTGCATAACTCTTGCAGGAGTCAGATTGCGGAAGCCTTGGGAAAACATTTTGCATCCGATGTTTTTGAATCGTTTTCGGCGGGAACGGAAACAAAACCGCAAATCAATCAGGATGCAGTCCGTATTATGAAGGAACTGTACGGAATAGATATGGAGCAGACACAGTATTCGAAGCTGATAACGGATATTCCGAATCCTGATGTGGCAATCTCCATGGGATGCAACGTGAAATGTCCGTTCATCGGAAGAACCTTTGATGATAATTGGGGCTTGGAAGACCCAACGGGAAAATCGGATGAAGAGTTTAAATTTGTCATAAAAGAGATTGAGCAAAAGATTTTAGCATTAAGGGACGAAATAGGGATGTCGGAATGACAATGAAAAGTAAAGAGAAAGCAAAAAAGCGCTTATAGACACAAGTGTCCGGTGAAAAACACGTCATTTCTCACTTTGTGACGTGGCATTTTAGTGCCGGTTCAGTAATAATAGACAGCGAAAGGAGACAGCAAAATGATAGACCAGGTGAAAATCGGAGGTTTCTTAAGAGAATTACGGAAAGAAAAAGAATTGACGCAGGAGCAACTGGCAGAACAGTTTGGTGTATCCTCCCGAAGTGTATCCCGGTGGGAAAACGGCAATACTATGCCGGAGCTGGGTATTTTAGTGGAGCTGGCGGATTTCTATGAGGTTGACATCAAGGAAATCATTGATGGGGAAAGGAAAAGTGAGAGTATGAAAAAAGAAGAAAAAGAAACGTTGCGCAAGGTTGCAGATTATGCGGAAGTTGAAAAGAAGCTTGTAGTTAGGCGCAGGTGTATCGTTACTTTTGTGGTAACATTGGTGTGTGCGCTGTTTATTATGATTGGGTATGTTGTACTCCCGCAGTTACCGGCAGACAGCTTGTTTAGAAGTGACAAGTTATGGATGGGAATGGGAATCTTAGGCGTGGCAGGTTTATGGGGAATTGTAATTCATGAAAACCGCAAAAACCGTACTTAACTATCAGGAAAGTTTCTGAAGGGATAAATAAAAAGAAGTAATAAACAAGGGCGTATCGTAAAATAACCCGTTTGAGGTTGTTTTGTGATGCGCCCTGTTGTTTTATTTTTTATTCAGTTTGCAGCCGGCAAAGGAAACTCCAACCATCAACAGGAAGGAAACAAGGCAAATGAGAAACATGGAAGTGCCCATCCAACTGGTAAGAATAGAACCGACGCGGACCAATGGCAGGTAGTAAATCTGGGTAAGTAGTCCTAAAAAGTTTGGCCAGTATTGGTGTAAAACCGGTCCCTGGATTCCATGCAGGAGTAACACAAGGAGAGGAATAACATGCATTCCCAGCATTACTTTTGTTGTGGATTTTATGTATGGCTTAATCAGGTAGGCCAGAATTCCCCATATCAGCAAAGTAACCAGTGAGATGACAATCAGAACAGCCGGTGCGAGTAAAAAATTGTTCAAGGATAAAATCCACTGCAAAAGTCCTCCAAGGGCAAATGGAATAAGTCCTAAAGCTATCAAGACAACGACCATATAGTTTACCTCCTAAGTTTACTAAAAGTTTTCTGAACAAAACACTTTCCTTTATTATACAGTGGATCATAATATTAGGCAAGGAAAAAGTTTTTGTTGACAAACGAGGTTTAATGCGTTAAACTCAAAACAAGAAAAGGTTGAACTTGTTAAACCAAAGAGCGTGAAATAGTTGATACAATGAAAGGAGAATTTCTATGTCCACACCAAAAATATTTGAGAGTGAATATCGTTTTATGCAGATTTTATGGGAGAATGAACCGGTAAACAGCACCCAGCTGGTGGCTCTTTGCAAGGAGCGTCTGGACTGGAGCAAAGCAACGACATACACGGTTATCCGCAGATTATCGGAGCGGGGCGTGGTGGTAAATGAAAACACCATGGTGCGCTCCCTGGTAACCAAGGAAGAGGTGCAGGATACCGAGCTTGGAGAATTGGTGGAAAAAACCTTTGACGGTTCTATCCCGCAGTTTTTGGCGGCATTTACCAGAAAGGCAAAGCTGAAAAAAGAGGACGTGGAAGCGCTCCGTAAGATGATTAAGGACTATGAGGAGTAATCCGGAAGGGAGGAACATCCTATGAGTGCATTTTTATTAAAATTATTGGAACTGAGCCTGCAGGCGGGAGCACTGACCCTGGGAATTTTGCTGGTGCGTCTGGTTTTCCGTAAGCTGCCTGCAAAATATTTCTGTCTGCTCTGGGCCATTGTGGCAGTCCGGTTGGTAGTTCCGTTTTCTTTCGAAACCGGGTTTGCCTGGGCACCAAATCTCCAGACCCTGTGGTCCGGGGAGGAAGAGTATAAGTACACAGAAATTTATTCGGAATTAATATCCATAGAGAAGGCGCAGCTTGATTCCGAAGGAAATGTAATAGAAAAGGTGAAGATAACCGAAATTGATGAATCGGAGGATTATTATCTCAATGATTCGTCGAAAGCATCCGGGACGGTAACCGACATTTACGCAGAACTGGTGGAGGAGCATCATACAGTCATATCGGATGCAGACAGCATCAATGAGAGCGATTATTACATAGCAGCATTTCCGACTCCGGTTCCGGAGGGAATCGCCAATGCCACATTCCGTTTAGACTGGCGGGCACTCTTAGGCTCCGTAACGCCGGTGTTGTTTGTGCTTTGGCTGCTTGGTATAGTGATTTTATTGGGATATGGCGTTTTCTGTTGCATCAGGGTAAAGCGCCTGGTTAAGAACGCCATCCCATATGAGGATAACATCTGGCTGTGCGAGGGCCTGCAGACGCCGTTTCTGTTTGGCTGGCGGAATCCGCAGATTTATCTGCCTACCAACATGGAAGAGGCTCAAATACAGTACGTGGTGGAACATGAGAAAGCACACATTGCCAGAGGCGATAATTACACAAAAATCATCGGTTACGTGCTGCTTTCCGTCTATTGGTTCAATCCGCTTATCTGGGTGGCCTATGTGATGTTCTGCAAAGATGTGGAACGTGCCTGTGATGAACGTGTCATCGGTGGATTTTCTCCGGAAGACCGGAAGGGCTATGCAGAGGCATTGTTAGAATGCAGTGTGGACCGGAAGTTTGGCATTTCCAATCCCCTTGCCTTTGGGGAAATGGATGTGAAAAAGAGAATTACCGGCATTTTGCAATATAAAAAACCGGGCAGATGGCTGATTGCGATTGCAATGCTGCTTTGCCTGACAGCGGTTGCGGGGTGCTTTTTCGTAAAGGAGAAAAGACCAATGTTGGTTATGGGACCGACTCCGACGCCAAAGGTTACGGCGACACCAGGCCTAACCGTAGTACCGACGAACCCACCGAGAGGAGACGGTCCGTATACGCCGACTCCGACACCGGCAGTAACAAATATTACGCCTACGCCACTTCCGCCAAGCGATTTGATGCTTCTGGGAAACTGTACCGAGGAGACAGTTCTTCCGGTGCCGTTTGGGCGTACGGTAAGTGTGGATTTAAATGGTGATGGTTTACAAGAAGCCGTGACTTTTGGATTGGAGGGATATGAAGGAGATATCAGCATTAATGATTTGAGAAAAATTCATGGAGCGGATGCCTTGGAGAAGCTATATTATCTGAAAATCGATGAACGGGTATTTTATCAGCCGGAAATAGCGGAAGAATTTTGGGAGTCTTCCGGTGTGGGTAATACCAGCTTCTATATATTTGATGTGGATACTTCCGACAAATTTAAAGAAATCGGCATTTACTTTCCGGGACCAAATACACCGACCGGAGTTGCTTTGTTCCGCTATGTGGAAGACAAATTATACTGTGTCGGAAATTTCATGAGCGAAGTACTTACATCAGACGGTGGTTATAGTAATCATTTGACTTATAATGAATTAGTAACCCAGGTAAAGAGAGACGGCTATGAAATCTCTGTACCGGGAGATGGAACCATTCTTTGCAGGGAACGACGGGATATGTTGGAAACCTCTTTTTCTGTACAAAAGTATGAGCTGAACAATGCATCCTATAAATATGCTACATTACAACGTGTAGATCGGGAACGGTATGAGCTTCTTGACTGGCAGAATGCTAACAGTACATCTGCGAAGGCATTTACTGCTTATCTGGCCCCGGTGGATATGTCGCAGGAATTCCATAAGGATTTTGAGGCGGTAAAGATTCCGGAAGGAACCAGAACTTCCTTTTACGCCTATTATCCGGACAATGGTTGGACCACCGGGTGGGTGCAGTTTGCCTACGGAGAAAACCTGGATAAATTTGCATGGTTTTATAAGGGAGTGGATGCCACAGGTCGATTTATGATTTATTTGCCGGATGCTACAGAAAAATCAGTGGGGGAACTGTTTGATAATTTGAACCACGCAGGCTAATCTTCTATTATATCAATAATTTTTGTATAAGGACCAGGACAGAATAGGAACATTAATTTTTTTAAAATGTTCCAATTCTGTCCGTTTTTTTCGGAAAATGTTCCAATTCTGTCATTGACAAATCTAATTTCTTAAGTTTTTTTGAACTCCCTTGACATCATTACTGTACTATGGTAGTATATTAACTGTATTAAGAGTGTTAGTACACTTGAAAGGAGGAATTCCGTGATAACGTTAGATTATGCGGACCGGCGTCCGATTTATGAACAGGTTATTGAACGGATGAAAGACCTGATTCTGCTGGGTGTTTTGGCAACAGATGAGCAGCTGCCAAGCGTCAGAGAGCTGGCTATGGACCTGTCCATTAACCCAAACACGGTGCAGCGTGCCTATGCAGAACTGGAGCGCCAGGGCGTCATTTACTGCGTGAAAGGCCGGGGAAATTTCGTGGCAGGCATCAACGCATTGAAGGACAAACAAAAAGAAGAACTAAAGCCGCAGTTGCTGGAGCTTGTGAAAAAAGCAAAAAAGGCAGATATGACAGAGAATGAATTTACAGAGCTTGTGAAACAGTTTTACTCACAGCAGTGATGATGGGGATAGGAGAAAACAAGTACCTATATTCAGAATCAAAAAAACTAAGAAAGGAATGAACCGTATGATAGAAGCTAAAAACGTCAGCAAATCCTTTGGGGATATTCTGGCTGTGGATAATGTTTCCGTGACAATCCGCGAAGGCTCCGTGTTTGGTATGATTGGTACCAACGGCGCCGGTAAGAGCACCTTCCTGCGTATGGCAGCAGGGGTATTCCGCCCGGACAACGGAACCATTACGTTAGATGATATGCCGGTGTATGAGAACCCGGCGGCAAAGCAGGAATTTTTCTATATTTCCGACGACCAGTATTTCTTTGCCAACACTACACCGAAAGAACTGATGCGCTACTACAGCGTGGTGTATCCGAAGTTTAATAAAAACCGCATGAGAAAGATGCTGGCCCAGTTTGATTTAGATGAAAAGAGAAAGGTGGCAACCTTCTCCAAGGGTATGAAAAAGCAGCTGTCCGTGATTTGTGGCATCTGCGCAGGTACTAAGTACTTATTCTGCGACGAAACCTTTGACGGCCTTGATCCGGTAATGCGTCAGGCGGTAAAGAGTATTTTCGCCCAGGAAATTGAAGAGAGAGGCTTAACTCCGGTTATCGCTTCCCACAACCTCCGTGAGTTGGAGGATATCTGCGACCACGTAGGACTTTTACACCGCGGCGGCGTGCTGTTATCCAGAGAACTGGAAGACATGAAAGTAAATATCCACAAGGTGCAGTGCGCTTTTAAGGCAGACAGTAATATCGAAGAGGTGCTGCAGAGCATCGATGTGGTGAAAAAAGAAATCCGCGGCTCCCTGTATACTATTACCGCAAGGGGCAATGCGGACGATATCCGCAACCAAATTCAGACGGCAAATCCAATCTTTATGGAACTGTTGCCGCTTAGCTTAGAAGAAATCTTTATCAGTGAAACGGAGGTGGCAGGCTATGACATCAAGAAACTCATTTTTTAACCTGTTAAAGGAAGACCTCCACAGAAGATTGTGGACGCTGATTCTTTCCTCCTTAGTATTTTTCGGAACCTTTGGCGTGGCATTTACCATGATAGTCCAGAACTATGTGGGCCGCTACAGCAGGGTAAACTATGGTTACACCAAGGCTCAGTTCATTGAGATGGTGTCTTCCAATTTGTGTGAGGACTTTTACAGCTTTTTCCCATGGTTTATGGCGGTGGCCATCATTGGTGCCATTATCTGCGCCATGAACGGTTTTGCGTACCTGCATTCCAGAAAGCAGATGGACTTTTACCACAGTCTGCCGGTAAAGCGCGAAAAGATTTTTGCGGTGCGTCTGGTAAACGGTGTACTGATTTATGCCCTGCCGTATCTGGTAGGCCTGCTGTACACTTATGTACTGTGTCTCATTTACGGTGTGATGACCTGGGATATTTTCTTCTGTGGTCTGTTCATGTTTTTAATTCACCTGATGGGCTACCTGATTATGTATCTGGCAGGTATTCTTGCCATGATGTTAACCGGTAAGCTGGTTATTGCCTTCTTTGGCATCTGCATTGTGAATTTATATGCTCCGGCAGTATACGCACTGTTCTGGTTGTTAAAGGATACCTTTTTTATTACCGCATACAACAGTGGTATGGACTTTGATATTGCGCTTTCCGTAACACGTTGGTTTTCTCCGTTCAGCTACTATTTCAGTCTGGTGAATGAAATCAACGGGGATGGCAGATTCTGGCTGGAATTTTTAGCATTTTTGGTATTTGCGGCAGCACTCGTTGCATTAAATCTGTGGCTTTACAAAAAGCGCGCCAGTGAAAAGGCAGATACGGCCATGGCATTTAAGGCTACGGAACCGGTTGTACGCTTTATGATTGCGGTTCCTGTGGGCATTCTGGTTGGTATGCTGTTCTTTTCCATCCAGTATGATTACGGTTTTACAACCTCCGTATTATGGCTGGTGTTCGGCGGTCTGCTGGGCGGTTTCCTTTGCCACGGTATTATCGAAGCCTTTTATAAGGGCGACATTAAAAAGTGCCTGTCCCATAAGGTGCAGATGCTCGTTACTATGGTGCTGGCTGCAGTCATTCCGGTTCTCTTTATGTTTGATGTGTTTGGTTATGATTCCTATCTTCCAAAGAAGAATCAGATAAAAAACATGGCAGTCATCAGCAGCGAGATGCGCTTTGGCGGTTCCTACTATGATGAAAACGGTTGGATCGGTCCGGTGGATTATGCACTGGAAAATATGAAAGTGACCAACATTGACGCTATGTACGAACTGGCAGAAATTTTGACTAAGGACGCAGGAAAACATCGTGCAGAACGGTTCTTTGACTATGGTTACAATTACGTTACAGCAGAGGATATTTACGGTAACAGCAGTGAAGAAAGATATAACCCTACCAGCTTCATCATCCGTTACACCTTAAAGGACGGTTCCGAGACTATCCGCAAATATGAATATAATTACTATGCGGTTATGGATTTGCTGGAGCAGATTTATAACGACAACGAGTACAAGAGTGCGGTTCATCCGGTGTTTGGCTTATTAAAGACAAATGTGAATATTAAAAATATCGAGATTTATTCTCCGGTTAACATTAAGGCAGGAAATATGCAGTTAAACGGCAAGGCTGTTTTAGAAGCTTACGAAGAGGATTTGCTTGCCATGACCTTTGATGACTTGAAGAATTCCGCACCAATCGGAGAATTGACAGTGGTGTTTACCATCGAAGAAGAGGGTGGTAAATATGACGACAGTACCAACTTCCTGGTATACCCTGAAATGATCCGTACCTTGGATTTGTTACGGGTAAGCGGTTATCAGATGAAGGGAATTGCCGATGCTTCCAATGTAAATTCCATCAGTATTCATTACAGTGGAAGCCAGAACGATTTGAAGCGTATTTTGGGTATGGAAGTGCCGGAAGAGGACGTGCAGAATTATTATGATGAAAAATCGGTGGGTTATGAAGACTACGAGATTTACTATGAAAAGTACGGTTACTATCCGCCTACGGTTGCATCACCGGAATATTACCAGGATATCGTAGTGGAATTTACCGACCCGGCAGAAATTGCAGAAATTAAGAAGCATCTGATATACAGAAGCTACGGAAATGAGTTCGGTCCGTTCCCGACTTATGAAACTTTCTTAAATGTAGAGATTTATTTTGAAATGCAGACCGGCACCTATGAAGAACTGCTGGCAGGAGAAGGAATTATTGGCTGGAGCGAACGGTTCCGCTTCAGGGAAGATGAAATTCCGCAGTTTGTTATTGACCGCCTGTTTGAACAGCTTGGTGCAGAAAATTACTAATTTGTATTGATAAGGACCATATGAGAAAAGAGTTCCCGCAGTGTAGTGCTGTGGGAACTCTTTTTTTGAGGGACGAGGTATGTTAAATTACTTTTTTTTCTTCTTGAAGAAATAGGTTAATGCACCGGCAATGGCGCCAAGTACTGCGGCACCGCCTGCAATCCAAGGGAGAGCGGAACCGCTCTTGGAATCAGCAGAAGTGTTGGTATCTGCAGGTGCCTCGGTTGGCTCTGCAGGAGCTTCTGTCGGTTCTTCAGGAGCAATGGTAGGTTCCGGAGCTTCGGTAGGAACAGGAGTAGCGGTTGGTTCCGGTGTAGGAGTCACTTTTAATTCTTCCGGCAGATAAATCTTGATGTAGCAAAGATTTAAGCACAGGGTTGCGGCAGGAGAAGTAATTTCTAAATCCAGTTCGCCGTCCTTTACCTGTACCTGTGCAGTTACTGCCTGGTTCATAGGAACGTTCTTTAATACCTGATGTCCTTCCAGAGAGACGATAGGATTCTTGGAGCAGTTCCATGGGTCGGTGAAGTAAAGTTCAACGGTGTAGGTGCCTACCGGGAGGGCAAACTTATAGTTTAAGTTTCTTGCGATGCCGTTTTCGTACTGGTTCTTGGTGTAACGGTTAGTTGCGGTCTTAGGGCTTGCATCCGACAGGGAAGAATTGGTTTCCAGTGCCCAGGTGTTATCGGTAAACACAGTGTTGGTCATGCCCGGATTGCTTGCGGTACCGTTTTTCAGTGGAGAGGAAACGGTATCTACCAGACCCCACTTTTTACCGGTAACCGGGTCAATTCCATAAATCTGCTCGGTAACGCCGTTGTAAATACCAAAGAGATCGCCATCGGAAAGGGTGGTTACGTCGTAGTCGCCACAGTTAACAAAGTAAGCAAGGTCAGGGTCTACATCGGTACGGTTGGTTGCCGGCTGCTCAATGCGGAGCAGGTATCCGGTGGAGGTCTTATGGTCTTCGCCGTAAACCAGGATTTCCAGTGTCAGGAAATTTGCTTTGGTCATATCTACGGTATGGGTGCCGCGGATGACGGAGTTATTTACGCGGATGTAACCGAATCCATCCTCCGGTGTGAGGTTAAGAGTAAGGGTTTCCACGTCTTCCGGAAGCACCAGTTCATAGAAGGTGTTGTTTGCCTTGGTTAATTCACCTGCATCGGCAGTCAGGGTTAAACCGGTATTTTTGGTATAAGCCTTTGTCATATACGCATAATTGCAGATTCTTGCGGAAGCTTCCTCGTTACCGCTCTTAAAGGTCAGGGTTACGGTGTAAGCGTCCTTTCCGGTGATTGGATGCTGTTTGCCAAGGGCAGTGGCTGTCTTTGCCAGCACCTCTTTGGTTACCGGGATACGGATGGAGTATTCTTCCTCTGTGCCCTTGTAAGCCAAAGTTTCGTTGTAGATAATCTCTTCGCCGGCTAAAATCTGCAGGGACTTGCCGTTGTCTTCCTTCTTTAAGGTAAGCTCTAAAGCATTGTCAAAGTTCGGATCAACATACATGGTATAGATGAACGAACCACCTGCATTGGCAAGACGGCTGGTGCCGTTGCCGGTAGCACCGGTGGAGCCGGTTCCCAGCTCAGTCATGTTGTGGAGCTCGTCGTTTTCGTACTGGCCGTAGCCCGGCTGTACGGTATCGAGTAACGCAGCCGCAAAACGGTTGTCTTCTAATTCTCTTAAGTAGCGGCTGACATTGAATGCACCGGAGTTGCTTTCGAAGTTAAAGTAAATGCCGTAGCGCTCTTTGTGCTGGCTGTAATGAGGAACGAAGGTCAGGTTGGCATCGGTGTTTTCCAGAGTCCATTCTAACTTGCCTTCGGTTTTCACCAGGTTGTCGTTGATGTTAGCCATAAAGTCGGCAACGGAACCGTTAATAACGGAAACGGTGTCGTTACCGTCGCTGATGTATTCTTCTTCAATGAGCTTGGCAGCAGGAATAAGTACGCTGACACCGGTGTAGGTGGTGCTCATGTCGGTGGTACCAAGCTTTGCGGAAAGTACGATAGGACCGTACTTGAAGGCAAATACAGAATCGTTGTCCGGCAGACCGTGCACGGTGATGTTCATCGGCAGGGTAAGGGAGATGGTGTCGCCGTTATGGAGGCCGCTTACGATAACGTAGTTTTCGGTTACTTCCACGGTTGCCGGAAGTGCGCTGTCATATGGGCAGAAAACTAAGGCAGATGCTTCAACCGCCAGCCAGTCAGGTAAACGGAAAAGAATTTTTTCTGCCACGTCTGTGCTGCCGTCTAAAGTATTTACGGTAACGGTCACCTTGTCGCTTGCCGGAATGTCTGCATTCATGGTAAGCTTTACGTTCTTTGCTTCGTCGGTAAGTACGGAGCTTAAGTACTGGCTGATAACAATGCTGTCACTGCCTGCATAGTAAATGGCGTTGCCCAGCTTTGTGAAGTTTTCCATACCGGAACCGGTACAGCACCAGAAGCTGCCTGTGGCAGTGGTGTATACTTTAAAGTAACCGGTAGCCATCGGCTGGAAATAAGTAGTCATACCGCTCTCCGGATTCTGGGAGGAGAGGATGGTATTGTAGAAGGTGTTTTCGTAGTAGTTTAAGTACTTAGTGTCGCCGGTGGCCATGTAAAGAGCCTTGGCGAATTTTAACATGTTATAAGCGTTACAGGTTTCACAGTTACAGTTGGTACGCTCTGCATCTAAAATGTAGTCGCTGCCGAAGTGCTCCCATTCGCTGTTGTCGCCGGTGATGTAGGAGTGGCGTTCTAATACCATATCAAAGAAAATTTGTGCATATTCCAGATAAGCGGACGCATCCACTACTTCACCGTTAATTGTTTTTCCGTTTGTGGCCACGTAGCGGTTCAGAGCGCCGATAAACTTCGGAATGGTAGTGTTGGCATGGCGGTTGGTTAAAACGTCCTTCCTGCCCGTTTTAACGGCTTCAAAGAGGGTATCCTCATCGAAGGCATGGGCAGCAACGGCAAAGATATCCTCACCGGTGGCTGCGTAAAGGTCGTACAGACAGTCGTTCATGCCGCCGTATTCGATGTTAAGTACGGTGCGGTGGGTGGAGGAGGACCAGGTCTGTGTACGGTTGTAAACCCAGGTACCGAGACCTTTGGCAACTTCCAGTGCGGTTTCGTTGCCGGTGTATTTGTAAACATCAACGACACCCTGCAGGATTTTGTGCATGGTGTACCATGGCACCCAGGCCTGGTCCATGATGTTGGTTAAGTTCTTTTCCACGTTGTCAAACTGGAGCTCTACATTGTTTTTATTCTTGATGGTTGCGCCGAAAATAAAACCGGTGCCGAGAGCGTCCTGACATACCTTTAATTCATCAATAACATAGGTTAAACGATTTGCTAATTCAGAGTCTCTGGAATCCTCGGAAGGAAGGGTTGCCACAGCCTGTGCTACAGCGGTGAGATAATGGCCCATGGTGTGTCCGCCGATGAGCATGTTTTCCCAGCCGGCATAGCGGGCCTTGCCCTTCATATCAACGCCGGCGGTTTCGCGGAAGCCTGCCAGTAAGCGGTCCACATCCAAGGATAAGAGATAGTCAATGTCTTTTGATTCTGCGTTGGTGAGGTAGGCATCGGTTACGTCTACCTGCTCTAAGTTGTAAGCTTCATAAGTAGTAAAGTCAGTCATGGTTGTTTCTCCTGTAGGTTCGTTGGTGGTTCCGGCAGCTGCGCCCGGCTGATAAATTTTAATGTACGCCAGATTGATGCAGGCGCTGTCAGAGGTAATATGGATATCCAGGAAGCCGTCTGTAACGTTAACCTCGGATTTGGATTCTGTCAGGGTAACAATATCCTTTGCTGTAACCGTTCCTTCGAAGGTGGCGGTAGGAGCAGCGGAAACACTCCAAGGGTCTGCAAAGAACAGTTCCACGGTATAAGTGCCGTTTGGAAGTTCAAAGCTGTAGTCTAAAACCCGGGGCATACCGTTTTCAAACTGGTTTTTGGTATAACGGCTGGATTGGGTTTTGTCCACACCGTCACCGGTCATCCATTCGTTTGGCCAGGTATTGTCGGTGTAAGCCGCATTTGGCGTGCTGTTGGATGTACCGTTCTTTAACGGGTCGGACACGGTATCTACAATGCCCCATGTTTTGCCGGTACCGGGGTCTTTTCCGTAAACCTGGTCGGTGACCGTGTTGTAAATACCGAATTTGTCGCCTTCGGACAAGGTGCTGATATCAAAGTCACCACAGTCTACGAAGTAAGCGAGGCCGGAATCGGTAGTTTCTTCTGCCGCAAATACACCGGTTAACGGTGCGGCGAGCAGCTGTGCCGTTAAAACGGCTGCCATGGCAAAAGCGCCAACGGCGTGTGATTTTTTCTGCTTCATGTGTGTAAACCTCCCATATACTTTTTTATTCAATGTTTTTTGGTGGGAAAAAGTTGTTGAATAATTTAGCTGAATTCAGTATAGCATAAGAGTATGTGTAAAAACGATACGAAAAGGTTGGTTTTGGTGTGATTTTGTTAGTTGAATTTTGCCGGAGTTTGGAGTATAGTTTTAGTTAGTTTATTTTTATATTTTTTTGAGTTACAATATCCGTGTCCGTCTGCCTCCTCCGACATCTGTACGTCCCGGCTGGAGCAAACGAAATGAGATTTCGCTTGTCCATCCCGTCCGTACATCTATCGTTTGAGAGGCCGGACACTTGGATATTGTAATCTCAAAAAAAGCGATAAATAATAGTAAGAAAAACTATACTCCAAAAATACGGCAGGAAACGAGGTGCAGTATGCATAAGGTACAATTAAACGATAGAACAAAAGAGAATAAGATTGCGATTTATTATATGGAGGATGCGTCCAAATTATATGAATTATGGAAGAGTAATGAAGAAAATGAAGAGCGTATAGAAAGTATGCGGTACGCCTTACGTGGTGAAAAGGCTGCAGATTTAGGTTTATCCTACGAGGAAGCGCCATTAGTTACGGAAGTGGAGCTTAAGGTAGGCGCCAAGCAGGATTTCTCCATGGAACGCAGCTGGCTGATTCTGCATAACACCAAGGGCTACGAGGGCAAGTACTATGTCGGTAATCTGCTGGCGAAAATCCGTTGGGCGGTTTGTGAAGGAAAGTTCTTAAAACTTGGTTCCTTTGTTGCCACCGGCATCTGCAAGGAAAACACTTATGCAGAGGGAGGATTTGAACAGGTCACCTGCTGCGGAAATCCGGTGCTGAGTCACTACAGCAGTTCCATTGTTCCGCTGGTGTCCGACTTTGAGGATGATTTCTCCAGAGAAAAAATAACCATGCTTGGTTATAAGGTGTTGGCTGAATTTGCAAGTATGGAGGAAGTTAATGCGGATATTGCAAAGAAGCGTCTGACCGATGCAGAAGTGGAAGTACTGCTGCATGATATTCCGGGAGAACTGGGCTAAAAGAAGAGGAGTCGGTTTTTACACCGGCTCCTTTGTGTGTGCGCCTAGCGGCGCACGTTTCTAACGGGTGAAAGTCCCTAATCCGCCCTAGTAGTGGGAAGGATACAGCCAAGACCAAGGGTGTTCATCGTGAGGTGAAATCTGAAGGAAGGTGGAGGCAAATCTCTGGTCTG
>JAGBCB010000042.1 GCA_017938145.1 Lachnospiraceae bacterium
AGCCTAAGTCTTTACCTGTTCAACTATATTTAATTTTTATAAGCGCCCTTTGGGAGCTTTATTTCCTATACACTTTTTTAGTCATAAACTTTTTTGAAAACTATTTATTTTCCTATTGACTTTTCATAGTTGGTCTCCTTTCCCAAATCTATCATATGAGGAATTATACTATAGGATGATAAAAAGTTCAATATTAAATTTGCTAGAAGTTCAATTTTTACAAAGGTTATCAATCGAAAGTTCAAAATGGTTCAAAACCGTTACTTTTCTTGACGTTATTACTAATTAATGATAAACTAATTATTTAGGTAATATAGAAATGGAGACGTGAAAAAATATATGAGATTTGACGAGATGGAGCTGGCGGCACCAATCCTTCGTGCCGTGCAGGAAATGGGCTTTGAGGAGATGACACCGATTCAGGCAGAAGCCATTCCGGTAGTGATGGAAGGCAGGGATATTATCGGTCAGGCCCAGACCGGAACAGGTAAAACAGCAGCCTTTGGCATTCCGATGCTGCAGATGATAAATCCAAAGAGCAGAGCCTTGCAGGCTTTAGTTCTTTGTCCAACCAGAGAGCTGGCTATTCAGGTAGCAGAAGAAATCAGAAAGCTGGCAAAATTTTTACATGGCATCAAGGTGCTGCCGATTTACGGCGGTCAGGATATTTCCAAGCAAATCCGTTCTTTAAAGGGCGGAGTTCAGATTGTTATCGGAACGCCGGGTCGTGTGATGGACCATATGCGCCGTCATACTTTAAAAATGGACCAGGTAAAAATGATTACATTGGACGAAGCGGACGAAATGTTAAACATGGGCTTCCGTGAGGATATTGAAACTATTTTACAGGACTTACCGGAAGAACGTCAGACATTACTGTTTTCCGCAACCATGCCAAAACCGATTATGGATATTGTGGCAAACTATCAGAAGGATGCCGCACTGGTTAAAGTAGTTAAAAAGGAACTCACCGTTCCGAAAATTGAACAGTATTATTATGAAGTCAGACCAAATACCAAGCTGGAAGTGCTTTGCCGGTTGCTTGATATGTACGACCCAAAGCTTTCCCTGGTGTTCTGTAATACAAAGAAGCAGGTGGATGAACTGGTTTCCGCCCTGCAGCTCCGCGGCTATTTTGCGGAAGCCCTGCACGGAGATTTAAAGCAGGTGCAGCGTGACCGCGTGATGGAAACCTTCCGCAGCGGTAAAACCGATATTCTGGTGGCAACGGATGTGGCAGCCAGAGGTATCGACGTAGATGACGTGGAGGCAGTGTTCAATTACGATATTCCGCAGGATGATGAATATTATGTACACCGTATCGGCAGAACAGGCCGTGCCGGAAGAACCGGACGGGCATTCAGTTTTGTGGTAGGCCGTGAAATCTACAAGTTGAAGGATATTATGCGGTTCTGTAAAACCAAAGTGCATTTGCAACCGATTCCTTCTTTAAATGATGTCAGTGCCATTAAGGCAGAAAAAATCATGGACCGGGTCATTGAGGTAATTGAGAATAATGATTTGGACGACATGATGCGCATTATTGAAGACAAGGTAAACGAATTCGATATGTCCTCGCTAGAGGTGGCTGCAGCCTTTTTGAAAATGCAGATGGGTGACTCCGATGCTTCCTTAGAGCAGGAGAAGGGCATGGAGTTTGGCGACACCGGTGCAGAAGCAGGAATGGTGCGTTTGTTTATTAATTTAGGAAAGAAACAGAAGGTGCGTCCGGGGGATATCTTAGGCGCCATTGCGGGAGAAACAGGTATGCCGGGCAAGTTAATCGGCAGCATCGATATGTACGACAAATATACCTTTGTTGAGGTTCCGAGAGAGTATGCCGCCGAGGTCATTCAGGTCATGAAGAATGCCAAGATTAAGGGCAAGAGCATCAATGTGGAACCGGCAAACAAAAAGTAAGGAAGGATAAATTAATGTTAGATAGCATAAAGAAGTTATTTAAAGCAACGGATATGACGGTGGGTGTACCGTGGAAACAGATTGTAATGTTTACCCTGCCGATGTTAATCGGTAATATTGCGCAGCAGCTCTATAGTACGGTAGACAGTATTGTGGTTGGTAAGTATGTAGGCGATAATGCGTTATCTGCGGTAGGAAGCTCCGCTCCGATTTTGAACTTATTATTGGTTTTATTCGTTGGTATCAGTATGGGTGCCGGAATTTTGGTTGCCCAGTATTTTGGAGCCAAGCAAAGAGAAGAACTTTCCTATACGGTTGGTAACTGTATTACCCTGACCGCCATTGCATCCGGCATTATTATGGTGCTGGCGGTGTTTGTAACCCGTCCGCTTCTGGTTATGTTAAAAACACCGGAAAGTATTCTGGACTGGTGTCATGGATACCTTTTGATTTTACTGGTAGGCTGTATCGGAAGTGCGTATTACAATATTCTCGGCGGTATTTTACGTGGTCTTGGCGATGCCTTTTCTTCTCTGGTATATTTGCTGGTAGCAACTATTATTAACATTATTTTGGACCTGCTGTTTGTGGCACAGTTCAATATGGGTGTTGCAGGTGTAGCGTGGGCTACCATTATTGCCCAGGCGGCTTCTGCCGTTCTCTGCTACCGTCGTCTGACGAAGATGATGGAACACTTTGACATGGGCATCAAGTACATGAAATTAAATAAAAAGTTTTCTATGGGAGTAATCAAGCTTGGTCTGCCATCCGGCTTGACCCAGGCAATTATGTCCCTGGCTATGATTACGGTACAGTCTTTAACCAACAGCTTTGGTGAAATGTTCATTGCGGCAAATGTTATTGTTATGCGTGTGGACGGTTTTGCCATGCTGCCAAATTTCTCCTTTGGTACCGCAATGACTACATATGCAGGTCAGAACGTAGGTGCAGGTAAGAAAGACAGGGTAGTTCAGGGTGCAAAACAGGGTACTCTGGTTGCGGTTCTTACTTCCTCGGTAATGACCGGTTTAATTTTATTGTTTGGTAAGCAGTTAATGGGCATCTTCACCGACACAACGGAACTGGTGGAATTAAGCCGTAATCTGATGGGTATCATTGCGGCAGGCTATATTGCCATGGCGGTAACCCAGAGCTTATCCGGCGTTATGCGAGGCGCCGGAGACACCCTGACACCAATGTGGATTTCTTTGTTTACAACAGTTGGCGTGAGAGTGCCGCTTGCTTACTTACTGGTTCATTTTAGCAAAACGGCAGAACTTCCGCAGGGTGACCGGAGAATGGTTTTCGTGTCCCTGCTTTGCTCCTGGTTGCTTGGCGCGATTGTTACAACTATATTCTACTTAAAGGGCAAGTGGAAAAAGATTGCATTTGGAGAACCAATGTTAGAAAGATAGAAATTGAGGGAAAAATATGGTACACTGGGGTAAGGAAAACGTTATATTGGTAAAGCCGGATGCATCCTTTGCGGCGGAAATCCGATCCTACCGGGAAGAAATGCTTTTGGCCGGCAGTTCCATGGACGGAACCGGAGCACTCCGGCGTACGGAGGAACCACTAGAGTGGTTAAAGCATAACGCTTTGATGGAAAATCCAAAGCTTGTTCCGGAAAATAAAGTTCCTGCCACCCAGTTTGTACTTACGGATACGGATACCGGCCGGATTTACGGTATGCTGCAGGTACGGCATGAATTAAATGAGTATTTGCAAAAGTTTGCGGGCCATATCGGTTATTCCGTACGGCCTACGGAACGAAGAAAAGGTTATGCCAAAAAGATGTTGAAGATGGCGCTGCAATATTGTAAGGAAACTTTAGGTTTGCAGCGCGTTATGGTATCCTGCCTGGTGGAAAACGAAGCCAGCCGCAGAACTATTCTTTCCTGTGGTGGTGTGTTTGAAGAAAAGGTTTACGAACACGTGGAGCATGTCTGGTTAGAAAAGTATTGGATAACGTTATAAGGAGGAATACAGAATGAAAAATTATGCGGTGATTACCGGTGCCAGTGCCGGTCTGGGAACAGAATTTGCAAAGCAGCTGGCAGACAAAGGATATAAGCTGATTTTAACTGCCAGAAGAGAAGAACGTTTAAAAAATCTGGCAGAGAGCCTTCCTGTGAAGTGTGTCATTATTCCTTCGGATTTATCCAGGAAAGATGAATGCTTGCGTTTTTTCGATTTAATCAAAGACTATAAAATTGATATTTTCATTAACAATGCCGGCTTCGGTGATTGCAATTCCTTCCTGGAAAGCGACCTTGATATGGAGCTTGACATGGTGGATGTTAACATAAAGGCTATGCATATTCTGTGCAAGAAAATGCTGCAGAAGATGCAGAAGGAAAACCACGGATATATTTTAAACGTGGCATCCTCCGCCGGTCTTCTTCCGGCAGGACCGTACATGGCAACCTACTATGCAACCAAAGCCTATGTTTCCAGCTTAACCCAGGCGATTGCCCGGGAACTTAAGGAGATGGACAGCAAGGTATATGTAGGTGCTCTTTGTCCGGGACCGGTGGATACTGAATTTTACGATGTAGCAAATGTAGAGTTTACATTAAAGGGCATCACTCCGGAGTACTGTGTGGAATATGCCATTAAGCAGATGATTAAGCGTCAGACGGTAATTGTACCGACGCTGTTTATGAAGGCATCCACCACAATGGGACGTCTTGCACCAAGAAAACTGGCAATTAAAATAACAGCAGGTCAGCAGAAGAAAAAGTTAGGTATGTAAGAAGTAGTAATCGAATGCGTTTTTTATAAGTTCGGGGGGAATAATTATGGGAAACAGCAGAAGAATCGCAAGGGCATATGAGAATAATTTGATGTTGGTATATGACCGTGCGGAACAAAAATTTAAATATCCGGTAAATGCCGGCGAATTTTTGGCGGCAAAGTTTGACGAAAGAACCTTGTGGCAGATTTTCCGGGAGGATGACGTGGCAGCGGAATTGCCGATCCGGAAAATGGAAAAAAAATTTAAAGAGATTCTGGCGTCCAAAAAGCAGGAAGTGTTTTTTGGAGAAGTACATTTAAAAGGGGCAGATGGTGTTCCGCGTTGGTATTGTATCGGTATGACAGTTGCGGTACCGGGCGGTCCTGTTACGATTACCTTTACGGACATCGAAGAAGAATTGGCTGAAATTGAACGGAGTGGGCATGATATTTTGACCGGTCTGCTTCAGCATAATTCTTTTTGTGACGCGGTGGAAACGGTAATCAATAATGACGAAAAGGGAATTCTGGCCGGTGAATATGCACTGGTATGCTTTGACGTGCTTCGTTTTAAGGCAGTAAATGACCTTTTCGGTAATACAGAAGGTGACAAACTGCTGAAATATATTGCAGCTACGTTGGAGAGTACCCTTAAGCCGGAGGACTTTGCCTGCCGTTCCCATGCAGACTGTTTTATTTTCTTTACCAAAACATCCGGAAAAGAATTGGGAATTCTCGTTGATACGTTGATTGACCGTATTACGGAATATGAGCTTCCGTTTGAAATTATGTGCAATATGGGTATTTATGTTACCGGAGATACCATACTCCCTGCCGGTATGATGATAGACCGTGCCCGACTTGCCCAATCTACCATTAAGGGTAGCTATACGGTAAAAGTCAGCTATTATCAGGAATCGTTACGTGCGGCAATGCTTACCGAACAGGATATTTTAGGTATCGCAGGTGTTGCGTTGGAAGAAAAGCAGTTTGTATTATACTATCAACCACAGTTTAATCATGCGGACGGTACCATTATCGGAGCAGAAGCTCTGGTTCGTTGGAAACATCCGGATAGAGGACTGATTTCCCCGGGTATCTTTATACCGATTTTTGAAAAGAACGGATACATTTCCAAACTGGACTTTTACGTATTTGAGCAGGCATGTGATTTCTTAAACCGTTGCAGAGAGCAGGGGATTCCGATGATTCCGGTGTCAACCAACTTCTGCCGGCATGATATTTTCCTTCCGGATTTTGTTGATAAATTAGAGTCCATCCGGAAGAAATACGATATTCCTGCAAATTTCCTGCGGGTAGAAATTACAGAATCCGCCATTATGGGTAGTAATGAGCAGGTAAACGATATGATTAACCGCCTGCATCAAAACGGATATATTGTAGAAATGGATGACTTTGGCAGCGGTTATTCTTCATTAAATGTGCTGAAGGATATCGAAATGGATATCATCAAGCTGGATATGCTGTTCTTATCCGAAGAGACCAACAACAGCCGCGGCGGTACGATTTTAAGTGCTGTTGTCCGCATGGCAAAGTGGTTGAATGTTCCGGTTATTGCAGAAGGTGTAGAAACCTTAAAACAGGCAGACTTTTTACGCAGTATCGGTTGTAATTACATTCAGGGCTATCTGTATTCCAGACCGTTACCGGAGGAACAGTATGTGGAGCTTCTTGTGGGAAGTGCAACAGGAAATTTAGATACGCACAAGCATGCGGTGGAGAATATTAATTCCTGTGACTTCTGGGATCCAAAGTCCCAGGAAACCTTGATTTTCAGCAATTACGTAGGCGGAGCAGCGATTTTTGATTACCACAACGGAAAGCTGGAGGTGCTTCGGGTAAATAAGAAGTACTTAAAGGAAATGGGCATGAATCTTTCGGAAAAGGATGTCATTGAAATGGATTTCCTGTCCACCTTTGACGAAGAAAATAAAAAGATTTATGTAGATATGCTGGAGCGTGCCATTAAAACACTGGAAGAGCAGGAATGTGATACCTGGCGTACGGTATTTTCCAAATGCTGTGGTGAGGAGCATATGTGTATCCGGAGTAGTGTGCAGGTTATCGGCAAGAACGAAGGAAGCTATTTGTTCTATGCGATGATTCATAACGTGACGAATGAGATGAACCATTACTATGAATTGATGGAGAGTGAACGGCGCTTCAAGATGGCAAGTGAGCAGGTCAATATTTACTACTGGGAATACAATGTGTTGACAAAGGAAATGTATCCTTGCTTCCGCTGTATGCGTGACCTGGGGCTTCCGCAGGTATTGACCAATTATCCGGAGAGTGCCTTTGAAAGAGGAATATTCCCACCGGAGGTTCATGAAATGTACCGTGACTGGCATCGTCAGATAGAAGCCGGAGTAAAGCAACTGGAGGCAGTGATTCCGCTCACAGAAAACCGGGTTCCGTTCCGGGTGCGTTATACTACGGAGTTTGATAGTGCCGGAAAACCGGTTAAAGCATATGGTTCCGCAACATTAGTGGTGGAAGAAAAATAAGATACTGAAGTTAGAAAGAGGGTCGGAAGTTCCGGCCCTCTTGTTTTTAGCCCTGTGTTTTTACAAAATCCGCTTTGCCATGCTTACACAGCGGGCAGATATAATCTTCCGGAAGTTCTTCACCTTCGTATACATACCCACAAACGGAACAGGTCCAGGTAGTTTTAGAAGTGTTGGCTACCGGTTTTGGCTTGATATTACTTTGATAATAATTGTAAGTGCAGGATTCTTCCTCAGAAAGGAGTTCTGCATTAATTAATTCACCGACAAACAATGTGTGGCTGCCAAGGTCAAGGTACATGGTAACCTTTGCAGACAGATACATATTGGTGTTTTTAGTTAAGTAGAGCAGACCGTTTTCGCTGCGGGCAACATCCGGATACTCTGCAAATTTATCGGTGGTTCTGCCGGACTGCATACCAAAGTGTTTGAAAGAATCAAAGCTGGTAGAAGTGGAAAGGGCAGACACATTGAACATACGGGTATGTAAAATCATATCGTGGGTAAGGTTGTTTTTATTTACGGAAATACAGATATGGGTTGGATTTTCGGATACCTGCATAACAGTGTTAATGATACAGCCGTTATCTTTACTGTTTTCACGGGCGGTAAGCAAAAATAAACCATATGGAATTTTAAATAATGCTTTTGGATTCATAAGGGCTCCTTTCTAAAATGAGTGTCATGTGAGGGCGTTGCCCTGTCATAAGCTAAAAAATCAAGCTCCCAAGTAAGCACTGGCTTGCGGGAGCTTTGATTTTTATCTTATTATAGCACCTTCGCTGCCGCGGTGTGCGAAATTACATCTTAACCGAAGTATCTCTGAAGTAATCCTTCAAATGCTTTTCCGTGTCTTGCCTCGTCGCGAGCCATTTCGTGAACTGTGTCATGGATAGCGTCAAGGTTTAATTCCTTGGCTCTCTTAGCGAGGTCGAACTTGCCTGCAGTTGCACCGTTTTCAGCAGCTACTCTGAGCTCTAAGTTCTTCTTTGTGGATGGAGTTACAACTTCGCCGAGTAATTCAGCGAACTTTGCAGCGTGTTCAGCTTCTTCCCAAGCTGCCTTTTCCCAGTAGAGACCGATTTCAGGATAACCCTCTCTGTGAGCTACTCTTGCCATTGCAAGATACATACCAACTTCGCAGCACTCACCTTCGAAGTTAGCGCGTAAATCCATGAGGATATCTTCGCGAACACCCTGTGCCACACCAACAACGTGCTCTGCTGCCCAGGACATCTTTTCATCCTGCTTGTTAAACTTTTCTGCACCTACGTGGCATACCGGACATTCAGCAGGAGCTGCGTCACCTTCATGAACATAACCACAAACACTACATACATACTTTGCCATAATTTTAATCTCCTTTTTGTTTAAATAATTTATATGCTTCTTTTAATATTTTCTTTCTTGCAACAAAATCAGTAATTGTTACTGATTTGATATTACCATAAGTTTGT
Source organism: Lachnospiraceae bacterium (assembly GCA_017938145.1). Taxonomy (GTDB): domain Bacteria; phylum Bacillota; class Clostridia; order Lachnospirales; family Lachnospiraceae; genus SIG299. The sequence continues at coordinate 8,642 of JAGBCB010000042.1, forward strand.
TGACTTGTCAATACCTAAATTAGTAATTTTTTCTATTTTTAAAACAGTTGAATCGAGCTTTAAGCTGAACTGTTATGATGTTTTACATTTTGGACATGTTCCATTAAATAAAACAGTGTGTCCTTCAATGGTTCCGTCGAAACCGGCGGCTGCCAGAACGTCGATGTGGTTCATTGGTTCGATATCTAAGTCGATAACCCTGCCGCAATTGTTACATAAGAAATGATAGTGGGGCTTTGGATTGCCGTCGAACCGGTCGGAACCGTCGCCACAGGTTAAACGGAGGATTTCTCCCTCGTCCGCTAAAAGATTTAAATTGCGGTATACCGTGCCGAGACTGACATTAGGGTAGTTGATACGGACATTGGTATAGACCGTTTCGGCAGTGGGGTGCTCCTTAGTACTGCACAGGTAATCGATGATTGCCTGGCGCTGTCTGCTGAATTTGACACCTGCCATAGAAAAGCTCCTTTCATAACAATAATGATAATTGTTACTATTATTATAATCAAAGACAAAGAATCTGTCAATATATTATTAATAAAAATTCTCAACAATTTTCTTTCATGGAATATATTGACAGAGTGAAATATTAATGATATCATTTTGATATCAGTTAAGACTGATTGGGAATTAGAGAAAGCAAGTAAATAAGTTTAAGGAGGTTTTTTATGGAAGAAAAAGTATTACAAGGTAAAAAGAACGGTATGTTAGTATTGTTGGTTAATCTTTTGGTATTGGTAGCGGCCATTGCGGGCTGTATCCTTTGTGCAGTACAGGTAGAAAAGGGAAACTCCCTAATGGTGGCTCCTTTGGTTCTTTGCATTGTTATCATTTGCCTAGGCTGGATTCCGTTATGCGGTCTTAGGGTATTAAAGCCACAGGAAGCAGTAGTTCTTACTTTATTCGGTAAGTATGTTGGTACCTTAAAGGGCGATGGCTTCTTCTGGGTTAATCCATTCTGTTCCAGCTATAATCCGGCTGCAGGCACCAAGTTAAACCAGAGCGGTGACGTTAAGGTGGCAGCTACACCAACAGCGGAGTTGATTGATAAAAAGATTCCGTTAAAGATTATGACCTTAAGCAACAGCCGACAGAAAATTAATGACTGCCTCGGTAATCCGGTGGAAATCAGCATTGCGGTAACCTGGAGAGTGAAGGATACAGCAAAGGCGGTATTTAATGTAAATAATTATAAGGAATTCCTTTCCCTGCAGTGTGACAGTGCTTTAAGAAACATTGTCCGTTTATATCCTTACGATGTGTCTCCAAATGTGGATACCACCGGTGACGGCATTGCAGATGAAGGAAGCCTCCGTGGTTCCAGCGATGTGGTAGCAAAGCGTATCAGTGATGAAATCCAGCAGCGTGTAGAGGAAGCGGGTATCGAAATTATTGAAGCAAGAATTACTTATCTTGCTTACGCAACAGAAATTGCGGCGGTAATGTTACAGCGCCAGCAGGCATCTGCCATTATTGATGCAAGAAAGATGATTGTGGACGGTGCCGTTGGTATGGTAGAAATGGCGTTAGAGCGCCTTAATGAAAAGCAGGTAGTGCAGTTAGATGAGGAGAGAAAAGCAGCCATGGTCTCCAATCTGTTAGTGGTTCTTTGCGGAAACCGCGATGCACAGCCTATCGTAAATTCAGGAAGCTTATATTAAGCTATGGCAGACACAGGGAAAAAACAGGTTCCGCTCCGGTTATCAGCAAAGTTGTACGACGCCATCGCTGCTTGGGCGGAAGATGACTTCCGATCGGTGAACGGACAGATAGAATACTTATTAACAGAATGTGTGCGCCAGCGCAAGAAGAACGGCAAGTATGTTTCTGACGAAATTGATGTGCCGCCGGAGCTGGATATTCATTAGAAGAAAGCCATGGAATACAGGAACCCCTGTATTCCATGGCTTTTTTAGGCTGTTACCGTTGTGTCAACACGTAATTTTTCAGATGTTGCTTTCCTTATTTACCGGTTTGAAGTACAATGAGGTTGCTGCAGCAAGTACGACAAAGAAAGGAATGACAGTTATGGCTGAGTTTGGAGAAAACTTAAAAAGAGTAAGAGAAGAAAAGGGACTGACGCAACAGACCCTGGCAGATAATTTATACGTTACAAGACAGGCGGTATCCCGTTGGGAAGGAGGCTCCCGCTATCCGGATTTAATGACGGCGAAAAAGATGGCGCAGTTTTTGGAAGTTTCCTTAGATGATTTATTAACCGATGATGATATGAAGCTTTACGCGGAGAAAAATGCAATTTTAGAAAGTGTAACCGCAAAGAGAGGGCAGCTTATTTTATTGTCCCTGGCATTTATGAGCCTTTTGTTTCTTAGCATTGTGCAGCTAACCAACTTCTATTTTGAAGAGGGAGATGTTTTAGTATATAACAGTGAAACCCCGAAGTATTTCCTTCTGACTATTCTTTTGGGAATTAGTTTGGTTTACGCACTGCTTGACAGAATCAATGCAAAAACAGCGTTGTTGATTTACGGCAGTTATTTTGGAATATCGCTTTTACTGGGACTTCGTAATATAGCATTTTTATCGGTGGCACCATCGGCGGCACCGTTGGCAATCAATTTGGTAATGAATTTGTCCTGCCTGCTTCTTTGTGTTTTGTTTTTTGCCGGCAAAAAGAGGATGAGTCCTGTACCGGTTTATATTGCAACCGGCGTATATGCAATAGTTGGAATTTACTTTTCCTTCGTAGCAATCTTTTCGGAAGTACCAACACATATTCATCGGAACATGCTGATGGAAAATATTTTTGCTTTATTGGAAAACCTGATAATGCTCGCTTTACTGGTAGTAATGACTTATACATTACATAGAAAGCGGAAATTGAGTGCGAAATAGGAAAAAGCCTGTGAACTAAAATTCACAGGCTTTTTCCAAAATTTCAACTAACTTCTGTAATCCTTCTCTATCTTCTTCATCAAATCTTGCCACTATCGGGCTGTCAATGTCCAGAACACCAACGATTTTGCCGTTTTTGCGAATCGGCAGTACAATTTCCGAATTGGAAGCGGAGTCACAGGCAATGTGTCCCGGAAACTCATGAACATCCTCCACCAGCTGGATTTCTCCGGTGGCAAGAGCGGTTCCGCAGACACCTCTGCCGGTCGGAATGCGGATGCAGGCGGTTTTTCCCTGGAACGGTCCAAGGAGCAAATATTCTTTGCCGATAGTTTCGTTGGTCTGGGTTAAGTAAAAGCCGGCCCAGTTAATATCTTTTAAGGCATAGAATAACAGCGCAGAGCAATTTGCCAGGTTTGGGATGGCATGGGGTTCGCCGTCAGTGAGGGCAGTCAGCTGCTCAGCGAGGAGCGTGTACAATTCTTTTTTATCGGTTGGATAAGCATCTAAATGGGTTTCTGACATGTGTTTTCTCGCTTTCTATAATACTATTATCCAGTGTACACTATTTTCTTAAAAACCGCAATAGTTGGGCAAAACACGGCGGGTTCTGTGTTGTGCTATTCCGGTAAAATACGATATGCTATCTTTAAGAAAAAGATTGGGGGTATATCTATGATGAAAATAAGAAAGACTGCAATAATTGCGTGTTGTTTGTTATTGCTTGGCCTTGCAGCCTGCGGTAAAACAGAAGGCCCGGCAGAAACGCCGACACCGACAGTGGCAGCAGAACAACCAACAAAGGCACCGGAACCAACGGTGGAGGCAGAACCAACAGCCACACCAAAGTCGACCCATACGCCAACACCAACACCTACGCCGTTTCCGACTCCGTTGCCGGAGCTGGTGGCAACCTCTATTAAGGAACAGGCGGAAAAGTTTGGTTTCTCCTTTGGTACGGTGATTAGCGGCTCCACAGTAGGCGATAAAGCTTATACCGCTATGATAGAAAACGAATTTAACAGCATCACTGCCGGCAATGAAATGAAGGCGTATTCTCTGCTAAATCAGAAGGAATCCCAGAAAAATCCGGATGGTATGCCGGTGATGAATTATGCTGTGGCGGACAAAATTGTAGGTTTTGCGCAGGAAAAGGGTATCGGTGTCAGAGGACATGTACTTGTGTGGGATGCTTATATGTGCGACTGGTTCTTCCGCGAGGGTTATACCAATGATGGTGCCTATGTGGATGCAGAAACTATTAAGGCAAGAGTAAAATATTATATTGAAGAAGTGATTACTCATTTTGAGACGGAGTTCCCGGGCGTGGTTTACTGCTGGGATGTAGTCAACGAAGCAGTGGGTGACAATGAAGGTGAGTATGCAGCAGGGGACCCTCGTCACCTTCGTACTGTGAGAAGCGGTGGCGATAACATCTTCTACAAGATTATGGGCGAAGATTATGTGGCACTTTCCTTCCTGTACGCCAAGGATGTGGTAGAAAAACTGCAGGCGGGAAAACCGGAAGTGAGCATCTCCCTGTTCTATAATGATTACAATACCTTCCATGAAGAAAAAAGAGATGCGATTATCGAACTGGTAAAGTACATCAACACCTATGCTAAGGATGAGAACGGGGAATACCGCATTCTCTGTGAGGGTGTGGGCATGCAGGGCTACATCGGCGGTTACGGAAAGCAGGGAGGCTGCTTAAATAAGCTGGATATCAATAAGGTAAAAGCGGCGGCTAAAATCTTTTACGACCAGGGTCTTGAGGTACATATCACGGAAATGGCAGTGCGCAACTATGAAGCAAAACGTGAAGCGCAGCATGCGGATTTCTACGGAACTTTATTTCAGGCATTTTCCGAGCTGAATTCCAAGGAGCCTGTAGTTACCAATATCAGTATTTGGGGAATCTGTGATAACCCAACCATGTCCAAGAATGATTATTCTTATAAAATGAACAGTCCGTACTGCGGCTTGTTTACCAAGAATTACGAGAGAAAGTTTGCTTACTATGAAGCAATCGAGAAAATTTTGAAGGTGCCGGAAGTGGCAAAAATGGAGTCGGTTGACGTTCCGCCTAAGTATACAGCACTGAATACGGCAAACGGCGGTCAGGTAATCGAAATCCAATATACTACTTACGACTATGCAGGGGACGGTCATGAGCTTACAAAACCTGCTTTTGTATATCTTCCTCCAAAGTACGATGAAACCAAGCAATATAACGTTCTGTATCTGATGCACGGCGTTGGCGGCAATGAAAGAGAATGGGGAATGACCGGCAACGGTTCCCAGGTGAAGAAGATGATGGATAATCTGATTGCCTACGGTGATATCGAAGGCTTTATCGTGGTAACACCAAACGGCCGCTCCTGTGCGGACTTTGCAAACACCGGTGCTAAGTATGACGGATTCTATCTGTTTGGTCAGGAGCTTAAGAACGATTTGATTCCGTACATTGATGCCAACTTTGCAACCTATGCGGAGTATGATGAAAACGGTTATGATTTAACCGCGGCCCGTGATCATCGCGCTATGGCAGGTCTTTCCATGGGTGGTATGCAGACCATCAACGTTGGTATCGGTGAATGTCTGGATGTATTAAGCTGGTACGGTTCTTTCTCTTCCGCACCGACCAGTAACTCAGCAAGTGTAACTGCACAGAAACTGGCAACATATCCAGAAGAATATGACATCCATTATTTCTACAATATCTGTGGCTTGAGCGATGGTACCGCCATTGGAGCCCACAGAAATGCAACCAGAGGTTTATGCGATTTAACAGACCGTCTTACCGATGGCGAAAACTTTATGTGGCACGAGGTTCAAGGTGTTCATGATTTTCATGTCTGGAATTTAGGCTTCTTTAATTTTGCACAAATTGTATTTGATAAACAATATATAGGGGAATAACTTTACATAAAAAGTAAACCTCCGGAGAACCGCTTGCGCTGTCGTTCCCGGAGGTTTATTTTATTTGAGCACTGGCTGAAAAGATGTGGTAATTCATGTGCAATTATTGCCGTAGATTATTGAAAAAAAACTGCTAAAATGAGATAATGTAAGAGTATGCAAATGTTCATAACAGATGGCATCTTTTTAGGAGGACTGTATGAAGAAAATACCTTATGAATACAAAAATGCCCCGATTCCTGGTGGCGGCTACGTCACAGGATTTTTGTTTGATAAAACCCGTCCGGATGTGTTGTTTTGCCGTACGGACATTGGCGGCACTTACCGGTTTGAAGCAAAAACGGAAAACTGGAAAAGCCTGATTGACCATGTGACACCGGAACGTCCGAACGAAAACTGTCCGATTGCCATTGCACTGAATGAAGAGCAGGCAGGGACCTTTTATACGGTCTGCGGTGTAGGAAGGGAAACGGGAACCTTTGTAATTTCAAGAGATTACGGAGAAACCTTTACATATAAAGAAATACCGACTCTGGTGCACGGCAACTGGGGCGGAAGAGGAAGCGGATACCGTCTGGTATGTAAGGATGGTGTGCTATACTTTGCCAGCCAAAAAGGCGGTCTGTTTATTACAAGAGATGAGGGTGACACCTGGCAGCAGACTCTGGTTTGTGGCGAGGAATATTTAACCTTTGTGTGGGCATCGCCGGTACGTTCTGGCATGCTGGTGGTTGGTACGGCAGGTGCTACTGTTGGCGACAAGGAGAACTTTCGCGGACCGGCGTTGTATGTATCCTATAATGATGGCGCGACCTTTGAAGCAATGCCGCAGCCGGAAAATGTGCGACAGTTGGAATCTCTTTGGCCGGGGCATGTGGCAGAGCGTTATGATTATGACGGAACCTATTTGTATGTGACCTTTGCCCAGACGGCGCACCGTTGCTTTAACCTGGAACTGGCGTACAGCTGTGACTGCGGTCAGGTGCAGGGTGGCAGAGTGTTCCGATACTCCTTTGATGAAGAAGGTAACATTGCAGGGTATGAGGATATTACCCCTTACAATACATTTTCCTGGGGATTTGCGATGCAAGCATCTCAGGAAAAGATGTTAAACTATGGCTTTAGCGGAATTTCAAGTACAAAATCCCAACCGGGACTTTTGGTGTGTACAACCATTTGTAAGCAGGATGGAGATATTGTGTATCGTTCCTTTGACCACGGCACCACCTGGGAACCGGTGTTGTATGGATTAAGCGTAGGAGAGCTTGCTTTTCGCACTTCCTATATGAAGCCGGAGTTTAACGGCGGAGGTTCTCTGCTTCATTGGCTGACGGATATTAAAATAGACCCGTACAACAAGGATGTGGCGTGGTTTAATTCCGGTACCGGCGTGTTCCGCACCAGGAATTTGACAGCGGACAAAGTGGTCTTTGAGGATTGGTGCGACGGTATTGAAGAAACGGTGCATTTAAACGTGTACAGTCCAAACGGCGGCCCGGTTCAGGTGATAGATATTGTGGGAGATTTGGGCGGCTTTGCCTTCCGTGATTTAACAAAGCCTTGCAAAAACTCCTTTGAGGATGAACAGGGCAACCGCTATATTACCTGCTTAAATGCGGATTATTCCGAAGTGACGCCGGAGTGCTTTATCACTACGGCCAGAGGAAACTGGACAGGAAGAACCAAGGGCGGTCTGGTTATGACGAAAAACGCCGGGGAAACCTACGAGCGTTTACCGATGCCTTTCGGTCTGAGTGAAAAAATAGATGAATTATTACATCGCATCGAACAGCCGAATACCAATTCCGGCTGGGTGGCAATGTCGCCAAATTGCGAAAACATTGTGTGGACCGTGGGGAACCGGTTTATGGTTACTGCAGACGCAGCGGTGGTCAGCAATGACGGCGGACAAACCTTTAGGAAATGTGTGATTTATGATAAAACCGGAAAATTAGTAACCGATGACAGAGGCTTTAAAGTGTTTTCCGACCGGGTGAAGAACCGGCTGTTTTACGCCTTTGGCGAAGCTTCGCAGGTGTATGTCAGCAGAGACGGCGGTAATACCTTCTGCGAAAAGAATTTACCGGAGGGTTTCCCGGAGGTGAAGTTCCATCACATCGACGGCGCCAATAAAACCGAAGTCCGGGGGGATGCCGGACGAAGCGGCATCTTTTACATGGCACTCAGAGAGCATGGACTTTGGAAACTTAAATACAATTCGGAAACCGATGGGCTTACAGTGAAGCGTCTCACGAAGGATAATGAAACCGTTTATGCGGTAGGACTCGGTATCCGCACGCCGGATGGCGCTTATCTTGGAGAAGACAAGGCTATTTATGTTGCCGGCTCCATCGGCGGAGAATACGGTTTTTACCGTTCCCTTGATGATGCAAATACCTGGGAGCGGATTAATACAGAAAAGCAGATGTTTGGAAATATTATGAGCATGGACGGCGACAGCCGCACCTTTGGCCGGTTCTTTCTTGCAACGGGCACCAGAGGTTTAATTTACGGGGAGGAAAAATCAGTATGAGAATTTATCAGGACGGCAATCGCTTAGTGATTGCAGAAAATAAATCCCAGGTTTGGATTGAGCCTTGGGGAAAGAATTCCCTGCGCGTGCGTATGACCGCACAGCCGGAAATGGATAAAAACGACTGGGCATTAACCGAAGAAGTGGAGGATTGCAAGGCAGAAATCAGCTATGAGGAAATTGATGTGACGGACCCTTGGTATAAGTCTGAGGAGTATGCCCATTATCATCAGACCGCAAAAGAGTGGACGCTGAAGAACGGCAAGATTACCGCTAAGATTTCCTACGAGGGTTGGATTAGCTACTATAACCAGAAGGGTGAACTTCTCACTGCGGAGTACTGGAGAAACCGTAACCGCATCAACCGTTACTGCGTGCCTCTCCGCGTGGATGCCAGAGAGTTAAAGCCGATTCCGGGTACCAACGATTTTTCCCTGGCAGCCCGTTTTGAAGCGTTTGATGATGAAAAGATTTTCGGTATGGGCCAGTATCAGGAAAAGCATCTGGACAAGAAAGGTGCAACCTTAGAGCTTGCCCACCGCAATTCCCAGGCAAGTGTACCGTTTTATATTTCCAGCCGGGGCTACGGATTTTTCTGGAACAATCCGGCCATTGGTACTGCCACCTTCGGTACCAACAAAACCGAGTGGACCGCCAAGAGCACAAAGAAATTAGACTATTTTATTACTGCAGGAGATTCCCCGGCAGAGCTGGAAGAGCAGTACAGTGCAGCCACCGGCCGCAGCCCGATGATGCCGGAATACGGTCTTGGTTACTGGCAGTGTAAGCTGCGCTACCGCACCCAGGAGGAAATCTTAGCCGTGGCAAGAAAGCACAAAGCGCTGGGACTTCCGATGGATGCCATTGTGGTGGACTTCTTCCACTGGACCCGCCAGGGCGATTTTAAATTTGAGCCGAGAGACTGGCCGGACCCGTATGCCATGGTAAAGGAATTAAAGGAGTTGGGCATCGAAACCGTTGTTTCCGTATGGCCAACCATTGATGAGCGAAGTGAAAATTACGGTGAAATGGCAGATAAGGGGTATCTTGTGAATCCGGACCGCGGCATGAATTACCACATGAGCTGGATGGGCAACACTGTATTTTACGATACCACCCATCCGGGTGCCAGAGAGTTCGTTTGGGAAAAGTGTAAGGAAAACTATTATAAGAAGGGCATCCGCTGCTTCTGGTTAGATGAGGCAGAACCGGAGTACGGCCCGTACGATTTTGATAATTACCGATATTTTGCAGGACCGGCACTGCAGTGCACCAATATTTATCCGGTGATGTATGCCAAGGGCTTTTACGATGGTCTGAAAAAAGAAGGCGAAACAGAGATTTTAAGCTTAGTTCGTTGTGCCTGGGCAGGTTCCCAGAAGTACGGAACGCTGACCTGGTCCGGCGACATTCATTCTTCCTTCCGGGCTATGAGAGAGCAGCTGCAGGCAGGCTTAAATATGTGCCTTGCGGGAATTCCGTGGTGGACCTCCGACATCGGCGGCTTTGTGGGCGGCGATATTTCCGACCCAAAATTCAAGGAGCTTTTGGTGCGTTGGTTTGCCTGGGGAGCCTTCTGTCCGGTATTCCGCATGCACGGCGAACGTTCTCCTTGGTATGAAAGAGAAGAAGAATTTATCAACGGTGTCCGCCAGTTAACCAGCGGTCAGGATAACGAGGTTTGGAGCTTTGGCGAGGACAATTTTGAAATCCTCAAAAAGTATCTTTTCATCCGCGAAAACCTTCGTCCGTACATCCGTGAGTGCATGAAGGAAACCAGCGAAAACGGTACACCGATTATGCGCCCGATGTTCTACGATTTTTACGAGGATAAAAAGACTTGGGAAACCGAGAACCAGTACATGTTCGGACCGGATTTATTGGTGGCTCCGGTGTTGGAAGAAGGAGTATCTTCCCGCACGGTTTACTTGCCGGCAGGTGAGACCTGGACGGAGTGTTATACCGGTAAAAAATACGAGGGCGGACAGACGGTAACAGCGGCTGCACCGATAGATATTATCCCGGTATTTACCCGTGGCGAAAAGACATACAAAATTTATTAAGTTTGTCAGACTTTTCTTGTAAAAGGAAAGCAGTTATGTTATAATTAAATCATCCAATAACCACCTATGGGGTCGCCTCATCATCGGCTCTGTGGGTGGTTAATCTATAGTACATAATTTTTTGAAATAAATAAGTAACAGGGAGGAAAAATCTACAATGAAATTCGTAAATGACAACGGTGCATTGGTATTTTATACTATGGGCGAAATGGTACGCATCGAAGCATGGGGCAAGGACTCCCTTCGTGTACGTGCAACCAAGCAGGGTAAGTTTACCGGCAACATTTGGGCACTTACCGAAAAAGTGGAACCATGCGAAACTCAGATTCTTTTTGAAAAGGAAGATAACTGGGTTGGTGACGGTACCATCACACAGAACGATTTGGTAACTATCATCAACGGTAAAATCAAGGCAGTGGTAAACTTTGCCGGTGTCATTTCTTTCTATAAAGAAGATAAGTTAATTCTGCGCGAATACTTCCGTTCCTACGGCGGCACCATCTCTAAAGAGAGCCGTTGCTTAAAGGTTATCAACCGTGAGTGGAAGGGTATTATCGGCGGCAGCGAATTTGCATTAAATGTAAAGTTCGAAAGCAACAAGGGCGAGAAGATTTTCGGTATGGGCCAGTACCAGCAGGAAAACATGGACTTAAAAGGATGTGTTCTTGAACTTGCACAGAGAAATTCCCAGATTTCCGTACCGTTTATGGTATCCTCTTTAGGCTATGGTATGCTGTGGAACAATCCGGCTGTGGGCCGCGTTACCTTCGGTAACAACTACACCGAGTGGATTGCCCGTGCAACTAAAGAAATGGATTACTGGATTACTGCTGCAGACACTCCAAAGCAGATTCTTGAAAACTATACAAATGCAACCGGTCATGCAGATATGTTCCCTGAAGATTTAATGGGACTTTGGCAGTGTAAGCTCCGTTACAGAACACAGGACGAAGTGCTTACCGTTGCCCGCCAGTACCAGAAGGAAGGTATTAAGATCGACCAGATCGTTATCGACTTCTTCCACTGGACCGTACAGGGCGACTGGAAGTTCGACAAGACCTACTGGCCGGACCCTAAGGCAATGGTAGACGAGCTCCACTCCATGGGCATCAAGGTTATCGTTTCTGTATGGCCGTCCGTAGACCGCAGAAGTGAGCACTTCTGGAACATGAGAGAGCTTGGTCTCCTCATCAAGACCGAGCGCGGTGCAGAGCAGACCTACGACTACCAGGGCGACTGCGTGGAAATCGACGTATTCAATCCGGAAACAAGAAAGTATGTCTGGAACGTATGTAAAAAGAATTACTACGACCTTGGCATCGACGCCTTCTGGTTAGATAACTCCGAGCCGGACTACGGCGTTTACGATTTTGAAAACTACCGTTACTTTGAAGGTCCTGCGCTGACCTGCAGTAACATGTATCCACAGCTTTACAGCCGTGTATTCTACGATGAAATGAGCAAGGAAGACAAGCCTGTTGTAAATCTTCTCCGTTGTGCATGGGCAGGTTCCCAGAAGTACGGCAACGTGGTTTGGTCCGGTGACGTTCCAAGTACCTTCGAAGCATTTACCGACCAGTTACAGTGCGGTTTAAATATGGGTCTTGCCGGTATTCCATGGTGGACCACCGACATCGGCGGCTTCATGACCGACGACGTCAACGACCCCGACTTCCGCCAGTTGTTAATCCGTTGGTACCAGTTTGCGGTTTACTCTCCGGTGCTTCGTATGCACGGCGACCGCGGTCCTTACAACATTCCACCTCTCGACAACAGAGACTGGGGCGGCGGCTACTTACATACCGGCCAGCCAAACGAGCTTTGGAGCTACGGCGAAGACAATTACGAAATCATGAAGAAGTACTACTATGTACGTCGTGATATGCTTGATTACATCAAGAAGTTATACGAAGAAGCACATGTGAACGGTTCTCCGCTGATCCGTACCATGTTCTACGAGTTCCCTGACGACGCAAAGTGCTGGGAGCTTACCGACCAGTATATGTTCGGTGATAAATACCTGGTAGCACCAATCCTGCACTTAAATGAGTTTGCAAGAGAGGTATACTTACCGGAAGGAAGCTGGAAGCTTACTTCTACCGGAGAAGTGTTCGAGGGTGGCTGCACTGTAAAGGTAGATGCACCGATTGAGTATATGCCGGTATTTGAAAGACAGTAAAGATAACTATTCAGCCTTATGTGAAAGGGGTACAGGCTGCAAGCGAGCTTGCAAGACTGTACCCCTTTCATAATAAGGCGATTAGTACCACCCCAAACACATGAATAAAACGTAGAGTTGCGAAGCAACGGCTGACGGCTTTGCCGGCAAGTTTTATGAATGAGTGCAGGGGTGGGCTGAATAGTTATCTGGAAGAGAATAATTTATATGGAATAATGAAAGAAGCCAAAATGCGGGTAAGCATTTTGGCTTCTTTTATACATAATTTTAAGACTTAATTTGCTTTTTCGTGCAAATTACTTCGGTGAGAACTTGCTTATTCGTGCATAAATTGTCTTTTTGAACTTGCTTTTTGTGTAATTGTTGTGTTATAATAAGAGAGAAATGGGGAAATACTATCGTCATAAGGAGTGTGATTGTATGCTGAAAAGAAAGATTTATGATGAGCTTATTGCATGGAAAAGAAGCAGCAACGGTGCAACTGCCCTGATGATTGATGGAGCCCGTCGTGTCGGAAAAAGCTTCATAGCTGAAAAATTTGCAAAGGCAGAATATAAAAGTTATATTTTGATTGACTTTGGTAAGGCGCCAAAGGATATTCTTGACCTCTTTATCAATGACAGCTCTGACCTTGACCTTTTTTTTGCAAAGCTTGCGGCATTTTATTCTACAACCTTATATAAGAGGGAATCCTTGATTGTTTTTGATGAGGTGCAGCAATATCCAAGAGCACGTCAGTTAATAAAATATCTTGTTGCCGATGGAAGATTCGATTATCTTGAAACAGGTTCCTTAATCCGACTAAAAAAGAATGTACAGGATATTATCATTCCTTCCGAAGAGGACCATATTGAAATGTTTCCTCTTGATTTTGAGGAGTTCCTTTGGGCCATGGGTGATGAAGCTACGTATCCGTTAATTAAGCATTGTTTTGAAACAAAAACTCCTTTGGGGGCTGCGTTACACCGTAAGATTATGAATGATTTCCGGCAGTATATTCTTGTGGGAGGTATGCCGCAGTCCGTTCTTGCATATATAGATGGAAAGAATTTTGAGGCGTCAGATGTAGCCAAACGACGTATTTTAAAGCTCTATCGCGATGATGTTGCTAAATTTGCAGAGGGTTACGAAGATAAAGTCTATGCGGTGTTTGACGGAATTCCCGGCCAACTTTCTAAAAAAGAAAAAAAGTACAAGCTTTCCGCCCTTGGCAAACAGGCACGTTTCAGAACATATGAGTCGTCTTTTATATGGCTGAATGAAGCAATGGTTGTTAATACCTGCTTTAACGCTACAGATCCGCATGTAGGTCTTGCTTTGAGTGCGGATAATACTACACAGAAATGTTATATGGCTGACACAGGGCTGCTTGTTACTCACACTTGTAGGGATACTAAATTTACCGACAATGAACTGTACCGTGCTATTCTTTATGACAGATTAAATATTAACGAGGGAATGATTATGGAGAATATTGTTGCTCAAATGCTTCGCAAGCACAGAGAACGTCTGTATTTCTATTCCCGGTCTGATAGTCACAAGCGTGAAAATCACATGGAGATAGATTTTCTTATTACCGAGGGCAAAAAAATTTCTCCTATTGAGGTCAAGTCCGGAAATTATCGCTCTCATTCATCACTTGATAAGTTCCGTAAACATTTTTCGTCCGTTATTGGAAATTCGTACATTCTTTATACCAAGGATGTAATGATAAAGGATGGAATTATACATTTGCCGATATATATGGCGGAGTTGCTTTAAGTGGGCATAGATACAAAGGAGGAAACGCTATGGGCTTAATCGAAATTGCCAGCGGAAATTCCGTATGGCGTGGATTGAATTACTATAATGACAAAAAGGTGCTTTCCTGGCAGAAATCCGGCACAGAGGAATACGTCGGAACCGTAGCCGGAAGCAACGGCAAAAAATACACAGTACATATTGATAAGGCGCATCCGAGAAAATCGGTTTGCAACTGCCCGTTTGCAGATGGCCGCCGGGTAGTCTGCAAGCACATGATTGCACTGTACTTTACTGCAGAGCCCCAGGCCGCTGATGCTTTTTTGAAGCAGGTAGAGGAATGGGAAGCAGAGGAAGAGGCAGAAGAACAGGAGCGGTATGAGGACTTGGTAAAGTATGTGAAGAGTCTTTCGAAGACGGAGCTGCAGACACAGTTGTTGAATGCGCTGTTGGAGTTGGAAGATAGAAGAAATAGATATTGGTAAAGAGACAGCATCTGAGCGGAAGCGAGGGTGCTGTTTTTGTGTTTAGATTAATAACTTGAGGTTAAGTATTTTTACCTCAATTTTTTTTATTCGCGAAATTTACAAAGCCTCCTATGAGAACCAGAAAAGGGTTCATCAAAAAAGTCTTTGACTGCCCCCTGCGTGCAGTTTTAGGCTAAAGAAGGAGGAAGAATATGGATACTATGAAAACCTTGCGCCAGTTACATGAGTCCCTCGGCGTGACCAGGCGCGCGATGCAGGGCTACGAACAAGAGGGACTGGTGGCGCCTACGGGGCGGAACAAGTATGGGCACTTATTGTATGACAAGGAAGCACAGGAGAGGATTGCACGGATACGGCTATATCAACAACTGGGTTTTCGGCGAAAAGAGATTGCAGAATTATTGGATGCTCCGGGACAAGTTGTTAAAGCAGCATTGGAAAACTGCATTCTGCGTATGGAACAGGAACAGAAGAAACAGGCTGATTTAATGGAGCGGGTAAAGGAATTGGTAGCAAATATTGATACGCAATTACGAATGGAGGAAATGTAGAGATGAAAAAAATAATTATGGTTATAATGAGTTCAATAATGATGATATGGATGGCAGCTTGTGGTACGAAGGAGGTAGCGAATACCAATACTCCGATGCCGACGGCAACAGTTATGCCAACACAAGAACTGACGGCAACGTCAACGCCGGAACCAACCCCGACGCCGGAACCGACAGCGACACCAACACCGGAGCCTACGGCGACACCTACTCCAATACCGCGAATAAAGGTGGAAAATATTAATGGTGTTGAAGTAACTATGCGGGGAAATGATTATTTGGATATCAAAGAATTTGCTTGGTACATAAGTGGAGACTATCTGCATTGTGTAATTGTGATGCACAATACAAACAGTAAGTATGCAATCGAATATCCGGAATTTAGAGTAACCGCATATAATGCAGGAAATAAGGTGATGGGAACGGAAGAACAGACACTTAGTTTGCTATATCCGAATCAAGAGTTTGTATATGATTACATGTTGTTTGAGGTGGACGACAAGCCAAGCAAAATCAAAGTTAATCTATTAGAACCGAAGGATTATAACATTACTGCAACCAGTAAACTTGATTATGAAACATATGAGCAAATGGCAGGTCAGAACATAAGTGTAATGGATGACTTGGTTACGGGAGAAATATATAACCCGAATGATTATGATGTGGAATCAGCAGTGCTGGTTGTCGTATTTAGAAATGCGGAGGGAAAAATTGTCTTTGGTGAACATACTTATGTAGACCAAATCTATGCTAATGATACTGTACCGTTTGACATTGATATTTACACAGATATTGAGTTGCCGGAAGAATGTGAAGTATATGCGTATTTTTGGTAAATGATAACAGGAAATTTGAGGAAAGGGAAATCGTAAAAGGTTTCCCTTTCTTGGCATGGAGTAAAGTTGGGTGGTATAGTGGAAATGAACATTGCAGATTGCAGGGAAGGGTGTTAAAATAATGTTAGTTGTAAGTAGTAAAAAGTGGAAATGTCGAAACATAATTAACAGGTGACAAGGAGAAAAATTATGAACAACGGGAACGAAGGTTCGGTAATCTGTACTGTTTATGGGACACGTGTTGTGGATAATAGGAAGTGAACAAGAGCCTTTTGTGGAAATTATCGTTAAAAGGTGTTTATTCTAGGAGGAAAATTATTGTGAAGGGACAAAAGAAAGAACAATTTGAACATGCTAAATATATTATGCTGATTGGAATAATATTAGTGTTGTTTGTACTATGTCCAACCCCTGTATTAGCTGATACAGAAAATATGTGTGTAGATGGCAAGGTGTATGAATACGAGAAGAACAATGAATATAATATTGCAGAAGAAGACACATATTATAATGCAATATCCTCGGATACATATGGAACATTTTGCTTAAGTGGGAATGTGGCTCTGGCAGGAGAAAAAGAAGGTGTTCCATCGTATGAAGTTAAAGGAGAGACACTGGCTTTATTATATGATTACACTGATACTATGCTGAATGCAGAAGTAGATGAATGGCATTTAGTTGAAGATAAAACAAAAAAAGTGAATGGCATTCCTCTAGGAGCAAAAATGCAAAAAGGTGCTATTATCGTTCAAATATCTAAAGACCGGAAAAACTGGCTGGATGCGGAATGCATGGTAAATGTTTTTAGTGATATGCCTATAAGAACAAGTCCTATTTACTATGCTACAGATATTCAACTTATTAATGGTTGTTTTTACAAAGTAACAGTTGCGTATGAAATAAGCAGACGAACAGAAGATAATAATATATTTTTTATCAATACGGATAAGTATGAAAACAAAAAAGTAATTGAAGTGTATGAATTTTTTGCCTTTACAGAAAGTGGAGAAAACAGTATAGATTATTCTAAAACATACCGCCTGGGTTCAAGAGTCAGAGTTAAAAATTTTGATGGTTATTTTGGAGAGGAACTAATTGAAAAAGATGATATCCATTATGGATGGGAACTGGGGGACTTTTTCGTAAGTGGCTATACAGATGAGATTGTTAAGGAAGATACCAGTATAGTATTGTTGAAAAATGTGGGCGACAAGGTTACGCTTTGGTTTAAACTAAATGAAAATATTAATGCTTTACGTGGCGATGAAGCAAGAACGATCACAGCAGATGAAGAAGGTTATGATCAGTATTTTGAAACGCCCAAAATGGATTTTGGACGTGGAGTACTAATTATTCGTTATATAGACCATAATAATGTAAAATCAGATCCGATTATTTACACAAATTACTTGGAAGCAAATGCAACAGTCGGAACAGATGTTAAGGTTAGGTTGTTCGAGGAGGGAGACTATGAAGTTGCCCTTGATTATGAAATTACAGAAGACAAATTAATTGATAAAGAGGGTCATTACCGGATTTTCTTCCGATTTTCTGTGCGAAACAGTAATTGTATGGTATATCCATTTGATGTCAAGACTGGTAGTGAGTTAACGAACAGTTCTATGACAGAGAATGGTTTTCGCTTGGACTTGGCACAATCCAAATACTTGACGGTAAACATTAAGCGAGAAGTAATGAAGGACAGTGCCGATGGTCTTATTGAGGACACTCGTTTTAATGGACGTGCAAAAGAAGGTGTTGAGTATACCGACGAGGGAATTTATACAATTACAGTGTATAATGAATACACGAATGAATCTACAATAAAGAAAATATATGTTGGAACCAATAGTATATTACGTGCCCATATGACGACAGGATTATCAATTTTGGAGATAAATTCTTTGGTGGAGCAGGGTGCAACAATTAGTGAAGACGGAACTATTCAAATGGCAACAGTAGCGCCTGAGGTGGATAGAACCTTGCCTGTGATTACAGATATTCCGACAGAAGATACAAGTGTTTCAGAAGGAAGCAGCAATGAACTTGAAGAACCTCAAGTAAACATTGTAGGAATTGTTGTCGGCATTGCTTTTGTAATTTTGGGTGCAATTGTGCTTCTTTATGTAGTGAAGAACAAGAAAAACCAGAGGCAATAGTGAAAGAAGGGATAAAATGAAACGGATACTCGCAATTATACTTATTCTTTCTATATCTTTGTCTGGATGTGGCTTGAAAGATAAGAAAGAAGCAACAGACAATGATTTGGCACATGAATTTATTGATTCAAATATTGTAGCGCAAGATAGCGAAGAACCGGTATATACAGGGTTAGATGATACTGAACTACTTGCCCATATAGAGGACTTAGTATATCGTGACGCAGTCCTTTCCTTTAACAGCGCAGAGTATATTGTAGAAGGTGTTAACGCTACATATGTTTCAAAGGAATATCTAGAAGAAGTGGCATACAATTCACAGTCCAATATCTTTTTTGGGTTTACATTGGATGGGCTGAATGAGATATTTCAAGATACACGATACATTTTTACGTTAGGGGAAAATGGTAAAACAACAGTAGAAGCGTTGCAAGAAATTGAAGATGATTCAATGGAGACAATGCTTAAAAATCTTGCAATTGGAACGGGAGTTATTCTTGTTTGTGTAACTGTTTCAGTTGTTTCGGCTGGAGCAGGAGCGCCAGCTATAAGTATGATATTTGCCGCATCTGCAACAACTGCAGAAACCTTTGCTATTTCCTCTGCCGCTTTTGGAGGTATTTCTGCCGGTGTTGTAAGAGGCATACAAACAGGCGATTTTAACGAAGCACTAGAAGCGGCTGCATTGGGTGCAAGTGAAGGCTTTAAGTGGGGAGCTATCAGCGGAGCTGTTATTGGTGGAGCAAGCGAAGCATTTTTGTTAAATGTAGGAACAAAGAACGGTTTAACGATGAATGAGGTCGCACTTATTCAGGTGGATTCACAATATCCGATTGAGGTAATTGCACGATTTAATTCAATAGAACAATATAAAATTTGTAGAGATGCAGGTTTGAAAGCAAACATGGTAAATGGAAAAACTGCATTAGTACGAAAGATTGATTTGAATTATGTTGATGAACTGACAGGTAAAACAAATTTGCAATTGATGCAGGATGGATATGCACCAATTGATCCGACTGGACAGAAGTATCAGTTGCATCATATAGGGCAGAGTAATGATTCTCCTCTTGCTATTTTAACACAAGCGGAACATATGGGAAATGGAAATGATTCGATATGGCATGTTTTGACAGAGGGATTTGATAATCCGTCAAGCCAACCGGGATGGTCGAATATAAGAGCACAGTTTTGGAAAGACTACGCAAGACAAGCTGTTTCAGGAGGTGTTTAATGATGAGACTGTTGGAAATAATTGAAAATAGTGAAAAGGTATTTACTTATGCCTCTATGTCATACGAGAAAATTCAGCAAGCTGAAAAGGAACTTAAAGTGTCCTTTTCTGAGGAGTATAAAGAGTACCTTGCAGAGTACGGAGTGGCAATCTTTAACGGTCACGAGTTGACCGGTTTATGTGATGGAAAAAGATTGGATGTAGTTCGTATTACTTGTAAAGAAAGAGAAATAAGTGAGTTTGTTCCAAGTGATTGGTATGTTGTAGAGAATCTTGATATAGATGGCATTGTTATTTGGCAAAACCAGAGTGGGGAAGTATTTCAAACTTCGCCAATGCGTGACAGTACAAAAATAGCAAACTCTATTGCAGAATATGTATTGTTGTAAAAAAATAATTATATCTGTAAAGGGCTGTGGTTTTAGGAAGATGCACTAAGTAGAGGTCATATTTTTGCAATGAAAGAGGAAACGTAATGAAAATAATACATACACCCCAAAATCCGAGTCGCTGTCCAGAATGTGAAAGTGACAGGGTTTCTTTGGAAAACAAGGTATATTATAATGGAAAGATAAATTTAGGAACATGGATGTGTTTAAATTGTGGATACACCATTGGAAGAAAAATGTCTATTTATGATGACAATGAAATTGACGCAAGAAGTATATGAACAGGGACGGTTTATTATATTCAATTTTGGACGGAGTATAAATGAAGAAGTGAAAAATAGAGGTTGGTAAAATAATACATCCCTGTACACATAGGTTGGAGTACGGGGATGTATTATTAACAACCATCTTTAATAATTTCTCCACTGTGTTTCTTCAGCAATATCTGCCAGTAGCTTCCCGTTATAAGTAAAGTATTGAGGCCCGGCAACAGGATAGCCCTTGATGCCGGAAGCAATTCCGGAAATAGAAGTAAGCTCCTCCTTGTATAAGACCTTTCTTTCACTTGCAACAGTGACTTTTATGGATGGGTCTGGAACATAAACAAGTTCTGCGCCTAATGGAATATTGCATTCAAAGAAATTGATGGCAGGGCGTTTTGCTTTTGTAGTGGTGGTGGAAGTGGCGGCAACCTGCATTTTTCTTAATTTGTCCTGCGTACCGCTTATTGTGGCGATAGCTTCAAGTAAGTTGTAAGCTTCTTCGGGAGACATAACAAAGAACTCTCGGTTTTTGGAAACACGGAGGTCTGAATTTAGGTTATCAATTAGTATATGGAGTTTTTTGTCTTCCAGATTGCCACTGGTTTCGTATGTAGCATATACTTCATAGTCATATGGAAGGGCAGTGGTGCTTAACTGCTGTCTTCTTGTTTCAACATTTGTAGCATATCCCAATTTCACCATGCCATTGAGGGCAGGATTTGTCATTATATAAATGTATCCCTTTGCCATAAAGTCACCTCATATGTGTATAATTTAAAACCTTAGTTATATAATAAATGAATTGCTGAAATATTGCAATGAAATAAATTAGTACGAACTACTTTAGCCGAACCGGTCTTAAATATTCTTATTTCTCTACCATTAGTTTTAACCCTAACGATCTCAAAATTTTCAACAGAGTAGCCAAATTCGGTGTGGTTTGAAACGACTCGATTCTGGCAACAGAGGACTGCGGAATTCCGCAAATCTTGGCGAGGTCACGTTGGCTTAAACCAAGAGCATTTCGTTGTTCAATAACAGCACTGATGATTTTTGCTTGTTCTTCAATTTCAGCTAAATCACGACCACTTGCAGAATCTAGTTTTTGGACATATTCTTTGTAATCATTCCAGGTTTGCATAGACAAGCCCTCCAATCTGTATACTATATTCTAGATTCAATGATAGCACAAATGCTATCACAAGGCAAGAATGCTTTTTGCGTTGGGCACATAGCAAAAAAACTTGCCTTAAATACCCACCAGAAAGCGGCATTTTTGCCGGATTTGGCAGTTGGTTGGGCATATACAGAAAAACTGTGTCCCAATACCCGGGGTGCCGGGCATTTCTATGAAATTTTTAAATATTTTGGGCACATAGCAAAAAACATGCTTCAAATACCCACCAGGAAGCGATTTTCTGCGAAATAGCGGATTTGCGTGGGTATATAGCGAAAAATTGAGTCAGAATACCCAATCATGCCCGGAAAATGTGCCCGGTAGCAAAAATACTATATCAAGCGTTATTTTTACGCAACAAAAAGGGGCTGCGCCCAATCAGGTAGCAGCCCCTTAAACTATCAATCGAACTATTCAGTGATATCCTAACTAAATCTTACTCCTCTGTCACTTCACGTGCCATCTCCTGCTTCTGAATCTCAGGATCAACATTGTACATAGGCTCAATATCCTCACCATTCTTCACTCTTCTTAAGTAGTTCTTTGTAATCTTAACAACCAGCGGAGAAAGTGTCAGGACACCGATAAGGTTAGGAATCATCATAAGGCCGTTAAAGGTGTCGGAAATATCCCATGCAAGGGAGGAAGTAAGCACCGCACCGAAGATAACGGTACATACGTGGATAATGCGGAAGACAACGGTTGTCTTGGCACCGAAGAGATATTCCCATGCCTTGGAACCATAGTGGGACCAGCCAAGTACTGTAGTGAATGCAAACAGGAACATTGCAATGGCAACGAACTTTCCGCCGATACCGAACCATGGGAATACGGTGTTGAAGGCACCGCCAACGAGCGTTGCGTCGGTATAACCTGCTGCGATTTCACCGGTTACAACGTTAAATACGCCGCCTTCCAGTCCGCCTGCGGTAAGAATAACAAGAGCGGTCATGGTGCAGACTACCATAGTGTCAGCGAATACTTCGAAGATACCCCACATACCCTGAACAACAGGCTCCTTAATGTTGGAGTTGGAGTGAACCATAACGGAAGAACCAAGACCTGCTTCGTTGGAGAACACGCCGCGCTTGAAGCCCTGGGTAATAACCTTGCTGACAACGGCACCAATACCGCCGCCAACGAATGCTTCCGGACTGAATGCATTCACAAAAATAGCCTTAAGTGCAAGCAGAATGTTTGCGTAGTTTACACCGATGATAACAAGGCTGCCGGCAACGAAAAGCACTACCATGAAAGGTACGATTTTCTCGGCAACGTTAGCAATTCTCTTAAGACCGCCCAGAGTGATAAGTGCGGTAAGAAGCATAACGATGGCACCGAGGATGATGTTATATAAAGAAACGCCGGAAAATACTTCAATGGAAGAAAGGGCGGAAACATCAAAGGCCTGGGCTACGTTGGTAACGATTTTGTTTACCTGGCCCATACTTCCGATACCGAAGGAAGCGAGCATTGCGAAGAGACAGAAAAGAACTGCGAGAACCTTTCCCACATGCTTCATGCCCTTCTTTTTGCCGAGACCATCCGCAAGATAGTACATAGCACCACCGGACCATTCACCGTTTTCGTTCTTTCTGCGGTAGTAAATACCGAGAACGTTTTCTGCGTAGTTGGTCATCATACCGAAGAATGCGGCAACCCACATCCAGAATACAGCGCCTGCACCACCGATGCAGATAGCGGAAGCAACGCCGGCAATGTTACCGGTACCCACGGTTGCGGCAAGAGCAGTACACAGTGCCTGGAACGGAGAAATGGAACCCGCTTCCTTACTGTGCTTGATAACGTCCTGCTTGAAAAGACGGCCGATAGTTTTCTTAAACCACAGCCCAATGTGAGTTACTTGGAAAAACTTTGTCATTGTGGTAACGATGATACCTGTGCCGACAAGGAGTAAAAGACCGAAGGCACCCCATACAACGCTGTTAATTTCGCCGTTGATGCTTTCTATCGTTTGTAAGATTTTGTCCATAAAAGGAACCTCCTAAGTAAAAATATTTGTTAAACAAAAAAACACCGCTAACCAATCCGGATAGCGGTGAGAAAATGACAACGGTCAACATAAGTGTTCCGTAAAAAATTGATCTGTCCTTTTGCCTGAGAGATTTGGGTGTACCCCTTGCACCTTCGGCATCCGCGTAAAAGCGGACTTCTCCAGATTGCTATCCGTCAGCAGTCCCCGTCAAAATGACACCCGAGAGTATTACCCCTTTGGAAAGGCAAACGCCTAATCTCCTGCTGATTTCATTTAGCCTTATTCAGTTTAATGGGGTGATTATACTACCATTATTTGTCTGTGTCAAGAGGACAATTGTATGTTTCGCAAAGAAAATGCACGATAGTACTATTGCTTTTTAAACATGGTCCGTAGTAAAATAGTAGTAACAAATTCATAGCTATTTATGTGGGAGAGAAAGGAGATTGTTATGAAACAGTTTAGAAAACTTACGGCAGCAGTATTTGCAGTATTGGTTTTGCTTGGTGTAACTCTTGGTTCCACTATTTCCGCTTACGCTGCAAGCAACCATGTCACCAATATCGATATTGAGGTTGTCATCAGAAAGGATGGCAGTGCGGTGATTACCCAGTACTGGACCGGCGAGTTTGAAAAAGGAACCGAAAACTATTTGCCAATCCGCACCGGTGATATCGGTATTTCTGAGTTTAGTGTATCTGATGAAAACGGTCCGTATACTTTTGTGGAAGATTGGGATGTTGACTGGAGCTTTAAAAAGAAGGCAGGCAAGTGCGGCATTGTTTCCACCGATGAAGGCGTGGAGCTTTGCTTCGGTATTACGGAGTACGGTCATAAAGAGTATACCTTTTCTTATGTGGTAACTGACTTTATCAAGGGTTACCGGGATGCCAACGGTACCAATTTTATGTTTATTAATCCGGAAATGTCCACCTTCCCAACGGCGGTCAGAATCGAAATCGTAATGGAAGACGGAACCCAGCTGGATGATTCCAATACAGATATCTGGGCCTTTGGTTTTGAGGGCAGAATCGAATTTCAGGACGGCAGAGTAGTTGCTTATACGGAAAAGGATTTGGAAGATGATAATTCCATGATTGTGATGCTGGAACTGGATAAGGAACTGCTTTCTCCAAGAAAGCTCATTACAAGTGAGGCGTTTGCGGCGGTAAGGGAAGAAGCCATGGAAGACAGCGATTACGGTCACGGAGATAACGACGAAGGTGATGAAAAAGCAGCCATTGCACTGGTCGCTGTGATTTTTGGCGGGGCATTTGCTGCAGTCGTTGGTGCAGCTGTATATTCCGCTAAGGTGACAAAAGAAAATAAGGCATTTGCTGAAAGTGTCGGATATTATGCGGATGTGCCAAACGGCGGAGATATTGAGATGACTCATTATCTTGCCAGACAATTTGGCATAAGCAAGGAAGACAGTCTTATTATGGGTGCCCTGATGCTTTCCATGATGAACAAGAATTGTCTGGAACTTCGGGAAACTGCCGATACTTTTGGTACAGCAGAGCCAAAGCTGGAGCTTCATTTGCTTGCTGAACCTGATACAGAGCCGGAGCGTAAGCTGTTCTACATACTTTCCGCAGCAGCAGACGGTACCGGTGTGCTGAAGGAAAAGGCATTAGAGGATTATTCCTACGAGCATTACGAGGAAATCGAAAAATTTATTAAGGATACAAAGAAAAACGGCGAAACAGCCTTTAGAAACAAGTGGGGATTTGTTAAAACTTCCGGCAGCCGTATCAAGCATTTAAGCGAAACCGGTAGGAGCGAGCTGGCTCAGGTGATTGGCTTGAAAAAGTACCTGGAGGAAAGTGCTCAGATGTCCGAACGTGATATCTGGGAAGCCAATCTTTGGCAGGAGTACATGGTGTATGCCACCTTGTTTGGCAGTGCTGAGGATGTCATTGAGCAGTTAAAGCGGTTATATCCGGACAGATTGCCGGTACTGGATACCTATCATCACCGTTATGTATGGTGCTATGGCTATTATCATGGCATGCATAACTCCGTGGATAAGGCGGCACAGAATGCGGCAGCGTCCGGCAGCGGCGGTTCCTCTTCTGTAGGCGGAGGCGGTGGATTCTCCGGCGGCGGTGCCGGCGGAGGCTCCAGATAATGTAGAGTTTAGGGCTCATTCCGATATGGATGGGCCCTTGAATATTTTCAGAGTAGAAAATTAATTTTTTTAAAAAGTACCAACCTTTTCAAAAACTCGTGTCTATCTAAGTGAAAGCTTTCAAAAGAGGTAAAAACAAGTGAACAGAAAAGACGTAGAAAACATCATAACGGAATATGTAAAACCGGTTTACGGGTTTGCACTGAAGCGTTGCAAAACTATGGAGGATGCAGAGGATTTATCCCAGGAGATTATTGCAAGAGCTTTCCGTGCCCTTTTGGTAAAAGAAGATATAGCAGACATGGGAAAGTTTATATGGACCGTGGCACACAATGCCCTCAGTAATTATTACCGGGATACGGCAAAGAGTATGCTGGGTGTTCCGCTGGATGAGGTAGTAGAGCAACTGGCAGATCCAAATTCTGAGTTAGGAAAAGAAGATGACGAGGACAGCATCTGCAAGCTTCAGGGCGAGATTGCGTATTTATCCAAACTGCAGCGGAGAATTATCATTGCCTACTATTTTGAAAACCGGAAGCAGGCAGAAATTGCTGAGGAGCTTAATATTCCTGTTGGTACCGTCAAATGGCACTTGTTTGAGGCAAAAAAAGAATTGAAACGAGGTATGGACACAATGAGAAAAACAAGCGAACTTAAATTTAACCCGATTACATTTGATTATTCTGCAATTAATGGCTCCATCTGCGAAAAATCGCCGGAGGAGATTTTCCGCTCTCCACTGCCGCAGAATATTTGCTATTGTGTAAGAAATCAGGCGATGTCTGTTAATGAGATTGCAGATGCCCTGGGGGTGTCTCCGGTGTATGTGGAACCGGAGGTGAAATTTTTAGAGGAATACGGTTTTTTAAAATTACAGAACGGAAAATATATCGCGGATTTTATTATTGATGAACCAACGGAAGAAGTGATGGGCATGGTGGATGCGATGTACAAGGAAGCAGCAAGCACCTTTGCTAATGATTTGTATGATGAGGTGATGTCCTCCGGTATTTTAGAGGATGAAGCGATTTGGTGTGCGCAAAGCGATAAGCCGGTTTCTTTGGAGGAAAATCCCAAGGCTGACAAAAACTTTCTGCTGTGGTCCCTGATTCCTTATATTACTGCGTGCTCAGGAGAAAAGCTTCGTGACAGAAGTATTTCTTTTGAAGAAGCAGCTACCATTCGTCCGGATGGTTCCCAATATATTTATCAGGCAACGGTTTTGCCGGATAATCTGAAGCTGCCGGAAGATTATGTAGAAATGAAGCAGTTTTGCGGCCCGCTGTGGAATGGCAACGGCAGGTATATTCTTTGGCAGATTGACAGTGAGTGGTCCGACCGGGGAATATTTCAGGGCTTCCAGTATGGGGACGATGCCCGACGTGTGCTTTCCCTTTATGAAAGAGAAAAGGAAGGCAAGCTTTCCAAGGATGAGTATGCGTGGTTGGCAGAACGGGGTTATGTGAAGACGAACGGTGCTTATGATGGAATGTTCAAGTCGGCATGGCAGATTGTGATTTTGGACAACGAAGACATCAGGGATAGATTGTTAGCCATCGGAGAGCGTTTAAAAGAAAAGCATCAGGAAAAATTTCAGGCGTTGAAGGCTCCTTATGCGGAAGCAGTGTTAAAGACGGTTCCGGCACATCTGCGAAAAATTAAGGAGTATGACCTGCAGTTTGTATTCCATACCGATGGCTTGTTTTTACTGCATGGTATTGTGGCACTTTTGGAAAACGGAAAGTTGAAAATACCGACAGAAGGGCAGAGAAAGGCGTTAACAACGCTGATTGTGAAGGAGTAAATTTGGTTGACAAACGAATAAATTTGTTTTAGGATAATGGTAGAGGGTCTCCTCTACCATTATTTTCTGTGACCGTATATATCAGAAACCATAAAAAGAAGGTACGGGTTCAAATTATCTTTCTGCTATAGGCAGATTTTCTTTATTAATCCCCATGTAATAAGCATTATGAATATGCAAAGGAGGACAACTAATTTGAGTGAATTGTTGAGGATAGATGAGGAATATAGGAATTGGATACAAGAACTGGGAAAAAGATATAGGATTAGTCAGATAAAGGCCTCTATTCGTGTAAATAATGTTATGTTGATGTATTATTGGTCGGTTGGTAAAGATATCGCAGAACGTCACGCAATTAGCAAATGGGGAAACAAATTTTTTCAAAATATGAGTATGGATTTGGCAGATATAATTCCAAATGTAAAAGGTTTTTCGCCTACAAATTTACGTTATATGATGCGGTTTTATGAACTTTATAAAGATATAACAATTGTTCCTCAAGTTGGGGAACAATTTGAAATGGTATATGATAAAGTCTTTATGATTCCATGGGGACATATTAAACTTTTGATTGATAAGTGTCATCATAATCCGCAAAAATTTGATTTTTATGTAGATAAAGTAATTGAAAATAATTGGTCACGACCTGTACTGCTTAATTTTTTAGACACGGATTTATTTGAACGGCAGGGTCATGCGATAACAAATTTTAAATATACTTTACCGGAAGAAACCAGTGATTTGGCACAGGAAATAACGAAAGATCCTTATAATTTTGATTTTGTTGCAATTCGTCATGGATATAATGAAAAGGAATTAAAAGATGCATTAATGAATAATGTACAAAATTTCTTAATGGAGTTGGGAAAAGGCTTTGCATTTGTCGGGAGAGAATATCGAATACAGATAGGAAATACGGAACAGTATATTGATATGTTGTTTTATAATATAAAACGCCATTGTTATGTAGTGGTTGAAGTAAAAGTGGTGGAATTTGAACCAGGCTTTATATCCCAGACAGCTACTTATGTGTCAGCCGTGAACCATATGCTTAAAGGGAATGGAGATACACAGACAGTTGGGCTTCTTATATGCAAGAATAAAGATAATATACTGGCAAAATATGCAGTGGAGTCATCTACGGAACCAATAGGAATATCAGAATATGAACTAAACGCACTAATGCCTAAGAATTTAAACGGAGTATTGCCAACAATAGAAGAATTGGAAAAGGGATTAATGGTAAAAGGATAAAACAGGAAATAAACGCTTAAAAATAGGTGTAAATGTAAATAAACTACAGGATGGCATTTGTAAAAGCTATAGCAACATTTCCTTTGTTTTTGCGTCTAACTGTTATAGAATGATAATTATACAAGGAGGTTGTATTATGAAGAGCATACATAAATGTTTCGGCTGTTTAGTGCTAATGCTGTGGATATTATGTGCAGGCTGTTCTGCTACCAGTACCGACTATCCTGCGGCTATTATGGTGGACGGCGAAATATATTTGTATAGTGTGGTGCCGATGGCAGGTGAAGTAGACGAAAGTGCAATTATTGGGTACACCGAATCGTATACCGATGAATACCCAAGTGAAAACGGGCAGACCAATTTCAACCGGGAACTTGGCATGCCATATGCAAAAGTAGAAGACGGCATTGCTGTTTTGTTCCGGAACGAATGGCATATGTGTTATCCGAATAGTGAAAAACTGAAAAGTGAAATAATTCAAACCTATGCTGCCGAAGATAAGGAAGGTCGTTTGCAGACCTACTACGAAATGGCTGACGGAACCTGGGGAACGGAGGAACATCGTTACCTTTATAAACTGGAATTGACCGGAAGGATGCATAATGCTGTCAAAAACAGTACATTTGTCTGTTTAAGTAACTCAGAGGATATTTCTTTTTCAGAGGTTTCCAAGAGTATGATTAGCAGTAATATGGATGATCACCTTGACAGAAAAGAAGTAGTAATTGTGGAATTGTTCATCGTCGAAGAAGGTTCTCCAACACCAACCCCGGCTCCCGGAGAGGATCAGGCACTACCAACCACCATGATAGACGGTGAAATATATTTCATGAATGGAATGTATTCCACGGTAAAGCATTCCGAAATTGAGCGAATAAAGGAAATGATTGAATAGGCGGAGTATGTGGGGACAACCATTGATATTTCAGATAGTGAATATCCGAAAGAGGAACTGGAATCCAATTGCTTTGCAGAAGGCAGTAAGGTCTACCGCCATCCGGTAGGGGAAAAGTTAAACTTTATTGTGGTAAAGCCAAACGAACTTACTTACTATTATGTATCTGGCTGGCACAAGTACAAATGGTTTGAAGAAAAGCTGACAGATGCCGGAGAACAGGATTACAATAAAACCGGTATGCCAACACCAACCCCAACAGTAACTCCGTAAAATGAATAGAATGTAGAAACAGACAGTTGTCAAATTTGGCAGCTGTCTTTCTTTTTGTTCGAAACTGTTGATACACATCATTTTTACTGCCGTTTTACATAATCATGGTTTTAGTCTTTACATTTTGTGGGTATCCTAATAACCGTAGACATAATACAGAGAAAAAATATGGAAGACAAATGACGGGTCTTCGAATGTTTAAGGAGGATTTTTTATGAAAAAGAAATTATTATCAGTACTTACCGCTCTCACATTAGCAGTGGGCATGATTGGCTGTGGCGGCAGCGACGGATTTAATGCAGACGAAGAAATTTCTATTATTACAAGAGAAGATGGTTCCGGTACCAGAGGCGCATTTATTGAACTGTTTGGAATCGAAAAGAAGAATGAAGAAGGTAAGAAAATCGACCATACTACCGATGCGGCAAGCATCACCAACAGCACTTCGGTTATGATGACCACCGTGGAATCTGATTTACACGCCATCGGTTACATCTCCCTCGGCTCCCTGAACGATACAGTGAAGGCAGTACAAATCGATGGCGTAACCGCAAGTGTAGAAAATATCAAGAACGGTTCCTACAGCATTTACCGTCCGTTTAACATTGCGGTAAAGGAAGGCTTAAGCGATGTGGCACAGGATTTCATCAACTACATCTTAAGTGCGGAGGGTCAGGCCGTCATTGAAGGTGCAGGTTATATTACCGTATCCGAAAACGGCGCGTTTACCAGCAACGGTGCATCCGGTAAGGTCACTGTGGCAGGTTCCTCTTCCGTATCTCCGGTAATGCAGAAGTTAAAGGAAGCATATATTGCAGTGAATGCAAAGGCTGAAATTGAAATTCTCACCAGTGATTCCTCCACCGGTATGAGCAATGCCATTGAGGGAATCTGTGATATCGGTATGGCATCCAGAGCAGTAAAGGACAGCGAAAAGGAAAAGGGCTTAACCGAAATTACCATTGCCAATGATGGTGTGGCAGTTATCGTAAACAAGGAAAATCCGGTGGAAAGCATGACAAAGTCCCAGGTGGAGCAGATTTATACCGGTGTTGTAACTAATTGGTCTGATATTGTGGAGTAAAAGAATATGAAACAGGCGGAGCATGGAACGAAAAACCAACCCATGGAAAAAGCAGTAGAAATTTTCTTTCTACTGCTTGCCTGTGTTTCCATTGTGGCAGTGGTTGTGATTTGCGTATTTCTGTTTGCCAACGGTCTTCCGGCAGTGGCTGAAATCGGTGTGGCTGATTTCCTGTTTGGAAAGCAGTGGCGTCCGGGAGAAAATAAATTTGGCATTTTCCCGATGATTGTGGGCAGTGTTTATGCCACGGTTGGGGCAATTTTAATTGGTGTACCTATTGGTGTTTTAACAGCGGTATTCATGGCTAAAATCTGTCCAAAGAAGCTGTATAAGTTTTTAAAACCGGCAGTGGAACTGTTGGCCGGTATTCCATCCATTGTGTATGGTTTCTTTGCACTGGTAGTGATTGTGCCGATTATCCGGAACACATTCCCGGGCAACGGACTCAGCTTGCTGTCTGCCTGCATCCTGCTTGGAATTATGATTCTTCCTACCATTATCGGTGTGGCGGAGTCTGCCATCCGGGCGGTGCCGGAAAGCTACTATGAAGGCGCACTGGCTCTGGGTGCTACCAGGGAACGCAGCTTATTTCGGGTGGTGCTTCCTGCGGCAAAATCCGGTGTGTCTGCCGGCGTGGTACTGGGCATTGGTCGTGCCATCGGTGAAACCATGGCGGTAAACATGGTAGCGGGAAACAACAAGGTAATCCCGGAGAGCATTTTTAAGGGTGTGCGAACCCTGACCACCAATATTGTTATGGAGATGGGTTATGCCACCGACCTTCACCGGGAAGCACTGATTGCCAACGGTGTAGTGCTGTTTTTGTTTATTCTGCTGATTAATTCCATCTTCTTTATTTTGAAGAAGCCGGAAGGCGGCAGAAAGAAAAAGAGCAGAAAGGCGGTGGATGCATAATGGAAGAAGTGAAATTCATCAATCAAAGTACATGGAAGCAGAAATTAAATACTTATAAAAAGCATCCGGGGTCTTTTTTGATGCTGCTTTTGGTTGGCCTTTCCGCCGTTGCTACCATGGGACTCTTACTATTTTTGATTGCGTATATTTTAATGAAGGGCGTGCCGCATTTGACCGCTGACCTGTTTGCCTGGGAGTATACTTCGGAAAATGTTTCCATGCTTCCGGCAATTATCAATACTGTTTTTATGACGGCGATTTCCCTCTTAATTGCGGTACCCTGCGGTATCGGTGCGGCAATTTATCTGGCGGAGTATGCAAAGAGGGGAAATACCTTTGTTAAGGTAATCCGCCTGATGGCAGAGACCCTGTCCGGCATTCCGTCCATTGTATACGGCTTGTTCGGTATGCTGTGTTTTGTGACAACCCTTGGCTGGAACTATTCTCTGCTGGCGGGAGCATGTACCCTTTCCATCATGATTTTGCCGTTGATTTTAAGAACCACGGAGGAGGCATTGCTTTCTGTGCCGGATTCTTACAGGGAAGCCAGTTTTGGCCTTGGTGCCGGAAAATTCCGCACCATTTTAAAGATTGTGCTGCCTTCCGCGGTTCCGGGAATTTTAGCTGGAGTCATTCTTGCCATCGGACGAATTGTGGGTGAAACCGCAGCACTTTTGTATACTTCCGGCACAGTGGCAGAGGTGGCAGACAGTTTGTTTGCTTCTGCGGAAACCCTGGCACTGCATATGTGGGTATTAAGCGGCGAAAGTCTGTATACGAACCAGGCCTATGCAACCGCCGTGGTGCTTTTGGTGGTAGTGGTACTTATTAATGGTCTTTCCGGCATGGTGGCAAAGAAGATTGCAAAGCAGTAGTTTTTGTGCCGGATACAAGGAGAATAAGAGAAAATATGAGCAAAATAGAAATCAAAGATGTGAATTTAATTTATAATGATTTCCAGGCATTAAAGAATATCAATCTTGACGTGGAAGCAAATGAGATTACCGCGTTTATCGGACCTTCCGGCTGTGGTAAATCTACACTGCTGAAATCCTTAAACCGTATGAATGACTTGGTGGAGGGATGCAAAATTTCCGGTAAGATGTTACTGGATGGAGAGGATATTTACGGGAACATGGATGTCAATCTGCTCAGAAAGCGGGTGGGCATGGTGTTTCAGAAACCGAATCCGTTTCCTATGAGTATTTATGACAACATTGCTTTTGGTCCACGCACCCACGGTGTAAAAAGCAAGGCAAAGCTGGATGATATTGTGGAAAAGTCCCTTCGGGATGCGGCCATTTGGGAAGAAGTAAAGGACCGTTTGAAAAAGAGTGCTTTGGGGCTTTCCGGCGGCCAGCAGCAGAGACTATGCATTGCTAGGGCTCTGGCGGTGTGTCCGGAGGTATTACTCATGGATGAACCAACCTCTGCCCTGGACCCGATTTCCACGGCAAAAATAGAGGATTTGGTATTGGATTTAAAGAAACAGTACACTATCGTTATGGTTACCCACAATATGCAGCAGGCAACCAGAGTGTCCGACAAGACCGTATTTTTCTTGCTTGGCGAGGTGGTGGAAGCGGCTCCGACGGAGCAGCTGTTTTCCATGCCGAAGGATAAGAGAACAGAAGAATATATTACAGGGAGGTTTGGATGATGAGAAACCGGTTCGACAGGCAGCTTGAGGAGCTGAATAACGGGCTGATTCACATGGGAAGCCTGATTGAGCAGGCCATTGAAGCAGCGGTGGATGGTCTGGTGCAGCAGGATGTGGAAAAGGCAAAACAGGCCATGGAGTTTGAGGAAGAAATCAATCACGCAGAGAGGAAAATTGAAGCACTGTGCTTAAAGCTTTTACTGCAGCAGCAGCCGGTGGCCAGTGACCTGCGCCAGATTTCTGCGGCATTAAAAATGATTACCGACATGGAACGTATCGGTGACCATGCTACGGATATTTCCGAGTTGACCATGTTTTTGGCCGAGCAGCCGCATCAAATCAACATGGGACACATCAAGCAGATGGCAAAGGAAACCATTGTTATGGTAATTCAGAGTCTGCAGGCCTATGTAAATAAAGACATGGAGCAGGCAAAGGCCGTCATTACCAGGGATGATGTGGTAGATGATTTGTTCCTGACAGTAAAGAAAGAGATTTTGATGATTCTGCGGGAAAATGTAGAATACGGTGAGCAGGCGGAGGATTTGCTGATGGCTGCCAAGTATTTTGAACGTATCGGCGACCACGCTGTTAATATCGCAGAATGGGTTATTTTCTCCATTACAGGCCGTCATGTAGACGAGAAGTAAACCGATTGTAAAATTCATGTAAAAGAAAATCAAACCTTTGTAAAATCCATTGAAAAAGCTGATTTTGTAGGGTACGATGCAAAAGGTAAGAAAAAGATTTGTAAATTTTGTATGTGTACAACAAAAGGAGAAAAATTGAAATGGACATTTTTGGCGTATTTGCATTGGTAGGTGGTCTTGCCTTATTCCTGTTTGGTATGGATGCTATGGGAAAAGGCTTAGAAAAACTTTCCGGCGGACGTTTGGAACGCTTGTTGGAGAAATTAACTTCCAACCGTTTGAAGGCTGTGGCGCTGGGTACTTTGGTAACCGGTATCATTCAGTCGTCTTCGGCAACCACGGTTATGGTAGTAGGTTTTGTAAACTCCGGTATTATGAAACTGACTCAGGCGGTGGGTATCATTATGGGTGCCAATATCG
The DNA here is from genome assembly GCA_017938145.1 of Lachnospiraceae bacterium. Taxonomy (GTDB): domain Bacteria; phylum Bacillota; class Clostridia; order Lachnospirales; family Lachnospiraceae; genus SIG299. The sequence goes on from JAGBCB010000042.1 coordinate 43,117, forward strand.
GTACTACGATTACCTCTTGGATTTTAAGTTTATCAAGTATTGAAGGAGATTCTTTCTTATTAAAACTGATGAAGCCAAGCTCCTTCGCACCGATTTTGGCATTAATCGGTATCATTTTACTGATGTTCTGCAAGAGCGAAAAGAAGAAAAATATTGGTACCATTTTAGTTGGATTTGCTATTCTGATGACCGGTATGGATCAGATGAGTGCGGCAGTAAAGCCGTTAAAAGATGTGCCGGAGTTCACGAACATTTTACTTATGTTCTCCAATCCGATTCTTGGTATGTTGGCCGGTTTAGTGTTGACTGCCGTTATCCAGAGTTCTTCTGCTTCCGTCGGTATTTTGCAGGCACTTTGCGTGACCGGTGCGGTTCCATTTGGTACTGCTTTGCCGATTATCATGGGTCAGAATATCGGTACCTGTGTGACTGCTATTATTTCCAGTATCGGTACCAGTAAAAATGCGAAGCGGGCGGCAGCCGTGCATTTGTTCTTTAACATTATCGGAACAGCAGTGTTCATGATTGCATTCTATACTATCAATGCATTTATGCCGTTTGAATTTTTAAATACACCTGCGGATGCAGCAGGTATTGCTACGGTTCACAGTTTATTTAACATCGGAGCAACTTTATTGCTTCTTCCGTTTGGAAACCAGTTGGTAAAGCTGGCTACCTGGGTAATCAAGGACTCCAAGGAAGACCAGGAAAAGGAAAATATTTTCAAGGCATTGGATGTGCGTTTCTTAGATACTCCAAGCATTGCATTGGAGCAGTGCAAGAAGCTTACCGATGATATGGCAAGAATTACAAAGGATTCTTTATTCGGTGCCATTGAACTGCTGGATAATTACAGCGAAAAGCGGGAAAAGGAACTGGTAGAAATGGAAACCTTAGTGGACCGCTACGAGGATGAAGTCGGTGCTTATCTGATGAAGGTAAATTCCAGGGATTTATCCAACAAGGACAGTCATACGGTAAATACCCTGCTTCACTCTATCGGTAACTGGGAGCGTATTTCTGACCATGCGTTAAATATCTGCGATGCGGCAAGAGAAATTCACGAAAAGAAGATTTCCTTTTCCAAGGCAGCCACAGAAGAGCTGGCCGTATATACAAGAGCCATCAAAGATATTTTAAATATGACAGTGGAAGCCTTCGAGTATGACGATATCAGCATGGCAAAGAAGGTTGAGCCTCTGGAAGAAGTTATTGATGATATCAATCTGATGATTAAAAACCGTCACGTACAGAGACTCCGCGCCGGAGAATGTACCATTGAACTCGGTTTTGTGTTAAATGATATATTAACCAATTATGAGCGTGTGTCCGACCACTGTTCTAATGTGGCGGTAACAATTATCCAGACCGAGGATTATGATGTGGAGGCCCATCAGTACATCGGCCGCTTAAAGGACGAGGATGAATTCAAGCGCGCTATTGAATTAGTTCAGAGAGAATATTGTCTGCCGGAGCTTGCGGCAACAAAGTAAGGATAAAAGGAATTTTGGCTGCGGCATGGAATTTTATTGCAAAATTTCATGCCGCATATTACAATAATCTGGAAAGGATACGATACTATGGCGATTATTTATATTGTAGAAGACGACCGGAACATCCGGGAAATCGAGACAATTGCATTAAAGAACAGCGGATATACAGTAGAAGCCTTTGAACTGGCAAAGCCATTTTACCGCCGCCTGGACGAACGTACACCGGATTTGGTATTGCTTGATGTAATGCTTCCGGATGAAGACGGACTGGATATTTTAAAAAAGCTTCGTAACCGCGGCGACACAAAGAAGCTCCCGATTCTTATGGTAACCGCAAAATCCACAGAGCTTGACAAGGTCAGAGGCCTTGATATGGGAGCAGATGACTATTTATCCAAGCCTTTTGGCGTTATGGAACTGGTATCCAGGGTAAAGGCATTGCTTCGCCGGACCATGGCAGATACGGAAGAAAAGTTTTACCGCCTGGGAGATATTTTCATGGACGGAGAGCGGCGCATGGCTTATGTTAAGGATGCTCCGATAGAACTTACCTTTAAGGAATATGAACTGTTAAAGTATCTGATTTCCAATCAGGGTATTGTTTTGACCAGAGAACAAATTATGGGTCAGGTTTGGGGAACCTATTTTGAAGGTGAAACCAGAACGGTGGACATGCACATAAAGACATTACGTCAAAAACTTCAGGAAGAAGGTGCCAGAATCCGCACTGTCAGAAATGTAGGGTATGTGATTGAATGAGGAGAAAAATTAACCGTCAGCTGATTACCATTGCCATTCTTGCCACGGTGGTTACCATGGCACTGATTACGGTGGTATTCCGTCAGCTGTTGCAGCAACAGATAATTGAAGATTTAAAAGCCTATGCAGGTCTGCTTGACAAAGCAGACCTTTATCAGAATACGGAAATTTATGTTACCGATTTTAAGGCGGAGAATGTCCGTATCACCTGGATTGATGCCGACGGTGAGGTGTTGGGAGATACGGATGCCAATCAGGACATTATGGAAAATCACGCAAAGCGTCCGGAGATTTTAGAGGCGCTGGCTACGGGTGAAGGTGTGGATATCCGTAAGTCGGAAACCCTGGAGGATAATACTTATTATTATGCCCGACGAATGGAAGACGGTACGGTATTGCGCGTTGCCAAAGCGGGACAGAGCACATGGAAAATTATTTTCAGCGCTCTGCCGGGAATTTTCATTGCCCTGCTATTAATGATTGGACTTTGTGTACTGTTAGCGCGGATTTTTGCAAAAAGCATTATCCGGCCATTAAAGGAACTGGCGTCTAATTTGGACCGTCCGGAGGCCAAAATTACTTCGGAATATAAGGAACTGGAGCCCTTCATGCAGACAATACGCACCCAGCATGAAAATATTCTGCGGGCGGCAAAGGTGCGGCAGGATTTTACGGCAAACGTGTCCCATGAATTAAAAACTCCGTTGACTGCAATTTCCGGCTATTCCGAGCTGATGGAAGCCGGCATGGTGCAGGGAGAAGAAGTAAAGCACTATGCAAAAGAAATCCGGCACAATTCCAATAGACTTTTGGCACTGATTAATGATATTATTCATTTATCGGAAATGGACCGTACGGAATATGCGGTACCGATGCAGCAGGTTAATTTAGCTGAATTGGTGCAAAACAATCTGGAGAGCTTAAAAATGTCTGCAGAGCAGAGAAACGTTTCCCTGCGCTATGTGGGAGAATCTGCAGTGGTGTATGGAAATGCAGGTCTGTTGGAGGAGCTTTTGTGGAATTTGTGCGACAATGCCATCCGCTACAATAAAGAAAACGGTATGGTAAAGGTGCAGGTGGAAAAGACAAAGGAACATGTGAATCTCCTTGTCAGCGACACCGGTATCGGTATTCCCATGGAGCATCAGAACCGTATTTTTGAGCGGTTTTACCGGGTGGATAAGAGCCGTTCCAAAGAAACCGGCGGTACCGGTTTGGGACTTGCCATTGTAAAACATATTGTGGCGCAGCATGATGCGGAGCTTAACTTGGAAAGTACACCGGGAGAAGGTACAAAAATTACGGTTAGTTTCCCGGTATACCAAGGGTAAATTATTTTTGCGTAAAGCTTAGAAGGAAAGAGGTTAATGTTTTATGATTACATGGAAAGATGTTGTAAATGATGATGCAGTAAGAACCTATATTAAAAAGGCCGACGAGTCTTTGGTGGCCCTTGGTTACACAGAGCACAGTTTTCCTCATGTGGGCAAGGTGGCAGAGCTGGCCGGCACAATTTTAGAAACTCTCGGATATCCGGAGCGGGATATTGAACTGGCAAAGATTGCAGGCTACCTGCACGATATCGGCAATGTGATTAACCGTGTGGACCACGCCCAGAGCGGTGCAGTAATGGCATTCCGTATTTTGGACCGTCTCGGTATGGACCCGGAGGAAATTTCCACGGTTATCACTGCAATCGGCAACCATGATGAATCCACGGCGTTCCCGGTAAATCCGGTGGCAGCAGCCCTTATCCTGGCCGATAAGACCGATGTACGTTACACCAGAGTGCGCAATCAGGACCCATCCACCTTTGATATCCACGACAGAGTAAATTTTTCTGTAAAGCAGTCCGAGGTGCATGTGGTAAACGGTTCCCACATTGAATTAAATCTGGTCATTGACACTACCGTTTGTGCAGTAATGGACTATTTTGAAATCTTTATGGGACGTATGATTTTATGTCGTAAAGCGGCAGAAAAACTGGCGCTGGACTTCAGATTAGTTATCAACGGACAGAGAATTTTATAAAATTTGAAAGAATCCCGAACATTCGGGATTCTTTTTTAAAAAAATACTTGCGAAATTCGGAAAAATGTGTATTATAGAGAATATACTTTAGTACAGTAAAATCAGAAATGGAGAATAAGCATGAGCAAAGTAGTTAAATTCGGTGGAAGCTCCCTGGCAAGTGCGGAGCAGTTTAAAAAAGTAGGCGATATCATTCGGGCAGAAGCAGACAGAAAATATGTGGTTCCATCTGCACCGGGCAAACGTGACTCCAAGGACACTAAGGTAACAGATATGTTATATGCGTGCTATGCTCTGGCAGAAGCAGGCAAAAATTTTGATAAAGAACTGAAACAGATTAAGGCAAGATATGAAGAAATCATCAAGGGACTTAATTTGAGAGCAGATTTATTAGATAAAGAATTTGAAACCGTAAAAGCGCAGTTTGCGGCAAAGGCAGGTAAAGATTACGCTGCTTCCCGTGGTGAATACTTAAACGGTATTATCATGGCTGAATACTTAGGTTATCAGTTCTTAGATGCAGCGGAAGTAATTTTCTTTGATGAAAACGGGGAGTTCTTATCAGAAGAAACCCACAAGGCATTAAAGGCAAGAATGAAGGAATACGAAAACGTAGTTCTTCCGGGCTTCTACGGTGCAAAGCTGGACGGCACAGTTAAGACCTTCTCCAGAGGCGGTTCTGATATTACCGGTTCCATTCTGGCAAGAGCCGTACATGCCAACATTTATGAAAACTGGACCGACGTTTCCGGCGTTCTCTTAGCAGATCCAAGAATCGTAGAAAATCCGGTAGGCATCAATACAATTACATATAAGGAACTCCGCGAGCTTGCTTACATGGGCTTCTCCGTACTTCACGAAGATGCACTGTTCCCGGTTCGTATCAGCGGTATTCCAATCAATATCCGTAACACAAACCGTCCGGAAGACGAAGGTACCATGATTGTAGAGAGCACCTGCAAGCAGTCCGAGTACACCATTACCGGTGTTGCGGGCAAGAAGGGCTTTGTCTCCGTTAACATTGAAAAAGACAAGATGAACTCCGAAGTCGGTTTTGGCCGTAAGGTTCTTCAGGCGTTTGAAGAGAATGGAATTTCTTTCGAGCATATGCCATCCGGTATTGATACCTTGAGCGTATTTGTACATCAGCAGGAATTTGAAGGCAGAGAGCAGCACGTATTATCCACCCTGCACCGCCTTGCTAAGCCGGACAGCATTGAAATCGACGCTGACCTTGCTCTTATCGCAGTAGTAGGCCGTGGTATGAAGTCCAACCGTGGTGTGGCTGCCAGAGTGCTTGCTGCCCTTGCGCACAACAACATCAACGTTAGAATGATTGACCAGGGCTCCAGTGAGCTTAACATCATCATTGGTGTAAAGAACTCCGACTTTGAAACTGCAATTAAGGCAATCTACGATATTTTCGTAACAACAAGACTGTAAGAATGAAGGACCGCTTTGCGCGGTCCTTTCAGACTGTAGACAAAGTCCCGGGCTTTCGCCCGGGATTTTTCTTGTTCTGTCTATGAAAAATCCTTTAAAATAGCGACATTCTGTAGGTTTTATGGTATAATTAGAGTATCAAAAACAGGTGGTGTGATTGCTATGA
>JAGBCB010000057.1 GCA_017938145.1 Lachnospiraceae bacterium
ATTTGATTCCTCGAAACAAACGAATTGAGAAATATAAAGAGAAATGGTGTGCATAAAAAAACGACCGCACAATTTTGTACGGTCGTTCGCCAGCACTTCATTTTAGATATTTAACCTGTCTACTTGACAGGGGGCATATCATCCGGACAGGCTCTTATTCTTTAACACTATTCTGTTATATCTTTTTTTGATTTAATGACAGGAAACGTAACCCGAACCATCGTACCTTCACCCAGGGTACTTTGGATATCAAGACCGTACTGTTCCCCGTAATTTAACTTAATACGTCGATTTATATTATACAAACCAATACTGCTCTTATGGCGTTTTCTGGTATAGTTTTCTACTTTAGCCATCACCGTCTGTAAGGTTTCTTCATCCATTCCGCATCCATTATCTGAAATGTCTGTATAAACCACATTGTCCTGCACATAAATACTAATCCAGATAGTGCCATCGTTTTCTCGTGCTTCCAGGCCGTGTACAATACCATTTTCCACAATTGGCTGTAATAATAGCGGCAACACACGGTATTCTTCCAAATTCATTCCCGGTTCCACCGTTAAAATATAATTTACCCTGTTGCCAAACCGCAGCTGTTGGATTTGTAAATAGGTGAGAATATGGTCTATTTCTGCCTGCAGGGAAGTATCCGCAGTGCCGGTGTTTTCCAGTACATATCGCATAGATTTTCCCAGCAACTTAATTGCGTTTGCCACTTCTTTATCTCCTGCAGTGAATGCCTTCATGCGGATAGATTCTAAAGTATTGTATAAAAAGTGCGGATTAATCTGGCTGGCCAGCATTTTAAATTCCATCTTCTGCTGCTCATTCTGGATGTTCTGTTCTTTAATTTCTGCCTCGTATTGGGCCGCTTCCATCTCCTGGATATTCTTTACCATAACCAGCAGATCGTCAAAGGCTTCCGTCAATTCCTTACTGGCCCGGATACCGGTCTGCATTTCCTCGTATTTACCACGACTTGCCTTGCCCATTTCCGCCCGTAACACCTTTACCTGGCGGACAATACTTCCGCTAAAGGACACCAGAATAAACATGGTCAATAACAGGACAACCGACAAAACTACTCCGTAAGTTAAAAACATTTGTTCCATATTTTCGATGGCACTGATATCATATGTCATCAAATAAATATTGGAGGAGGTTCTGGAAATATCCAAAGAGGACACATGGAATAAAACTTCTTCTCCTTCCAGTTCCGTTACCCCGCCGTAATTATATTTTTCATCAGGGTCGAAACTAAACGTCGGAATTGTTCCGTAATATTTTGTCTGATTACTGAAGGAAACCGGGGTGTCATCTACGGAAATTAAGGTCAGGTATTCCTGGTTTCCGATACGGCTGGAAAGGTAAGAATCCTTGACTTTAATCATTACCACCGCCTCTTTGTCACCGCCCACCAGAATCATTTTACGAACCAGGGCAAGACGCCATACATACTCGTTATTGGTAGGATTTTTTGTACGATAGCTGATCCAGAACGGAGAAAACTGGCTTTGTGCCTTTTGGTACCAGACCGTTTCTTTGATTTCCTCTGTCGGCACCCGGTACTGACCGTAATTTATCATATCCTCACGGTCGATATACACCAGCACTTCGTCAATGCCGGCATAGGATTTCATGTAATCATCCATCAGCGTAATTTCTCTGGCGGCAGCACGGAGGTCGTTTTCCGTTTCATATTCCCCACGCAGAAACTCTATCAGTTCATCATTATATACGATACTTTCGGAAAAAGTGTAAATCTGGGAAGTAATTTCATACATAGTGCGCTTGATACCTGCATGATAAGACTCCAGCAAGTCCGCATGATAGCTTTTCTGGTTTACATAAGTAACCCTCATTAACAATCCGCCGAGAATGGTAATAGGAAGTACTATCGCCAAAAGATATACCACTGCCATCTGGGTGGAAATTTTAGTTCTGCCCAGCAGTTTTGCATAAGAATCCCTTTGCTTCGGACTTTTATTTTCTTCCATGACTTCGTACCTCCCTTCCTGTTTTTCTATAGATGTAACCTTATTTTACTGCTTTATATGTAAACTTTGTTACATGTGCATCGTTTTCTGCTTCTTTTCCGTTACCGGATGCATACAAACCAATCACATTTCCGGTAAAGCAACCGCCGGCCTCAGTGGAAAGATAATGGCTTTCACCACCGCCAAGAGTTGTAAACTCTTTGCCGTCTTTACTGTAAGAGAAATTATACTCTCTTCTTCTGCCGTTTAACTGCAGAACCACTTCACTACCTTCGTAAGGCACCTTTTCTTCGATTGCCTTTAACTTACCGATTTGACGGCGGATAATCAGGCACTGTTCCCCGTCAAGCTTTGTCAACGCAATTTCATAGTGATGCTTGTTACTCATATAAATACAAAGACCGGCTTCTTCTCCTTCACCCGGAGCAAAGGAAAGATGCATGGTGGCATCAAAATCAAAATGCTCCTGACGACGGACCAGAATACTCTTGTAATTATCACAAGATATGGATGCCGCTGCACCGTGCAGACACAAGCCCTTGTTGTCGAGGTGCACCAGTTGTTCTACAGGATTATAAATATAATTCCAGGAGACGTTCAGTTTATCTCCGGTAAAATCATCTTCAAAATCACTTCCCGGGATATATCTGCCGGTATTTGGAGTCACTTCTCCCGCAAAACGTTCTACAGCTATCTCCTCAGGAACACGGCCGTTTACACCCATCACCGGCCAGCCTTCCTTCCACACAACAGGAACCAGCATGGTTTCACGGCCCATGGTGTGGCGGAACGGATACGCAATCGGACGGTTTCCGAGGCACACTGCCCACCAGCCGCCATTGACATCTTCCACTAAGTCAGCATGACCGATGGCTTTAATCGGCATCTCGGTACGGCTGTTGGTAAGTACCGGATTCCACGGACATTCTTCATACGGTCCGTATACATTTTTACTGCGGGCGATGGTTACCATATGGCACAGTTCTGTGCCTCCCTCAGCAATCATCAGATAATACCAGCCGTTTATTTTATATAAATGCGGTCCCTCCGGGTTATTGCCGCCGGTGCCGTTCCAGGCATACTGCTTTTCCCCAAGGCGCTTTCCTGTTTCAATATCTATTTCGCAGATAAATACCCCTTCATCGGTACCGGTATAATAGCATCTGCCGTCCTCGTCAAAGAAGAAGGATGGGTCAATGCCTCCAAAATCAAGGAAAATCGGTTCAGACCATTCTCCATAAATATCATCGGTGGATACATAGAAGTTGCCGCCCGGATTTCCTCCCACGTTGGTAACAACGCAGTAAAATCTGCCTTTATGGTAACGAATGGTTGGCGCATACAAGCCGATACAGTTTGGTGCACCCAAAGGAAGCTTTAACTGACTGTCACGGGTTAACACATGACCAATCTGCTCCCAGTGAACCAGGTCGGTACTATGATAAATCGGAAGTCCCGGAAAATATTCAAAAGTACTGTTTACAAGATAGTAATCATTGCCCACACGGCAAACAGATGGATCCGGATTAAAACCGGATACGATAGGGTTGGTATAATTCATTTCGTTATCCTCCTTAGTTTCCTTTTTTCATCATACACGTCATTAGCTAAAAAATCAATAAAAAGTAGCGTATTTCGTTACCGAAAAAGGCGGTATGTTTTTTTCAGAATTCCCATTATAATAATGCCAAACTGTGGTAGTCTGCATTTTTCATGGCACCGCAAAAAAACACCCAAGAAAGGATGTATCAAATATGAAATTCAGTAACGGATGCTGGCTCCAGAAGGAGCACTGTGAATGCTTTGATCCAAAGCAGGCATATTTTACAAAAATTGAACCGGGCAAGGTAACTATCTGTGCCCCAACCGTATTTATTAACCACCGCGGCGACACCCTCGGAAGTATCAACTTAACCGTAGTCCTCACTTCTCCGGCGGAGGATATTATCCGCGTGCAGACCTGGCACCATCTTGGCGCACAGAAGAAGACACCGGAATTTGAACTGAACATTGCAGAGAATTCTCCAATGACTGCAGAGGAAACCGACGAACTCATCATTGTAAAGAGCGGTTCCCTCTCCTTGGAAATCACCAAGAATCCTTGGAGCATGACCTATAAGCGTGACGGCAAGGTAATCACCAAGAGCGGCCGTAAGGACCTGGCTCTTATGAAGACTGCGTGGACCGGCCTTGCTTACGACAAAGGCGACTACGAAAACGCATACATGCGCCAGCAGTTAAGTCTTGGCGTCGGCGAACTGATTTACGGTCTCGGCGAACGTTTCACTCCATTTGTAAAGAACGGTCAGAGCATCGATATCTGGAACGAAGACGGCGGTACCAGCACCGAGCAGTCCTACAAGAACATTCCGTTTTATATTTCCAACAAGGGCTACGGTGTATTTGTAAACCATCCGGAAAAGGTTTCCTTCGAAATCGGCACCGAGATGGTAACCAAGGCAGAATTCTCCGTAGAAGGAGGTTACCTTGACTACTTCTTAATCAACGGTCCGTCCATGAAGGAAGTTCTTACCCGCTATACCGACCTCACCGGAAAGCCATCCCTGCCGGCGGCATGGACCTTCGGTTTATGGCTCTCCACCTCCTTCACCACCAACTATGATGAAGAAACCGTAATGAGCTTTGTGAATGGCATGTTAGACCGTGGCATTAACCTCAGAACCTTCCACTTCGACTGCTTCTGGATGAAAGAATTCCACTGGTCCGATTTCCTTTGGGACGACAGAGTATTCCCGGACCCTGAGGGAATGCTTAAGAGAATCAAGGCCAAGGGCTTAAATATTTGTGTTTGGATTAACTCCTACATCGGCCAGGAATCTGCTATGTTTGCAGAGGGTGTGGAAAACGGCTACTTCGTAAAGCGTCCGAACGGCGATGTATGGCAGTGGGATATGTGGCAGCCGGGCATGGCCCTCGTTGACTTTACCAACCCTGCGGCTTGCAAGTGGTTCCAGGATAAGCTGGAAATCCTTATGGATATGGGCGTTGACTGCTTTAAGACCGACTTTGGTGAGAGAATCCCTACCGATGTGGTTTACTATGATGGTTCCGACCCTAAGAAGATGCACAACTACTACACCTATCTGTACAACAAGTGCGTGTACGATTTATTAGAAAGAAAGCGCGGCAAAGGCGAAGCAATCCTCTTTGCACGTTCCGCTACCGTTGGCGGCCAGAAGTTCCCGGTTCACTGGGGCGGCGACTGCTGGTCCGATTACGAGTCCATGGAAGAATCCCTTCGCGGCGGTCTTTCCTTAACCTCCTCCGGTTTTGGTTTCTGGAGCCACGACATCGGCGGCTTCGAAAGCACCTCCACCGCAGACGTTTACAAGAGATGGGCAGCCTTCGGCTTACTTTCCACTCACTCCCGCTTACACGGTTCCTCCTCTTACCGCGTGCCGTGGGCGTATGATGACGAGGCTGTTGACGTAGTACGTGCCTTCACAAGCCTCAAAGCAGCCCTGATGCCTTACCTGTACCGCAATGCCATCGAAACCTCCAAGACCGGTGTTCCGATGATGCGCAGTATGGTTCTGGAATTTACCGAAGACAAGAACTGTGCTTACCTTGACAAGCAGTACATGCTGGGTGACTCCCTCTTAGTTGCTCCAATCTTCAACGAAGAAAGCACCGCAGAATACTACCTTCCAAAGGGCTCCTGGACCAACTACTTCACCGGCGAGAAAAAGGCCGGCGGCTCCTGGTACACAGAAACCTGCCCATACCTTGAGATTCCTCTCTTTGTAAAAGAAAACAGCATCATTGCCATGAACGATGCTGCTAATAAGCCTGACTATGATTTTGCTGACGGCGTAACCTTAAAGGCATATGCTTTAGTTGACGGTATTGCTGCTACTACAAGCATTTACGATATGAAGGCAAATCTTCAGTTTACCGCTTCTGTCACCAAGAACGGCAAGGAAGTTACCATTAAGGCCGACGCAAAGAAACCGTTCTCTGTACTGTTAGTCGGAGAAACCGCATGCGCTGCATCCGGCAATGCAAAGCTGACACAAACTGAGAAGGGTACTTTAGTTTCCTTCCCTGCTGGCTGTGAGTGTAAGGTTACATTAGAATAAATTGATTGTCCAACTCTTTTTCTAAATGCTTCCGAGGGAGCCGCTATCTAAGCACGACATAAGTGCTTTAGGTAGTGGCTCCCTCTAATTTTTTATATTAATCAAGATATAATAATATTATGTCACGGTATAACGAATACCTTTGGTTTGTCTACGGGGTATACAGAGAAAAACCAGAGTCTCATACCCTGACTCGCCAAGAAATACTCTGTAGAATGTATTTTTGCACTAGTCAACAAAAAGTAGACACTTTTAGTAGTTTCTTATACAGTCATTAAAGGGCATAATACTCCCTATACTGTTTTGGAGTCAGATAGTTTAAAGAATACGCAGGTCGTTCTTCGTTAAAGAACATGATGTAATC
>JAGBCB010000058.1 GCA_017938145.1 Lachnospiraceae bacterium
AAATGAAGGCTAGCTGACACATTTGACTACGGGCGTGGTGTCCCAATTCCAAATTCCGTCAGCCAATCACCTTCATTATAGAATAAAAGAGTGAAGGCTGCGGAGAACCTTCACTTATATATTACGAATTCCAATTTGTAAGGACGATAAAAATGATAGAAGTAAACTTTTATGACGAAATAGCGGACGACTTATTAAAGTTCGCTGTCATTATTTCCAAAACAGAAGGCAGATGGGTATTTTGCAGACACAGGGAAAGAAGTACCTATGAAGTTCCGGGTGGTCACCGGGAACCGGGAGAAACCGTTTTGGATGCGGCAAAGAGAGAACTACAGGAAGAAACCGGTGCGGTTGAGTTTGAAATAAAACCAATCTGCGTCTATTCCGTAACAGGAAAAACAAAGGTGAATAAAACTGATGCAGACACAAGCTATGGCATGCTTTATTATGCGGATATTTTTTCATTTGAAGAACTGCACAGCGAAATCGAAGAGATTCTGATTACTGATTCGCTGGTAGAAAATTGGACCTATCCGCTGATTCAGCCGAAGCTTTTGGAAGAAGCAAAACGAAGAGGATTTATATAAAGACGAGGGAGAAAAGAATTTGAAGAAACTACTGTTTATTTTCTGGCAATGTACCTGGGGCTTACCGCAGACGCTTCTCGGTGCGATTATATTTTTAAAACATATCCGATGCCCTCACAGAGTGTATAGGGGTTGTATCGATACCAAATGGAACAGCAGAGGCGGTATGAGCCTGGGGTTATTTATTTTCACACCACAGGAGGAAGATTTCCGCACGGAGCAGGTGCGGGTGCATGAGTACGGGCACTGCATACAGTCATTGCTGCTCGGACCGTTGTATTTGGTTATTATCGGAATCATTTCTTATTCCTGGGCGAACATTCCTTACTTTAGAAGAATGCGCCGGGAGAAGCACATTCCTTACACGAAATGTTTTGTAGAGTCCTGGGCCAGCAAGTGGGGCGAATGGATAACAAAGCAGAAGGCCATTTGGAACTGATTGGGTATGCCCAAAAACTACGTTTTACCAGACAGGAAAAGGAGAACAACCAATGAATACAGCACTTTTAACCATTGACGATTTTTCGTCCAAGAATACGCCTGCGATTGTAGATTATTTAAAGGAAAAAGGAATCAAAGTAATTTTCTTTGCAGAAGGACAGAGAGTGGAGCAAAATTATGAGGAAGCAAAGTATGCTATAAAAAACGGCATGATTGTGGGCAACCATAGCTATTCCCATCCGGCGTTTTCGTCCATTAGCGTGGAAGAAGGTATTGCTGAAATTGAGAAATGCGAAGAAATCCTGAATAAATTATATGCGGACTGCGGCGTAGAACGTGTGTGGCGTCCGTTCCGTTTTCCGTACGGCGACAAGGGCGGCGCAAACAAGGAAGCCCTGCAGAAGTATTTGAAAGAAAACGGCTTTCACAAGGTAGATGATACCCATATTACATATTCTTGGTGGAAAGAGAACGGTTTAAACACGGATATTGATACGTTTTGGACCTTTGATTTTGAAGAATATGTGATTCGCAAGGGCTCCGGTTTTACAAAAGAATTTGTGTGGAATAAAATGCATGATACCAATCCGAAATCCGGAGCTGTATTATTTGCGGAGAATAACCGGCATATTATTTTGATGCATGCCCACGATGAGACAGAGGAACTGGTGCCGGAATATTATAAGCAGTTTATTGACCATTTGTTGGAAAACGGACTGGTATTTGATGAACCGAAGTTTTTATAGATGAATGAACGAAAAAGGTATCCCTTTCGCCTCTGAGGCTTTTGGGATACCTTTTGGTAATTCATAGACTTTATTTCTTCTTTAATAAACCGGATAAGATTCCGCCGATAATGCCGCTTGCATCGCTCTTTTTGGAGGAAGCAGGCTTCTTTTTACCGGAAGCCGGTTTCTTCTTGCCGCTTGTGCTTGTAGAAGAAGTGTCGGTGCTGATTAAACCGGAAAGTAAGCTGCCCACATCTACGTTGTCAAGAAGGGCACCTACCAGACCGCTTGCACCGGTTTCTTTATCGTCATCTTCTTCTGCCTGCTGGCCAAGTAAGCTGAGAAGCATTGGGCCTACAGCGGAGAGAATATCGCCGGTTTTCTTTTCGGAAACACCGGAAGCTTTTGCTGCTTTCTTAACAGTTTCTTCTTTGCCGGAACCAAGAAGATGGCCGATGATTTTTGCACCGTCGGCTAAATCTACATTACCGAGGAAGCTGGTAAGGTCGCTGGTGTCGTCCTTAGCGTGCTGGGCAAGGGCAGCTGCGAAGCCTTCGGAAGTTTTTTTGTCCTTTGCCTGTTCGGTAGCGCCGCTGAGCAGGGAAGGAAGAGCACTGGTTAATACGTTAGTAATGTCTTTGTTGTCTGCACCTGTAAGATTGCTTAAGCCTTTCAGACTGTCGTTGCTTAACAGGGAGCCTGCAATTTTCGATAAATCCATGATTTTTCTCCTATCGTATAAATTTAGTTAGTTTTATTATGAAGCAGAGTCGGGCATTCGTCAAGAAAAACTTGTGGTATTTGAACGAAAAAGCTTGCCTAATATACAAAATATGGTATAATCGAGATATATAAATACAATTCTAAGGAGGAGTTATATTATGGCAGAACCAAAGAAGAAAAAAGTGACTGCTTCCACTGCACCAAAGACAAAGAAGGAAGCGGCTCCTGTTGGTAACGCTACCGGTTTACGTATCGGTGCTGTAGCATTATGGGTAGTAGCAATCGCTTTAGAAGTTGTTGCATACCTTATGCTCATTGGTAAAATCAATTTAACATTTATGGGTACTATACCACAGATTATCATCGCATTAGTGCTTGACTTAGTATGTGTTATTATCGGCTCCCAGTTATGGAAGAAGGCAAATCACATTAAGCCTGCCAGTGAAAAGAATAAAGTGTTATTCTGGCTGTGGAACAACATGGGTCTTATCGTTTGTACCATCGCATTCCTTCCGTTTGTTATCCTTGCACTTACCAACAAGGAAGCAGATAAGAAGACTAAGACCATCGCTACAGTAGTGGCAGCAGTTGCACTGTTAATCGGTGGTGCGGCAAGCATCGACTACAATCCTGTATCTCAGGAACAGCAGCAGGCAGCAATCGAAGCAATCAATACCGACGTTTTCTGGAGCCCATTCGGTAAGGTTTACCACACTCACGAAGATTGTCAGGCATTAAACCAGAGTGATTCCCTCACCTACGGTACCGTAGAGCAGGCTATCGCTGAAAACCGTACACGCCTTTGCTCTTTCTGCGCAAAGAAGGATGATATCCAGGGTGTTGTAACTGACGATAAAGAATAACAAAAAGCTTACATAGAAAAACCGCAGTGCGAAAACACTGCGGTTTTTTTGCGGTTGTTTATAAGTGTTACTGCACCTTAAACCGGAATACATTCCAGGAAACCGGCTGTACGGTACCGGTTACTTTGCCGTTCGCAAAGGTTGTGGCTGTATTTGCCACAGGCACAATGGCATCCGGTGTTTCGTAGGTATTAGCCTTGTTCATATCATCGGTGTACATTTCCAGATGTTCAATAAAGGTGAGGTTTTCAAAACCGGAAACATCTAACTCGATTTCGTTGGAATCCTGCCAGTTGCGGTTAATGACGAATACGGTAAGCTCACCCTCTTCTTTGTTGTAAGCGGCAGCGGTGTCGATAAAATCTACCTTTTCCTGCTCATAATACTGATTGGTATCGTCCACAATATAACTAGGAATATCGTAGGTGTCGCAGTCTACGGTGGTGCGCAGGGATGTGCCGCGGCCGTAACGCATCAGCTGTGTGTACGGATGGGCAGAAGCGGTGCTCCATACGTGTTCCTTGTTAGTGGAAGCCAGAACATGCAAGCCACCGGTCATGCACGCAATTTTAACACGGTCTGCATGACGAAGGAAAGCAAGCAGGGTGGAGGCGTTTGCAATAGCCTGCAGCATGTCGCCGCCTCTAAACGGACGCTCCGGCATATTGTCCGGGTCGTGACGGGTGTATCCGCGGTTTGGATCAAAATTGTAGTGGGTCTTGTAGTGTAAATATTCTCCGCGACCGTAGTGGAGTTCGCCGGCCGGACGCATCATGGTGGCATATTCGTCAAAGGAAATCATCATCTTCTTTGGAGACTTTAACTTTGCTGCCACATAGTCACAGATGGCGATTTCGGTGTTGATGTAATCTTCGAAGTAGCGGGACGCGCCAAGGTAGGTTGGCAGGTCATTCATCAGCACGGACTGATAGTGGTGCATGGAAATGTAGTCTACGCTGTGGTAGCACTCCTGCAGGGCGGTTAAATCCCACTCCGGATAGTGAAGCATGTTAGGAGAGCAGGAAACACAGGCAACGGTTTCGATGCGGGGGTCTACCCACTTCATCAGCTTGGAGGTTTCGTTGGCAAGAAGACCATAGCCCCGAGGGTCATTTTGGTAGGAACCAATCTGCCAGTAGCCGTCCACTTCGTTACCCAGGTACCAGATTTTAACGTCGTAAGGCTTTTCGTGACCGTACTCCTTACGTAAATCGGACCAGTAGGTGCCTCCTTCGTGATTGGTGTACTCCATGATTTTTACGGCGTCGTTGATGTCGCCGGTGCCAAGGTTGATGGTGTAGAGCGGCTCGGTTTCTGCCATTTCTGCCCACTGCAGATATTCGTCGTGACCAACCTCGTTGGTGTAATACTGATGCCATGCAAGATCCAGGTGTGCTTTGCGCTGTTCCTTAGGACCGATGGAATCCTTCCAGTCCCAGCCGGATACAAAGTTTCCGCCGGGAAGTCTTACTGCCGGAAGATTGGAAGCTTTGACAGCATCGATAAAATCGTGGCGCAGGCCTTTTTCGTCGGCGGTCGGATGCTTTGGATTAAACATGCTTCCGTTTACCATGTTACCGATTGGCTCTAAAAAGGCAGAATAAATACGTGGTGAAATTTCACCGATTTCATACGCCGGATGAAGGGTTACTTTTGCTTTTTTAGGCATGTTAATGTACCTCCTGTATATATTTTTTTTTCCATTTCAAGGTTAATTTGGGTGAAGTTTCAGTATACATTCTGAGAAAATTGTAGTATAATAAATACGATTTTACAAAGGGAGGATATTACTTATGTTTATCACTAACGACATTAAGTACATTGGGGTCAATGACCATAATATTGATTTGTTTGAAGGCCAGTATATTGTGCCAAACGGCATGGCATATAATTCTTATGTTATTTTAGATGATAAAGTCGCAGTGTTAGATAGCGTGGATGCTAACTTTACAAAGGAGTGGATGTCCAATCTGAAAGAAGCCTTAAACGGCCGCACTCCTGACTATTTCATTGTACAACATATGGAACCGGACCACTCTGCAAATATTGCCAATTTCATGCAAGAATATGCGGATGTGAAGATTGTGGCATCTGCAAAAGCCTTTGTTATGATGAAGCAGTTTTTCGGTACCGATTATCCGGAGCAGAAGATTGTGGTAGGAGAAGGCGATAAGCTTTCTCTCGGTAAGCATAAACTTACCTTTGTAACCGCTCCGATGGTGCACTGGCCGGAGGTTATTGTTACTTATGACAGCACTGACAAAGTATTATTCTCTGCAGACGGTTTTGGTAAGTTCGGAGCCCTGGACGTGGAAGAAGACTGGGCCTGCGAAGCAAGAAGATATTATTTCGGCATTGTAGGAAAGTACGGCATGCCGGTTCAGACCCTTCTGAAAAAAGCAGCCGCATTGGACATTCAGATAATTTGTCCTCTGCATGGTCCGGTACTGAAAGAAAATTTAGGTTATTACTTAGGACTTTATAATACCTGGTCTTCCTATCAGCCGGAAGAAGAAGGTGTTGTGATTGCCTACACTTCCATCTACGGAAATACAAAGAAGGCAGTGCTTGCCCTTGCAGATGCTTTAAAAGCAAAGGGATGTCCGAAGGTTGTGGTAAATGACCTGGCGCGATGCGACATGGCAGAAGCGGTGGAAGATGCGTTCCGTTACAGCAAGTTGGTGTTGGCAACTACCACCTATAACGGCGATATTTTCCCATTCATGAAGGAATTTATCAATCACTTGACCGAGCGTGGCTACAGCAACCGTACCGTGGCATTTATGGAAAACGGAAGCTGGGCACCAATGGCAGCAAAGGTAATGGGCAGAATGCTTGCAGAAAGTAAAAATCTGACCTTTACAGAGAATTCCGTAAAGATTATGTCTGCATTAAATGAGGAGAGCAGTGCACAGGTAGAAGCCTTGGCTGCAGAGCTTTGTGCAGAATAAGCAGATTGTCAGGAAAAATAAGCTTATCATGAATATGAGGGCTGTATTTTGGATAAAATTACATTAAAAATTCAAGGAGGTAAATTTATGAAGTATGTATGTGATGTATGCGGCTGGGAATATGATGAGGCTGTAGGTGATCCGGACAACGGTATTGCACCGGGCACAAAATTTGAAGACTTGCCGGAGGATTTTGCTTGTCCTCTTTGTGGTGTAGGCAAGGACGAGTTCAGTGTAGCAGAATAAAACGTGGGCCCCTGCAAAGTGTGTGCAGGGGCTTTTTATTCGGAATTTTTAGCCACAAGGATAAATTTTAATCAAAAATTAATGTTTTTCTAATGAAAAAATTACAATTCAGATGTAAAATTTCCATGGATGTATTGTCACCCCAAAGGAGGACTACAACAGATGAAAATTTTGATTACCACGGACCTGTTTACAACTACAACCAACGGAGTGGTAACTTCTGTCCGTAATTTATATGAAGAACTGAAAGAAAAAGGACATGATGTAAGAATTTTAACTTTATCGGAAGGTAAAGAAAGCTATAAGGAAGATCATGTATATTTTATAAAGTCAGCATCTTTAGGGTTTATCTATCCGGATGTCCGTATGCCCCTTTCTTATCGCAGCGGTTTGATTCAGGAGTTAATAGACTGGAAACCGGATGTGGTGCACAGCCAGTGTGAATTTTTCAGCTTCCAGTTTGCGCAGCGTATTGCCAAACTTACCGGAGCACCGATTGTACATACCTATCACACCCTGTACGAGCAGTACGTAACCTATGTGGTGCCAAGTAAGTTTATCGGAAAACAGGTGGTACGGCAGTTTTCACGTCACCGGTTAAAAAAAGTAAAGATGGTGATTGCGCCAACCAGTAAGGTGGAGGATGCCTTGCGGGAATATGGTGTTAAGACAGAGATTCAGGTAGTGCCAAGCGGAATTTCCCTGGAACAGCATCACTACCGTATGAGTAAAGAAGAACGTAGTGAAAAACGCCGGGAGTTGGGGATTCCGGAAAATCATAATGTATTATTAAATCTTGGACGTTTAGGAACAGAAAAAAATCTGGGTGAACTTTTAGACTATTTTGCAGAGGCATTGCGGCACAATGCAAATCTGACCTTTATGATTGTTGGAGACGGTCCGGACAAAGAAAACCTGGAAAGAAAAGCACTGGAACTTGGTATCGCAGGGCATGTGATTTTTACCGGTATGGTAGAACCGAAAGAAGTGCAGAAATATTACCAGCTGGCGGATGTATTTGTCAATGCTTCTACCAGTGAAACCCAGGGTTTAACCTATATTGAGGCGGCGGCTAACGGCTTACCGTTATTATGCCGTAAAGACCCATGCTTGAACGACGTTATCAAAGACGGTGTCAACGGATACGAATATAACAACGAAAAAGAATTTATAGAAAAATTAACCGATATTCTCATGAATACGGAGTGGAGAAAAGAAGCTTCGGAGCAGAGTGAGAAAATAGCGGAGTCCTTCGGTAAAGAACATTTTGTGGAATCAGTGGAAACAATTTATGAGAGGGTGTCCCAAAAGTCATGAATTGACTTGAGGGATACCCTCTTTTCAAGAAAAAAAGTGGAGAAGGTTACCAGCCATTCTCCACTTTTGCCTTATTATGTGATATAATAAGACATGCTCACATTTAAAGATTATACC
>JAGBCB010000043.1 GCA_017938145.1 Lachnospiraceae bacterium
CGGTATACGTACCGGAAGGCTGCACCTATATCCCAAGGGAGCTGGTGGAGCACCCTTCGGTAACCAATTTTGCAGTATCGGAAGGAAATACCACTTATTTCTCGGCAGACGGCGTACTGTACGGCTATGACGAGGAAGGGCGTCAGATGCTTATTATGTTCCCGAAGGCAAAGGAAGTTACCACCTATACCATTTTGGAGGGAACCAAGGTGGTTGGCAGCGAGGCATTTAGAGAAGTAAAGACCTTGACGGAAATAATCATGCCGGACAGCCTGGAGGAAATACAGACGGAAGCATTTTCTGTCTGTGACAGCTTAACAGGCGTAACCCTTGGAAAGAACGTGAAAACCATTTCCGGCTACGGAGCGTTTTCCTACTGTGATAACCTGGCAAGCATTACCCTGTCGGAAGCCCTTTCCGGGGAAGACCTCGGCTGGAATATCGTTGCCCAGAGTAAAAACCTTACCACGGTATACGTACCGGCAGGCTGCACCTATATCCCAAGGGAGCTGGTGGAGCACCCTTCGGTAACCAACTTTGCAGTATCGGAAGGAAACACCACTTATTTCTCGGCAGACGGCGTACTGTACGGCTATGACGAGGAAGGACGTCAAATGCTTATTATGTTCCCGAAGGCAAAGGAAGTTACCACCTATACCATTTTGGAGGGAACCAAGGTGGTTGGCAGTGGGGCATTTAAAGAAGTAAAGACCTTGAAGGAAATCATTATGCCGGACAGCCTGGAGGAAATACAGGCGGAAGCATTTCATGAATGTGACGGCTTAACAAGCGTAACCCTCGGAAAGAACGTGAAAACCATTTCCGGCTACGGAGCGTTTTCCTACTGTGACAACCTGGCAAGCATTACCCTGTCGGAAGCTCTTTCCGGGGAAAACATCGGCTGGAACATATTTACTTATAGTAAAAACCTTACCACGGTATATGTACCGGCAGGCTGTGCCGATGTTCCTAAAGCAATCTATGGGTATGAGAATTTGCAGGATATTTTCGTAATCAACGAGGCAGGCGTGGTGGACTCCGTTGGAACTAACTATTCCTCTGTTGACGGTATCTTGTATAACGCAGACCGGACCACCCTCATTGCGGTGCCAAAGGCAAAGCAGATAACCGAGCTGGTAATTCCGGAAACCGTAACTAAAATCAGTGCAAGTGCAGCGCAGAATCAGCAGTACCTGACAAGTGTTACCCTGCCTGCAGGGCTTACGGAAATCGGTTCCCATGCGTTTTATGAATGTAAGAATCTCAGCATGATTGCGGCAAACGGCGTGAATCCGGAAAAAATTGATTGGGGGGCTCTTAACGCCAACGAAAATGTTGTGGTTCTCTGTGATGCAGGCACCACCGTGGTGGACCATGCCATCAGACATGAACTCATTTACCTTTGCGGCGAAAACACCATCAGCGTGGACCTTACAAAAAAATTGCTGGATGGCACCGTCACAGAGGACGAATTAAAGAAATATGAAGTAACCGTTTATCTGGGAGAAAACACTACCGCGGAATACGAATTCCCGGCTTTCTCGGCAGGCGATTACATCCTGCTTCCGGAGGGCAGAAGTGCAGAGAACGGCGAGGAAATGGCAAATTATTCCGTAGTTACCGTAAAGCTTACCCACAAAAAGGGCGGGTTTGCCGATTTGGTTACCACCGTTTCCTTAGATGAAAAGAAAAATGCCGCCGTAACGCTCCAGACCGTGGAAAACGGTAAAGCGGCAGGTCAGATTACCGCCTACACCGACTATACCGTGTCCTTCTATGATGCAGAGGGTAAGCTTTTGCAAACCGTAGGCGCAAAGGAAGACGGTACCGGCTACGAAAGCGGTCACCTGTATGCCGGTGATTACACCATGATTGTGCTCCAGGGCAAAATCAAAAACTGGATTAAAGAAACCGCAGACGCTTACGAATCCACCGGCATGACCGAGGGCGTGGACTTTGTAAGAAGAACGGTTACCATTGCAGACGGTCAGATTACCACCACGGATGTTACCATGCCGCCGGAGAGCGAGCTGGCATCCCGGTGGATAGATTATGACAATACTGCATACATGATTTTAACTGGCGATATTACCTCGGACGGTCTGGTGAATTTCCGCCTGAAATATCAGTTGAAGCCGGAATATGCCGGGTATGATTTTGGTGACCCTATGGTGGAGGATGTTGCGTGGATTGACATTACCATTCCGGAGGGCTTTACCATGCATCCGGAAAGCATCCGGGAAAACGGTGTCCAGCAGCAGGTTAATGGGGACATCCGAATTTCCGAAACCGTTATGTCGATTAATGTATACAATATTAACGGTGAGCTTACCTTCTCCGGTTCTCCGGAAAAGTACGGCAGAATCAGCTCCTCCGCCACCATGCGGTTTGAGTACCTGGGTACGGAGTACGAGGAATACCTTGGCGGTGTGGACAGTGCCATGGAATACGTTACCATTCAGGTTCCGGGCACCGTGGAAAGCAGTGAAATCATTGTTCAGGGTATGGCAGTACCGGGCTCCCGTGTTACCATTATGGACAACGGTGCCGCCATCGGCAGTGCAGTAGCCTACGACAGCGGACGCTGGGAGGCAAGGGTGCACTTGAAGGAACAGAGCAGTGAAATCCATTCGGTCAGTGCTTTTATTATGGTAGACGGCGAAAAGGAATCCACCAAGGAATTTGAAGTCATCTGCTCCGAAAAGGTACTGAAGGTTACCGAAATGGTGATGTACCATGAAGGTAATAAATATGTGGCAGATGTGGAAGGCGGCATGTTTGGCATAGGTACCTGGCATCAGAACGGCTATGGATTTGAGATTACGCTGGATAATGCGGACTATGTGAAGGATATTTATATAAATTCTGAGTATAACGGCATTATTTTCGCAGGCGGCGGTGGCGTCGTCTTCGAAGGAACCGGATACGGCGATGCGTCTTCCGCGTATGAAGACAGTCTGACGGTAGTGGACAAAGCGTTTTATGATACCTTAACTTCTGCGCAAAAACGGTTTGTGGTACCGGACTTTGACCTGTATATCGGTTTTGATAACCAGCCGGGAAGAAACGAGGACGGAACCATGAAAACCGGAAGTCTTCCAAAGGATATTCCGTTAGAGGAAATCTACGTGGATTATACGCTGGAATCGCTTCCGGAAACCGTGGACAGCGAGCTTGCAAACTCTATCATGGATAATTTTACGGAAACTGATTCGCTTTCGTCCACAAGCGGCAGCAGTAATTCAGACCTTCCTGCCATGTGGCAGAATGCCGTTGCCGATGTGCATAAGGATACCATGGACGCAGAGGGCTTCGGTGAGCTGGAGTATGATGTAACGCTGGATAATGACGAAAAGACCGTATTTTCCTACTACATGAAGGCCACAAAGGATGTAAAGATAACCCAGGCAGAGTTGGATGCAGACAGCTCCTACGAAAAGGTTTACGGGGATGACGGTTCTATTCAGTATATCAATTATTATATGACGGAAAGCAAGAGCGGCTCCTTAGCCTCCACCGTGCGTTTTGCTACGGGTGGTGGCAGCAGTGAGGGCTATGTGGACTATGACATGGGTTCCAACTCTTACCGGTTTACAAGTCCTGCGGATGAGTTCCCGGATCAGATCGAAACCAATGTAAGCACTACATTGCTTGGTTCCGCTTCCAGTACAGCCGGTGCCGTATTTTCGGCCTACGGTCTGGTGACGGAAACTATTTCTGTCGGCGGTACCATCTTAAGCGTGGCAGAAGCTATGGCGGCAGTAAGAAATTCCGATTTAAGTCCTGCCGCTAAGGAAGCCCGTATGGCAGCATTAGACCAGGTAATGATGGCAGCCGTTATCACCGGCGCTATGCGTTACGGTATTGCGGTGCTTGGTCTTGGCATGGCACTGTTACCGGCCGGCGTGCCGCTTATGGCAGGTCTTGCGGTGGCAGGTATTGTAGCCCTGATGAATGCTTATCTGAATGCGTTCTTTGAAAACGCACTGCTCCGTCTGACGGATTTCCATCCGCGCTGGATTATTGACCCATCCGGTATCGTATATGAGGCAGTCTTAGATAATCCGGTAGAGGGGGCTACGGCCACGGTTTACTACCAAAGTGAATCAGGAGAGGCCGTGCAGTGGAATGCGGCACAGTACCGTCAGATTAACCCGCAGGTAACCGGAAAAACCGGTGAATATGCCTGGGATGTTCCGGCAGGACAGTGGAAGGTAATTGTAGAGAAGGAAGGCTATCAGACCGTGGAGAGTGACTGGCTACCGGTTCCGCCTCCGCAGACTAATGTGAACTTAGGACTTATCAGTCTTTCGGCGCCAACCGTGAAAAATGTCCACTTATACGAAGGCTATGCCGTTGTGGAATTCTCCCAGTACATGAAGGTATATGAGCTTACCGCAGAGAAGCTTCTTTTGGACGGCGACGCTGTTGTTACCGAAGTTTCCGGCATGAACGTGAAGGAAGCGTATGAAAACGGCGAACCGCTGGCAACACAGTTTAAGGTGCTTTACGCGGGTGGCACTCCGGCTAATCTTACCGTGGCAGCAGAGGCAGTAAATTATGCAGGAACCATGATGGAAGTACCACAGACGGTAAGTCTTGCATTGGAAACCGAAGTAACCGCAATTGCCGGTGAAGAAGCAGTTACTGCAGATGCAAATACACAGTTTACCTATCAGTTTAATGTGACTCCTGCCGATGCGGCGGCTACTGCAAATATTTCCGTAGAGCTGTCCCATCCGTATTCTCTTGAGCTTGTGGGCATGAGCGAACCGGATGCGGCGGGCAACATCACCTTAACATTTAACAGCATCCGTACCATGCCAACCACCATCACTATTGCGGTGGAAGGTACTGATATTGTGAAAGAGATTCTGGTAAATGAGCACATTTACGAAACAGAGAACACCCAGAGCGGCGAAGGCCAGGGTACAACCGACCCGGCTCCAACTCCAACACCTACTCCGGAACCAACTGAAGCTCCAAACCCAACTGAGACACCGGAACCGACCGCAGTGCCAACGGAAGAGCCGGAACCAACAGTGGAGCCGACGAAGACACCTGCACCAACGGATGCACCGGATGAGGACGAGGAAGATAAGGACACCGACGCTCCTGCAAAGGATTTTCCGATTGCCCTTGTGGGTATCGGTGCAGCAGTGCTGATTGTGCTGGTACTGGTGTTGATTCTGCTTGGTAAGCGCAAGAAAAAAGGAAAAAAGGAACAATAAATCAAACAGGGGAGGGTCCCGGAAAGGGACCTTCCTAAAGAAGAGAGGAGGAAAATCTATGAGAAAATTTTTAGTGTGCACTTTGGCAGCAGTACTTGTCTTTGGTGCGGCAGGCTGCGGACTGGATATTTCCGAAGATGATGTAAATTCCATCGAGGGTCTGTTCACCGAAGATAGCGATAAGGATGACAAGACCGATAAAGACGATAAGAAGGATAAAGAGGAAAAGGACTCCACACAGTTCTCCCAGGAAGATGTACAGAGCTGGGTTAGTAACCTGCTCAACAGCATGGAAGATGACCAGACCGGTGACCTCAGCGAAGGACTTTTCGGCGGCATGGATTTTGACGAACTTCCGGCGGATTTGCAGCAGCAGGTAAAGGATGAACTGAAGGAGGAGGGGGTTGACATCAAGACCAATTCCGATGGTTCCACCACCTATGTGGATGCCGATGGTTCCGAAATTACCCAGAACGAGGATGGCACCTGGGTTGTTACAAATGAGGACGGTAGCGTTGGGCAGCTGGGTGGCGACTGGCCGAGCAACGAGTACACGAAGCAGGTGCCAAAGCCGCCGTTTGGCTTAACTGCTGCTTCCACAGACGAATATGGCTTTAGCGTTGCTTTCCTGGGTGTTAAACTGGAAGACCTTCGTGAATACGTGGAAGAACTGAAGGACAAGGGTTTTACCAAGGACGTGGAAAGTGAAGATACAGAGACCTTCGGTATTGTTATTTTTTCCTATGTAGCCTCTAACGGTAAAGGCTACCGGGTAGAGGTGACCTCTGCCATGGGTGTGTGCGGCATGACAATTACAAAAGAATAAAATACGCCCCATATTTCCTATAAACCCGCTGTCGCTGACGGTTTATTCGGAAATATGGGGTTGTTTTGTGCGGTTTGCGTCCTCTAGCAATCCGCCCTACCTCTTTTGGCTTTTTTTGCTTCGATTTTTGTGCATATTGCTGAATTTTTTTTCAAAAAGTTGCGTTAATGATTTTGGTGTGCTATACTTTCCACAAAGCATATTTTCCATAGAATTTGGTGGCCGCCATTCTGAAATAATCTTATGATCATTCTGAAAATTCATGCTTTTATTCCAAGGTAAAAAGCAGAGTTTTCCGTAATCTCTGCAAAATTTCATAAGGAGGAAATGAGTGGGGAAATCAAATGTAGTAACTAAACAGTACATGCAGAATAATGCCAGATTTGCAGATATTTGTAATTTTTATTTGTTTAATGGAAAACAAGTAATAAAATCTGAAGCATTAGAAGAAAAAGATGTAACGGAGCTTGCTTTGCCACAAGGACTGGGCGGAGCGCAAGCAGTGGAAAAAGTTCGTGATATATTAAAGAGTTGTTGTGTCAAAACTGCCGACGGTGTGACATATCTTATTATTGGAATTGAGAATCAGACAGACACACATTATGCCATGGTAGTCCGTAACATGCTTTATGATGCACTTAATTATACTTCTCAAGTAGAAGCACATACCAAAGAACATCGTAAAAAGAAAGATGTATCTGGAGCTGAGTTTTTATCCGGTTTTTCAAAAGAAGATACCTTGTGCCCGGTTGTTATATTGACAATTTATTGGAATTGTGGCACTTGGGATGGAGCTAGAAGTCTTCATGAAATGTTTAAGGTAAAAGACAATGATATTTTGGATTATGTTACGGATTATAAGTTGAATTTAATTGTGCCGGAAGAAATTGAAGATTTTAATAAGTTTAAGACCGAACTGGGAATACTGTTGGAGTTTATCAGTTGTGCATCCTCTGGTGATAAACTGGAAAAAGCGATGGAGGAAAAGAAAGTGCGCTGGTCGGCTCTAAGGGACGAGGAAATTAACTTACTAAACATTTGTATGGATGCAAATTTAACGATAGCAGGAGAGTTTGAGAAAGGAGCAGAGAATAACGTGTGTAAGGGAATTGAAGAATATGCAGCAAAAAGAAAGGCAGAAGGAAAGGCAGAAGGAGAAGAGTGTTTAAGTAAATTAATTAATCTGCTTTATATAGAGCGAAGGATGGATGATATCCTTGCGGTAACTTCTGATGCAGAAAAAAGGGCACAGCTTTATAAAGAATATGGAATAGCATAAGTTACAAGGCATATCAGTGTTTGACATTCCTTTTTTTTTATGGTAAACTTAGCTTATCTTTTATGAAAGAGGTGAAATCCTCTGCCCGCACAAGCGGGCAGGGCATAAATTTTACTTTGTAAAATTGCTTCGAAAAACGAAGGAGGATTAACGTGAGAAGATAATCGACTTTTGTAAACATGAGAATTTGATTTTAATTCGGCGTGATTTCAGTGGGAATGACGTTTTAATTCATGTTGCCAAAAGTGGGTTATCTATCTTGTTTAACCTCTTTTTGTTTTGCAAATAATCAGCATACATAAATTATGCAGTCCGGGTGTAGTGCGCGCAAACATCCGGTGCATGGAGGAAGATAGATAGTCGGAATTACTTGGCAACAGGTAGTTCCGTTTTTTATTCACGCCGAAAGATTGGAGTGATGCATATGTTACAGGTAAAAAACTTAACAATAACCCATAAAAAGGACAATAGAGTCCTGTTAGATAAATTCAACCTGATTTTAAACGATGGTGATAAGTGTGCCATTATCGGGGAGGAGGGCAACGGTAAATCCACCCTCCTGAAACTGATTGTGAACGAAGAATTAGTAGATGATTATGTGGACTTTTCCGGGGAGATTATCCGTAATAACAACGTAATCGGATATCTTGCCCAGGAGCTTAAGCCGGAGGAAAAAGCAAAGACGATTTATGAATTCATGTGTGAGCTGCCGATGTTCTTCGAGTTAACGCCTCAGGAACTGGCAGACGCGGGCAGAAAACTAAATTTAACTGTAGAGTTATTCTATTCCGAGCAGAAAATGGGAGAGCTCTCCGGCGGAGAAAAAATCAAGCTGCAGCTGGCAAGACTGATGTTAATGCGACCGAATGTGCTACTCTTGGACGAACCTTCCAATGATCTGGACATTGATTCCCTGCGCTGGCTGGAGCAGTTCATTAATGACGCAAAGATTCCGGTGCTTTATATTTCCCACGATGAAACGTTGCTGGAAAATACGGCGAACAAGATTGTACATTTGGAGCAGTTAAAGCGGAAACAGGAGTGTAAATATACTGTAGAAAAGGCGGGCTACCGGGATTATGTGAATCGCCGCATCTCCGGTCTTGCCCATCAGGAACAGGTGGCAAGAAAAGAACGGGCAGAGTATGACAAGCAGCAGGAAAAGTTCCGCCAAATCCAACAGAAGGTGGAGCATGCCCAAAACGTGATTTCCCGGCAGAATCCTTCCGGCGGACGGCTACTGAAAAAGTCCATGCACCGCATTAAGGCTTATGAAGCCCGGTTTGAAAAAGAGTACGAAAACATGACGGAGATTCCGGAGACGGAGGATGCCATCTTTATTAAGTTTGGCGAAAAGGCATATATGCCGGCGGGTAAGACCGTGCTGGAATATGAATTGCCAAAGCTTACGGTGGAAGACCGGGTGCTGGCACGGGACATCTTCCTTCGGATTAAAGGACCGGAAAAGGTCTGCATCATTGGCAGAAACGGTTGCGGTAAGACTACACTGCTTCGTAAGATTGCAGAAGAATTATTGAAACGAAAAGATATTAAAGCTTCCTATATGCCGCAAAACTACGAAGAATTATTAAATTTTGATTTAACACCTGTGAAATTTTTGTCGGAAACCGGCGACAAGGAGGAGACTTCCCGCATCCGTACCTATCTTGGCAGCATGAAGTACACCCCGGATGAAATGCTTCATAAAATCGGGGATTTATCCGGTGGCCAGAAAGCAAAGCTTTTACTCCTCAAAATGAGTATGTCCGGCAGTGATGTCCTGATTTTAGATGAACCAACCAGAAACTTTTCACCGCTGTCCGGGCCGGTCATCCGGGATATGCTTAAGGGTTTTGGAGGAACTATTATTACCATTTCCCATGACAGAAAGTATATCAAAGAAGTAGCAGATGTGGTATATGAACTGACGGAAAGTGGACTTAAGGTGTTTGAAGGAGAACTATAATATGAAAAATCACGTTTTTATAGAGGGTTTGCAGGGCAGCGGTAAAACCACGCTGCTCCGCAGCCTGTCGCAGAAATTTCCGGAGTACAAAGCGTATTATGAAGGGGATATTTCCCCGGTGGAACTGGCTTGGTGCAGCTATATGACAAAAACACAATACGAAGAAGCCTTGCAAAAGTATCCTCATGTGGAGCAGGAAATCAAGCAGTGGACAAAACAGGAAGGCGGCCGATATATTGTCGCCTATACCAGGATTTTAGCCGATATGCGGGAGTTTTACGAGTGGATGGAACGCTTTGAAATTTATAATGCCAGAGTGCCTTTTGATACATTCCATGACATCATTATGAACCGTTACCGGGCTTTGGAACCGGATAGTAAGAACCTGTTTGAATGTTCTTTTTTTCAAAACAGCATGGAGGACATGATGCTGTATTATCAAATGCCGGAGCAGGATATTGAAGATTTTTACCGGGAGGCTTACGAGATTATAAAGCCGAAGGGCTTTCAGATGTTGTATCTGCAGTCCGGTAACATCCGGGACAACATTTTGCAGATTAAAAAGGAGCGCTCCGATGAAAACGGAGTGGAACTTTGGTACCCGCTCATGTTAAAATATTTGCAGGAGTCGCCGTACGGGAAAGTACATGGCTTTGAGGGCTTTGATGATATGATTGCGCACTTTGAGAGAAGAGTTGCCATTGAAGAAAGAATTATCCGAGAGGTGCTGAAGGAAGATTGTACGGTGCTCACGGCAAAAGAATACCGGTTGGAGGAGATAAAAAATTAAATCATTTGGGATATTTTGTCCGTCCAAAGCGTTTTATTAGTAGAAAGGCCTTTCTAGATAGGAGAAATTAGTTTGGACACAAAAGAATATGAACGTCTGGTAACACTCTATTTGGACTGCATCTACAGAATCGCCTTAAATGGCTGTAAAAATAATATGGATGCAGAAGATGTGGTACAGAATACTTTTATGAAGCTTTTGGAAAAGGAAAAATGCTTTGAGGATGATGAACAGGCAAAATTTTGGCTGATACGGGTGGCAATGAATGAGTGCAAGAGCCTGTGGAGAACCTCGTGGAAGCGTAAGGTTACTTCTATGGAGGATTTGTCCGCAGAACCGGCCTTTGTAATGCCGGAAAGAAGTGAACTTTACTATGCAGTAAGAGAGCTTCCGGTAAAATACAGGCAGGTAGTTCATCTGTATTACTTTGAAGATTATAGTGTTCGGGAAATAGCTGGCATTATGAAACTTTCTGAAACGGCAGTCCAGAACCGATTGCTCCGGGCAAGACAGAAATTAAAAGAAAAAATGAAGGAGGCATGATTAGTATGAATGAGGATATGAAACTGAAAAGTGAATACAAGGAAACATTCGCGGGAATACATGCTCCGGAAGCGTTAAGCAGAAAGGTGAGAACTATGTCAAGAGAGAACAAAAAGGTCGGACTTTCCATGATGAAGAAGGTGGCTGTAGCGGCAGCTTTAGCAGGAATTGTATTTGTAGGTGGAAATGGTGTTGCTTATGCTGCAACAGGAAATTCCTTAGTGGAAAACGTTAAAATTTTATTTAACGGTTCCAGCTGGGTTGCACAGATAGGCGATGATGGAAGACAAGATGTTATAACCTATACGGTGATTGAGGAAGAAAATGAGGAACCGGATGGCACTGTAGTTGATTTGACAGAAGAAGAATCTTGGACGACAGAAGAGTATAATGTTACAGAATAAACAAAAAAGAGTATGATATCCGCTTGAGTAGCCTTTCGCCTGTGCTGCGCATCTTGCAGCACAGGCGTTATTTTTTTTGTAACCCGCAGTAATAGTAAAAAATATTTTCAACCAGATTTACTGCTGGTATGTTCATTTGGACATACTTCCGTGGTATAATATAGTCACCAAAGGCAAGGAGGGTAAATAATGAGAGTAAAACTTTCTGAAAATATTAAGAAATTCCGAAAGGAAAGGAAGATGACTCAAGAGCAGCTTGCAGAAGCAATGGGTGTTAGTGTCAGTGCCGTCTATAAATGGGAGTCAAATCAATCGACGCCGGAGATCCATCTGGTTCTTGAAATGGCAGACCTGTTTAATACTTCTACGGATGTTCTTCTCGGATATGAGTGGAGGAACAACAGTGCGGCATCTGCCCTGGATAGGATTATAACATTGAAAAAAGAAAAGGAATACGATGAAGCGACCACGGAAGCAGAAAAAGCGTTGAAAAGCTATCCGAATAATTTTGATATCGTGTACCAAAGTGCTTTGCTTTATTTGAAATTGGGTGTGGATTCTGAACACCGGAAATGGAATTATCGGGCAATTGAGCTACTGAATCATTCTTGCGAGCTGATTGCTCAAAATCAAGACGAAGCAGTCAGCGAAATTTCTATTAGAACGCAAATGGCAAAGGCTCATTTGCTACTGCATAATACAGAAGAGGCATTACGTATTTTAAAAAAATACAATGTGTGCGGTGTGAATAATGCCACGATTGGCATGGTGCTTGGTGACTACCTTCACGATGCGAACGAAGCAGAAAAATACTTGGGCAAAGCATTTGCAGCGTTTGCCGATGACATCAATTCCATTATGGTTGGTTATGCCAATGTGTTCTTTCAACGTAAAAATTATGATGCAGCGATTGATTGTTTCCTGTGGCTGCGGACAGTTCTTAGGGGTATTCAGCCGCAAACGGAGCTGACATGGTTCGATAAGTACGACTGCGTTATCCTTGAAACAATTGCCGAGTGCTATTGCTTCAAAGGAGAATTTGAAAATGCCCGCAGCTATCTTAAAGAAGCTGTAACCAAGGCGGTACGATATGATTTTGCTGCACCGGGAGAAGTTTCCGATATGAAGTTTTTTGTTACACTAAACATAGCGAAACAACCTAACTATGACTTGTATGGCAAAACGGCAATGGATTGTCTGACACGCAGGATGCATCAGGAGGATGAGAGTGTTCCAAAACTCTGGCAGTTGTGGCTTGAAGTGAAACAGGAGGTATTAGCAAATGAGGCAGTATAAAACGCTAATCAAGAAGAATTTTGGCAGTATAGCCGGGGTTGCTTTTTTTAACATTCTTATGTCTTTTGCAATGGTGTTTGCAGGCTACTCGCTTTCTTTCCTGTATACTGCTTATGAGTACGAAGGTGATAAAGTAAAGGCACTGCTTTATACCTTTGCAATCGTTGTACTTATCTGGCTGTTCGCCATGCTCATGTATTATATTTCTTTGCTGGCAAAATCGAAAATTCAGCAAAAGCTCAAGAACGAGCTGCGCTGCATGGTCGGTAATAAGATCGGCGCATTACCTTATTCTGATTTTATGGATAAGGACAGCGGACACTACGTTTCCTGGCTGACCAATGATGTAAACGAAATTTACAGCCAGTCCTTTGCTTCTCTGTTCTCTGGAATTGAAAACGTTGCAACGGCAATTTTCTCGCTGGGTGCACTTTGTCTGCTCAGTCCCTACATCGGTCTTGCCGCAATCGTCCTGTTGGTGATTATTTCTGTTCTTCCTCAGCTAACCAATAAATGGCTCCAAAAAGCAAATGCTGAAAGATCGGAAGCTTTAGAGGTCAGCACCGAAAGCTATAAGGATGTAGTCATGGGTGGTTCAATCTTCTTTTTGACCAATCTTCGTAACAGAATTTACGAACGCATTGTGGCGGCATCCGAAAAAGCGGAAAAGGTCTGCTATCAGTTCAATAAAACAAACGTGACCGTTCAGGTTTTGATTTCAACGGTTAGTATGGTCGGACAGATCATTCTTCTTCTCGTTACTTTGTTGGCAGCTGTGATTGGTGCCACACCTGCCGGTGCAACTCTGTCGGTTGGCAATCTTGCCGGCAGTTTTTTCAACGGCGCTGGAGAGTTGGTGCAATGTTTTATGACGGTAAAGGCAGCGAAACCTTTGTGGGAAAAATTCGACAATAACGGTACAGATACCGCCCGAAACAAAGATGTTATTGCTGCGATTTCCGAAATCAAGCTAGAAAACGTTTCGTTCCACTATGGTGATTGCCCTGTACTGAAAAACAAAAATTTTACTTTTGCGCTAATGGGAAATATGCCATTATGGGTGAAAGCGGCAGCGGCAAAACAACGCTGACTAAAATTATCTTGGGATTGCTTCCTGGCTATACGGGCAATGTTTGGTATGGCAAGCAGGAGCAAAAGGAAATCAATACAGAAGAATTGTACAACCATGTTGCTTACGTAGATCAGCAGGTTTATCTGTTCCAGGATACTCTCCGTTTCAACATTACGTTGGGTATGCCATACACAGACGAGGAAATTATGGCGGTTATTCGCAAATGCTGTCTGGACGATTATTTTCGTTCTTTGCTGGCGGGACTCGATACGGTTATCATGGAGAATGGCAAAAATCTTTCCGGTGGTCAACGTCAGCGAATTGCTCTGGCTCGTGCCTTAATACGAAAAGTACAATATGTCATTCTTGATGAGGGGACTTCCGCATTGAATGAAGCAAACGCTTTGGATATTGAAAACAACTTGCTTAACGCCGCAGAGCTTGGTATCATTATTATCACGCATAATTTGAGAGAGAGTATCCGTGAAAAGCTAACCGCTGTATATTCTTTGACATAATATAAACAACATTTCCTCATTGTTTGCGTCTTACTTTATGAAGACACAAAATACATACCCAGAAAGCGAGATTTCCTATGAAGAAAAAACTTTTTATCACAATAGCAGTTATTATCGGCATTATCCTTTTATTCCCAATCTGCCTCCGTCTGAAAGACGGCGGTTCCAAAGAGTACCGTAGTATTGTGGGCATCTATGAGGTAAAAATGTGGAAGCAGATGGGTTATACGGAAGAAGCAGGGGAGACTTTGAAAACAGGAACTACGGTTAAGTTGTTTGGCGTGAAAGTATTTGATAATACCAAAACAGAAGTGAAAGCACCTCTCGACCCTATCAGCGCTACAAACTTTCCGACCACCTTGTCTGCCGATGAAATGCTTCAAAAATCCATCGAGGAAGATTTTGTGGTAATGTATGAATTTCAATATGTAAACGGCGAGGAAAAGTGGAAGGAATTTTACGAAACGGTGCAGAATGGAACTCCGGCTACCATACATTTGGCAAAGTATTATACCTTGGACAAGGTAGGGGTCTCAAAGGAGTATTATGAAGCAAATAAGGACGAATATCCAAAACTCTTTTTAATGAGCCTCTGCTTTGATGGCGAGTCCTACACCCTTACGGAACGCCCGGGGATAATGGAAGAACCGGAGCGGGTGAGTGTGTATCCTTACTTGGTAAAGATGGAGGGAAAGCCGCAGTCTGCAACAGCTCTTTTTGACCGGTATGAATATTATGTCCTGGTGCATGATGAAACCCTGACCTGGAGCGAAATTGAGTGGGGCATGTTCAGTTCTCAAATGGGGGATTATATCGATCATCGTAGTATAGTACAGAAGCACATCATAGAAGAGGAAAAGCAGTAGCAGGGTAACAAAAGGGAGAAGTTATGGAAGATAACCAAATCATCGAATTATATTTCAGTCGGGACGAGTCGGCCCTGACAGAAACGGCAAAAAAATACGGTACGTTTTGTCTTCGCATTGCTATGAACGTGCTAAGCGTGAAGGAGGATGCAGAAGAGTGCGTCAACGATACTTATCATACGGCATGGAATCAGATTCCGCCAACCAGACCGGATTCCTTTCGGGCGTTTTTAGGCCGCATTGTGCGTAATTGTTCCATCAGTAAATACCGGGCAAGGCATGCTAAGAAGCGTTTTAACGGTATGGAAGTTATGCTGTCCGAGCTAAATGACTGTGTTCCTGCACAGGGCGACGTAGAGCAGGAAATTGAAGCAAAGGAGCTTTCGAAGTATATAAATACCTGGTTGGAAGGTTTAAAGACAGAGGACAGAGTGTTATTTGTCCGCCGCTATTGGTATGGTGAAGAAGTCCGGGATTTGGCAAGGCAGTGCGAAATCAGTGCCACACAGATGACGCAAAAAATGCTGCGGCTTCGAAGAAAGTTAAAGGCGTTCCTGGAGGAGAAAGGAGTGGTTTTATGAAAAACGAAAAACTATATGATGCCATTTCCGATATCCGGGAGGAGTTTATCGAGGAGGCAGAAAATTATAAGTTCAAAAAAAGAGTGGCTCCCCGCCTGATAAAATGGGGAAGCATGGCAGCATGTTTCTGCCTGGTTGTGCTGGGAGCAAGTCTTGCTATGAGCGGGGCATTTGCGAAAAAGGGAATGAAAAGTGATGGTTACAACGGTGGCTCCGTGGGGCCGACAGCAACTCCTGCTCCCGGAGAAAATTTAAGCGGAAGCGGTTTGCTAACAGTGTTGGCATACAATGGTGCTTTGTTTAATGTCAGCAACAATCTGGCAGATTTGAATGCAGCCGGCATCCCTGACATTATATCGCCGGAAGACTGTGGTCCTTCTCTGGGAAATTTGAAAAAAACGTTAAATGGTTATGAGGAAACTACACAAAGTACGGACATTGAGCTTTTTAAATACGCCCCTGCCTATTCCAACACAGCGGTTTATGTTATCCGGGATGGTGAGGATTACATGGCAGGTCTGTTTTCCAATAATTTGCCTGTTGGTGACGAAAATGATTACAGCCCGATTTCCGAGTTATTCCGCAGATACGGTGTGGAGAAAGCAGAGCATATCAGTGCAGTACAGTTGTATTCCGGATATTGGCAGAATGATCTTCCGGTAGAACCGGCTGAAAAGAATATTACGGAACGGGCGGCACTGGATGCATTTTATGAAGCAATCTTATCCATGGAGCATGAGTGCTACAGTCGGGAAGAACGGCTGCAGATAAAGCTTTCGGAAGACCCGAAGCAGTTTGCTTCTTCCACGTTGCAGGTTGCAAGCACTATCTGCATTACAACAGGCGAAGGTCTTAAATTCTACCTAAGCTGGGATGAGGACAGCGGCTGGTTGTTTTCTACAGGGGCTAAGGCTTATTACCGGATTACCGAAGAAATGCAGACCTGGTTGAATGAATATTTTAAGTAGAGTAATTTGATTCCGGTAGGTACGGGGAGGAATGTGCTGTGAAAAAGAAACTGGTAATTGCCGGCGCAGTCATTGTACTGTTAGTGGTTTTGCTGTTTCCCATGAAATCATATAAGGATGATGGCGGTTCCATTGTTTATTTTTGTTTGTCCAATGCATATCATATTACCAAAATCAAAACCTTCGGAAATGTGGGGCAAACATCTACCATAAAAGAAGGATGGCGGGTAGAACTGTTCGGTAAAGAGGTTTACTATAACATTGACAGAGAATATCCGGCAGGGCAGAAGGACTGGAGTGAGGGTAATTTTACCTGCTATTTCAATGCAATTATCACGGAGATTAACGAGGATAGCATTGTGTTGGAAACCACAGAAGATGCCATGGGAACTATTCGCAGGAATACCCCGGTGGCATTTGACCCTGCGGAAGTGTTAGCGGAGCAGACCGTGCAGGAGCTATCAGTTGGTGATGCCGTTCGTGTGATGTACAATGATAAGCGTATCCGGGTAGAAAATCCACTGTGGTTGGAGGTTGTCTTCGCAGTGTATTCTCTGGATGAAGATGGAAAACCACGATAATTATAAATAATTTAACGATAAACATTAAAAAGTAGTTGACAAACATAAATATCGGTGTTATGATTCCTACTGTAAAGAGCAGGCGCCTTTGTAGTGCACGACAAGACGCAATGCTTTCACAGTAGGAATTTTTTATTGATTAAAAGTTATTTTAGGAGAAAAAACAAGGAGGATTAGTTATGGAAAAACTAATGAAAACATCAAAAACATTAGATAACATTTTAAGGATAGTGTACAAACTTATGCAGGTTGCAGGAATTATTCTTCTGGTCAGCATCGGCATTTGCATTGTTGCCCAATTTGTTGATAAGCTGCCTATGGCAGAACTTACCTCTGTTTCTGTCAGTGATGTAGAACTTACCTTTAAAGAACCTATGCTGATAGATAGTTCCAAAGCGGTAATTGAGATGGTGGTAACTTTAGTGGTGGCATTGTTGGTAATCGGTATTACCTGCTATATGATTAAGCTGTTGCGTAAAGTTCTGGCACCAATGATTGTTGGCCAGCCTTTTGACGGTACGGTCAGCAAAAACATTAAAAAGCTTGGTATTGCAGTTATTGTAAATGGTCTGGCAATTGATATTGCAGAATCAGTAATGTCCAGTATGGCGTTTTATATGTATGATATCGCAGAACTGGTTTTGTCTGACAACATCAGCAAAATTATGGTAAACAGCGAAGTTAGCCTGGACAGTGTTTTAGTTGGCGTTTTAGTTATCATGTTATCCCATGTATTCCGCTACGGCGAGCAGTTACAGCAGCAGGCAGACGAAACATTATAAAGAAAGGTTGGTGGAATATGCCGATTATTTTGCGTTTAGACCGTGTCATGGCAGACCGGAAAATGTCCTTAAACGAATTGTCTGAAAAGGTTGGCATTGCCAACGTAAATTTATCAAAAATAAAGACCGGCAAGGTCAGTGCCATCCGATTCTCCACATTGGAAGCCATTTGCGAGGCACTGAACTGCCAGCCCGGTGATATTTTAGAGTATCAGAAGGAAGGGTAAATTATTGTACTTTTGCCTGTGTCAGCATTTCATAAAATCCCGGATACTGCTTCGGGATGCTGATAGGGCGGCCTTCCTTGCTGAGAAGACAGTGGGTGCTGGTAGCGGTACAAACTATTTTTTCATCCACGGTCATCGTGTAACTTAATTTAAATTTCACAGGAGAAACTTCAAGAACCGCCACGGTAATTTCCAGTTCATCCGGAAACGTGGTGGTTTTTTTGTAGTCGCAGGTAACGCCTACTACCGGGGAAATAACGCCCTCTTCTTCCAATTTGTCGTATGGCCAGCCTGCTTCCTTTAAAAAGTGAATTCTTGCTTCTTCCATAAAACGGATATAGTTGGAATGATGGGTAATGCCCATTTTGTCGGTTTCGTAGTATTGGATGGTATGTTTATAAGTGCTCATTTGAGACCTCCTAAGTGAACAAAATTCTGTGCTAAGAGAAAGATTACTACAAAAAAGCTAAAATCGCAATAATTTAATCGTTTAAGTAATTTTAATCTGATTTTAAGTTAAAAATTAGCTTGAAAATTAGGCACAATTAAAGTATAATTAAGGTAATTTAGAATAGAGAGGGCTATATAATGAAAAAGACAAGTTTAAGTTTATCCGGCGTATGGCAGCTTTGCTGGCAGGACATAGGGAAGGGTAACATTAACGAAAGTAACGAATTATGGAACAACATCGTACCTTGTCAGGTTCCGGGGGATGTGCATGTTGCATTAACAGAGGCAGGGGTAATTGAGGACCCGCTTCTGGATGTCAATAACGAAAAATGCAGGTGGATAGAAGAAAAGGAGTTCTGGTATAAAAAGACTTTTTCTGTAGAAGAAGAGTTTTTAAAGGACCGCATGGAGCTTGTGTTTGAGGGCTTGGATTTAACCGCAGATATCTGGTTAAACGGCAAGCACATCGGCAGTCATAACAATGCCTTTATCGAGAAGGTAATTGACGTTACGGAAACCATCAAGGCAGGCGAAAACACACTGATGGTGCGTATCGACGACGGTGTGTACGGGGTTAAGGACAAACCGCTGGATTTCATGGAGCATTCCTGGAATGCGGAGCAGCCGTACCGTGCCTGGATGCGTAAGCCGCAGTTTGTTTATGGTTGGGACTGGACCATCTGGATGCCGACCTGCGGTATCTGGAAGGATGTTACGTTAAAAAGTTATGAAGCTGCAATTGTCCGTGATGTAAATGTGGTAACCGCATTTGAAGGGGAAGAACTTACAAAGGCGGATAAGGTTTCATTGGATGTGGCAGTGGAAATAGAAGCTTTAAAGAATGGTGCTTATACCATTACCTGCGAAGTGTCCTCGGATGCCAAATACGAAAAGGAAGAAATCAAGGCTGCTGCTAAAAAGAATATTTCTTTGGAAGCAGCTGCAAATAAAAACAATACAACAGAGCAGCTTACCTTAGAACTTGTGAGTCCAAAGCTTTGGTGGCCACATGGCGCGGGAGAACAGTATTTATACACGGTGAAGCTTACCTTGACCGATGCCGAAGGAAATATTCTTCAGGAAACCTGTCAGAAGCACGGTCTCCGTACCGTAAGCATCCGGGAAGATGTGCTGGATGAAAAGTCTAAGAGCTTTACTTATGTTATTAACGGTCAGCGGATTTTTGCCAAGGGTGCCAACCACGTACCGGCAGACTGCTTCCCGGGAAGAATCACCGAGGAAAAGAACCGTAAGCTCCTTCAGATGGCAGCAGATGCCAACATGAACATGATCCGTGTCTGGGGCGGCGGCATTTACGAGAGCGACGGTTTTATGGAGGCCTGTGACGAAATTGGTCTCATGGTATGGCATGATTTTATGTTTGCCTGCGCTTACTATCCTGACCACGTACCGGAATTTTACGAAGAAATCCGCACGGAAGCAACCGCAGCTATTAAGCGTCTCCGCAGCCATGCAAGTTTGATTGGCTGGTCCGGCAATAATGAAATTCAGGAAATGTACCTGTCTGCCAAGACTTCAGGAAAAAATTTCCCTTGGTACGGCGGCACTTTGTACGAAGAATTACTGCCATCTTTAGTAAAGAAATATTGCCCGGACCGGATTTACAGGGAAAGCAGCCCGTTCGGCGGCGAGGAGCCAACCAGCTACGACATGGGCGACCAGCATACCTGGCATTTTACCCATCGCCCAAGCTGGGAGCACTATCTGGACCTGTGGAGATTCACCGACTTTGATTTCAAATTCTTAAGCGAGTTTGGTATCATCGGTGCCATGAATATGGAATCCGTAAAGAAGTGTATCAGCGAGAAGGAGTTATACCGTAATTCCGATGCCTGGAAGCATCATACCAATACCAGTGTGGAGCATAAGCTTCTGGATATTTTTGTGGAAAAGTACTTTGAACTTGATGAAAACATCGGTATGCAGGAATTCATTTTAAAGAGCCAGGTGATTCAGGGTGAAATGATGCGTCATGTATATGATGAGCTGCGCAGCCGCAAGTTCCGCTGCTCCGGTGTACTGCTTTGGACTCTCAGCGATTCCTACGGTATCCACAACTGGTCCGTGATTGACTATTTCTTGAAAAAGCGTCCGATTTATTATTACATGAAGCGTTCCCTTGCACCGGTCAATGTTTCCTTCATGGGATATGAAGTGCAGACCTTCGACGGTATGGCAGGTTATCAGGATTACTATAAAGATGCGCCAAAGCCGGTAGAAATTTTAGTTACCAGCGATGCGTTGGAAGATAAAAATATTACGGTAGAATATAAGGTAATGACCTTTGACGGTAAGGTAATCAAGAGCGGTAAGGCAGAAGCTGCGATTGCAGCCAACAGTGTAGCAAAGGTAACAGAAGTGGAAATTTCCGATATCAAAGATCTGTTTGTGCCGGAAGAAACCATTCTCTATGCCTGCGTAAAAGAAGGAGAGCAGGTATTAAATGAAAAACGCTATTTCTTCGCTCCGTATGGCAAGCTGGCCCTTAAGCCGGCAACCGTTTCCTGCGAGGTAGAGGAGCTTTCCGATACTGCTTATGAACTGACCTTATCCGCAGATTCCTTTGTCTGGATGCTGCATCTGGCAACTCCGGACGGTGTGGAGGTTTCCGACAATGACTTTGATTTGCTGCCGGGTACGGTAGTGAAGGTAGTAGTTTCTACGGATGCGGGCGTATCCTATAAACCGGAGCTTTACAGCCTGAATTCCGGAATGGTTGTAAACGCAATAGAAAAATAAGTTTGTTACTATGTGTAGAAAGGAAAAATCTATGATTACTCCTGTAAATAAAAATGCAACAAAAGAAGCAAGAGCAGTGTTGGAGTATTTAGACAGCATCCGGGGGAAAGGAATACTTACCGGATTGCATACTCTGACCATGGAACAGGAAGAACTGAAATACATCGAAAAAGAAACAGGAAAACTGCCGGCATTGTGCGGTTTTGAACTGTTGTCTTATTCCCCGAACATTAACTGGGATTCCTGCGACGAAGTGTGCTTAAAGGAGCTCCGGGAAAACCAGGGAACCCTGCAGCGTGCCTATGAGTGGGCAGAAAAAGGCGGGTTGCTTACTTTTACCTGGCATTGGTATTCCCCAATCGGTGGTGTGGACAAAGCGTTTTATGCCAGAAATACAGAGTTTGACGCATCCAAGGTTTTAGAAGAAGGCACCGAAGAGCGAAAGGCGTTTTATCACGATATGGATGTCATGGCAGGACTTTTGCAGGGCTTTGCGGACAAACATATCCCGATTTTATGGCGTCCGTTCCACGAAGCAGAAGGCGACTGGTTCTGGTGGGGCGTGAAAGGCATGGATGTTGCCCGCAGCTTATACCGTCTGATGTTTGATTACTATACAAAAGAAAAGCATCTGGATAATTTGATTTGGGTTTGGAACAATCCCCGTCCGGAAGGCTATGTGGGAGATGAGTACTGCGATATTGTTACTTCCGACCATTATCCGCAGGCACATCAGCATACTTCCATGAAGCCTGCGCTGGACAATTTAAAGAACATAACAAAAAATAAACCATATGCTATCGGTGAAATCGGTGTTATTCCGGATGTGGAAGCAGCAGAGCAGGAGCAGGCAGACTGGCTTTGGTTTATGATGTGGAGCGGTGTATTTGTTTTAGAGGAAACCTATAATACGGCAGAAGCTTACCGCAAGCAGTTTCGGGCAAATTACGCAATAACATTGGATAAATTACCAAAATTGTATTAGCATCCTGTTTTTATGAACTTTTTTCTCGAAAATTAAAGAAAATACTTTCATTTTGTTTGAATATAAGGTATAATAGAGATAATAGGCGTAAAGTGTCAGAAAATCCTTAAGCTATACCAATATGCAGGAGGGTACAATGATAGAGAAAAAGGTTACAATCGAAGAACT
This sequence comes from Lachnospiraceae bacterium, assembly GCA_017938145.1. Classification (GTDB taxonomy): domain Bacteria; phylum Bacillota; class Clostridia; order Lachnospirales; family Lachnospiraceae; genus SIG299. The sequence continues at coordinate 22,294 of JAGBCB010000043.1, forward strand.
GGAAGAAGGTATGTTTATTTCTGCAGACGTACATAACCGTAATGGTGTAGTTATTGTGCCTGCAAATACAACGGTTACCATTGAAGTGTTAAACCTTTTGGCCAGACATTCCGTTATGGAGGTTGTGGTTGGTGAAGAAACAGATAGTCCGGAGCTTTCTTTAGATGATTTCGGAATTCTTGATGATGCCCTTGGAATGCTTGATTATTTGGAAGAACGGGAGCATAAGCAGGATACGTTTGAAGATGTATTCCGTACGGCGGAAGAAGAACTGGCAGCAGGAGTGCAGTTACTGATAGAACAGGAAGAAATTGATATTTATCAGTTTCTTGATATTGTCGGCAATGTTACCTTAAAGGCAGATAATGATGTAAACTTATGTCATATGCTTTACAAAATGAACCGGGAAGAAAAGGATTTATACCGTCATTCCATTATGGTTTCCATGTATGCCCAGCTCCTTGCCAAGTGGCTGGAATTACCGGTGGACGAGGTAGAGTTGGCAGGTATCGCCGGACTTTTACATGATATCGGCTTGTTGATTTGCCACAAGGAGGGCGAAAAAAACATTACACTCCATGGTGAATATGAAAATAAGTGCGGCTTCAATCATATGGTGCACGGCTATAATCTGATAAAAGAGTTAGATGTGGATATCCGCTTAAAACAGGCGGTTTTAACCCATCATGAACGTATGGATTTAAGCGGTTTTCCAAATCAGTTGTCTTATAAGAGTTTAAACTATATTTCCCGCATTGTTGCCATCGCAGACGCCTATGATACCTTTACCATGAAGGAAGACGAATATGAGGCAATGCAGCCGTTAACCGCATTAAATCATATGTTTGATAACCACTACATCAAGTTTGATACAGAAATGATGATTTGCTTTATCGAGCACATGCTTCAGAATTTTATCCAATATGAAGTGGTTCTCAGTAACGGAGTACGTGGGAAAATCGTTATGCCAAATAAGAAGGAGCCTGCAAGACCGTTAATCGTAATTGATGGAGGAGAGTTCTTGGACTTGTCTTTGCGTAAGGATTTATCCGTGGTGGATATGTATTATTAACAACATTACAGAGGTAATTTATAAGATTGACTTATAAATTGCCTCTTTTTTTTTCACGTGAAAAACGATTGCCAAAAGTTAACTAAAATGCTACCATTAAAGAGTAACATTAGAAATTTACGAACATTAGGAGGATCACAATGGAATTATTATCATTGGAACAGGAATTAAAGCAGAATGCATACCCGGGCAGAGGTATTGTCATCGGTAAGTCTGAAGACGGAAAGTATGCCGTAACCGCTTATTTCATCATGGGAAGAAGCGAAAACAGCCGTAACCGTGTATTTGTAGAAGACGGCGCAGGTATCCGTACCCAGGCATTTGACCCTTCCAAGTTGGTTGACCCAAGTCTCATTATTTATGCACCGGTTCGCGTGCTTGGTAACAAGACCATCGTAACCAACGGTGACCAGACTGACACAATTTTTGAACTTATGGATAAGCAGATGACGTTCGAACAGGCTCTGCGTACCAGAGAGTTTGAGCCGGATGCTCCAAACTATACCCCAAGAATTTCCGGTATCATGCATGTAGAAAACGGTTCCTATAACTATGCAATGTCCATTTTAAAGAGCAACAATGGTGATCCATCCTGCTGTAACCGTTTTACATTTGCATATACAAATCCAAAGGCTGGTGAAGGCCGTTTCATTCACACCTATAAGTGCGACGGCAATCCGCTTCCAAGCTTCGAAGGCGAGCCTAAGGCAGTTGCTATTTCCGGCGATATGGACACCTTCGGTGACATGATCTGGAACAGCTTAAACGAAGATAACAAGGTTTCCCTGTTTGTCCGCTATATCGACATCGCAACAGGCGAAGCAACTTCTAAGATTTACAACAAGAATAAGTAAAAATCAGTTACATAGGTAAAAATTGAAAAGAAAGAGGATTTCACTATGAACGAATTAGAATTAAAGTATGGCTGTAATCCAAATCAGAAGCCAAGTAGAATTTACATGGAAAACGGCGACCTGCCAATCACCGTATTAAACGGCAAGCCTGGTTACATCAACTTCTTAGATGCATTCAACGGCTGGCAGTTAGTTAGCGAGCTTAAGAAGGCAACCGGTCTTCCTGCAGCAACATCCTTCAAGCACGTTTCCCCGGCTGGTGCAGCAGTAGGTCTTCCTTTAGCCGAAGTGGAAAAGCAGATTTACTGGGTAGCAGATATGGGCGAATTAACACCATTGGCAAGCGCTTATGCAAGAGCAAGAGGTGCAGACAGAATGTCTTCCTTTGGTGACTTCATCTCCCTTTCCGACGTTTGTGACGTAGCAACCGCAAAGCTCATCAAGAGAGAAGTTTCCGACGGTGTTATCGCTCCTGGTTATGAGCCTGAAGCGTTAGAAATCTTAAAGGCTAAGAAGAAGGGCGGATACGCAGTTATCCAGATTGACCCATCCTACAAGCCAAACCCTGTAGAGCGCAAGGAAGTATTCGGTATTACCTTCGAGCAGGGCAGAAACGAACTGGTTATCGACGACGATTTCCTCGGCAACATCGTTACCGAAACAAAGGACCTTCCGGAATCCGCAAAGATTGACCTTATTATCTCTTTAATTACTTTAAAGTATACACAGTCCAACTCCGTTTGCTATGCAAAGGGTGGTCAGGCTATCGGTATCGGTGCAGGACAGCAGTCCAGAATCCACTGTACACGTCTTGCAGGCCAGAAGGCAGACAACTGGTATCTTCGTCAGGCTCCACAGGTATTAAACCTTAAGTTCCTGGATACCATCGGCCGTGCAGACAGAGACAATTCCATCGATTTATACATCGGTGATGAGTACATGGACGTTTTAGCAGAAGGCAAGTGGCAGACCATTTTTGCAGAGAAGCCTCCGGTATTCACCCGTGAAGAAAAGAGAGCTTGGTTAGATGGTATGCAGGACGTTGCTCTTGGTTCCGATGCGTTCTTCCCATTCGGTGACAACATTGAGCGTGCTAAGAAGTCCGGCGTTAAGTATATTGCTCAGCCGGGTGGTTCTGTAAGAGATGACAATGTAATCGAGACATGTAATAAGTACGGAATGACCATGTGTTTCACAGGACTCAGATTGTTCCACCACTAATCGCCCTGCAGTTGTTATAAAAAACACAGCTCCCATGCTCGAAAGACTTGCCGGATTGCACAGGCTTTCCACGGTAGGTATGAGCAGAAGAACCGGTCCCGAAACTCGGTGGTCGGGGAGCAGAAGCATAAAAGAATATTGTGATGGCGTCCGTAGGACGCGTCTTTAGAAAAAGATGAGGAGCACTCTCGGAAAAGCGGTTTTCCAGAGATGCTCCTTATCTTTTTCTAAAGGTGCTTCGCACAGTATCACAATATCCATGCGAAATTCTTCAACCCCGACCATCTCAAACAGTCGGCTCCCGGTTCTTCTATACCTACCTTATGGAAGCCTGTGCAACCCGGAGTCTTACGGCATGGGCCTGTACGTTTTTTAAGACAATCTGCAGGGCTTAAAGAGTGGTGGTGGAACAATCTGAGTCCGCCCGCCTACATCGGCATGTCGCGAAGCGATATGCCGATGCTTCATAAGCCTGTATTTTTTGCTCCCTCACCCTGATTTCACTTGTGCAACACTTACAAAAACCGGGCGGAATTTTCTACACGAAGTTAGGATTCAATTTCTTGAAAGATATAGTAATAAAAGCTATAATATAGATAAGCCTTTTCATTTTGGGAGAGATGAGAAAGGATTTTAATGTATTATAATTCAAAAGAAGAGCAGAGATATGGCAGGAATAAGGACACCGCAATTAATCATGCTTATATTTGCAGTGGTGAATATCGGAGAAAGTTTGATTCTGTTTCGACAGATAGAGGTTTGAACCGACTACTATATAATCTGGCAAAAACGATGTTGTATCACAGAAGTGGTACAAAAATCGAGGACATGTATTGGGTGGATATGTCCTCGCTGAAAATAGTATACAAAATTATAAATAGTACAGTGGAAGAAAAAATTTTGTATACGTGGCGTATAAAACGAATTGTACGCAGAAATAGGAACTTGGTGACCATTCATTCCCATCCGAGCAGCTTTCCGCCAAGCATTGAAGATTTTAATTCAGCATGTGTAAATAATTATAAGTTTGGAATAGTATGTGGTCATAATGGTAATTTGTTTGTTTATTCCTCAGAAGAGCGCGTTCCTCCGGAAACATATTATTATTTGGCGGGAAAAAATTTCAAGAAGTATCGCGATGAATATATTGCTCAAAAGCTTGCGTTGACGGAATTAAGCAAATCATATAAAATATATTTTAGGGAGGTGCTGATAAAATGAGCATTATTTGTGAAAAAGATGTTTCCAGAATACCTAAAAAGTACAAATGTGCATCTGATAAAAAGATTGCAAGAAAACTTAGCAAAATGCCGGCACCAATACCGGATAAAAAAGAACTGGTTATTGAAACACCAAGGGGAAAGGTCGTAATTTAATTGTAAAAACAGACAGTTACAGAAATGTTGGTAGCTGTCTGTTTCTTTTTGTCCAAATAAGTGTATAAGAAAAGTAAAACCTTCTGGGACACCCTGATGCTTTACACAAAGACATTGTAAAATAAGGAAAATTTGATATAATGAAACTATGTGAAATACTATGCTATACCATAATAAAAAGCAGAAAGGATGATGTCAGTATGAATAAGAATAGAGTAGTAATGTGTGATCGGAGGATACACAGAAAATAATCCTCCGAAAAATATGGAGGTATAAGAAAGATGAAAGATTATTTTATTACGGATTTTTCAAATCCACTATTTCAAGCGGCATTTAAAGAATACTTTAGTGAATTGTGCATAAACGTGAAAGACTGGGACGGGTTGTTCCGTGAAATGAATGAGGATGAAGGAACGGCGGCTTTTTTGAGAACAGAGGAGAATGGCAGTGTCATTGGATTTATCCAGTTTCAAAAGAGTGAAATGAAGCACTGGTTTTTTAGTGAAAACATTGGCTTCATACGTGAGTTTTGGGTTTCTGCAAAATTTCGGGGGCAAGGTCATGGAACTGCATTATTGGAGCTTGCAGAAAAATATTTTGTGGAAAACAAGGTATATAAAACGATTTTAACTACAGATACGACACCGGAGTTTTATGTTAAGCGGGGCTATATCAGAGATTATTCGTATCAGGCAAAAAATGAGGATGAAGTATTTGTGAAGCTGCTAAAATAGTCTTAGTAAAAAGCAATATATTTTTCGGGAGACAATTACTATGAAAAAACCAAAGATGATTTTGTTTGATTATGGTCAGACACTGGTAAATGAAGAACGGTTTAACGGTGTGCGGGGAACCGAGGCGGTGTTAAAGTACGCCACAAAGAATAAGTACGGTAAATCTGCCGAAGAGGTTCAGGCATATGCCACCATGTTAAATCAGGAGCTGGGACGGTTTGACCCGGAAAAGAAGCATTTGTTTCAAATTGAGGTTCCGAATCATATTTTTACCAAGTATCTCTACGAATCTCAGGGAATTGAGCTATCCATCACTCCGGAGGAAATTGACCGGGTGTTTTGGAATGCGGCGGCGCTGGGAACCGCAACGGAAGGGATGGCGGAATTTCTTAAGTATTTAAAGGGAAAAGGCATCCGCACCGGGGTTATCAGCAACATTTCCTACTGTGGAGCTGTGGTGGAAGAACGAATTAATCGGTGCCTCCCGGAAAATGACTTTGAATTTATTATGGCAACCAGTGAATATATGTACCGGAAGCCGAATAAACGGATTTTTGAGCTGGCACTGGAAAAGGCCGGATTACAGCCGGAGGATGTGTGGTATGTCGGCGACCAGTATCAGTGTGATATTGTTGGAGCAACGAATGCAGGTCTGTTTCCGGTGTGGTACATAGGCGCCATTGACATGAAGTATGAGTCACATGAAGAAGTGTTGACCATAGAAAAGTGGGAAACACTGAGAGAATTACTGGATAGCTTAAATTAGTACAAGGTATAATATGGAATTAACAGAATTAGATAAACTTGAATAGAGCGAAGAGATAAATCTAGCTAATGTTTGTCAAGGATTATTTTGAGAAGTTTTTATCTAAAAAAGGGTAAACTTAATAAACCTACCTATTGTAGATTTTTTGGAAATGTATGATAATGAATAAAGATTTACTTATACAGCTCCATCGC
>JAGBCB010000045.1 GCA_017938145.1 Lachnospiraceae bacterium
GTTGATAGGTGGAAGGTGGAAGCGTAGTAATACGTGCAGCTGATCCATACTAATAGGTCGAGGGCTTAACCAAAAGGTCTGGTTGTTTGTTTGGAATTTTCGATGTATAGTTTTGAGTGTATCAACACGTTATTCCTCGATAGCTCAATGGTAGAGCACACGGCTGTTAACCGTGGGGTTGTTGGTTCGAGCCCAACTCGGGGAGTTAAACTCGAAAGAGTTAGAAATCGAATATGGCTCCTTGGTCAAGCGGTTAAGACATCGCCCTTTCACGGCGGTAACACGGGTTCGATTCCCGTAGGAGTCACTTAAGTGAGATTGATAACTTCATAGTTTATCAATCTTTCTTATATAAAGATTTACCGAGTCCTATCTGAGGACATACGGACCTTTAGCTCAGTTGGTTAGAGCAACCGGCTCATAACCGGTCGGTCCCGGGTTCGAGTCCCCGAAGGTCCACTCTGTAAAACAAATGAAAATGGCCTAGTGGCTCAGTTGGTTAGAGCGCCGCCCTGTCACGGCGGAGGTCGAGGGTTCGAGTCCCTTCTGGGTCGTTCAAGTGTAAACTTGAAAACAATTTAATTGCCAAATTTGGGATCATAGCTCAGCTGGGAGAGCATCTGCCTTACAAGCAGAGGGTCATAGGTTCGAGCCCTATTGGTCCCACTATTAGAAACTTCGGTTTCTAATATGCCGGCGTGGCGGAACTGGCAGACGCACAGGACTTAAAATCCTGCGGGACTAATCTCCCGTACCGGTTCGATTCCGGTCGCCGGCATTAAACAACAGCCCATAATTTTATGGGTTGTTGTTGTGTACGTGTAGCTCAGCTGGATAGAGCACTTGGCTACGGACCAAGGTGTCGGGAGTTCGAATCTTCTCACGTACGTTTACCTCAAAACAGAAATTGTTTTGAGGTTTTTTTATTTTCATGAAACTTTTTTGACATAAATTGCGTCTAGTATTATGGAAAACAGAAATAAAGAAAGGGGAATCGTTTATGAAAAACTATTTAAAAAAGGTTATGGCACTTGTTATGATGACATGTTTATTATTTTCAATGTGTGCATGCGCAGCACCGGAAAATAATAATCTGTCGGTACAGGAAGGGGAGAAGCAAGAAATTATGAAAGAAGAAACTAAAAATGATAATGTATTACCGGGGAAAAACGCAGAACAGATATTTAAGGCAGAATACCCGGAAATGGTACAATATCCTGTGAATGAGGACCATACATATACGTATGAGGATTATGAGGCTTGGATGACTTCAAAAAGAGAACGACAGCCTGAAAATAAAGATTATCAGAATGGTATCCGTGAGTTTTATGAAATCACCATGCAGGAATTTTTAAAGGATACACAGGATCAGAATAAGGTTTATTCTCCGTTGAATGTTTATATGGCATTAGCCATGCTTGCCGAAACCACTGACGGAGAGAGCAGACAGCAAATTTTGGATTTGTTACATACCGATTCCATCGAAACACTGCGGAATAATGCTAGTATTCTTTGGAACGCCAATTATTGCGATGACGGCACAGTCAACAGTCTTCTTGCCAGTTCTGTTTGGTTAAGCGATGATATACAGTATAATGAGAATACTTTAAAGACACTGGCGAACAATTATTATGCATCATCTTTTAGTGGAACTATGGGTTCTGCGGAATTTAATAAAATGCTTCAGGACTGGCTGAATGAGCAGACCGGTGGTTTGCTTGAAGAACAGGCTGGAAATGTTGCAATGGACCCTGCTACAGTGTTTGCACTCGCAACTACGGTTTATTTCCGCGCAAAATGGCAGAATGAGTTTTATGCACCAAATAATACGGAAGAAGTTTTTCATGCAAAATCCGGAGATATGGTAACGGAGTTCATGCATCAATCCGGAACCGGCACGTATTATTGGGGCGAAAATTTTGGTGCAATTGCCCGAGGATTAAAAAATAGCGGAAATATGCTTCTTATTTTACCGGATGAGGATGTTACGGTAGAAGATTTGCTTTCAGACAAAGAAGTTCAGAATTTTATTTTTGATCATTACGCATGGGAAAACCAGAAGCTTCTGATTGTTAACCAATCTGTACCAAAGTTTGACGTGGTTTCCGATTTCAGTTTGATTTCCGGATTAAAAAATCTGGGAGTAAAGGATGTATTCAGCTTTTTAGAAGCTGACTTTACACCGCTTTTAGGCGATACAGAATTGCCGTTGGCTGTAAATGAAGCAAAGCATGCAGCCCGAGTAATGATAGATGAGGAAGGCTGTACCGCAGCGGCATTTACGATAATGCTTGCGGCAGGAGCAGGCAGACCGCCGGAAGAACAGGTGGATTTTGTGCTGGACAGACCATTCTTATTTGTAATCAATGGCCAGGATGGACAACCGCTGTTTATTGGAATTGTAAATCAACCGAAATAGAAATAAAAGTATAAGGACCAAAAAAAGGCTGCTCAACAGATATCCGGGGTGTTTTCCGGAGCTGTAGGGCAGCCTTTTTGTAAGTCATTTTTGAAATGATTTATAGTTTTGTGGACCAGTTGGAACAGTCGATTACCTTAGTGGCAAATCCTTCATAAAAGTCCGGTTCATGGCATATTAAGACGATACTACCCTTGTAGACTGTTAGCGCACGTTTTAATTCTTCCTTGGCATCTACATCCAGATGGTTTGTTGGTTCGTCCAGGAGCAGTACATTGGTTTCTTTGTTAATGAGTTTGCAAAGACGCACCTTTGCCTGTTCACCACCGGAAAGTACACGTACCTGACTCTCAATATGTTTTGTGGTCAGCCCACATTTTGCTAGGGCGGAACGTACCTCATACTGGGTATAGGCTGGGAATTCCTGCCATAACTCCTCGATGCAGGTATTATTTTGGCTACCACTCATTTCCTGTTCAAAGTAGCCGGTGTATAAGTAGTCTCCTAAAGTTACCTTGCCGGAAATAGCCGGAATGAGACCGAGAATACTTTTTAACAGGGTGGTTTTACCAATACCGTTTGCACCGGTAAACACCAGTTTGTCACCACGCTCCATGGAAAAATTGATTGGAGAGGATAAGGGGTCATCATAACCAATAACTAAATTTTCGGTTTGGAAAATGTAACGTCCGGCCGCTCTGGCTTCTTTGAAATTGAATTCCGGCTTTACCCGTTCCGGAGCAAGCTCAATAATGTCCATTTTATCCAGTTTTTTCTGACGGGACATGGCCATGTTTCTGGTGGCAACCCTTGCTTTGTTTCTGGCTACGAAATCTTTCAACTCGTTGATTTCCTGCTGCTGGCGTTTGTAAGCGGCCTCCAGTTGGGATTTTTTCATTTCGTATACTTCCATAAACTTATCATAGTCGCCGACATAGCGGGTGATTTCACCGTTTTCCACATGGTAGATTAAGTTTACTACGCTGTTTAAAAACGGAATATCATGGGAAATCAAAATAAAAGCATTATCGTAATTCTGCAGATAGCGTTTTAACCATTCAATGTGTTGCACATCCAGATAGTTGGTTGGCTCGTCTAAAAGCAGAATGTCCGGCTTTTCTAAAAGAAGCTTGCCAAGCAGTACTTTGGTCCGCTGGCCTCCGGATAATTCGGTAACATCCTTATCGAGACCGATATCTTCCAAACCAAGGGCACGGCCCACTTCTTCAACTTTGGGATCAATGTTATAAAAATCATGAGATTCCAGTAAATCCTGCAGGGTACCCACTTCTTCCATGAGTTCTGCCATTTTATCCTCGTCTACATCGCCCATGGAGCAGTAGATTTCGTTGATTTTTTCTTCAATTTCAAATAAAAAGTTGAAAGCAGACTTTAAAGCATCGCGGATAGTCATGCCTGCGGTCAGTACAGAGTGCTGGTCTAAATAGCCGACACGGACATTTTTGTTCCATTCGATGGTTCCTTCATCCGGCATCAGTTTACCTGTAATAATATTGAAAAATGTAGATTTTCCCTCGCCGTTGGCACCGATAAGTCCAATATGTTCGCCCTTTAAAAGACGGAAGGTAACATCATGATAAATCATGCGGTCACCAAAACCGTGGGAAAGATGGGATACGTTTAAAATACTCATAAATTACTCTCCTGTGATATAGTACAAATTTTCACAACGACTTCATTATAAAGGAAAAGTAGTGGAAACACAAGGAAAACTCACGATTTCTTTACGGAAATAAAAATAGTATTTATGGTACGATAGTCCTATCACATGATAGAAAGGGAAACGTTATGATAACAGAAAACAGAATTGGTGAATATATTACAAATTTACGTAAGGAAAAGGAGATTTCTTTGGAGCAACTCAGCGATGGCCTTTGTGCAATTAGTATGTTGAGTAGAATTGAACGGGGAGAACGGGAACCGGATAAATTATTGCAAAACCGCTTTCTGACCCGGCTTGGCGTCGTACCGGAAAGTTATGAGAATTTTCTGCATTATGACGATTATTGTCGTTGGGAAAAGCGGCAGGGGATTTTACATTATATCTTGGAAGAAGACATGGACGAGGCCAAAAATTTGCTGGAAGCCTATCAGAAGAAATATAAGATGCAGGACGCGTTGGAACAGCAATTTTATTTAGCTATGTTGGCGCAAATACGACGATATGAGGGAGCAACCTATAATGAATTGGAAGTTCTGTTTGAACAGGCATTACAGTTGACAGTTCCGGAAATCAATAGCAGGAGTTTCCGGAACAGGATTCTGTCCTTGGAAGAATTGAATCTGTTGCTGGAGTATAGATTTTGCAATCGTCAGGGAATTTCACTCAAATTTTATGAAAACTTATTGGACTATATTGAACGGATGGAACAGACCGTATTGGCAAAGGCCAAGATTATGCCAAAGACAGTGTATTACTATTATAAAGCGTGGAAAACATCGTCTGGAATTTCTGAAGAAGAGGTGGAGCATTTGCTGAAACTGTGCGATTCTGCCATAGAAGTATTAAGGGATGCAAACCGCATGTTTTATTTATGGGAATTGTTCTGCATGCGGGAAGATTTGGTACAAAGGATTTCGGAGGAGAGAAAAGCCGAGGAGGCAATGCAAAGACGTTGTCAGGAATGTAGTGACTGGAAGAAAACACTGGAAAAATTATATGAAGAGTATGGAATTACCCTTCCAATGTATGAATATTGTTACCTATATGTGGAAAGTGAGAATTATTGCATCGACGATGTAATAAGGATTCGAAGAAAAATGCTAGGCATGAGTCAGGAAACATTGAGTCAGGGAATCTGCGACAGCCGCACGGTCAGCAGACTGGAACGTCATTTACGGAAACCGCAAAAGGAAATTGTACAAAAGCTATTTGAACGTCTGAACTTATCGGTGGAACTTTACAGAACGGAATTGGTGACGGATAGTCAGGAGGTAATTGAGAGGTATTGGGATCTGAAATTAGCGGTTGATAATCATGAATATAAACAAGCAGAAGAAATCATATCTTTTCTTAAAAACGAGCTCACGCTGGAAAATCCATCAAATAGGCAAGCTATAGAACGAAATGAAATATTAGTACAGAAAGGCGAGGGGACTATTTCAATTGAAGAATATGTTAACGGAATAAAAAGAGTACTTGAATATACGGTTCCATATAATTATGCTGTAATCGACGGAGAACAGTACCTTACAAACGAAGAAATTATATGTATTGAAAATATAACGTTAGAATTAGACTGGACATTTAGGGAAATGGAGGAGTGTGTGTGTGCTTTGGAGAGGATGTTTGAAAGGACAAAATACTTATGTAATTGTATTAAGATGTATGAATTTATTATGTTAGCTGTGTCAAGCCATTGGGGAGATAACGGAGAATATGTGCATTCTAACGAAATAAAAAGGAAAATCATTAAGTTAGATCTTCAAAACAGAAGGATTGCAGCAATACACAACAGCTTATATGGATTGTTATGGAATGAGGAACAAGAATATGTATACCCGGATTTGGGTAGTCTTCAGAAAAAAAGAGAACAACTGAAAAGATGTATCCATATAAGCGGATTGTGTAAAGATGAATATAGAAAACAGGAATATTTCAATAGAGTAAAATCATTAGAATATTATCTGCCGTAAATGCTTTATACAAGATGTGCTTTTATGAGAGTTCACGCGGATTTGCCCAAGGCTTTATATCCTCACAAACAGTCAATTCTCTCTCAGCCACACCAATCTCAACAGTTGCTGCAAATCCAAATAACAGCATCACTACAGCAACACAAAGCACAATTATTTTTTTCATAACAAAATCCTTCTTTCTTTTTTGATTATGGATGGATAATCCATATAGTCATACTAAGAGAGAAAGATTTCTTTGCCACTAGCCAGACTTGTCAAAACGGGTTGATTTGACAACATTGGCAGGTAGAATTTCCCGGTAGATATATATTTTTAATTTAAAGCACGGGAAAAACGATGGAGAATATAATATATTGACAATGTTTTTTGGAGGATACAATGGGGTTTGAAAACATTCGTCCGGAAGAATTATTCAGAAACCGGGGAAACGGAACCGGTATGGTGATTGACCTTCGAAGCCGCAGGGACTATGCAAAAAGCCATATTCCGGGTGCGGTATGTATTCCGTATGAAGAACTTAGCATGCGGATTCCGGAATTAAGACGTTGGACAGAACAGTGCAACCGGAAACATGGACGTTCTGCGTTAATCGTGTATTGTGACCGTGGTAACACCAGTATGCGTGCAGCCAGGGATTTATATAACCGCGGATTCGATGTGAAAAATGTCTATGGAGGTATTTCTGCCTATAAGGGTCCAAAATCTTTTATTGACGGAATGAGAAAAAGCCGATAGAATAGTACACAGGATATAGTTTTAGCAACAAAAGAATGGAGTAAAATATGGATCGATATGAGTTTGTCTGCCCTTGTCATTTTGGACTTGAGTCAGTATTAAAACAGGAAATTTTAGATTTGGGATATGAGATTGTTCAGGTGGAAGACGGTAAGGTGACCTTTGCAGGTGATGCTACAGCTTTTGCAAGAGCAAATGTTTTTCTGCGTACTACGGAACGTGTACTCTGGAAGGTGGGAAGCTTTCATGCAGAAACCTTTGAAGAACTTTTCCAGGGAACTAAGGCAATTCCGTGGGAGAAAATCATTCCGGTAGACGGCAAATTTTGGGTTACGAAGGCAAACTCCGTAAAGAGTAAGTTGTTCAGCCCGTCAGATATCCAGTCTATCATGAAAAAAGCAATGGTAGAGCGGATGAAACAGCATTATCAGGTGAACTGGTTTGAAGAAACCGGAGCACATTATCCGGTCCGTGTATCCATTTTAAAGGATGAGGTAACGGTAGGAATCGATACTTCCGGTGAGTCCTTGCATAAGCGCGGCTATCGTAAGTTGACCAGCAAGGCACCGATTACGGAAACTCTGGCGGCAGCCCTTATTTTGCTGTCTCCATGGAATAAAGACCGTATTCTGGTAGATCCGTTCTGCGGCAGCGGAACTATCCCGATTGAAGCTGCAATGATTGGCGCCAATATTGCACCGGGTATGAACCGTGAATTTTTAGCCCAGACCTGGAATAATATACCTAAAAAAATGTGGCCGGCGGCGGTGGAGGAAGCAAAGTCTAAGATCCGCACCGATGTAGAGTTGAATATCCAGGGCTATGACTTAGACGGAGAAATTGTAAAAGCAGCCAGACAAAATGCCAGAATGGCCGGAGTTGACCAGTATATTCATTTCCAGCAGCGTCCGGTAAAACAGTTGAATCATCCTAAAAAATATGGTTTTGTTATTACCAATCCGCCATATGGAGAGCGTTTGGAAGAAAAGGCAGCCATGCCGGCATTATATAAGGAAATCGGCGAAGCTTTTTCTAGATTGGACACCTGGTCATTCTATGTAATTACCAGTTATGAGGATGCTCAGAAATATATTGGAAGAAAGGCAGAAAAGAACCGTAAAATATACAATGGTATGTTAAAAACCTATTTGTATCAGTTTCTGGGACCAAAGCCGCCTAAAAAGTCATTTGTAAAAAAAGAAGAAGAGTAAAACTTACGCCTGCAGACGGTTGTCCGCAGGCGTATTATATTTAGAAAATTATTGTAAATGGGTATGGAGAAAATTAAAAATATCCTGATATACTTCCGAAGCGTTTAATTCGTTTAGCAGTTCGTGACGGTCTTCTGCATAAATAGTAAGGGAAGTATTGCTGAAACCAAGGCTGTTGTATATTTTTTGAAGCGCGATCAACTGGGAACTGCAGCCGCCCACCGGGTCTTTTTCGCCGGTAAGGAAAAGCAAAGGAAAATCCCTGCGGGTTTTTGCAATATTCTGTTTTGTAGCTGCGCGTTTGCATAATACAACCAAGTCTCTGTAAAAGCTGGTTGTACAGGTGAATCCGCAGTAAGGATCATCCATATATCTGCCGATAACCGTATTGTTTCGGGTCAGCCAGTCGTAGGTGGTGCGGGTACACAGAGAAGTGTACTCTTTTCCGCCAAACATAACTTTTTGCAGAAATTCAGAACGTTTTGCCGGACCCTGAAAAGTGGCAAGAAGGTTTGCCAGGATAATACCTGCGGCAGAAACAGCCGCCGACGGCATGGTAGTGGAACTGGCAATGGCACATTCGAAATTGTCCTGCTTTTGAAGCAGGCAGCGTAAAATAAGGGAACCCATGCTGTGACCGAAAATACCGAGTTTGTTGCTGCGGCCATTTTCTTTTATGTAGTTGCAGATAGTAAGGGCATCGTTAACAACAAGAGTTGCGCCGTTTTTCTTTGCAATAAAGCCTAACTCAGAGAGCTTTTTGTCCGTACCGTGTCCACGGTGGTTGTAGGTATATACATCAAAGCCCTGAAGGGTCAGGGCTTGAATGAAATCAAGATAGCGGCCATAGTGTTCTGCCATACCGTGCATAACCAGAACAGAACCTGCCGGTGTTTCGTCGGAAGATTTAAATAAAAACAGATTGGTTTTATATCCATCATTCTGTGTGATTTGAATTTGTATCGGTTCCATGAATTTGCTCCTTTTTTCGGGATAATTGAAAATCCCTCCGGGAATAGTATATTTAATTCTTGAGAAATTTGCAAGCATCGTATATACTAAATATGCAATGTTCAAAAAGTAGAAGCAAAGTGGGGACATGTTTTGTGAACGAGGAACAGTTTTTACGTCGGATCGCGGGCTATAGTTTTGCAGTGATGCTGCTGGTTATCTGCCTGTCCTTTGCGTTACGTTATAAAGAAGAATATAATGTGGTGGAGCAGGAAAGAGATGCCACCAGGCAGGAAGAACTTTTATATGTGGAAGCAACTCCTACCATGCTTCCGGAGGTTACCATGTATCCGGTGGAAGCTTTGGTGCAGGACCGCCATGACACAGAATCCGAAGTGTGGGAAGTGTGGCAAATGATTTCCCAGGAAAGTATGGTGAAATTGCTGGAACACGTTAGCGACCGCTGCATCTTAATTGAAAAACCGCAGGGAAAAAATGCAGGCTGGGCGGTAAAAGAAAATCTTCCGTATTACCAGATTACCTTTACACTGCATGGAGCAGAAGAAAATCTTTTGGCATCATCGGTACTGCGTATGTGGGAAAACCGGCTTTTGTTTGGACTTCCGGAAGAGGAAGAAATATTAAAAAATTATTCTGTGCTTTCTTACGAGGAAGAAGCGGGAATTACTTCTGAGGTTTCCATGACCTTTGACCGTTGCTATTATCCACAGGTAGAAGAGCAGGAAGAATATTACATTATCCATTTAAAAAAATATCATGAAATTTATGATAAAATCGTAGTTCTGGATGCAGGGCACGGTGGTAAAGATCCGGGCGCCGGAGCAGAAAATTATCGTGTAAAAGAATCAGACATTGCGTTAAAGCTATTGCTTTATCTGAAAGAATTGTTGGAAACAAATACTGATATAAAAATATTCTGTACAAGAACAGAAGATGTGTATCCGACCCTGCAGGAAAGAGCGGATTTAGCACTTGGCATGGAAGCAGATTTATTTATCAGCTGGCATTGTAATGCATCAGAATCTTCCGGCCGGAGCGGTACACAGATTATTTATAATGCGGAGCAGGGAAAAGAGGATGCATTTAATTCCAAGTCTTTTGCCCAGCTTTGTCTGGACAAGCTGCTTTTTGCTTTGGAAACAAAGAGCAGAGGCTTATCTGACCGTCAGGACCTGCATATTGTGCGTCGGGCTACTATGCCGGTGGTGCTGATAGAGACAGCATATTTATCCAATTCCAAGGATCTGGAATTGTTGAAGGATGATGAAAAACTAAAAGACGCGGCATATGCTGTTTATGAAGCAGTACTTACCGCTTACGAACGTTTAGAGGAGAATAATTAAATGAAGCGTATTATTTTTGCAACATCAAATGAAGGAAAAATGAAAGAAATCCGATTGATTATGAAGGATTCCGGCTATGAAGTGGTTTCTTTAAAGGAAGCGGGAATTTCTGCGGATATCGAAGAAAACGGAGCAACTTTTGAGGAAAATGCGGTTATTAAAGCATCGGCAATCGCAAAGCTCACCGGTGAGCTTGCCATGGCGGATGATTCCGGACTGGAAGTGGATTACATGGATAAGGCACCGGGGATTTATTCTGCAAGATTTTTGGGTGAAGATACAAGCTATGATATAAAAAATAACTATATTCTTAACCAATTAAAGGATGTACCGGTTCCGCAGCGTTCTGCACGGTTCGTATGTGCCATTGCGTTGGCATATCCGGAAGGTAAGTCTATAACAAAGCGTGCTACCATTGAAGGATATATCGGCTTTGAAATCCGCGGGGAAAACGGTTTTGGTTATGACCCGATTTTTATGGTGCCGGAGTATGATAAAACCACCGCAGAGCTTTCCATTGAAGAAAAGAACAAAATCAGCCATCGTGCCAAAGCACTTATGGCAATGAAAGAGGAACTGCTTCATGCCTGAGAAAAAAGTTTTGGTAATCAGTGACACCCATGGACGTACCGATAATTTGGATAAAATTTTGCCGCTGGTAAAACCGCTGGACCAACTGATTCATCTGGGAGACGTCGGCAGGGATGTAGAATATATAGAAGTAATTGCGGAATGCCCGTGCTGTTTTGTGTCCGGAAACAATGATTTTTATTCTACATTACCGAGGGAACGTCTGATTAAATTAAACGGGGTGCCGGTTTTTCTGACCCATGGACATTATTATTATGTTAATTCCAGAAAGGATTATGTCCGTAGTGCGGCAATACAGCGTGGCGCAAGAATTGCATTATTTGGACATACCCATGTTCCTTATTTGGAGGAGGATAATACGATTCTTGTGGCTAATCCGGGCAGCTTATCCCTTCCCAGACAGGCGGATGCTTGTCCGACGTATATGTTGTTATATATTGCAGAAGATGGTTCGTTCCGGGTGGAACAATGCCGTGTGTAAGGCAATAAAAGACCGAAATTAGTTGAATTATATATGCTTTTAGAATAATTCAAAAAAAAATAAAAAAAAGTTGAAAAAAAGTGTTGACATTTTTTAAGACGTGATATATAATCTATCTTGCGTTCGAGAGAACGGCATAAGAAACCGGGGTGTGGCTCAGTTTGGCTAGAGTGCCTGATTTGGGATCAGGAGGTCGCAGGTTCGAATCCTGTCACCCCGATTTTTTCTTTTATATGGATATTTCACATGCGGGTGTAGTTCAATGGTAGAACACTAGCCTTCCAAGCTAGATACGTGGGTTCGATTCCCATCACCCGCTTTTGCCGGATAAAAAACGGTAATGTGTGTCAGTAGCTCAGTTGGATAGAGCAACGGCCTTCTAAGCCGTGGGTCGGGGGTTCGAATCCCTTCTGGCACATTCCTTGCAAAAGGATATTTATAATGGTGGATATAGCGCAGCTGGTTAGCGCGTCAGATTGTGGCTCTGAAGGCCCAGGGTTCGAATCCCTGTATCCACCCTGCAGAGTGTCACGGCGTGGCACTTTTTTCATATAAAGACAGCTGCTGGTTTTTGTATGGAGGGCAGGCATAATGGGCTATCGCCAAGCGGTAAGGCACAGCACTTTGACTGCTGCAGACGTTGGTTCGAATCCAACTAGCCCAGTTAAAATACAGTACGGGTCACTAGCTCAGGCGGTAGAGCACTTGACTTTTAATCAAGGTGTCGCGGGTTCGAGTCCCGCGTGACTCATTCTTGTATAATGCAGAAAAACAGCGGAAATTCCAGTGTTTGAGGAGTTTCCGCTGTTTCATTTTGCTCTGAAAAGTAACCGAAAGTAATCCGTTGTAAATGTCTCAAATGCGCCTCAAAGGGGTATATCTGAGGCAAGGATGTCTCAAAAGTGTCTCAGAAGTTCAATGCCTGCTCTACGGCAGTTTTCACATCTTCCTTTTCAGCCAGTACGTGGTTGTAAACTTCAATTACCATCTTCTCGGTGTCGCCCATCAGCTCGGCGATACGCTTTATGGAAATGGTAGGTATCTGATAACAGAGAGTGGTGCAGTAGTTATGCCGGAAAATATGGGCCGTGAGTGTCGGTGCATTCATTTTTTCCTGTATCTGTTCCCACATGCGCCGGTAGCTGCTCTTTGTCATGTACCGGGCACTTCCTGTCCGGAACAGCTGCTCTCCACGGAGCGACTTGCAATATTTCTTCAGGAACGGCAGGACCTTTGAAGGAATTGGAACCTCCCGGATGCCGTTCTCCGTCTTTGTGGATTTAATATACGGCTCGTTTTCGTCGAAGGCAAGGGATTTATTAACCCGCAGTGTATTTGCCTTAAAATCGAAATCAAAGATAGTAAGCGCAAGAACCTCGCCACGTCGGAGCCCGCACCCGTACAAGATGTAAACGAAAGCTTTTTCACGGTCGGAAAACTTCGCAGAGAATACCGCCTGACGCTCTGAGTCGGTCAGAGGACGCTTTTTTGACTTCCGGCGGGATTTTGCCCGGACACCATCGAAAATTTCATCGTAGAGCCCGGCAGGAAGATATTTGTCCGTGATAGCTGCTTTTACAACCTGCTTTAAAGTCATCAACAGCTGTTCCTGAATCCGGGGCTTTCCGTTGGCATCATTGATAGCAAGAAGGACATGCGTCTTTGTTATATCTGAGATGCGGACATCCTTAATACCATCCAAATGTTTTTCA
>JAGBCB010000059.1 GCA_017938145.1 Lachnospiraceae bacterium
TTCGTCTTTGGTGAGTTTCATTTGACACCTCCTGAGTAACCTTTTTGTAGATGTGTTTACTCCGATAATCTAATGTTACACAGAAAGAAACATCTTGTCTACAAAAATAGGGTGGGTGTCTACTTTTAGCTTACCACTTCAAAACCTTTGAAAATACCCAGGTTAGAGTGACTTTTTAGCTGGTTTGAATGAAATAGAGGGTATATAAAGAAAAATCGGGTTCCAGTACCCAATCTGGCCCCCAAAACATGTCAAGTTCAATTTTTGATGGGTATATAAAAAAATTACAGGTTTGAATACCCAAAAGATAAGAAAATTCCAAGTTATCTCACAGTTTTTGTGTTTAACTAAAAATCCCGGCTGAATTATTCAGCCGGGATTCATTTATTAATTCTTTTTTATTCGTGACCAAACTCGGAAAGTACCAACTGCTTGTTTCTTTCCTGCACGGTCCGGATACTCCACTCGTGAGTAAACAGAAGAAGCGGTCTGTCCTTTAAGTCCTTTACCTTCTTGGTATCGGAAGTAACGTTTAAGGAAGCTACGTCGATGTCGGTATTTTCAATCCAGCGGATGTACTCGTAAGGAAGCTGGTCCATGCGGATTTCTACGCCGTACTCGGACTCCAGACGGAATTTCAATACGTCAAACTGGAGCACACCAACGACACCTACGATGATTTCTTCCATACCGGTGTTGAATTCCTGGAAAATCTGGATGGCACCTTCCTGGGCAATCTGGTTAACGCCCTTTAAGAACTGCTTACGCTTCATGGTGTCCACCTGGCGGATTTTTGCAAAGTGCTCCGGAGCGAAGGTTGGGATGCCTTCGTACTGGAACTTCTTGCCCGGCATACAGATGGTGTCACCGATGGAGAAAATGCCCGGGTCGAAGACGCCGATAATATCGCCGGCATAGGCTTCCTCTACAATTTTTCTTTCCTGGGCCATCATCTGCTGAGGCTGGGAAAGGCGGATTTTTTTGCCGCCTTGCACGTGGTTTACTTCCATGCCTGCTTCGAACTTACCGGAGCAGATACGCATGAAGGCAATACGGTCGCGGTGGGCTTTATTCATATTAGCCTGAATCTTAAAAACAAAGGCGGAGAAATCATTTTCTACCGGGTCGATGAGTCCTTCGTTGGACTTACGAGGCAGTGGGGTAGAGGTCATCTCAAGGAAGTGCTTTAAGAAGGTTTCTACACCAAAGTTGGTTAATGCGGAACCGAAGAATACCGGAGTAAGCTCGCCGGCACTGACCATTTCCATGTCAAATTCCGCACCGGCACCACCGAGTAAATCAATTTCGTCTACCAGGTTCTGATGGTTTTCTCTTCCGATAATATCGTCTAAGTTGGAATCACCAAGGGAAGCCTCCACGGTTTCTACTTCAGTCTGGCCGCTGTTGGCTGCGAAGAAGCGGGTGATTTTTTCTGTATTTCTGTCGTATACACCCTTGAAGTTTTTACCGGAACCGATTGGCCAGTTCACAGGGCAGGTAGCAATGCCGAGAACGCTTTCGATTTCGTCTAAGAGCTCGAAGGTATTTCTTGCTTCACGGTCTAACTTGTTGACAAAGGTGAAAATCGGGATGTGGCGCATGACACAAACCTTAAAGAGCTTGATGGTCTGTGCCTCAACACCCTTGGAAGCATCGATAACCATGACAGCGGAGTCAGCGGCCATTAAAGTACGGTAGGTATCTTCAGAGAAGTCCTGGTGGCCCGGAGTATCCAGAATGTTGATGCAGTAGCCGTCGTAGTTAAACTGCATTACAGAAGAAGTAACGGAAATACCTCTTTCCTTTTCGATTTCCATCCAGTCGGATACGGCGTGCTTTGCGGTTTTCTTAGCTTTAACGGAGCCGGCCAGGTTGATGGCACCTCCGTATAATAACAGTTTTTCGGTTAAGGTCGTTTTACCGGCATCCGGGTGGGAGATGATGGCAAAGGTACGACGCTTGTTGATTTCATCTGCGAACTGTCCCATGGTTAAATCCTCATTTCTATTGTTAAACTATAGTTTTTTCTGCAAACTCGATAATTATACCATGGCAGGGCGCAAATTGGCAAGGACTTCCTTGTATTTTACGAGAAAATGCGCTATACTTGGGGTAACAAAGAAAGAATAAAGATAGTGATGAAATAAGAGAGAATAGAAAGTATATACGGAGGATTGTATGGAAATTAGTATTTTTGAGGCAGTAGGCCCGATAATGGTTGGTCCGTCCAGTTCCCATACCGCAGGAGCGGCAAGGCTCGGCCGTATGGCGGCAAAACTGGTGGGACAGCCTTTTACCCATGTGGATTTCGGATTGCATGGTTCTTTTGCAAAAACTTATCGTGGACACGGCACCGATTTAGCTTTGGTGGCAGGTGTGCTTGGCATGTATCAGGACGATGAAAACTTAAGTAAATCTTTTGAAATCGCAAAAGAGAAGGGAATTACGTATCATTTTTATGAGACAGAAATTTCCGGTGCCCATGAAAATACGGTGTGTATGTCCTTTCTTATGCAGGACGGAAACACAAGGGAAATTATCGGTTCCTCTATCGGTGGCGGCCAGATTAAAATCTGCAGTATTGACGGTTTTCCGTTGGACATGTCTCTTAATATGACTACCCTTCTTGTGATTAACAAAGATACCAAGGGAATTATTTACCAGATTACAAGAACGTTGGCAGCAAATGATATCAATATTGCTACCATGAAGCTGACCCGTCAGGAAAAGGGTGCCATGGCATGCTGTGTCATTGAAACAGACTCTGAAATATCGGAAAGCGTGCTTCGTGAGCTGACGGAGATTCCTGCGGTTGAGACGGTTAAGTTAATTAATTAAATGAGAGTCTACGAGAGTAGAATGATGTAAACACAGGAAAGTATGAGGAATTGATCATGTATCATAATTTGAAAGAATTATTACAGCAGGCAGAGGACCACGAGGTTCTTTTGTCAGAAATTGTGCTGCAAAATGAAATAGAACAGTTTGGAACAGCAAAAGATAAAATCTATCAAAAGCTGGAAGAACGTTACGATGTTATGGAAAAAGCAGCGGTAAGAGCTCTTGGAGAACGTTTGGAAACAGCAGGGAATTTAATCAGCGGAATTGCTATGCAGCAAAATGAGTATACGGCAAAAGGACAGACACTTTGCGGAGAGTTTATGAACACTGCCATGGCTATGGCGTTATCATGCAGTGAAGTTAATGCATCCATGGGCCGGATTTGTGCGGCGCCGACGGCAGGAGCCTGCGGCATTGTGCCTGCGGTGTTAATTTCTATTGAAAAAGCCAGAAACTGTAGCAAAGAGGCTATGCTAAATGCTATTATGACAAGTTCGGGTATTGGTACGATTATGATGAAAAACGCTACTATTGCGGGAGCAGAGGGAGGTTGCCAGGCAGAGTGCGGTGTGGCAGCAGCTATGGCAGCAGCGGCAGGCGTGGAACTTTGCGGTGGTACACCAAGCCAGTCGGTTTGGGCGGCGGTGCTTGCTCTTGTAAACTGCATGGGACTTGTCTGTGATCCGATTGCCGGTCTGGTCCAGGTGCCTTGTGCCCAGAGAAATGCTTCCCAAACAGTAAATGCATTAACCTGTATCGATCTTGCGATGGCAGGCATGACCTTGCCGGTAACACCGGATGAGGTGGTGGAATCCATGTATAAGGTGGGAAGAATGCTTCCGCCGCAGCTTCGTGAAACTGCCCAGGGAGGTCTGGCGGCAACCCAGAGTGCACAGAAAATCCAGAAAAAGATTTTTTCGTAAATAAAGTAATGCCCTGAGGCCGGAATGGCTCAGGGCATTACTTGTTTTATTCGGTAACTTCTTCTACCAACTCTTCTACAGCGTCGGCAATTTCATCTGCAGTATCCTCTACTGCCTCAGCTAATTCTTCAACAGCTTCTTCAGCTTCTTCAGCGAAATCATTAGCCTCTTCAGTAATGTTGATGGAAACATATTCGCGGTTTTCTTCTGCGTCGGATGTTTCTTCATCTTCGAAGCAGTCTTCGAAATCATCGAAGTCTTCATCATCCTTTTTGGCGATTACATTTTTATATACGCAATAAGCACCGAAGCCAACAGCTGCCATGGATGCTGCGCCGCATAAAAATTTAAAAAACTTTTTCATTTTGTATGTCCTCCTTGTTCTTTTCAGAGATAGATTATTTTAAGTATACCACAATTTTTTTAGAATAACAATGGGAGAAGGAGTTATCATAAAAAA
This sequence comes from Lachnospiraceae bacterium, assembly GCA_017938145.1. GTDB lineage: Bacteria > Bacillota > Clostridia > Lachnospirales > Lachnospiraceae > SIG299. The sequence continues at coordinate 4,225 of JAGBCB010000059.1, forward strand.
TTAATAATTCTCTATGATAACTCCTCCAGGAGAATAACAAATATATAGTATATGTAATATCTTTGGTAACTGTAATTATATTATAACACAAAAAATTAGTAAGTCAATGATAAAAAATGATTGAATTTCACAAAATTTATGATAAAATGGTAACTGTACCTGGTTTTTATATGCTTTTTGAAAGAAAAGAGGAAAAAATGGGAATGAAATCCTTCCGGCTCCGCAGAATGGAGCAATATATACTGGAAAAAGAAAATGTGTCCATGGAAGAATTGTGTGAGGAATTTGATATGTCCATGAACACTGTACGTATGGATGTGGCTGAACTGGTAAAAAAGGGTTCGGTAAAAAAAGTATACGGTGGTGTGTGCAGTAACCGTCAAAACAGTCTGGTACCTTTTGAAGAACGTAAAATGAAGAACAGCGATAAAAAGAAGGCGGTTTGTAGGGCAGCGGCGGAACTGGTAGACGACGGAGATATTGTATTTGTGGATTCCGGCACAACTGCTATGTATCTGACTGACTATCTGGATGAAAATAAAAACGTAACGGTGCTTACCAACAATCTGAATTTAATTATGAGGGCAGTTCCTTGTGAAAATGTCCAGGTAATTTGTCTGCCGGGCATTTTGGAACGGAAAACAAATTCTTTTGTTTCTGCGGAAACAGGCAAGATTCTTGCCAGATACAATATTAAAAAAGCCTTTTTTGCAGCAACCGGTGTAACGGAAAGCGGTGATGTTACCAATTCGTCTTCTTTGGAATACGAAATAAAAAGAGAGGCAATGAATAATTCGGAACACAGCTATTTGCTTTTAGATTCCAGCAAATACGGAAAAAGTGCACTGTTAACCTTTGCCCATATATCCGATATGGAGCGGGTTTTTGTGGATGAAGAAGCCGGGACGCCTTTGCTGTCTATTTGTGAACGATATAATGTGAACGTCACAAAAGTGAATGTGACGGAATAAAGGAGAACTGAGAATGAATGGTGATTTGTTGACAATTTTCATACGATTGTCCCTGGCAATGATCTGCGGCGGTATCCTTGGTATGGAGAGAGGAAAGAAAAACCGTCCGGCGGGCTTTCGTACCTATATGCTGGTTTGCGTGGGAGCCACACTGGTAATGCTGACTAACCAGTACTTGTGTGAACTGTACGGTACCGGCGACCCGGCAAGACTTGGTGCCCAGGTAATCAGCGGTATTGGTTTTCTTGGTGCAGGAACCATTATTGTTACCGGAAGAAACAGGGTAAAGGGTTTAACTACAGCCGCCGGTCTTTGGGCAGATGCCTGTTTGGGACTTGCCATCGGCGTAGGCTTTTATTCCGCGGCGATAATCGGCTGTACGTTGATACTTCTTGTTATGTCGGTGCTCCACAGGCTGGACGACAAAATGGTTGCCAATGCAAGAAATGTGGACCTTTATATGGAGTTTCAAAAAATGTCTGATTTGGGGGCATTTATGTCGAAGATAAAGGAATTTGGCATGAAGATTTCGGAAATTGAAATGACAAAGTCAAACAGTACGGAAGATATCGGTGTGGCAGTTCTTTTAACAATAAAGCCGGAAAAGAAGAAACCCCACACGGAGATTATTGAGCTTTTGTCCCAGATTGAAGGCGTGCGTTATTTAGAAGAAATATAAGGAATAATGGTAAAAGAGCCCGGAAAACTGATATGATTCCCCTTAAGTAGACAAGGTAAATAACCAAATCTACTTAAGGGGGATTTTTTATGTATCGAAAATATACGCCAGAGGAAAAAATAAAAATTGTCAGGGGATATATAAAGGGCGAATACTCTTGGAGTGAAA
>JAGBCB010000044.1 GCA_017938145.1 Lachnospiraceae bacterium
ATTTGATTCCTCGAAACAAACGAATTGAGAAATATAAAGAGAAATGGTGTGCATAAAAAAACGACCGCACAATTTTGTACGGTCGTTCGCCAGCACTTCATTTTAGATATTTAACCTGTCTACTTGACAGGGGGCATATCAGAGTGCAGGCTCTTTTTGTGTGATGAATTTCAGAAAAATGTTTTAAATTGTGCGCAAATTATGCTGGCGGCATAAGACTTTGCTGACAGAATGAATTATAATATTATAAATGAAAAAGATTTTAAGTGAAAAGTTCGGAAGATGAGGAGGACAATTATGAAAAGAATGAACAAGAAGACAAAGGCTGAGCAGTTATTTTTGCTTACAATGATGTTCGTAGCGTTGTTAGGGATCTTTTGTGTCACAGGATGTGGTGGCAACTCTTGTGAAACATTTGACTGTGGAAGTGAAAAGATTGGTACAGCAACAGCATTTGGATGTTCCATTCCTGGCTGTGGTGGTTGTTTGACATCTGGTAGAGGATGTAATACTGCATGTTGGCCACAATCATGTAAATGTGTTACAGTGACAGACGTAGAGGAGGCTGAACTTAACGGGGAATATCCTCCGAAGATTACTGGATGTGATACAAGATATTATGGTGATGGATGTTTGGGATGTTCTCAGTCGGAAAAGAGTTGCTACTACGGTGTTACAGTTGATGAAGATGAATCATTGAATGCCATGGGGTGTTTTTATGGTTCACAGGGTGAAAAATCAAAAGAAAAAATGATTGGATATTACCATGGATGTATTGGTTGTATAAAAACCGATGGAGAATATATTAGTACGTTAGAATGGGTTGAAATTATGACAGAGGTAGACTAAATATGTATCCATATATCTATATTGTTTTACCATCGTATTTGTTAATGGCTTTAATTGGCGGTTTCGTTGCTTTAGGCTGGATGTTTATACGGTTAGAGAAATATCAGATAGAATTTAGCTGCTTTCTAAAGTGGGTTTTGTTCAGTGCAGTGGGTGGCTTTATAGGAAGTAAGCTTTTATTTGCTGTAACTCGAATCCCTTGGCTCGTAAATAACTTTTCTGTTAAAAATTTACTGCTACTGATACCTCAAAGTGGTCTGGTATTCTATGGAGGTTTATTCGGCGTTATTTTTACATTGATGTGGATAACAAGAAATAATCCGGATTTGCGAGAGCGGGTGTTTAGATTGGCAGCTCCGGCTATGCCGTTATTTCATACATTTGGACGTATTGGATGTTTTCTGACGGATTGTTGTTATGGGAAAGAGCTGGAAACGCCAATAAGTATTGGTGCAATTGAAATAACGCGCATTCCTGTTCAATTGATTGAAGCGTTAGTTGAACTCGTTTTATTTATAATTCTTGTAATTGTAGATAAAACAAGTAAAAACGTTAATTTATTGAAAATATATCTTATGACGTATGCGGTAATACGTTTTTTCGATGAATTTCTGAGGGGAGATACAGTGAGAGGTATTTATTTTGGAATGTCAACAGCTCAATGGATATCGATATTGATTATTCTGGTATACGTTATCAAAGGAATTAATGCCTTTGTGAAGAAACAAAGTACTTCTGACAAAGAAACATATGAATAACTTTTTTTCAAGGAGGAAGTTGATATGGGATTTTTAGAAACTGCCGCAATGGTAGGAAAAGGCGCATTAAAAGTAGGTGCTGGGGTTGTTAAGCATGTCGGTGAAAGAATGGAAGAAGATAGGGAAAAATATGAGAAGTATAAAACGGAGATGAGTAATAAAAGTGATTTGGCTTTGGAAAGAGAATTAAAGGTTGCTACAGGAGTTAATTCTATGCGTGCACGAGCATTAATCAACGAATTAAAAAGTAGAGGTTATACTTCAGAGGATTTTGCAAGAATACGTGGCAAAATATAGTAAAATAAAATATAAATGATAGGTAGTGGTAGTTGGATGGCCGATGCAAAAAAAATAGAGTACATGTGTAGTTGGTGTGGAAAGCGAGAAATAAGATTTGCTATTATGGGAAGGCCTTCACCTGGCTCATGTTCAAGAAAAACTAAAACGCGTGACGGAAAAATGAGACCGCATACATGGGTGGTAAGCAGAAGATTTTAAAAAACAGGAGGGAATTTTATGATGGGAAAAGAAATAGTATGTCCAAAATGCAGAAAGAGTGTACACAGAACGGTTTCCTTGGGGTCAGCTGGTATGAGTGGTTTATGCTGTTCTTCCTGCGGAATACATTTTGATATCAGAATTGAAAAAAATGGGTCGTATCGGGTTGTAGCAGTCCGTCCAAAATAAGTTATCACAATAATTGAAGTTAGATGAGGTAAAGGAATATGCTATTCAATAATATATTAAAAGCGGTTACAGGTGTCGTGGGTCCCGGAACACCTTTAAAAGATGCGACAAAGAGTGCTCCTAATGCTATGGGATGTTACAAAATATATTACCATGGTTTGAAATATGTAGGTAAGGCGGAAGATGGCATCAGAAAACGTTTTGTACAATATTATAATGGAACAACAGCCCATTATCCTTCTGCAAGAAAAATATATGAGCATAGGAATGAAATTACAGTAACCTGGCAAGTGTGCCGTAGTCGAGAGGAAACACGTGCGCTGGAAGCAAAGTGGATTGAACAGTATGACCCAGAATGGAATGACAGAAGTGGTTGGAAAAGTTGAAACGTAAAGTTATAAAAACTTAATACATTTGTAAAAATCTTTTTCTTGAGATAAACTTGTTTTTAGTATATGATATACTATAGACAAGTTTATCTCTTTCTTTCTGTAAGAAAGAAAAAATTACTACACCCTCAGGAGCCACCACCATGAAACTACTTCATCTTGCAGACTTACATATCGGAAAACGAGTATATGAATACTCCATGTTAGAGGAGCAGAAATCTGCCCTGTTGCAGGCGTTCCAAATGGCAAAGGAGCATCAGGTGGATGCGGTGTTAATTGCGGGGGATGTATATGATAAAAACATTCCCACCATCGAAGGAGTCAAGCTGTTTGACACCTTCCTTACAGCATTGAAGCAAAAGAACATACCAACCTTTATCATCAGCGGAAACCATGACTCCGCAGAACGTCTTTCTTTCGGACGGCACTTGTTTGAAAACTCACAAATTTACTTGTCCGGCACCTATGAGGAAGAAATCTTCAAGAAGACTTTAACCGATGAATTTGGTGATGTAGATATTTATCTTCTTCCGTTCTTAAAGCCACAGCAGATAGAGGTGGCAGAAGGGGAAGAAAAGCCAAAGGATTATACCGAGGCAATCCGTCTGGTACTTGGCAGATTAAACATAAACAAAAACAACCGGAATGTGTTGCTGGCTCATCAGTTTGTGGGCGGAGGCAGTGAAGACCCAACCCGTACCGATTCCGAAACCCAGTCGGTGGGTGGTGTGGATATGGTAGACTACCGGGTGTTTGACGATTTTGACTATGTGGCCCTTGGTCATTTGCACGGAGCCCAGCATGTGGGCCGGGAAGAGGTACGGTACGCCGGTTCTCCGGTAAAGTATTCTTTTTCCGAGGCAAGGCAGGAAAAGTCCGCCACCTTAATTACCCTTGGCAAAAAACAGCCTGAAACTGCACCCAAAGCAAATGGCACTGACATCATCATCCAAAAACTGACCTTCACCCCGGTGCATGACATGCGGGAAATTAAGGGAACATTAGCCCAGCTTACAAGCCCTGAAATTTTGGCAGAGAGCGACTGCAACGACTACCTGCACATCACCTTGACGGATGAGGAAGAAATCTACGATGTATTCGGCAAACTTAGGGCAGTGTATCCGAATGTGATGGCGCTGGATTTTGATAATAAGAGAACCAGAGCAGGGGGAGCGGAAGCTCTTATCGGCGCAGTAATGAAAGAAAAATCAACCATGGAATTATTCCGTGAGTTTTTCGAAAAGCAGACGGGAAATAGTCTTTCCCCGATGCAGGAACAGATTATGACAGACATTATAGAAAAGACAACAGAAGGCTGAAGTTAAGCCTTGGGAGGAGTACATGAAACCGATTTATTTGGAGCTTTGTGCATTTGGTCCCTTTGCAGGACAGGTAATTTTGCCGCTGGAGCGTATTGTTTCAGAGGGTGTGTTCTTGGTGCACGGGGCTACCGGTGCGGGAAAAACCACAATATTTGACGCGGTTTCCTTTGCGTTATTTGGCAATGCCAGTGGTGAAAACCGTCCGGCGGATTCCTTCCGTTCCGACTTTGCGGAGGATAGCAGCAAAACCTATGTAATTTTAGAATTTTCCCATGGCGGAAGTGTATATAAAATTGAGAGAAGTCCGGCGTACCGTCGTCCGAAGCAGCGGGGTGAAGGTTTTACAGACAGCAAGGCGGAAGCAGTACTTACCATGCCGGATGGTTTGAAAATCGTGGGATATCAGCTGGTTACCGAAAAAGTGGAAGAAATTCTTGGGGTGGATTACAAGCAGTTTAAGCAGATTTCCATGATTGCCCAGGGCGAATTTTTAAAGCTTCTTACCGTAGAAAGCAGGGAACGTGGCGAAATTTTCCGTAAGGTATTCCACACCGGCGAACTTGGCCGCATCGGCAAGGAATTAAAAGACCGTATGTTAAAGGTGAAACGGTTCTGTGAGGAACTGGATGCCTCTATTGTTCAGTATTACAGCGGTATTGATAGTTCAGCGGAAAGTGCGTATAAAGAGCAGATAGATGAGTTCTTAGAAAGCAAGGATATTCATAAAACAACAGGATTTCAGGATATTTTACGGGCGCTGGTGGCGGAAGATAAAAAAGAACTGGAGCGTACCAAGGAACGTCTTGATATCGTAGAGAAAAAGCTGACAGAACTTAAGGTAAAAGAAGCCAAGGCGGCAGAATGGATTGAGAAAAAGCAGGAGTTTGCGGCTTTAGAGAGCCAGCTTCCTGACATGTTGGTGCTGGAACAGAAAAATAAAATTGACAAGCAGCGGTTAGCTCTTGTGAAGCGTGCCGTAACAGCAGTGCGTCCGCAAAAGGAAGCATATTTGGCTGCAAAGGAAGAAAGTGCACAGTTACTTCGTTCCATTGCGGAAAAAGAGCAGCAGATGGCAGAACTCCGCGCATTGGAGGACCATGTCACCTTATCTTACCAGAAGGCACAGGCGGATAAACTTAACATGGAGCATAAGCTTCGCAACATGGAGCGGCTTCGTAGTGAGGTAAAGCTTTTAAACCAAAAGGAAGAATTAGAAGAGGAATCCCGCCGGTTGGAACTTTCTGCGGCAGAGCTTATAGAGCAGGAAACTACCCGGAAAACGGTTATGGCGGAAAAAGAAGCCGCATTTAAGGAATGTCGTGCAAAGCAGGATAAATTAACGGAAATTTATCAGGCGGGCAGGGCGTTAGAGGAAGACGAGCGGGAATTAAAGAACTCTCTTGCGGAATTGGAAAATCAGGCAAAGCGGTTTGAAAGCTTTGAAAAAATTAGAAAACATTATGATGAATTAACAGCCCGGATTTCGGAACTGATGGAAGAGAAGCAGAAGCAGAATGCAAAGCTTCAGCAGATGGAAGCTGCATATACTTATGAGCAGGCAGGTATGCTTGCCATGGATTTGGAGGCGGGCAATCCTTGTCCGGTATGCGGCTCCACCGAGCATCCGGATCCGGCAAAGCCGGCACAGGGTGCAGTTTCCAAGGAAGAACTGGCGGCCCGTAAGCAGGAATATCAGGAAATCAGTTTAAGAGTAGAGGAACTTGGAAAAGAAGCAGCTTCCGAAAAGGGAACCATGGACCTTTTGCTTCAGCAGCTGGGTATCCGTGGCGAATTAGGTGTAGTACAGCAGCTGATTGCAGAGCGTATGGAACAAAAAGCTAAGGTGCAGGCAACTCTTTCCGAAGTAGAAAAGCAGTTAGATGAGCTGGTAAAGCAGCAGGAAGAGGGAATGAAGGCCCGTGATGTGGCTGCAGACCTGGAACAACAGCTTGCAAAGGAAAAGAACGATTTGGAGGCTTTGCAGGAAAAAATCCGCCGTATTCGCAGCGAGCAGGAGGCAATTGCCCAGTCGGTAAAACGTATCCTTTTGGATTCTGCCTTTGAGAAGGTGCAGGATGCCATTGATGCGCTTGCGGCAGCAGAAGCGGAAGCAGAGGAGAAAAAGAAAACGATTGCCCTGGCAGAAGCAAATTATCAGGATTGGAATAACAGAAAACAGAGCGAATCTGCGGTGCTGGAGCAGCTGTCCGGCCAGAAGCTGTTGCGTATGCAGAGGGAGCAGAATGCCTTGGAAGATTATGAAAAAGCAATTCATTTAGCCGGATTTGACAGCGAGGCTGATTTTGAACGGAACATGCTTCCGGAAGCGGAGCTTCAAAAGTTGGAGGAGGAAACTCTGGAAAACGAAGGCAAGGTTCTCCGGTTTAAAGAACGTCATATGTTATTGGAGCAGGAATTGGCAAAGGCAGCGCCGGAAATCAGCGATGATTTCGAGGAACAGATGCAGTTACTTTCCGCAGAAAAAGAAGACCTGACTCAGCTGGCAACCCGTCTGGTTTCCCGTATGGAAACCAATGAGAAGGTGCGTAAAAATGTAGAAACACAGCTTACCGTACGGGCAAATATGCAGAAGGAATACAGCAATATTTCCGTACTCAGCAATGTGGCAAACGGAGAGCTTGCCGGTAGGGACAGACTTCCGTTTGAGCAATATGTTCAGGCATTCTATTTTGAGCAGGTAATATACGAGGCCAATTTGCGTCTTAAGAAAATGAGTGGCGGAAGATATGCTTTAAAGCGTCGTACCGAGGCAGAGAACAAACGCAGCGTGACCGGACTTGACCTGGAAATTATGGATTATTTCACCGGAAAGGCAAGAAGTGTCAAGTCCTTATCCGGCGGTGAATCCTTTAAAGCTGCCCTTTCGTTGGCGTTGGGATTATCCGATGTTATCCAAAGCCACGCAGGGGGCGTAGTGGTGGAGACTATGTTTGTAGACGAGGGCTTCGGCAGCCTGGACAAAGATTCTTTGGAGCAGGCGGTTGCAATTTTAAAAGAGCTTGCCACCGACAACCGAATTGTGGGAATCATCTCCCACGTGGAAGAATTAAAGGAGTGTATCGACAAGAAAATACTGTTAACCAAGAGTACAAGGGGCAGCAGTATTTCCTGGGATGAATAGGTATTTTTGACAACAAAGGAGGGAACGCCAAGGTGATTATAAGAGACTTTAAATTAAATGAAGTGGAATTAAACGATGGTTATTTAAGTAATGCGTTCCGACTGGAGCAGGATTATTTATTAAGTTTGGAAGCAGACAGATTACTGGCGGGATTTTATGAAATTGCCGGAAAGCAGCCGAAGGCAAAGCGCTATCCGGGCGGTTGGGAAGACCAGGACATTGCCGGCCATACCATGGGGCATTATTTGACCGCCCTTGCGCAAACCTATGCTTCCATCGGAAATAAAAAGTTTTTGGAACGGATGGAGTATGTAGTGGATGCTCTGGCAGAGTGTCAGGCGGAATCCGGCTACCTTTCTGCTTTCAGGGAAGAACTGTTTGACAATCTGGAGCAGGGAAAACAGGCATGGGTTCCATGGTATACCATGCATAAAATTCTGGCAGGATTAATCAGCGTATATCAACTTGCGACACTGCCAAAGGCACTGGATGTGGCAATCCGTCTCGGAACATGGGTGTCTAACCGTGTGAACCGCTGGGACGAGGCCATGAAGGCCCGGGTGCTGGCAACAGAATACGGCGGCATGAATGACTGCCTGTATGAGCTTTACAAAGAGAGCGGAAAAATTGAATTTATGATGGCAGCGGAAAAGTTCGACGAACTGCCCTTGTTTCAGGAAATATATAACGACAACGACATTCTGGACGGCAAACATGCCAATACCACCATTCCTAAATTTCTGGGTGCCTTAAACCGTTATTTGACGGTAGGTGAGGAGGAAGAATTTTATCTGGATTGTGCCAGAAAGTTTTTTGATATGGTGGTACAAAACCATACCTATGTTACCGGCGGCAACAGTGAGTGGGAGCATTTCGGAGCCCCAAAGATTCTTGCCAACGAGCGGACCAACTGCAACTGTGAAACCTGTAATACTCACAATATGCTAAAACTTGCGAGAGGATTGTTTAAGGTAACAGGAGAAAAGAAATATCTTGATTTCTATGAAGGAACTTTCTGGAATGCCATTGTGTCCTCCCAGAATCCGAAGACCGGCATGGCAATGTACTTCCAGCCGATGGCAACCGGGTATTTCAAGGTATTCAGCCGGCCGTTTGATAACTTCTGGTGCTGTACCGGAACCGGCATGGAGAACTTCACAAAATTAAATGACAGTATTTACTATATCAAGGATAACACGGTTTATCTGGGTATGTATATTTCATCCCGGTTAAAGGAGGATACTCTTGGTCTTGATATCAAAATGACTGCCGATTTGCCGGCAAATCCGTTGGTAAAGGTAGTTGTGCAGAAGGAATCCGAAGGAGAAACCATCCTTGCTTTCCGGAAACCGGAGTGGAGTAAAAACGGTTTTTCCGTTACCAGAAAGGGCAAAAACCTGAAAACCGAAGAACGGGGCGGTTTTGTTTACGTTTCCGTTGATAAAGGAATTACCGAAATTGAAGCGGTATTTATGCCGGAGGTTGCCGTACACGAACTGCCGGACAATCCGAATGTAGTGGCCTTTACCTACGGACATTTAGTGCTTTCTGCAGGTCTTGGCAAGGAAGAAATGGTTTCTTCCACTACAGGAGTAAATGTAACCGTACCAACAAAGGAAATCGAAATAAAGGATACGCTTACCATTCTGGCGGGAACCGTGGAAGAATGGAAGCGAAATCCGGACAAAATTCTGGTCCGTCAGGGGAATACATTAAACTTTAAGCTGTCCGGTACGGACGAAGATAAAAATCTTGTTTTTTCCCCGCATTATGCGCGGTTTGAGGAACGATACGGTATTTATTGGGAATTAGTACAGGGAGAGGAGCAGGTGCAAATTATGCCGGAAACAAAGCAAAAGAAAAAATCGAAGAAGCCGTTGATGGTGGTAATGCTTATCATCGTGTTGTTTTTGCTTCTTGTAACAGGCTTTTTTGTGGCGCTGGAAGTTTCGGAAAGCTTCCGTAATGCGGTAATGAGCCGCTTTAACAGCCAGCAGACCAGCGGAGACAACGGTGGAAACCTTGCGGAGGTGACAGCAACCCCGACTCCGACGGCGGAACCTTCCGGAGATAATTCCGGAGATATAGTGGTTGTTCCTCCGACAGAGGCACCGATTATTTTTCCGGGTATAAGCGCCAAGGAACTGGGAAAGGAAGCAGGCTATGCCAATGCCTCCGATTTAAGAGGCTTTACTGCTATTGTGGAGAATATCAACAGCAGACAGTATTTAACCTTTTACAACGATACGTATAAGGTTTCCTATAAGTTTGAAGAGACACCGTCAATGTATTCTGCATTTTCCGTTAACGAAGTTATTATTTCCAACGGAGAGCAGACAGAGACCTTCTATTGGGATTATGTGTTGAAGGAAGGTGAAGCGGCAAAGCTTTGTCCGTACGTGGGTGACTTCTGCAAAAACGGCAGGGAACAGCTGGCGTTCTCCTTTTTAGAGAAGGAAAGTGATGCGGCGGATACACTGCATGTGGTAGCCGGAAATACACTGCAGGAGTATTATGTCATCCGCCCGGAGGCAACCTTAAACAATCTGATTAAGGTAAACGGTTATCTGGACGCAGGCAAGAAAGTTCTGGCAGACCTTACTTCCGACAGCAGAAATTATTATGTTGCATTGGATGAATGTCTGATTGATATTGCAGAAGAAGTATATGCGCTGAAACCGGATTCCAAGCTGACCTATGAAATTACGGAAGAGGGAATCGTTCTTCAGAGTTTTGTGGAAATCGGAAACGGTAAGTATATCGGCAGAATCAGAGGAAATATTGCGTATTCTTCCAGAGATGTATTCCGGTTAAGCTCCCCAAGCTTCTATGCCTTTGCAGAGGATGATTTCTGTGATGTGGATTCCATGGGAATTGTAACGCCGGTGGGCGAAGAAGACTTATATCTTACCAGAATCCCAATTACCGGTGACGGCGGTGAGCGTCTGCTTGTGCGGGCAAGAACCGAAATTCCGTTCAACAACCGGAAGGCAGAAAATTTCCGCTATAATGAAAATGGTTTTCTGGAGTACTATGAAAATAATGTTAAGGTATCCTTAACCGGTATCGATGTTTCCAAGTGGCAGTACGATATTGACTGGAAGAAGGTGGCGGCAGCCGGCGTGGATTATGCAATTATCCGCCTTGGTTACCGTGGCACCGCAGCAGCCGGAAACTGTGCAATGGACCCATATTTTGAGCAGAACATTAAGGGTGCTTTGGACGCAGGTCTTCAGGTGGGTGTGTACTATTTTACCCAGGCAATTACCGTGGAAGAAGCTATTGAGGAAGCGAATATTGTAATTGATGCCTTGAAGGGGTATAATGTAACTTTCCCGGTGGTTTATGACACCGAGTACAGAGAAGACGGCCGTGCCAACGAACTGCCGAATGAACTGAGAACAGCCTGTGCCAAGGCATTTTGTGATACGGTTCTGGCAGCAGGATATACTCCGGCGGTTTATTCCAGTACCAACTGGAGTATCTTGGACCTCAATCTGGAAGATTTGCAGAGTTATGATTTATGGTATGCTTATTATGGTGTTCCGGAAGATTTATACTTCCCGTATGAGTACACCATGTGGCAGTACACCGATAAGGGAAGAGTAGACGGAATTGAAACCAGCGTAGACATCAATATCAGTTTTATGGATTATTCCACCAGATAGAAACGGAACAGTTATGACATACGATTATTCAGAAATTGTGCCATTTTTACTTCACTGGTATGAACGAAATGCCAGAATCCTCCGTTGGCGGGAGGAACCGAAGCCCTATTATGTGTGGGTTTCGGAAATAATGCTGCAGCAAACAAGAGTAGAGGCGGTCAAGGGATACTTTGACCGCTTCCTTGAGTCACTTCCGGATATAAAGGCACTGGCTGAGGCAGAGGAGGAAAAGCTCCTTAAGCTGTGGGAGGGCCTTGGTTATTACAACCGGGTACGGAATATGCAAAAGGCAGCAAAAATTGTGATGGAACAGTACGGGGGAGAACTGCCGGCAGATTATGAGGCTTTAAAAGCCCTGCCTGGTATCGGTTCTTATACGGCGGGGGCTATTGCCTCCATTGCCTTCGGACTTCCGGAACCGTCGGTGGACGGCAATGTTCTCCGGGTGCTGAAAAGAATTGCAGCAAGTTATGATGATATTACCAAAGAAAAGATAAAAAAAGAGCTGGAAGCTGATGTGCGGAGCATTATGCCAACGGACCGCCCGGGAGATTTTAACCAGTCCTTGATGGAACTCGGAGCAACGGTTTGTCTTCCAAACGGAAAGCCTTTGTGTGAGCAGTGCCCGGTGATGCATCTTTGCAAGGCATTTCATCAGGGTGTGGAGCTTCAGATTCCGGTTAAACCACCGAAAAAAGAGCGCCGCATTGAGGAACGCACGGTATTTCTTATTAAAGAGGAGTGCAAACATCCGGTGGAAATTGTGCTTCACAAACGGCCGGACACCGGACTTTTATCCGGTATGTGGGAACTGCCGAATGTGGAGAACCATCTTGATGTAAAGCGGGTGCAAAGGATGTTTCCCGATGCCAAAGTAAAAAGGCTCCCTGATGGTAAACATATCTTTTCCCATGTGGAATGGCGGCTTTGGTGCTATGAGATAAAAACGAAAGCAACCGGCAGTCTGCCGGAGCAGATAGAGCAGGGGACTCAAGTCTTCTCCCTGCAGGAAATAAAAGAGCAGATATCCCTTCCGTCTGCTTTTGACTGTTGTAAGAAATATATGAGCGACGAAGGGGAAGTACAAAAGAAATCGAGGAAAAAGCAATGAATTACAAAACAAAATCCATTTTAAGCCTGCTTTTGACGGCAGTTGTTACTGCGGCACTGGTTTTTGTCAGTGTGGCTGGTATCGGTCCGGACAAAAAGTTTTCTGCGGCAAATATTAAGAGGGGACTTGACCTGGAGGGTGGATTAAGCATTACTTACCAGACGGTAAAGGAAGACCCTACCATGGAAGAAATGTCTGATACACGGTATAAATTACAGCTTCGTGTAGATAATTATTCCACAGAGGCAGCTGTTTACCAGGAAGGAACCAACCGTATTAATGTAGATATTCCGGGTGTTTCCGATGCGGAAAAAATCTTAAAAGAGCTCGGTCAGGCCGGAGCCATCTACTTTATTTACGGCACAGGAAATGTGGAGTACGATTATGAAAAAGCCGGTTTTGTTCTGACAAAATCCATGGAGGAAATCCAGACGGCCGGTGATGTGGTTTTGACCGGTGCGGATATTGCAAAGGCAACAGCCAGACAGATAGAAGCGCAAAGCGGTGTAGGTTATGAGTATGTAGTTGAACTCAATTTAAATGAGGAAGGCCGTGTGAAATTTGCGGATGCTACCCGTGCAAGTATCGGTAAGATAATTGCCATTGTGTATGACGGAGAGGTTATCAGTGCGCCAAAGGTTAATGATGCAATTACAGAAGGCTCTGCAATTATTTCCGGTATGGCTGATTTTGATGAGGCAAACAAACTGGCATCTACCATCCGTATCGGTGCCCTGCCGTTAGAGCTTACCGAAATCCGCTCTACTGTAGTTGGTGCCCAGCTGGGTGAAGAAGCCATCAGCACCAGTTTGCAGGCAGCGGGCATCGGGTTTTTATGCGTTATTTTGTTTATGATAGTTTGTTACCGTATTCCGGGTCTTGCAGCAAGTATTGCACTGACTATTTACATCGGTTTAAATGTTATTGTTCTGAATTTATTTGATGTAACCCTTACCCTGCAGGGTATGGCAGGTATTATTCTGTCCGTTGGTATGGCGGTGGATGCCAACGTTATCATTTTTCAGAGAATACGAGAAGAACTGGCTACCGGAAAAACAGTACGTTCTTCCATGAGACTTGGATTTGGTAAGGCGTTGTCTGCTATTGTAGATGGAAATGTGACTACATTAATTGCAGCGTTTGTGTTATATTTCCTTGGCTCCGGCGGTGTTAAGGGCTTTGCTATTACACTTGCCATCGGTATTTTGCTTTCTATGTTTACGGCACTTACCGTAACCAGATTTATTTTAAATGCGTTGTACGGAATCGGTTTTGATCATGAGAAGTTCTACGGTATCCAGAAGGAAAGAAAGATACTTCCGTTTGTAAAGAATTTCAAGAAGTTCGTAGCCGTGTCTGCTGTCATTATTGTGGCGGGCTTTGTGGCTATGGGCGTTTCTGTTGCAAAGGGTAATGGTGCATTAAATTATGGCTTGGATTTCAAGGGTGGTACTTCCCTCAGTGTAACATTCCCTGAAGAATTAACAGAAAAGTTAAATCAGCGTCTGGAAGATACAGTATCCGAGACTCTTTCTCTTACGGGTGAAATTGTGAAAGTAACCGGTGAAAACACCTATATTATCAAAACAGTGGAGCTTTCCCAGGAGCAGCGTGCAGTACTTACCGATGCTCTGGTAGAGGAATATGGCGTGGATGACTCTCTGATTCAGACAGAGAACATCAGCGGTAAGGTCAGCGGCGAAATGCGTGCTGCTGCGGTAAAAGCTGTAATTATTGCTACTATTTGTATGCTCATTTACATTTGGATCCGTTTTAAAAACTTTAACTTTGCAGCCAGTGCAGTTTCTGCATTGCTGCATGATGTATTGGTAGTGCTTACTGTATATGCGGTGGGCAGAATTGGAGTAGGCAATACGTTCATTGCATGTATGCTTACCATTGTCGGTTATTCTATCAATGCGACAATCGTTATTTTCGACCGTATCCGTGAAAATCTGGCTCAGAATGCAGAAAATGAAGAGACTGCAGAATTATCGGAGATAGTGAACAAGAGCGTAACCGAAACATTGTCCAGAAGCATTAACTCCTCCCTGACAACCTTTATCATGATATTTATGCTGGCTTTACTTGGCGTAGACACCATCCGTGAATTTGCATTCCCATTAATGGCCGGTATTATTGCGGGTGCCTGGTCTTCTGTTTGTATTACCGGTGGTTTTTGGCATGTGCTGGAACGTAAGTTTAAAAGAAATAAGCCTGTAGAAGAAGGTGAGTGGTATGAACCTTAAAAATAAAAAAACTACACTGAGTGACGATGCGGCATTGTACAGTCACCGTGAGGATGTCAGTGAAAAAGAAAAATGGGAAAACATGACGTCCAAAGAGCGTCTGCGGTATTTTGCGGATTATTATCTTGGCAAAATTGTTGTTACTATCATTGTGTTGGTGGTAGTCGGCTCCATTGCGTATACCATGCTTCGTCCAAGACCGGAGATTATGCTTTCGGTAGCAGTTGTGGAAGACGGTATCAATCAGCCTCTCTATGATGAATTAAAAATCAAACTGGAAGAAGCTATGGGGCTGAATACAGAAAAACAGGAAACGGTTTTTGATACCGGATATTATTTCTCCAATGGGGATTATCAGTCCTGGCAGAAATTTTCCATGCTGAATCTGGTGGGAGATTTGGACGTGACTCTGATGCCAAAGTCAGTATTTGAGGAATATGCTCCGGGTAACTATTTTTCAACGGTTTCCCCATATTTATCCGACGATTTATCTGAGGCCTTGGAACCGTATTTGCTGGAAATTACTTTGGAAAATGATGACGGAACTGAAATTCCGGATTCGAAGGCAGTATACGGCATTGACCTTTCTTCTGTTTGGATTTATCAGAAGGTGCAAAGGGAGGAACCGATGGTTTTGGTCATTAATGCGGCGCCAAAGCATGCGGAGAATATTGATGAGTTTTTATCGTTGTTATTCTTCCCGGATGATGCGAAATAGAATTGCAAACCGAATCATTTTATATTATAATAGATATGTCTGCGGACATATCTATTTTTTTGGAACGAGATGTCCGGAATGGAGGAAAAGTTATGGCTACAACAAAGAAAAATACAAATAAATCGGGAAAATCCAATTCATCCGCTAAAAATTCAAGAAAGAAAAAGAATTCTTCGGATGATACCATGAAATTTTTACTGGTACTGGTTATTGCCGGCATTGCAATTGCACTTATCTTTATTTCGCAAAAGGATAAGCCTGCAGACGGCACAATTACTCCAACACCGACAGTGGCAGCAGGTCTGACGGAAGCACCGGAAAACACTCCTGCAGCAGATCCGACATTTGCTCCAACGGCAGAGCCTACGAAACCGCAGCAGGAACCGGAAAACACACCGGTACCTACAGCAACTGCTGCGCCTGATCCAACGGCTGAGCCAACAGCTACACCTGCACCTACCAATACACCAACACCAACGCCGACTCCGGCTTTGAGTGCTGCAGAGGCAGAAAAGGTGGTTAAGGATAAGGTGGACACATCAATATACAATGTACAGCTTGTAAACGAAAATCTTGTGGTGGGTAACAGCGGTTATTATCAATTTGGTGCAATTGAAAATCAGGAATTTGTATCTCCGTTTTTGGTTGTAAGCAAATCGGACGGCAGCCTGCATTTTTATGATTCTACGGAAGGAACCGTATATGACTTTACTAAGTTTCCTGTAAACGAACCGGTGACTCAGGCACCTACGCCTACACCGGAACCGGCAGGAACCCTTACCGCTAAAGAAGCATATGATGTGCTTTGCACATATTCGAAGGAGTCCCTCAATATAGCCAAAGACGTCAAAGAATATGATGCAGAATATGGTGACGAGTTAACATTAATTGACGGTGTGGATTGTTACCGCATTAATTTATCTGAGTTTAGTAACGGAAAGGTAAGAAACAGGGGTGAATTTTACGTTTCCGTGGATGGTACAAAATGTTACTATATTGATAGTGATACAAACGAATTTATACAGGCAGAAAAGTAAGACAGAAGCTACAAATGCAAGGGGTTAGCAAACGTGAAAGAGAAAATCGAACGACTTTCCAAAGGAATATTTGAATATGAGATGCCGGAATTGCTGGTTTCGGAGTCCAGGCTTGACATTGTTGTGGAAGCAGGAATCCGGAAAGAAGGAAGTATTCGTATTTCCAACAGTGCCGGGCAACGGATGAAGGGCGTACTCTATGTTACCGGGAAAATCCTTAGTTTAAGCAGAACTGATTTTATCGGTGCAGAATGCGAAGTGGAGTATGATGTAGATGCATCTACCCTGCAGGCAGGGGAAGAACATATCGGCACAATAAACATTGTCAGCGATTGCGGAGAATGTCAGATTCCGTTTATCATTCAGGTAACGGAACCTTCCTTCCCAAGCTCTATCGGTAATATCAGGGACTTATTCCAGTTTGCCAACCTGGCGCGGTTGAATTGGAAAGAAGCTTTGGAACTGTTTGCTTCCGAAGATTTTTCTAAAGTAGTATTGCGGAAGGAACCAAAGTACCGCCCGGCTTACCGTAAGCTTTTAAGCAGCAGTGATATTTCCCAGGCAATGGAAGAATTTCTTGTGCTGGTGCATAAGAAAAAGCCTTGTAAATTTGGGGTAGCGGTGCAAAAGGCAGAGTATGAGTCAGAAACCAAAAACTTTATGGAAACCCTGATTGTGAAGAAAGAGCAGTGGGGTTATGTCAATATAAAAATAAAAACGAATTCGCCGTATATTTCTTTATCAAAAGAAGAGATTACTACCGAGGATTTCGTAAACGGACAGGCAGAAGTCGGTTTTGTTGTTTTGGCAGAACAAATGAAACGTGGAAATTATTTTGCGGAAATCGTTCTGCACGGTAGCAGAAAAAAAATCCGTATTCCTGTTGTTGTAAAAAATCATGTTGAGGGTGAAAACGCAAATTTATACGGTAAAAACCTTCATCGTTTGGAATATCGTCTGACAGAGCTCTATTTAAAATTCAGAAACAATGAAATTGCCAGCGGAAATTATATCTCAGAGTCTGTCCGCCTGCTGGAATCTATCTTGGTATTGTTAGACAAGCAGGATATGGAAAGCACTGACCCGGCTGTCAAAAATCAGATAGAAGAAACAAAGTACAAGTACGAATTGTATCGTGCGTATCTTTCCATTGTAGACGGAAAAAACCGGGGCGCGGATGATTCCTATGAAATGTTTTTGGGCAGAAAATCCTATTTCGAAAGAAACAACAAGGTGCTTTATTGCGCGGTATTGTATTTGGAGGCAATGAAGTCCAGAGATAAACAACTGGTGGACGAGTATGCGGCTACCATCCGCAGGATTTACGAGCAGGATAATAAAGAAGATTTATTGCTGTGGTTTTTGTTGTATATGGACAAGCATCTGGAAAACAGCAAGCTGCTACGGTATGAAACAATAAAAAAGCACTTTGGAACGAAACGTGTCAGCAGGATTCTTGCATTTGAAGCAGCAATGATTTGGAATACAGAGCCGATGGCTGTATCCGACCTGGATAGTTTTGAATGTCAGGTTATGCAGTATCTGATTAAGTATAAGCTGATAAGTAAAGAGGCGGCTCTGCAGTTTGCCTATCTTTCCGAAAAGAATAATGAGCCGGATGAACTGCAAATTATTCTTCTGAAAAAATTATATGAACAGTTCCGTCATAGAGACATACTGTTTGCTTTATGCAAAAAACTGATTCGCGGTGACCGTCGCCAAAGGGCAGAACATCCGTATTATAAGCAGGCAGTCAAAGAGCAGCTCCGCCTTGACCGTTTGCATGAATATTACATAATGACGTTAGATAAAACAGCAAATCAGCTGATTGACCAGCAGGCGTTGCTGTATTTCAGTATGACCAGTTTTCCGTCGGAAGAGGATGCTGCTTTTGTGTACTCTTATGTAGTAAGAAATAAAGACAGTAATCCGGCGATTCACCGGGCATATTTAAAAAAGATGGAGCAGTTTGCGGTAAATCAGATGAAAGCGGGAGCGATTTCCGGCTCCCATGCCGTTCTGTATGCCGATGTACTCCGTACTTCCATTATCGACAGGGAAATGGCGCAGATGCTGCCGGAACTTATTTTTACATACCAGGTGGAATGTAAGGATGAGACGATGCAGCATGTTTGTGTTGTCCATAAAGAAGAAAAAGAAGTGCAGATGGTTCCTTTTGAACTGAAGAACGGTGTACGGCAGGCTTTTGTACAGATTTATACAGAAAATGCAGAATTGTTCCTGGTTGATAATCTCGGAAGATATTTTCTGATGAATCAGGAAGATAAAATGTTCCGTTTGCTTCATGTGGAAAACTTCTTGGAAAACTGTTATGAGATTGGCAGTGATAACCGCAAGCTTTTGCTGCATATGTGGGAAAAGAATAAAAATTACAACAGACATGACGACATGCTGATGGAACTCCAAAAACAGATTTCCCAAATGGAAGGTCTGCAGGAAGAAGTTCAAAACAATTGTGTGGTATCCCTGGTGGAATATTATTACGACCATTACAATGTGGAACTTTTGGAAGCGTATTTAAATGCAGTAAACTTGAAGCTTCTTTCTACCAAAGACAGGGAAAAAATGCTGGAAATGATGATTCTCAGGGATATGTATGACAAGGTCATCGAAAGCGTGGAAATATTCGGCTGTTCCACGGGAATGCATGCAAAGCGTCTTTCCAAGCTTTGTGTCCGCGGTATTTTCTCGCCTCAGGAAGAACGAGACAGAGAAACCTTGTTAACCATGGGCTTCTTTGCATTTAAGGCAGGAAAGGTGGAAGACCGGTTATTGCAATATTTGGTAGACCGCTATAACGGAACCACCGGTGATATGTGCGAGCTTTGGAAAGCTGCCAAAGAAAGAGAATTGGAAACTACCAGTCTGGAAGAACGTCTGCTTGCCCAAATGCTGTTTGCGGAAAGCTACGTGGAGGATTCTTTTGCAGTGTTTGTAAGCTATTGCGGTAGCGGAATGAACCGAAAACTTATCCGGGCATATTTTTCTTACTGCGCATATAAGTACTTTGTCAAAGACCGTTTGACTAGTGATGACTTGTTTGAAATGCTGAAAAAAGAATCTTTCCTGGAAAACAATCAGATTTGTGTACTGGCATTATTAAAGTTCTATTCCGGAAAAGCAACGTTAATGGAGGCTGAAAAATCCTTCGTTAACTATCATATCCAAAAGTTGGTACAGAAAAAAATTATTTTTGGTTTTTACAAGGATTTTGAAGATAAAGTTTCTTTGCCGGCATATATGTTGGATAAGTATTATGTAGAATACCGTACCAATCCGAACAGCAAACTTAAAATTCATTATTCCTGCGGCTATGATACCGACGAGATGGTAGAGGAAGAAATGGAAGATGCGGGCTATGGAATTTTTGAGAAGGAACTGATTTTGTTCTATGGAGAAAATCTGCAGTATTTTATTACAGAGGAAACCGAAAACGGTGTAGAAATAGTAGAGAGCAGATTAATCAGCCATACAGAAACGGAAATGGCTTCCGGAACAACAAAGTACGGTAAAATTAATGAAATCCTGATGACAAAAGAACTTCAGGATGAGAAGACCCTGTACAGTCTGTTGGAGCAGTATTACAAGGAAGAATATGCAATTAAACGGCATTTTACGCCGGTATAAACAGAGGTAGAATTATGGCATCCTTGATGTTGGGAATTGATTTCAGTAAAACAGATATGCAAATCGGAATATGGAATGAGGAACGGACCTGTGCGGATGTGTACCGGTTTCCGGATTATATGGGAGGCGAAATCATCCCGACCATGGTAATTGCCAATGCGGAAGGTAAGCTTCTGGTGGCAAAGGAAGCCTTGGACTATGGCATGAAAATGCAAAAGCATGGTATTACCTCTCTGTACGGTAACCTGACCAATGAAAAAGTAGAACTCGGCGGTGTGGAATCCAGTGTAAACGAAGTGTTTGCTTATTATCTCCAGGAAATCCTTTCTACTATCCGTAAGCGTTACGGCAGTGCCTCCATTGCCAGAATCGGTATTACCGGCGAACGGATGACGGAAGAAAAAAAGGCACATCTGGAAGAAATTATGGAGTCTATCGGTTATTCTTCCGAGAAGCTGTTTTTTGCTTCCCATGCAGATGCCGTTCTCTGGTACGAAATTTGTGAAGGAACAAAGGGTGGCTCCATGACCTTGGATTTTGACAGCAAGGGAATGATAGCCTATCTGGTAAATTCAGGAAATGAAGAACTGGAAATACCGTATTATGTGGAAACCATAGATTACAGCTCGTTAATGCCGGGCGGCTTGTCGGGAATTATCGATGAGGAAGAACGGAAAAACTGCTTTACAAATATTACGGAGTTAGCAATAGCAAGAAAAGCAATTTCCAGACTTTATGTTACCGGTACCATTGTAGAAACTCCGGGAATCAACCAGATTCTTGGAAGATTTTTCAATACCGGCCGAAGAATTTTTACCGGCCGCAGTCTTTATTGTCTTGGTGCATGTTATCTGGCAGTAAAAGAAAAGTTGTCCAAAAAAGCAATCGGAGATAATCAGATTTTTCATAATGTTTCGCTGGAGGCATATGAAGATGCCATTGTGCACCAGGTGCCGTTATTGAAAGCCGGAACTTTACTTACAAATGCGGGAGCGGAAATTCAGGTTATTTTGGATGATACAAAAGAAATGAAATTTCAAATCGAAGATGTGCGTACAGCCGAAGCCATTCACTGTACTCTGCATCCGGAGGAGTTTATTTACCGCGAAAACAAAACCCTCCGATTAGAAATACAGGCAAGATTTTTAGACTACGAAACCCTTGTTTTAAAGGTTCGTGACGTAGGCTTTGGCGATATTTGTCCGGCAACCTACCGGGTGTGGGAACAAATCGTAAATTTAGGCTAGAGAGGAATACCCCATGGGAAAACTGATTGTAACAACAGGTAATTACGCAAAAACGGGATATCTGTTAAAAAACACAAAACAGAATATTTATTCCATAGAGGAGCTCTGTTACTGCATTATGCGTAATCCGGAGCTTTGCGATGATTACCTGTATGATGAAGGTCTTGCGCGTTACATTAGAGAGACCCTTGGGTTAAAAGAACGAGGAGCCTTGTTGGCGGATTTAATCCAGCGAGATGCCCCTTTAAAAGATTTAATCACGGTAGTATTTTGCAGCTGTGACTATTTTACTAAGGAAGAGATTGAAGAGTTTTTACAGGAACAGTCTAAGGTAGAACGCAGCGAGGAATGGGTACGTACCAAGAGCAAGGCAGACAGCTACTTAGTTCATGAAAATTACCGTGATGCAGTAATGAATTACCGGCTGTTGTTAAAAGAAAAAGACAGTTTTGGAATCACTTCCGAAACGCTGGGAGATATTTATCATAATCTTGCCATTGCCCTTTTGCATACGGATGGCTTTGCGGAGGCGGCGGATTATTTCAGAGAGGCTTACGAGCGAAATAACCGGGAAGAATCTTTAAAACAATACCTTTTAGCTCTTCGTTTTTCCGGAGATAAGGTAATGTATGAATCTGCGTTGGATATTTATCAGGTATCGGAAGGTATATCCAAATGGCTGGATGTTGCTTTCTTCCAAACAGAATTGGAGACTCAGGAAATTTCGGATTTTAATGAGTTAAATAATATCCGCCAGTTGCTTAAGGAGGGTAAAATCAATGAATTTTACGCCGGAGTAAAGCGCATGACGGAACAAATGAAAGAACAGTACAGAAAATACAACGAATAACTAAACGGGGAGAATTATGGGATTTTTTCGGAATTTATTTCAAAGAAAAAAGAATAGAGAAACAGAAGCCCAAAACCGTCCGGAAGATAAGCTGGTTTTGAGAGACGGAATATACAGCACCCCGGAAGAACGGGCCGGCTTTGTTAAGAATTGCTGTGATATGATTAACGAGGCAAAGCGCCAGCAATTCGAGGCAAAAAAGGAGTACGAGGTGGTTACGGCTTACCTTGCCGATATCCAAAAAATTGATCTGCTCCCTACCCAGGCGAAAAAGTCTATCGATGATATGGCAAGAAAGCTCTTGGCGCTCAATCAGGAACGGCAGAAGATGCAGAAAATTACACCAAAAATTACCATGGCACAGCGTCTTGCCCTGGAACCTTATGAGGATACCATTTTGGAAGAAATCCGTAAAATGGAGGAGCAGGAAAATTATCTTCAGGTTATCAATTCCGATATCCGCCATCTGGAAAGCGAAAAGGCTTCCCTGGACTTTGAACTTCAGGAAGTAATGGAGAGGGACGAATTAGGAAAAAAGATGCTGAAGGCAGCCGGTATTTTTATCATTGTTTTTCTGGCGTTTCTGTTTATTTTGCAGGAAACGGCAAAAAAGAATGTACAGCTTCCGTTTGTGTTCACTATTGCATTCGGTATTATTGTGATTGCCTATTTTTATTTCTCCAACAGAAAAAACCAGTACGATTTAAAACTGGCAGAGTTGAAGATGAACCGTGCAATCCAGCTGCTCAATAAGGTAAAGATAAAGTATGTAAACTGTACCAATCTTCTGGATTATCTGTACGAGAAATTCCACGTAAACAATGCTCAGGAGCTGCATTATCACTGGCAGGAGTACATGCGCATTGTGGAGGAGGAACGACGCTTTAAAAAAACGGCGGAATCTATAGATTTTTACACAGAAGAAATTATCCGTGAGTTAAAGAAAAACGGTGTGTCGGATGCGGCGGTCTGGGGCTATCAGATTGAAGCTTTGGTAGATCCGAAAGAAATGGTAGAGGTAAGGCACCGTCTGAATGTGCGTCGTCAAAAATTACGTCAAAGGATTGATTATAACAATAATCAGGAAGAGATGGCCAGAAAGTCCCTTCGGGCATTTAGGGAACGTCACGTAGCTTATGATTCCGAAACATTGCTCGTATTGGCTAAAAATGAGGTGGAATTATAGTTTTCTGCGGAAAATTCATTTTATCTCTTGACAATTTGGTAAAATTTCTTTACTATACAAAGAAGATATAGTTAAATGTAATGATGAAGAGGAGTAGGCAACACAGAGCTATCCCAGAGAGCGGACCATATGCTGAGAGGTCTGTATAGTGAATTTGCTGAAGGTAGCTTCGGAACAGTATTTCTGAAAAGCAATGAGTAGGAAATACCGGCTCACACCGTTATCCGTGACGTCTGTGTCAGCAGACAATGAGGCAGTAGAAATACTGTGAAAAAAGGTGGTACCACGAATGACCCGTCGTCCTTTTAGGATGTCGGGTCTTTTTAGATTAATAAACGAAAGGAAGAGAAGTTCATGAGAAAAGAATTAGCAAAGAATTACGATCCAAAAGACATTGAAGACAGATTGTACAGCAAGTGGCTTGACAAGAAGTATTTTCATGCGGAAGTTGATGAAACCAAGAAACCGTTTACCATTGTGATTCCACCGCCAAACATTACCGGCCAGCTTCACATGGGTCATGCACTGGACAACACCATGCAGGACATTTTAATCCGTTTTAAGAGAATGCAGGGCTATAACGCTCTTTGGCAGCCTGGTACAGACCATGCCAGCATTGCAACAGAGGTTAAGATTATTGAAAAGATGAAGGAAGAGGGCATCTCCAAGGAAGACCTTGGACGTGAAGGTTTCCTTGAGCGCGCCTGGGACTGGAAGAGAGAATACGGCGGCAGAATTATCAGCCAGTTAAAGAAACTCGGTTCTTCCTGTGACTGGGACAGAGAGCGCTTCACCATGGATGAAGGCTGTAATAAGGCCGTAGAAGAAGTATTCTGCAAGATGCATCAGAAGGGACTTATCTATAAGGGTTCCAGAATCATTAACTGGTGTCCGGTTTGTCATACTTCCATTTCCGATGCGGAAGTAGTTTACGAAGAGCAGGCAGGCCATTTCTGGCACATTAAGTATCCGGTAGTTGGTACCGACGACTTCTTACAGTTTGCTACCACCAGACCGGAAACCATGCTTGGTGATACTGCTGTTGCAGTTCATCCGGAGGATGAAAGATATGCTCACTTAGTTGGCAAGATGGTAAAGGTTCCGTTTGTTGACCGTGAGATTCCGATTATTGCAGATACTTACGTTGAAAAGGATTTTGGTACCGGTGTAGTTAAGATTACACCTGCCCATGACCCTAATGACTATGAGGTTGGTAAGCGTCATAATCTGCCGGAAATCAATATCATGAACGATGATGCCACCATCAATGCCAACGGCGGCAAATTTGAAGGCATGGACCGTTACGAAGCAAGAAAGCAGATTGTTGCCGAACTTGACGAAATGGGCCTTCTTGTAAAGGTAGAAGATTACACCCACAACGTAGGTACCCACGACCGTTGTAAGACTACTGTTGAGCCAATGATTAAGCCACAGTGGTTCGTAAAGATGGACGAACTGATCAAGCCTGCGGTTGAGGCTGTTAAGAATAACGAAATCACCTTAATTCCGGAGCGTATGGAAAAGACTTACTACAACTGGACCGATAACATCCGTGACTGGTGTATTTCCAGACAGTTATGGTGGGGCCACAGAATTCCTGCTTACTACTGTCAGAAGTGTGGCGAAGTTATCGTTGCTAAGACTTCCGAAGCTCCAAGTGTATGTCCAAAGTGCGGCTGCAACCATTTAGAGCAGGATCCGGATACCTTAGATACCTGGTTCTCCTCCGCTTTATGGCCATTTAGTACTCTTGGCTGGCCGGAAAAGACCAAGGATTTAGAGTACTTCTATCCAACGGATGTATTAGTTACCGGTTATGATATTATCTTCTTCTGGGTAATCCGTATGATTTTCTCCGGTTACGAGCACCTGCAGGAGAAGCCGTTCAAGACCGTATTATTCCACGGTCTGGTTCGTGACTCCCAGGGCCGTAAGATGAGTAAGTCTTTAGGAAACGGTATCGATCCACTGGAAGTAATTGATAAGTACGGTGCGGATGCTCTCAGATTCACACTGATTACCGGTAATGCACCTGGTAACGACATGCGTTTCTATTGGGAAAGAGTAGAAGCAAGCAGAAACTTTGCAAACAAGGTTTGGAATGCTTCCCGTTTCATCATGATGTACATGGACCAGATGGCAGAAGCAGGTCTTAGGTTTGATGCAAAGAACATTGATAAGGCAAACTTAGAAGATGCTGACTGCTGGATTTTATCCAGATTCAATACGGTAGTAAAAGAAGTAACCGACAATATGGAAAGCTTCGAGCTTGGCGTAGCAGCCCAGAAGATTTATGACTTCATTTACGATGATTTATGCGACTGGTACATCGAAATGGTTAAGCCTCGTTTCTACGGAGACAATGCTGCTTCCAAGGAAACTGCAATGTGGACACTGCGTCACGTTCTTACCGGAGCGTTAAAGCTGTTACATCCATATATGCCATTCATCACAGAAGAAATTTTCTGCACCTTAAAGGAAGCAGAAGGAACTCTTGCTGAAAATGAATCCATTATGATTTCCGAGTGGCCGACCTACAACGCAGAATTTGATTTTGCAGACAAGGCAGCAGCGGTAGAAATGATCAAGGAAGCCGTTAAGGGTATCCGTAACGTTCGTACCCAGATGAATGTACCACCAAGCAGAAAGGCAACCGTTTATGTTGTTTCTGCAGATGCGGCAGTTCGTGACACCTTTGAAGGCAGCAAGGTATTCTTTGCGACTCTCGGCGGTGCCAGCGAAGTTCTTATTCAGGAAGATAAGGCAGGAATCGCAGAAGATGCGGTATCCGCAGTACTTCCACAGGCAGTTATTTATATTCCGTTCTCCGATTTAGTTGATATCGAGAAGGAAATTGAGCGTCTGAATAAAGAAAAGGCACGTCTCACCGGTGAAATCAAGCGTGGTGAAGGAATGTTGTCTAATGCAAACTTCGTAGCAAAGGCTCCTGAGGCAAAGATTGCTGAAGAAAGAGCGAAGTTAGAAAACTACAAGAGCATGATGGCTCAGGTAGAAGAACGACTGGCTGCTCTCAGTAAGTAGATAAAAATCAACCGACTTAAATAATTTGTGGAATCCGCCATTTTTTGGCGGATTTCCGCAGTTTCTGCGATAAAATTTTAATATCCTTTATAGTTTTTCTTGCATTTTGGAGCATCAAAAGGTAAGATGGTATGGTAACCAGTGTTTGCGAAGGAAAGGATGAAGCAAATGATTAATTACGAAGAAGAACTTGCGAAGTTTCAGCCAAGTCTGGAAATTGATGAAGCAGAAGAAGCAATTTTGCATAATGATTTGACCGACATCTCTGACATTATCGAGTTAATTGTCAAGTCCGGCAAATAGAAGCAGGGAGGATTAGTATGAATTGTCCGAAATGCGGTCAGGAGATCAGCAGACGTCGGAAACGTTGTGAAATTTGCGGACAGGACATCAGTGTGTATGAGCGCTTGGTGTATATCTCCAATTCTTATTACAATAAGGGTCTGGAGAAGGCCAGAGTCAGAGACTTGAGCGGTGCCATCGACATGTTGAAGAAGAGTCTGGAAATTAACAAAGAAAATACCGATGCCAGAAATCTGCTGGGTCTTGTTTATTTTGAAATGGGTGAAGTGGTGGCTGCTTTAAGTGAATGGGTTATCAGCCAGAACTTTCAACCTCAGGATAATGATGCGGATTATTTCTTAAAGAAGGTGCAGTCTGATACTGTAGCCTTTGACGGAATGAATCAGACCATTAAGAAATTTAATATAGCCCTGGTAAACGCAAAGCGTCAGGATGACGACCTCGCAATTTTGCAGTTAAAGCGTGTCATCAGCCAAAATCCGAAATTTGTACGGGCATTGCTTTTACTTGCGCTGATTTATATGAAAAACTGCGAATACGAAAAGGCAAGACGTTGTCTTGTCAGAGTGCAGAAAATAGATGTAGCAAATGTCACAGCACTCCGGTACCTGGAGGAAATCCGGCTAAATACCCAGCCGGGCGGCCAGACCACCCAGGAAGGCAATAAGGAATTTGAGGAGTCCTCTTTTTCTTCCCAGATTGTGCCGGTTACTTCCTACCGGGAGGAAAAACCGAATTTCATGGCGTTTATTACCTTTTTCCTTGGTATTTTAATCGGTGTGGCAGTGATTTATTTTATGGCAGTACCGAATATCCGGCAGAGTATCAAAGAAGATTATAATAAAAAGGAACGCAATTACAGTGCGGTTATCAGTGCTAAAGATGTGGAAATTTCTACGTTGAAAAGCAACATCCGGATTTTGGAAACCAAAATCGAAGATTTGGAGAGAATTATCCGCCGTGAAGAAGGTTATACCTTAATTGATTATGAGCCGTATATTGATTTAATGTATGCTTATCAGGAGTATTTAAAGCAGGAGGCACCAACGGTAGAGCAAACAGAGAATCTGCTTTATGATGCTAAAAATCTTGATATGACAGACATGACGGATTTGTCTGCAGTAGCTTTATATGAGGATATGATAGCGGTATTGGAAAATAAAGCCGGTACCTTATATTTTGAAGAAGCAGTGCTGCTGTACGGAAACAACAATATGGAAGGAGCACTTCCGTTGTTGGAACAGGCTTATTATTATACACCGGACAATGCAGAAGTGGTGTATCATCTGGCAAGAACCTGTCATGAGCTGGGTGATTTATTCCGGGCTAAGGATTTTTATGAAATGATTTTGGAGAAGCATCAGTATTCTACCAGATATCAAGAGGCAGAAACCTATCTGGGGTATGTGACGGAGGCATTAAAAAATGTCACACCTACTCCGGTGGTAACAGAATAAGTTTACAAAAGATAAAGAGACGAGAGTCTGAAGATTTTTCTTTAGGCTCCCGTCTTTTATTTTTTTGACGGAATAGAAGAATTGGACAAGGAGGAAAAATTGTGAAAACAGAACGGTTTGAAGTGTATGGAGGAACCATGGTGATACACCTGGGTGAGGATTTAGATCATCATAATGCGGTGTATATCCGGGAAATGGCGGATGGATATGTGGATAAATATCCAATTGACCGGATTATTTTTGACTTTTCAGGAGTGGAATTTATGGACAGCTCCGGAATCGGTGTGGTCATGGGACGTTATAAGCAAATGTCATATGTGGGAGGTGCGGTCTATGTATACGGAATCGGAAAAAATGTGGACCGGATTTTTCAGATGTCGGGACTTTATAAATTGGTAAAGCAGTGGAATCAGGCGGAGGTAGAATAGCATGAGAAGAAGCAGTACAAATATTTGTGAAATCAGTTTTCCGGCGTTATCGGAGAACGAATCTTTTGCCAGAATGGCGGTGTCGGCATTTGTTATGCCGGGGAATCCGACCCTGGAGGAACTTTCGGATATAAAAACGGCAATTTCCGAGGCAGTCACCAATGCTATTTTGCATGGATATAATCAGGATGGAATAGGGAAGGTACATATGCGCTTCGAGCGGGAAGAGGATTCCTTTACTTTTATGGTTTGGGATGAAGGTGTAGGAATTGAAAATGTGGAACAGGCAATGGAACCTCTGTACACCTCGAGACCGGAGCTTGAGCGGTCCGGGATGGGTTTTTCTTTTATGGAAGCGTTTATGGATTCCCTTGCGGTGGAATCGGAGCCCGGAAAGGGAACCAAGGTTACAATGACAAAATCCCTGGGGACGAATGCAGATGCGTCAGTATGTGACGAGTAGGGGGTGTCTATGGATACCCAGTTGCTTATCCGGATGGCACAGGAAGGGGATAAAGTAGCAAGGGAACAAGTGATAAATGATAATGTGGGACTGGTGTGGAGCATTGTAAGACGCTTTATGGGACGGGGCCAGGAGGCTGAGGATTTGTTTCAGATTGGCGTTATCGGTTTGATGAAGGCAGTGGACAAGTTTGATTTGTCCTTTGATGTGATGTTTTCCACTTATGCGGTTCCTATGATCAGCGGGGAAATAAAGCGGTATTTACGGGACAACAACAGTTTGATAAAGATGAGCCGTTCCATAAAAGAAAACGGTTGGAAAATTAAAGCAGCAAGAGAGCGGCTGGTATTTGAACTGGGACGTGATGCTACCATTGAAGAATTAGCAGCTGCAACGGAATTATCGCCGGAAGATGTGGTTACAGCGCTGGAGGCAGGAAGCGAGATAGAATCCATTTATCAAACCGTGTATCAGGGAGACGGTCACGAAATATATCTGGTAGACCGGATTAGAGAAGAAAAAAATGAGGCAGAAAGTTTGATTGACCGTATGACGGTGGAGCAGCTTCTTGACAGTCTTAACGAAGAAGAACGGTTATTGATTACTTCCCGGTATTTTGAAGATAAAACCCAGGTGGAAACTGCAAAACTGCTTGGTATCAGCCAGGTTCAGGTATCCCGCCTTGAAAAGAAAATTTTATTAAAGATGAGAAAAAATGTGCAAAACTGAATAAGCAGGAAGATTTTGCGGATACTATCAAAAATGCCAAAAGAAAGGTGTGGTGAGAAAGTGTCCGTAAATAGAAAAACCATTCTGTTGTTTGCAATTATTTTTATTATTTTAGTAGCAGCCGGACTGATTATTTATTCCATGGTGAATGCAAGGGATTATAACGGAATTTTTGTCAACGGAGTAAGGCAGGTGCTTTTATAGATGAGTACGGTTTATATTAAACCGGAATTAAGCTGTCTTGTATCCCATAAAAAAATTACGGTGGCAGATGTTTGCCAGGTCTATGCCGCAGAGGAAAAAGTGGCAAAGCAGGTACGTCAGGTGCCGTTGTTTCAAATAAGCAAGTCACAGGAAAAGAATAAGATTTCGGTGTCCTCCATGTATGTGATACGTCATATTATGGATGATGTACCGGGGGTAACGGTGATTAACTTGGGAGAACCGGATTTTCTTGTGGAGTATCTTCCGCCGGGACCGAAAAAGAAGTGGATGGATTATGTAAAAGCAGTGCTTGTGGGAATCATTGTATTTTTCGGTTCTGCGTTTACCATAATGACATTTAATGAGGATGCCAGTCTTCCGGTAATTTTTGCAAGGATATATGAAAGCGTCAGCGGAAATCCGGAGGGCAACGGCTGGCTGGAAGTGTCTTATTCTTTAGGACTTCCTTTGGGCATTATACTGTTCTTTAATCATTTTGCTTCCGCAAAATTAAGTAATGACCCGACTCCGTTGCAGATTCAAATGCGCCAGTATGAGCAGCAGGAGGATACCACAATTATTGAGAACGCATCCCGGAAAGGGGAGAGGTTGGAATGATGTGGTGGCAGAATGCGGTATATGTTATCGTCGGCCTTTGCGGCGGTCTTTTGGTGGCAGGCGGTTTGTTTGCATTTCTTGCGTTGGTTGGAGTAGTAACCCGGCTGGCGGCGGGAACTACGACGGCAAAGTATATTACCTTTTATGAAGATATGTCTTTGCTTGGCTGTGTAGGCGGAAATCTTTTGTTCCTATATAAGTTTGGGTTACCGCTTGGTAATGTTTTTTTAGGAATGTACGGTATTGGTTCCGGGGTGTTTACGGGATGCCTGGCAGCAGCATTGGCGGAAGTGGTAAATATGTTTCCGGTATTAAGCGAACGTGTTAACTTAAAAAAGGGAATGACAGGAATCATGTTGATGTTTGCCATAGGTAAGTTGATCGGTTCTTTGTTTGGTTTGTTGAGGTAGGAGGAGCGTATGGGTAAAAAGCCAATCAGTGCTAAAACAATTATGCAGGAGAAAAATGAACAGGAAAAGGCGAAACAGTATAATAAATATGTGGAAAATAAAACTCCGAAGCCGGATTTGCTGAAGGATATGTGGGGAGCCTTCTGGGTAGGCGGTGTTATTTGTACTCTTGGACAGGTATTCACGAATTTTTATTCCGGCAGGGGAATGTCGGAAGAAGATACGGCTGCATTTACCACAATTTCTTTAATTCTTTTGTCGGTGTTGCTGACATCCTTTAACCTGTATCAGAAAGTCACAAAAGTTGGAGGTGCGGGAAGCCTGGTGCCGATTACCGGCTTTGCCAATTCCGTGGCGGCACCTGCCATTGAGTTTGGGGTGGAAGGTGAGGTTTACGGCAAAGGCTGTAAGATTTTTACCATTGCCGGACCGGTAATTTTATTTGGAATATTTTCCAGCTGGGTGTTAGGATTAATATACTGGATAGGGACCTTATTGGGAGTGGTGTAGCGCCACTCCTTTATTTATTAATACCCCCTAAATTTCGGTAAAGATTTGGTTAAGACATTTGCTTTTCATCGATATGTATAGTATACTTAAATGGAGTATAATCAAATTACAGTAGAAAAGGAAGATGCTTGTGAGATTTAACAAATTATTGATGGAAAAGGTGTATGAATCCATTGCTGCCGTGCTGCCGATTACGGCGATTGTGCTTTTTTTAAGTATTAGTATAGCACCATTGACTCCGGGAACCTGGACTTTATTTTTCTTCGGAGCTTTGATGCTTATTTTTGGTATGGGATTGTTTACCCTGGGCGTGGATATGTCCATGATTCCAATGGGTGAAGGTATTGGCGTTATGATGAGTAAAGCCAAAAAATATGTCATTCCGCTAATTATTTGTTTTGTACTTGGTGTAGTAATCACTATTGCAGAGCCGGACTTAACGGTACTTGCCAATCAGGTTCCTTCTATTCCGAACATGGTTCTTATTTTGACAGTGGCAGTGGGAGTAGGATTGTTTCTGATGCTGGCACAGTTCCGTATCCGCAAACAAATTCCATTGTCTTACTTGTTGGTATTCTTTTATGTAATTGTTTTTATTTTGGCATTTATTATTCCGAAAAATTTTGTTCCCGTGTCTTTTGACTCCGGTGGTGTCACTACAGGACCTATTACGGTTCCGTTTATCATGGCGCTCGGTATTGGTATGGCTTCCATAAGAAGTGATAAAAACTCCAGCACCGACAGCTTTGGTCTGACCGCTCTTTGCAGTGTGGGCCCGATTCTTGCGGTAATGATTCTCGGTATTTGTTATAAACCACAGGATGCGGCATATACCCCGGTTTCTTTAGTGGAACTTGATACCACCAAGGAAGTGGCTAGGGAGTTCCTTCGTGCATTTCCTCACTATGCGGAGGAAGTGGCTATAGCCATTATTCCGATTGTTGTTATGTTTTTAATCTTCCAGGCAATCTCCCGGAGATTCCACAAGCATCAGATTATCCGAATTGCTTTAGGTCTTATTTATACGTATATCGGTCTGGTAATGTTCCTGACCGGTGTTAACGTTGGATTTATGCCGGCCGGTCAGTTTATCGGTCAGTCTTTGGCAGGTGGTTCTGCACCGTTTTTATTGATTCCGATTGGTGCCCTTATCGGTTATTTTATCGTAAAAGCCGAGCCTGCAGTACGTGTACTTACCAAACAGGTTGAAGAAATTACCAATGGTTCTATTTCGCAAAAGTCATTGGGAACCGCACTTTCTATTGGTATTGCAGTGTCCGTTGGTCTGGCAATGCTCCGTATTTTAACCGGTCTTAACATTATGTACTTCTTAGTGCCTGGTTATGCTATTTCTTTGATTATGACATTTTTCGTACCACAAATTTTCACCGGTATCGCTTTCGACTCCGGTGGTGTTGCCAGTGGTCCGATGACAACCACTTTCCTGCTTCCGCTTGCCATGGGTGCCTGTGAAGCAGCCGGTGGAAATATCTTAACAGATGCGTTTGGTATTGTGGCAATGGTAGCCATGACACCGCTGTTAACCATTCAGTTAATGGGTCTTTACAGCAAGCTGAAGAAGAAGCTGGCAAAGCACCAGCAGATTTCTTTGGAATATCTGGACGATTGTATTGTATTCTTTGATGAAAACTAGAAAGGAGGAGGCTTATGGGTAAAACCGGTGCAATGAAACTGATTATCAGTTTCGTAGAACGTGGTCAGGGTAATGACCTGGCAAAATTTTACGCCGAGCATAACGTAAATTTTAATTACCGTTGTGTTGGTGTAGGTACTGCCTCTTCCGATTTACTGGATGTACTTGGTATCGGTTCGGCGGAAAAAGACGTTATTTTCAGTCTTGCTTCCAAAGTAAATGCAGAGCGGCTGATGGATCGTTTGTCTGATAATCTTCAGAGTATCAGAGAAAAGGGTATCGTATTTACGATGCCGCTTACCGGCCTGAACAACGTGGTGGCGGCAGTGTTGGAGCGCCAGGGTGACGTAGAAAATAAAGGAGGAAACGACATGGATGCCAATGTAGCAAACAGTTTGATTTTAGTTATGGTAAATCAGGGTAACACCGATGAAGTTATGAATACAGCGAGAGCTGCCGGAGCAAGAGGCGGTACAATTATCCGTTCCAGATTTATGGGAGTAGAGGAGTTAGACGGCTTGTATGAAAGCATGCAGGAAGGCGAAAAAGAAATTATCGCTATGGTAGTACCGACTGCACAGAGAAACACAATTATGGAAACCATCAACAAAAAGCATGGTTTAAAGACCGAAGCCGGAGCAGTTATCCTTTCTTTAGGTATTGACCAGATTGCAAAACTGGGCTAAAATAAAGAAAAAGCTGGAGAAGGTGTTACAATGAATTATCACATAGCGGTCTGTGATGACAGCACCGCAGACAGACAATATATTAGGAACTTGCTTACGGAATGGGCGGCTTTGGTCGGCCATTCTGTTGTTATATATGAATTTTCTTCTGCAGAGCAGTTTATGTTTGAGTACGAGGACAAGCAGGATTACGACATTCTCCTGCTGGATATCGAAATGGGAGAAATGGACGGAGTCACCCTGGCAAAGAAAATACGTCAGGTGAATGAAATGGTACAGATTGTGTTTATCACCGGCTATTCTGACTACATCGCTGAGGGCTATGAGGTGGCGGCCCTGCATTATCTGATGAAGCCGGTAAAGCAGGAAAAACTGTTTGAGGTGCTTCATAGGGCAGCGGAGAAGGTGCAGAAAAATGAGCAGTGTCTTACGCTGGAAAATGGTGGTGAGCTGATGCGTATTCCGTTGTATCAGATTCGGTATGTGGATGTACAGCACAATTATGTGACGGTGCATGCCAAGGAAGAAGTAACGGTGAAAAAAACTCTGGGTGATATAGAAGACTCTTTGGATGAGCGCTTTTTCCGGGTGGGAAGGTCTGCTATTGTAAATCTTTCCTGCATCAGCCGGGTCACTAAAACGGACATCGTACTGCAGGACGGTACACTGGTGCCATTGCCGAGGGGAGCCTACGAAAAGGTAAACCGGGCCATCATTAACATGAAGTAAGCGGTTTTGATATATAAAAGGAACGAAGGAAAACTATGGGATTTTTTTCAAAGAAAATCGATAAAAAAATAGCGGCCTACCAACGGGAACTCATTGAAACCCACTACGCAGAGGTGGACAATATGTACCGCCAAATCCGTGGCTGGCGGCATGACTACCGTAATCACATCCAGACCATGAAGGCCTATGCATGCAATGGTGATTTGGAGGCAATTAAGCGTTATCTGGAGGAATTGGACACCGACCTTTCTACCGTGGATACGGTTATTAAAACCGGAAATCCGATGACGGATGCCATTTTAAATTCCAAGATTTCCTTGGCAAAATCCAAGGGAATCAATGTGGTGGCGGATGCCCACATTCCGGTGAAGCTTTCCTTTTCGGAAATTGATTTGTGCTGTATCATCGGTAATTTGTTTGACAACGCTATAGAGGCAAGCATTAAGCTTCCCGAGGAAGAACGGCTCATTCGTGTGTACATGGACATGAAAAACACCCAGCTTTATATTTCCTTTACCAATTTTACGGCAGGAAAGAAGCTCTCCAAGCTTTCGGGGCGTTTTACCAGCAGTAAGGGAGGAGACCATGGATACGGTCTGGTGAGGATGGATGCCATCGTGGAACGTCTGGGTGGATATTTAAGCCGAAACTCCGAGGACGGAGCCTTTACCACGGAAATCTTACTGCCTCAGGAGTTGAGGGAAAAGGAACAATAAGCGAATACTTTAAATTTGACAATTCATCCCCCAAAATGTGCAATTCGTCCCCGGATTGTGCTGAGGGGGAATTTTTATGTTACCTTTATGCTGTAACAGGGGGACAGACCCCAGGGAAGAAAATTAGGAGGATTCGCATGAAGAAGGAGAAAAAAGAAAAGCCGAAGTATTCCATGGTGCAGAATCTGGTGTTTATCATGAAACGGGCATGGAAGCTGGAAAAGGAAATCATTTATATTCCGGCACTGAAAGAAATGTTTGATTTGAGTCTAAGAATGCTGGAGTTGTTTATTGTTCCGGTAATTTTACAGACCGTAGAGAGAAGGGCGGAACTTGGTGAGTTGCTGCTAACCATTGGAGTATTTACGCTGGCGTTGGTGGTGCTTACCGGCTTGTCCAATTTCTTTAATGTTCTGCATGACCGAGCAGAGGGACATTTCAGGTGTGATATGAATTACTGCATCAATGAGGCGGCCTGTACTACCTCATATCCCAATACACTGGATAAAAATTACCGGGAAAAGCTTCAGCAGGCGGAGAGAGCAGCTGGTTGGACGGTGGCATCTACCCAGATGTATGATGATGCGGTGACTCTGCTTGGTTCGGCAGCGGGCTTTGTGCTTTATCTGCTTTTAATGACCAGGGTATCACCTTGGCTGGTTATCATTGTTTTGATTTGTTCCGTAGGTGGCTATTATCTGGTGCCAAACACCAGAAGAGTTAACGTATGGAGCTATGGTGTAGAAAAGGATACCGCAGAATACACTAATGCCATGTTTTATGTGAGTAATACCATTATGGAAAATGATACGGGAAAGGATATCCGGCTGTTTGGGCTGGGTAGATGGCTTCTGGATATTTACGATTCTGCCATGAAGTTGTATTGGAATTTTATAGTGAAGCGGGAGAAAAAGTATCTTGTGGCGGATTTTGGTAGTATTTTTCTTACTGTACTGCGCAATGGTCTCGCTTATGCCTATCTGATTTATATTACGTTGCGGGATGGCCTGCCGGCATCGGAATTTCTTTTGATGTTTACGGCAATCAGCGGCTTGGGAAGCTGGATTAACACCATTCTGTATACGGCTGGGGATATGCACAAGAAGAGTCTTGGTATGTGTCATATCCGGGAATTTTTTGACTGGCCGGAGCCTTTTCGCATGGAAGGTGGAAAGAGAATAGAAGTGCAGGAAAACAGTGCGTATGAGCTTCGTTTAGAGAATGTGACCTATACTTATCCAGGAGCGGAGAAGCCTATCTTTGACAGGCTTAATCTGACCATTCGTCCGGGAGAAAAGCTTGCTATTGTGGGCTTAAACGGCGCAGGTAAAACAACACTGGTAAAGCTGCTGTGCGGCTTTTTGGACCCAACAGAAGGCCGGGTGTTATTAAACGGACAGGATATACGGGAGTTTAACCGTAGGGAGTACTATCGGTTATTTACCGCGGTATTTCAGGAGTTTTCCGATTTAAGTGCTACAATTGCGGCAAACGTGGCCCAGACGGAAGAGCATATGGACCGTATGAAGGTAGAGCAATGCTTATCGCAGGCGGGTCTGTGGAAAACGGTGCAGGAACTTCCTAATGGCATGGATACTTATTTTGGAAAGCAGATACATGATGATGGTATCGAACTGTCCGGAGGCCAGACCCAGCGCCTGATGCTTGCCAGAGCGTTATATAAAGACGCACCGATTCTCCTGTTAGATGAACCGACGGCAGCCCTGGACCCGCTGGCAGAGCATGAGATGTATATGAAATATAATGACATAAGCAATGGGCGGACCTCGCTGTTCATTTCCCATCGTCTGGCATCAACCCGCTTCTGTGACCGGATTATTTTTCTGGAAAACGGTCAGATTACGGAGGAAGGCAGTCATGAGGAGCTGTTAAAAAAAGAGGGCGGTTATGCAAAGCTATTTGAGATTCAGAGCCGGTATTATAAAGAAGGCAATTTGGAAGAGGAGGGGAGTGATGAGGCATGGCAAGAGTAGATGAGAAAATCGGTATGAAGCAGGCCTTCAAGCTTCATTGGTGGGCAGTAAAGGTCTGGTGGAAGGTAGAGCCGAAGCTGTTCCTTTCCGTGATTTGTTCCTCCTTCGTGGAAACTATCATTCCGTATGTGACGGTATGGTTTTCGGCACGGATTATCAATGAACTGGCAGGGGAAAGGCAGCCGGAAACATTGCTGCACCTGGTTCTTCTGACGGTAGCGGTAACGGCAGGATTGTCTGTTTTTAGTGCCTGTTTAAAGCGTTGGAAAAATGCAGAGCATGAAATGGATATGCCGTTAGAGGACCGGTTGATGAATGAAAAAATGCTCCGGATGGAATATGCGGCTGTGGAGGCTGCTTCCACAAAGGACGTGCTGAATGAAATGCGGTATCATCAAATGGGAAATGTGTTTGGTTTTTCTAAGGTACATCATTGGTATCTGGAGCATTTGATTAATGCAGTGGCGTCGGTAATTGGTGCGGCTGCCCTTATGGGTGGATTCTTTACAACAAGAGTGCCGGAGACTGCGGCAAATCTTAGGTGGCTTGATTCTCCAATCACAAGCATTGCGTTTGTGACGCTGCTTCTTGGCGGTATTTTGCTTGCTCAGGTTATGCAGGCCAAGGGAAATGAGTATCATAACAAGAAAATATATCCTCTGGTTAACATGACAAATCGCTGTATGAACAGCTTTGGTCAGATGGGATTTCGGCCACACCGTCATACGGATATCCGGATGTATGAGCAGCAGCACATAATTCAGGAAATGAGGAAAAAATATGACAGCACCGATAAACGGACAAAAAACCAGGAAATACTGGCGGCTATCTTTGCCTCAGGCTATATGCTTGACAAGGTAAGCATTGGGCTTGTCTATGTACTGGTATGCTTAAAGGCCTGGACCGGAGCATTTGGCATTGGCTCCATTACCCAGTATGTAGGTGC
The DNA here is from genome assembly GCA_017938145.1 of Lachnospiraceae bacterium. Taxonomy (GTDB): domain Bacteria; phylum Bacillota; class Clostridia; order Lachnospirales; family Lachnospiraceae; genus SIG299. The sequence goes on from JAGBCB010000044.1 coordinate 37,751, forward strand.
TGTTACGGCGATGTGTGGTGGTGTCAGGGGAATTTTTCTTCTGGCGACCGACCTGTGCATGAATGCCTGCTTTCTGGATACTATCAAAAAATATCTGGAGATTCCGGACTACATGTATCAGGGCAGTCTGACTACAGAAAAGAGGTCTGACCGGAATTACGAGGTGGAATTTAAAAATGTGTCTTTTAAATATCCGGGAACAGAGAAATGGGTGCTTCGGAATGTGTCCTTGAAATTCCGCATCGGCAGCCGACTGGCTATTGTGGGTGAAAACGGTTCAGGCAAGTCCACCTTTATTAAACTTTTGTGCCGTTTGTATGACCCACAGGAGGGCGAAATTTTATTAAACGGCATTGATATACGCAAGTATAAGTATGAGGACTACATGGAACTGTTTTCCGTGGTATTTCAGGATTTTAAGCTTTTGGCAGGTGCTCTTGGCTCCAATGTGGCAGGAAGTAAGAAATATGACAGGGAAAAAGCGGAGAAGGCACTTTCAGATGCAGGTTTTGCAGAACGTCTGGGTTCCATGGAGAAAGGTCTGGAAACCTCCATTTATCGGCAGTTTGATGAGAATGGTATAGAGCCTTCCGGGGGAGAGGCCCAGAAGATTGCTATTGCAAGAGCGCTCTATAAAAATGCACCATTTCTGATTCTGGATGAACCTACGGCGGCCCTGGATCCGATTGCTGAGGCAGAGATCTATGCTCAGCTGAATCAGATTGCGGGAGATAAGACCTCCATCTATATCAGTCATCGTTTATCCTCCTGCCGGTTCTGTGAAGAAATTCTGGTGTTTGATAAGGGAAACATTGTGGAACAGGGCAGTCATGAGAAGCTGTTAGAGAATGAGGGTAGCAAGTACCATGCCTTATGGAATGCGCAAGCGCAGTACTATATTTGAATATATTGTCCTTAACGTAAAAGGGAAGTTGTACTATTACAACTTCCCTTTTACGTTAAGGAGTTTACTTACTCTTAGGTTCGTTTGTTACGTCACATTTTAGCTTCTTAAAAATCTTCTTATCCTGGGAAGATAAAATGACGCTGGAGTGAACCTGGCTTCCGGAAAGCTTGGATAACTGCTGTAATACCTGGAATGCCTCTTTGTTTACTGCCGCATTGGAAGAAAGGGCAATGAGCATTTCGTCGGTATGAAGGCGAGGGTTCTTGCTGCCAAGATACTGGGTTTTTAAGGTCTGGATAGGAGATAAGGACTCCGGAGACAGAACCTTCTGCTCATGTGGGATGCCCGCCAGATGCTTTAAGGAATTCATTAAAGCAGCAGCACTGGCACCAAGTAAGTCACCGGTTTTACCGGTAATGATGGTACCGTCCGGTAATTCGATTGCAACGGCAGGTGCACCGGTTCTTGCGGCACGCTCTAAGGCAGGTGCCACCGGCTTACGGTCTGCCGGGGATAAATTTTCATGGCTCATAATCAGGTTGATTTTGTTTAATTCCTCCTGATTTCTGGTGCCTTCTGCTACACCGGACAAAGCCTGATAGTAGCGGCGGATAATTTCCTGATGGGAAGCCGTACGGCAGGCGTTATCATCAATAATACAGTTTCCTACCTGGTTTACTCCCATGTCGGTTGGAGAAGCATATGGGCTTGTACCGTAAATCTTCATGAACATGGCATTGAGTACCGGGAAGATTTCTACGTCACGGTTGTAGTTAACGGTGGTTTCGCCATAGGCTTTTAAATGATATGGGTCAATCATATTAACGTCGTTTAAATCGGCAGTCGCTGCTTCGTAAGCTAAATTAACCGGATGGTCTAACGGAAGATTCCATACCGGGAAGGTTTCATATTTTGCATATCCGGCGCGGACACCACGCTTGTGCTCATGGTAGAGCTGGGAAAGGCAGGTACACATTTTTCCGCTGCCCGGGCCGGGTGCGGTAACTACTACCAAAGGACGGGTGGTTTCGATATAATCATTTTTACCAAATCCTTCGTCACTTACAATAAAAGGAACATTGGTAGGGTAGCCCGGAATCATATAATGGTGATATACAGGAATGCCCATTTTTGCCAGACGGGTTTGGAATTTGGTGGCACTGGTCTGGTTTGCAAACATGGAAAGAACAACGCTGCCAACGTATAAGCCCCTGGACCGGAATTCATTAATTAAACGGACAACGTCTTCATCATAGGTAATACCAAGATCGGCACGGATTTTATTGCGCTCAATATCGTCGGCACTAACAACCATAACAATTTCTGCCTGGTCGGCTACGGTCATTAACATTTGCAGCTTACTGTCTGCGGCAAAGCCCGGAAGTACTCTGGATGCGTGGTAGTCATCAAACAGCTTTCCGCCAAATTCCAGATAAAGTTTGTTGTCAAACTTTCCGATACGCTCCATGATGTGTTCTGATTGCTTTTTAAGATATTTTTCGTTATCAAATCCGATTTGCATAAGCCCCTCATTCCCCGCATATTGCGGCACGTTGTGGTTAAACTACATTTTAAAAACAAATTTTAGTATATCACATAATGTGAAATTTCACAATAAAGTTTCTGCAATTTCATAAAGTTTTTTCTGTGGAAAAGTTGTCGAATAAGGTTGAAAAAACAGGAAGATAATGCTACAATAAAAATAATCTAATTTGAAAGGAGAAATAAAGATGGGTACACTTCTCGGAATTGTTATTGACATCTTAATTGGTGCTCTTGTTGGTTGGATTGCCGGCATTCTTATGAAGAGCAAGGGCGGTTTTGTAAGAAACGCTATCATGGGTATCATCGGTGGCTTTGTTGCAGGACTTCTGCTTCCTGGCTGGCTTGGTTATGTTGGTGCAGTTCTTGGTGCATGCCTCGTTATCTTTGTATACGAAAAGTTCATCAAGAAGTAAGAATAACTTACATACAAACAAAAGAAAGGAGACCATACGATTTTTGTCTGGTCTCCCTTTTTACTATATGGAGGATTTTTCATGAAATTAAATTATAAACGTACCTTTTTTATCGGATTTGCCTTTCTGGCCATCAGTGCGTTCTGGCAGATGTACGATAGATAATATCGTGCCGCTTATTTTGCAGAATACCTTTCATTTAAGTGAATCGGTTATCGGTGTCATTATGGCTGTTGATAATGTGTTGGCAGTGTTTTTGCTTCCAATCATCGGTACTTTTTCCGATAAAGTAGATACGCCTCTCGGCAAAAGAACACCGTTTATTATCGGTGGTACGGCGGCAGCGGTTATGATGATGCTGATGTTACCGGCTGCAGATAAAATGGGTAATTTTATTTTGTTTGTAGTGGCGCTCGGGGCTACGCTTCTTGCTATGGCAATGTACCGTTCTCCGGCAGTAGCGTTAATGCCGGACCTGACACCAAAGCCTTTGCGCAGTAAGGCAAATGCGGTTATCAATCTGATGGGTGCAATCGGTGGCGTATACACATTGATTTTAATCAGTACTTTGGTTGGCGAAGGCAAAACACCAAGCTATTTGCCGGTATTTATCGGTGTAGCGTTTATCATGGTACTTTCTGTGGTAATGCTTCTTCTTACTACCAACGAAAAGAAGATTGCAAAGCAGGTGGCTCTGGAATATCCGGAGCAGGAGGAAGAAGTGAAAACCACTGTGGATGGCAAGCTTGATCCAGCAGTAAAGAAGAGCTTAGTCCTGATTTTGTTATCGGTATTATTCTGGTTTGCTGCATATAATGCAGTAACAACAGCATTTTCCCGTTATGCGGTAACTGTTTGGGGCATGGAAAACGGCGGATATGCAAACTGTCTTATGACTGCAACAGTGGCGGCCATTATCAGTTACATTCCGATTGGTATCATTGCTTCCAAAATCGGTAGAAAGAAAACAATTCTTATCGGTATTGCGCTGATGGGTTCCTGTTTCCTGATGGCGGCTTTTATGCCGGAGTATCATCCAATCATTAATGTGGGCTTCTGTATGATTGGTTTTGGCTGGGCAGCGATTGGTGTAAATTCCCTGCCAATGGTAGTAGAAATGAGTAAAAGCGGGGATATTGGTAAATACACAGGTTTATATTACACCTTCTCCATGTCGGCACAGATTGCAACGCCGATTTTATCCGGTATGCTTCTTGATTTTGTATCCTACCGGACCTTGTTCCCTTATGCGGTAGTATTTTCTGCATTGGCATTTATCACTATGTCTATGGTAAAGCATGGGGATAACCGCCAGGAGAAAAAGAAAACCGTACTGGAAAATTTTGATGTTGAAGACTAATCCTTGATTTGGAGTAATAATTTATGACAGTAGCGATTTGTACGTTTGTAATACTTGCAGCTTTATACATGTTTCTGATTATGCCACGGATTACGCCGCGACCGATGCATGAATTTAAGGGGTGGTATTATGCCCACCGCGGTTTCCATGATAATAAATCCGATGCACCGGAAAATTCCGCAAAGGCAATGCGTTTGGCGGTAGAGCAAGGATACGGCATTGAACTGGATGTGCAGCTTACCAAAGATGAAAAGGTAGTAGTATTTCATGATGCTACCTTAAAGCGTGTCTGCGGTGTGGATGCAAAGGTAAATTCCATGACGTATGAGGAGCTTAAGCAGTTGAGGCTTTTTAATTCCGATGAGGAAATACCGTTGTTTTCGGATGTGTTGAAAATTATCGATGGCAAGGTTCCCCTTATCATGGAAGTTAAGATGGTGGATTCTAAGACAAGAGTCTGCAAACTTGCCAATAAGGAGCTGGAGAGTTATAAAGGAATATATTGCATGGAATCCTTTCATCCGTTTGCGGTTAACTGGTACAGAAAGAATCGTCCCGATGTGGTGCGGGGCCAGCTTTCCGCCAACTTTAAAAAAGAAGGGCAGAAGGAAGGCTTTCAGGAGTGGCTGGTGCACATGTTATTAACCAATGTGCTTGCCCGCCCGGATTTTGTGGCATATTCCCACAAGTCGGCAGAAAATATCAGCAGAAGATTAACCCGTGCCTATGGTGCAACTGCAGTGGCTTGGACCATACGTTCCCAGAAAGAACTGGATAAAAACCGTAAGAAATTTGACCTATTTATTTTTGAAGGCTTTGTGCCGAAAGAATAGGTATAAAAGGCAGAAAGAAGGACTTTACGTGGAAGAAAGTATTTTGCATGGTGGCGAAAAGGAACTGCTGGAGCTGAAAAAAACGCTTCAGGAGAAAAACCGGTATAATGCGGTTTTGGATTCCATGGATGCTGCAGTGGACGAACAAAAACTGAAAATTGAACAACGTAAGGCTGATATTGAAAAAGAGATGAATCTGGAAGTAAAGCGGCGCAGAGATGCGGAAGCAGCTCCTTTTTATACGGAAATTGCATCCTGCGAAGTGGAACTGCAAAAAGCCAGGGATGAAAGAAACAGAAAGCGCGAAGAATTAATCGGGCAAATGATAGCCGAAGAAAAAGAAATGTACGAAAAACGGAAGGAAAACCTGGAAAAGCAAAGAAAGCTGATTGGTCAGACAGAGGGCGTTCCGGGAATATGTACCACAAGATTGTTTCTTGCCTTCTTTTGCCCTAGAAACGGGAAAGATGCGCTGATTCTGGTAAGCGGACTGGTAATTTTATTTCTGGTTCTTCCGATGGTGGTGTATTTTGGTGCCTACGGCGGTAACGACCGGCAGGCCCTTACCGGTATCTATCTTGTGTTTATTGTGGTGTTTTACACGCTGTACCTTTTGATTAACAATCTGGTAAAAGACAAGTACCTGGTAGGCATTAATAAATTGCTGAAAGTTACAGAAGAGATGGAAAAACTGGAAGCAAACCGTAAGAAACGAGAAAAGGAACTGGAAAATCTGCCGGATTCTGCCCTTGATCTTGGTGAGTTTGATGAAGAAGTAAACCGTTTGCAGGCAGTTATTGAAGAATTAAATAAGCAGAAGGATTTAGCACTGCTGAATTTTGATTCTGATGAACGCCGTCATATTGCCATTGGTCAGGAAGTTCAGGAAAAATTCAAACCGGAGCTTGATCAAATGAATGCTGTTTTGGAAGAAACCATAAGCTCTTATGAGAAAATGCAGCAGGAGTATGATAAATTCTTGAATGACCGTAGAATAGAAGAACGGTATGGCATTCTTCTTCAGGCGGAGCCGGATATTTTCAGCCAGACGGTAATCGACGAGCTGATTTTCTACCTTACCCATAGCGATGCGGAAAATATCAGTAAGGCTATTATAAAAAGAAAAAAGAAATTGGGACAGCCAATGAACAATTAAAATAAGGCAGATGCTTTTGTGAAAGCATCTGCCTTGGTTTTTTAGTAGGACCGGTTGCCGATAACGTAAGCCAGCATGCTGGCAATTAAGAATGCACCGTCCGGATTTGGATGAAGTCCGTCCTCCAGATAAATGGAGTTTAACTTTTCTTCGCCCAATTTAAGAAATTCCTCGTGAAGGTCAACGAGCGGTAAGCCGTTAACCTCCGCTAAGTGTTTAATATGAGGAATGATTTGCAATAAATACTTTTCCTGATGCTTTCTCCAAATGCAGTTACGCACCGGAATCGGAACAACGAGGTAAATCAGTGCATTTGGGTTTGCGGATTTTACTCCGTCGATTATGTACTGATAAAAGGTTTCAAACATTGGTTCAAAGGAAATCATATTGAAGTACGGGTCCTGCCAGTCTTCCGTATCGTGCATACCGTCCTGGGCATCGTTGGTGCCCAACATGATAATGTAGATATCTCCTGCAAGGGAGAGGGCTTCGTCGTATTCCGGCTGTAAAACGTATGGCAAGCCAAAGGTGCGTCCGGTATCGTCCTCCATCATGGTGACACAGCTGCAGGTAACACCCTCATTAAATACGGCGTAATTTTCTCCGAGAAATTCCTGCAAAAGGGAAGGGTAATAGACGGACGGGTCATCGCCTAAGCCAAAACCCTCCGTAATGCTGTCACCTATGCAGACTACTCGTAATTTGGTTTCCTGATCCATTGTTTACCTCGTTGGTTTATTTTTCGTTTTCAGCCATCATCATTGCACGAACCTTTAAGGAAAGACCGAACAGGTTGATGAAGCCTTCTGCGTCGTGGTGGTCGTATAAATCACCGGTAGTGAAGGATGCAATGCTTTCGTTGTATAAGGAGTACTTGGATGTGGTGCCCTGGTTGATGATGTTGCCCTTGTATAACTTAAGCTTAACTTCACCGGTTACATACTGCTGTGTGGACTCTACAAATGCCTGGAGAGCTTCACGAAGTGGTGTGAACCACTTGCCTTCATAAACGATATCTGCGTACTTGTCGCCGATGCCCTTCTTGTAAGCAAGAGTGTCACGGTCTAAGATGAGTTCTTCTAACTGCTCATGTGCTGCCATAAGGATGGTTCCGCCAGGAGTTTCATAAACACCGCGGGACTTCATGCCAACAACACGGTTTTCAACGATATCAACGATACCTACGCCGTGCTTACCGCCCAGAGCGTTTAATTCCTTTAAAATATCGGAAGCCTTCATAGCCTTACCGTTTAATGCAACAGGAGCACCCTTTTCGAAGGTAAGGGAAATGATTTCGCCTTCATCCGGTGCCTTTTCAGGGGAAACTCCAAGAACCAGTAAGTGGTCGTAGTTTGGTGCGTTTGCAGGATCCTCTAACTCAAGACCTTCATGACTGATGTGCCATAAGTTACGGTCACGGCTGTAGCTGTGGCTTGCGTCGAACGGAAGGTCAATGCCATGCTGCTTGCAGTATTCGATTTCATCTTCACGGGACTGCATCTTCCAGGTGTCGTTACAACGCCATGGAGCGATAATCTTTAAATCAGGAGCGAGAGCCTTGATACCAAGCTCGAAACGTACCTGGTCGTTACCCTTACCGGTAGCACCGTGGCAGATAGCAACAGCGCCTTCTTTGCGGGCAATTTCAACTAACTTCTTTGCGATGAGCGGACGTGCCATGGAAGTACCGAGTAAGTACTTGTTTTCATAAACGGCGCCGGCCTTTACGCAAGGAACTGCATATTCGTCAACAAATTCATCTACAACATCGAGGATGTAAAGCTTTTCTGCACCGGAGTACTTAGCACGTTCTTCAAGACCGTCGAGCTCGTTGCCCTGACCGACGTCGATACAGCAGCAAACTACATCGTAATCGTAGTTTTCTTTTAACCATGGAATAATTGCGGTAGTATCAAGACCACCGGAGTATGCAAGAATAACTTTTTCTTTCATAATTGTTATGCCTCCCTAATTTCCCGTATGGGTTTTTGATTAAAAATTTATAATTATACATTCAATATACACCACGATGAAAAATTATGCAAGATGGAAGTGAAAAATAATGTAAAAATTTTTTATCTGCGATTTTGGGGTTTTGCTTGCATGATATTACTATTTGAGATAAAATAAAATTTAAGGGTTTATTTTTAATAGGTAAAGTGAGGATAAAATATATGGAATATCAGATAATACTTGCCTCCGGTTCCCCAAGACGTAAAGAACTTTTAGAACTTATTGGGGTGGAATTTAAAATAATTACAAGTAATAAGGAAGAAGTTATTACAAGTACTAATCCCGAGGAAGTGGTAAAGGAGCTTTCCATGATGAAGGCAGAGGATGTGGCGGAAGGGGTGACCGGGCCGGCCATTATACTTGGCGCGGATACAGTGGTTGCTCATGGCGGACGGATTCTTGGCAAGCCAAAGGATAAAGACGATGCATTCCGGATGATTCGTTCTTTTGCCGACGAAGACCATTATGTATATACCGGCGTGTGTATTATTAAGAAGGAAGCAGACGGCAGCGTAAAGAAGATTTCCTTTGCGGAAGGGACCAAGGTTACCGTATACCCGATGAGTGATGAGGAAATTGAACGGTACGTAGCCAGCGGCGAGCCTATGGATAAAGCAGGTGCATATGCCATCCAAGGCTTGTTTGCTCCTTATATTAAGGGCATTGAGGGCGATTATTATAATATTGTAGGCTTCCCGATTGCAGGAATTTACCAACGGTTAAAAAACGAAGGAATTTACTTATAATTACTATTAGAAAATATTCTAAAAAAATTCAAAATGGGTATTGCATAAAATTGCATAAGAATGTATAATTATGAAAAATAAAATGGAAGAGAGTTTTTTGCCAGAGAGAAAGCAAGGAGGATTCGCATGATTACCTACAGAGTGATGACAATGGAAGATTATGACGGGGTCTATGCCCTGTGGATGACCATTCAGGGCTTCGGTATTCGGAGCATTGATGACTCCAGAGAGGGAGTAGAAAAGTTTTTAAAGCGTAATCCAACCACCAGTGTAGTGGCACTGGACGGTGAAAAAATCATCGGCAGTATCTTATGCGGACACGATGGCCGGAGAGCCTGCTTCTATCATGTATGTGTAGCAGAAAGCTACCGGCAGCAGGGTATCGGTAAAAAGATGGCAGCTTTTGCCCAGGAAGCATTAAAGAAGGAAGGCATCAACAAGGTTGGCCTGCAGGCATTTGTTACCAATGAAAAGGGTAATAAGTTCTGGCGCAGTCTTAAGTGGACCGAGCGTACCGATTTGAATTATTACGATTTGTCCTTAAATGATGATAATATTACTACTTTTAATAAGTAGAAGTACATAAGGAGGAGTTTTTCCATGTTTAAGCAGATTGAAGGCGGTGTAACCGCAGCAAAAGGATTTAAAGCAGCATCCACAGCGGCAGGTATTAAGTATAAAGACAGAACCGACATGGCTATGGTGTATTCCGAGGTGCCATGTACCGTAGCAGGAACATTTACAACAAATGTTGTAAAAGCAGCTCCTGTTTTATGGGACAAAATGATTGCGGATGAAAAGAAAACCGCCCAGGTGGTAGTAATCAATGCAGGTATTGCAAATGCCTGTACCGGTGAAATCGGTTACAGCTATTGCGAACAAACCGCAAAGGCGGCAGAGGAAGCATTAATTATTCCTTATGATAACGTATTCGTGGCGTCCACCGGCGTTATCGGTAAACAGCTGCCAATCGAAAAGATTATGGCAGGTACCAAAGTGCTGGCAGGTAAGCTTGACGGTTCCATCGAAGCAGGTACCGATGCGGCAAAGGCGATTATGACTACCGACACCAAGAAGAAGGAAATTGCGGTTTCCATGGTACTTGGCGGCAAGGAAGTTACCCTTGGCGGTATGTGCAAGGGCTCCGGTATGATTCACCCGAATATGTGCACCATGCTTGGTTTTGTTACCACAGACGCAAATATCTCTAAGGAATTACTGGATAAGGCATTAAAGGAAGACGTGCAGGATACCTACAACATGGTTTCCGTAGACGGCGACACTTCCACCAACGATACTGTACTTCTTATGGCAAACGGTCTAGCAGGTAATGAAAAGATTACTTCTGCTGACAGTGAGGATTACAAGACCTTTGCCGCCGCACTTCATTTTGTAAATGAGTATCTCTCCATGAGAATTGCAGAGGACGGCGAAGGTGCTACCAAGTTATTTACCGCAAAGGTTATCAACGCAAAGACTAAGGCGGCTGCTAAGGTTCTTGCAAAGTCTGTAATTACCTCCAGTCTTACCAAGGCAGCGGTTTACGGCAATGATGCCAACTGGGGCAGAATTCTTTGTGCACTGGGTTATTCCGGTGAGCAGTTTGACCCATACAAGGTAGACATTACCATCACTGACGGAACAGATACTTTAATGCTGGTAGAAAATGGCATGGCAACCGATTATTCCGAAGAATTTGCAACAAAGATTCTTTCCGGAAAGGAAGTTACCGCAGTTGCCAACATGAAGGACGGCGAAGCAACAGCAACCGCATGGGGCTGTGACTTGACTTACGATTATGTAAAGATTAATGCGGATTACCGTTCTTAATTTTTGAACGATAAAGCGCATTTTAAATAGGGAGTTTGAAAAGAATAGGAGAGTATGAGTGATGGAAAATAATGTACCGGATATGTTAAAAACCCAAGTGTTGATTGAGGCACTGCCTTATATTCAGAAGTTCAATAATAAGAAGGTTGTGGTAAAGTACGGCGGAAGTGCCATGTTAGACCCAAATCTTCAGTTAAATGTTATCCGCGATGTGGCATTACTTAAGTTAGTAGGCATGAAGCCGATTATTGTACACGGCGGCGGAAAGGAAATCAGCAAGTGGGTTGGTCTGCTTGGCAAGGAGCCTGTATTTGTGGAAGGTCTTCGTGTAACCGACGCAGAAACCATGGAAGTAGCAGAAATGGTTCTCAACAAGGTGAACAAGAACCTGGTGCAGATGATGGAGCAGATTGGTGTAAAGGCTGTGGGTATCTGCGGTAAGGACGGTTCCACCCTGCATGTTACCAAAAAGCTGGCTAACGGTCAGGACATCGGCTTTGTAGGTAATATCGATCAGGTAAACACATCCCTTTTGGATACGTTAATTGAACAGGGATTTGTTCCGGTTATTGCGCCAATCGGTATTGATGATGAATATCAGTCCTACAATATCAATGCGGATGACGCGGCTTGTGCCATTGCAACTGCAGTAGGTGCAGAAAAGCTTGCTTTCTTAACGGACATTGAAGGTGTATGCATGGACCCTAAGGATAAGAGCACACTGATTTCCGAGCTGACTCTTTCTAAGGCAGATGAACTGATTCAGGACGGTTTTATCGGCGGCGGTATGCTTCCAAAGATTAAGAACTGCATTGACGCTGTTAAGGAAGGCGTTGGCGGCGTACATATTTTAGACGGCAGAATGGAGCACAGTCTGTTACTCGAATTCTTTACCGATAAGGGTATTGGAACAGCTATCTACGACGAAAATAAGTAGGGAGGAAAACTATATGAACTCTACAGAATGCAGAAACCGGGCAGAAAACGTGTTAATGCACACCTATGGACGTTATCCGGTAGTGCTTGACCATGGTGACGGTGTTTATCTTTATGACACCGACGGCAAGCAGTATCTGGACTTTTCCGCAGGCATCGGTGTATTTGCCCTTGGTTATAACAATACAGCATATAATGATGCGTTAAAGGCGCAGATTGATAAATTATTACATACTTCCAACTATTATTACAACGAGCCTGCCCTGCTGGCGGCAGAGGGACTTTCAAAGGCTTCCGGTATGGACCGCGTATTCTTTACCAACAGCGGTACCGAGGCAGTGGAAGGTGCCATTAAGCTTGCAAGAAAGTATTACTACAAAAAGACCGGCGTGGCAGACAGCCAGATTATTGCCATGGACCATTCCTTCCACGGCAGAAGTATGGGGGCCCTTTCCGTAACCGGTACAAAGAAGTACCGTGAGCCGTTTGAACCTTTAATTGGCGGTGCGGTATTTGCGGAGTTTAACAATTTAGAAGACGTAAAATCTAAGATTAACGATAAAACAGCAGCCATTATTATGGAAACCCTGCAGGGTGAGGGTGGTATCCATCCGGCAACCAAGGAATTTATAGAGGGTGTTGCGGCAATCTGTAAGGAAAAGGATATCGTTCTTATTTTAGATGAAATCCAGTGCGGTATGGGCCGTTCCGGTAACATGTTCTGCTACCAGAAGTACGGCGTACAGCCTGACATTGTAACCTGTGCAAAAGCACTTGGCTGCGGTGTTCCGGTAGGCGCTTTTGCAGCCACAGAAAAAGTGGCAGCAGCTTTTGAACCGGGTGACCATGGAACCACTTACGGCGGCAATCCTTTTGTATGCGCAGCAGTAGCAAAGGTATTTGATTTATTCGAAGAGCAGAAAGTGCTTGACAATGTAAAAGAAAACGGCGAGTATCTCTACGAAAAGTTAGAGGAGTTCGCTAAAGAAAATGCTTGTGTAAAAGAGCACAGAGGCTTTGGCTTTATGCAGGGTCTGGAATTTACTATGCCGGTAAAGGACATTGCTGCAAAGGCATTGGAAAACGGTCTTATCCTGATTTCTGCGGGAGCGAATACCATCCGTTTCTTACCTCCATTGGTAATGCAGAAGGCTCAGATTGATGAGATGATTGAAATTTTAAAAAAGTGTATCTAGTTGATTGAGGGGGCAGGAGAAATCTTTCCCCCTTGTTTTTAACCGGGAGTCTATATGAAACTGAAAATAGCAATTTGTGATGATGAAGAAAAGCAAAGAAAATATGTGCTGGAGTTGCTGGAAGCATGGGCAAAACTGGGACGTCATTTATTAGTGATAAAGGAGTTTCCGAACGCAGAGTCCTTTTTATTCCAGTATGAAACCGAAAAGGATTTTGATATTCTTTTGCTGGATGTGGAAATGGAAAAGCTTTCCGGAATTGATTTGGCAAAAGAAGTACGCAAAGAAAACAAGGCGGTGCAGATTGTGTTTATCACAGGGTACTATGAGTATTTTAGTGACGGATTTGATGTATCGGCACTGCATTATCTGATAAAGCCGGTGGATGAAAGAAAACTGTATCCGGTACTTGACCGTGCAGTAAGTAATTTAAGTTATCGTGAGCGTTCCGTACTGTTGTCTACGGCAGATGCAGACATCCGGGTGCCGTTAGCGGATATTTTGTATGTGGAATCTGAAAATGTATATGTGGTGGTACATACGGTAAGCGGAATCCATCGCAGCAGAATTCCGTTATCAAAATTTATACAGCAGCTGGATGATACCTTTTTTCAGGTACACCGTTCCTTTGTAGTAGGACTTAAATATGTGAAAAAGGTATCCCGCACGGAAGTGACGATGTTGAACGGAGACGTGGTTCCGATACGCCGCGGTTCCTATGATGAGGTACATGCGGCATTGATACGCCACTTGTAATTACTGAGGTGATATATGATATTTGATAAACTGGTAGCCAAACGGGTGGCACAATTTGAAAATGAAATATTACAAAAGCATTATGAAGAAGTAGAAAACATGTACCAAAAAATGAGAGGATGGCGGCACGATTACCGTCATCACATCCAGGCAATGAAGGTACATGCAGCAAATAAAGAATATGATGCAATTGAGAAATATCTGGAAATGCTGGACGATGACCTGACCAATGTAGAAACGGTAATCAAGACCGGAAACCGTATGGCAGATGCCATCTTAAACAGCAAATTATCCCTTGCTGCTGCAAACCATATTAAGGTAAAAGCAGAGGCAAAGATACCGGTATCCCTTACGGTGTCCGAACTGGATTTGTGTATTATTATAGGCAACCTGATGGACAATGCCATTGATGCCTGCATGGAGCTTCCGCCGGAAAAACGGTTGATTCGTATCTATATGGAGATGAAAGGAAACTTTCTTTACTTTGCACTGACTAATACGTCCGGTGGTAAGAAAAAGAAAAGCTTCCGCAGTACCAAAGGGGAAGGTCACGGATTTGGCATTGCCCGTATGGATGCGGTGGTAGCGAAATACGGCGGATACATTACCAGAGCCTCGGAGGACGAGGCGTTTTCCACGGAAGTGTTACTTCCACAATAAGCGTTTGAACACAAAAAGTGCATTTCGCATCAAATTTTCAACATTTGATATCAAAATGCACTTTTCTTTTTTTTCTTTGCTATAATGACACCATGAACAATACAGATACAAAAGGGAGGAGAAACAGGGTATGAAAAAGGAGAAAAAGAAAAAGTATTCCAAGGTTGGCAGTCTCATATGGGCAATGAAAAAACTGGCGCGGCTGGATGCAAGCTTTGTGTTTTTTATTTTTGCGGTTGTTCCGGTTGCCGTAGCTATACCGCTTTTTGCTTCGCTGTTTTCCAAAACAGTGATTGATGAAATCGGAGCAGGAAAATCTTTTGAAGAACTGGCGGTTACGGTTATGGTGTTTGTCGTGGGACTTTTTCTGCTGACCGTGCTGCAGCAGTTTATCGAGACCAAATGCAAGGGCAGAAGATATTATCCGACTACGGTGTATCAGGATGAGATGGACCGGTTTGAGTCATATGAGATGGATTTTGAAGGGTCTGAAAAGCAGACATTTAAAGAAATCAGCGGGTATGCCTGGAGCGATGCCAGGCAGGGAAACTGTTCCATGGAATATTTGTGGGAGGATGTATCCGGAGCACTCAAAAATCTGCTTGGTATTGTGACATTTGCGTCATTTCTTGTGGCATTGAATCCGGTTATTTTTCTTGTAACGGCAGTGACTTCCGCACTGACTTATCTGACCACAAGCTGGCAGCCAAAGTACTTTGAAAAACATAAAAAAGAATGGGAAAAGGAAGAACGGAAGAAAAATTACCTTCAAGGGCTTTCCGATGATTTTTCCAATGCTAAGGACATTAAGCTTTATGGCATGGAGGGATGGATTAACAAGATGATGCGTGATTATCAGGCGTATCTTCTGATGTGGAATAAGCGATGCAGTCTCCGGGGATTTTGGGCATCTGCATTGGCAGGTGTTATGACCTTTGTGCAGAATGGCGTTGTTTATTTCGTGTTAATCGGCATGCTGTTAGACGGAAAAATCAGTGTCGGTGATTTTGTATTTTTCTTTGGTCTGGCAGGCAGCATTGCAGGATATTTGCAGGGTGTCATTACTGACATTGCAAAGTTAGGCGTGCGTGCGGACAAAATTGCGTATTACCGGGATTTCTTCGGCTACGAGAACCACTTTAACCATGGCGAGGGCTGTACACTTCCAAAGGAAGCGGTAAAAATTGAATTAAAGGATGTGTGGTACAAGTACGAAGGTGCAGAGGACTACACCTTAAAGGGCGTAAATCTTACCATCGGTGCGGGCGAAAGTCTGGCACTGGTTGGTATCAATGGCGCCGGTAAAACCACACTGGTAAAACTGATTTGTGGTATGTACGTGCC
Organism: Lachnospiraceae bacterium; assembly: GCA_017938145.1. Taxonomy (GTDB): domain Bacteria; phylum Bacillota; class Clostridia; order Lachnospirales; family Lachnospiraceae; genus SIG299. Next base: position 53,446 of record JAGBCB010000044.1, read on the forward strand.
GACCAAGGGAGAAATTCTTGTAAACGGAAGGCCGATTGCAGATTACAACATTGAAGAATATTATTTGATGATTTCTGCAGTATTCCAGGAAATCAGGGCAGTGGCTTTTACCATATTTGAGTTTGTGGCAAGTTCGGATATGGAACGTAAAAATGCAAAGGAAGACGCAGTGGCGGCAATGAAAGCTGCCGGTATCTGGGGGAAAATCGAGTCACTTCCAAATGGCATGGACACCCACTTACAAAAGGGAGTTTATGAAGACGGTGTAGACTTGTCCGGCGGCGAGCTGCAGAAGCTGGTACTGGCACGGGCCATCTATAAGGACGGTTCTATTCTGATACTGGATGAACCGACAGCGGCCCTGGATCCGATTGCAGAGAATAATCTGTATCTTAAATACCGTGAATTGACGAAAGGAAAAACTTCTGTCTATATTTCCCACCGTTTTGCATCCACACGGTTTTGCGACCGCATTGTACTGCTGGGTGATGGCGTGGTGCAGGAGAGCGGAAGCCATGACGAACTGATGGAGCAAAATGGTCAGTATGCATACATGTTTGGTGTGCAGAGCAAATATTACAAGGAGGGCGAGGTAAATGCGTAAATTCAGTACGACAAGAAAAGCACTGCGTGTTTACGCAGCATATAATCCGAACTATTTTCCGCTGCTTTTATTGCAGACGATATTCAAGAATTTGTCTCCATATTTCAATCTTTGGATGTCGGCAGAAATTGTAACACTATTGTATGAAGCAAGTGACCGGGCGGAAATTTATAAGATGGTGCTTGTGACAATTTTGGGCAACCTGCTTATCCACATCATTGGTGCGGCACTGACCAAAAGTGTAAATACCCAGCTGGAAATTTTAAATAATAACGAAGCGGCTGCCTTTAACCACAAAACGCTGTCCTTGGATTATGACAAGCTGGAAAATCCGGAAATCCGTCAGCACAGACGTAACATTAAGGAAAATGCGTATATCAATTACTATGGTGTTGTAAGTATGCGCTTAGCTGTAGAATGGCTTTTTGATTGTACCATCAATCTGGTGTTCGCCTTAGTGCTTTTTGCGGAAATGGTGACACTGATTGGTGCTGCCGGCTTTCAATGGCCGGGTGTGGTTTTATTGGTGTTGTTGGTTGCCATGGTGGCATTCAATATCTATTTTCAGTCCGTACATTCAGGGAAAACGTCCGTTGCCTGGAATGAAGTCGGAAAACTGATGTTAGAGGAAAACCGCTTAGGCAGAGGGTACAGCAGAAGCGGTATGGATAACCGCATTTACCGTCAGCAGCTACTTATGGATAAGCTGAACAAAAAGATGGAAAAACGTCATCGGGAGGTATTTTCCAAGGTTCATGCGCTTAGCTTTCAGTATTCGGTGCCGGTGGTATTCTTTCAGCGTATGTCAGAGCTGGTATCGTATCTGATTATCTGCTTTTACTGTGTGCTTGGGGCATTCCCGATTGGCGGTGTCATTAAGTATGTGGGGTATCTTTCGAAGGTTACCTCCAGTGTGGGAAATTTGTTCTACTGTTTCGGTGAAATGGTTGCAAATGAAAAATTCCTTAAGGTGTATTTGGACTATTTTGATATTAAGAATGATATGTATCAGGGAAGCCTCGCTGTAGAAAAGCGGAGCGATAAGCAGTATGATGTGGAATTTAAGAACGTAAGCTTTCAGTATCCGGGAACCGAGCAGTTTGCCCTGAAAAATATCAACCTGAATCTGAAGGTGGGTGAACGCCTTGCGGTGGTCGGAATGAACGGTAGCGGAAAAACAACCTTTATCAAGCTGTTATGCCGTTTGTATGACCCGACGGAGGGTGAGATTAAGATGAATGATTTTAACATCCGCAAGTACGATTACCGCCAGTATCTGGATATCTTTTCGGTTGTATTTCAGGATTATCATTTGCTTGCCATGCCCCTTGGCAATAATGTGGCATCCGCAGAAAACTGGGATACAGAAAAAGCAGAACGCTTGCTGGAAGAAGTAGGATTTGGAGCACGGTATGCCGAAATGCCAAAGAAACTGGAAACGCCGCTTTATAAAAACTTTGATGAAGACGGTGTCAATATTTCCGGTGGTGAAGCACAGAAGATTGCTCTGGCAAGAGCCCTTTACAAAGATGCTCCGTTTATCGTTCTGGATGAGCCTACAGCGGCACTGGACCCGATTGCGGAAGCAGAAATTTATGCAAAATTTGATGAAATTGTAGGGGATAAAACGGCGATTTATATCAGCCATCGTCTGTCTTCCTGCCGCTTCTGTGATAAGATTGCGGTATTTGACAAGGGTGAAATTGTACAGGTTGGAACCCACGAAGAACTGTTACAGAATGAAAAGGGTAAGTACTATGAACTTTGGACTGCCCAGGCACAGTATTATACCACATAGTTATGTGTTGTATGAACTATATAATTTGCTAGAAAAACTATTGATATTTTATTCTAAATCGCTTATACTATTATTAGAAGAGCGTGCTCTTTCCGGTGGACTAACACCTTAATCTGAATTTTTAATGGACGTAAGCGCCAGTGGTTGACAGGCAACCCAAAAACCTGTTTCGTAACGGACGTAAGCGCCGAAGGTTGAGCAGACAACCCAAAAATTAGTCATTAAAAGGGAGTGAGCGTTACTGCGGTAGCGTCTCTCCCTTTTTAAATTCATGTGTTCTGATAATTCAGTAAAAAATCCCCAAGCAAATTATATGAAATGAGGTACAAAGGATGGAGTATACCCTGAAACAAGCGGTAAGTGTAGCAATTAAGTGTGGAAGAGAATATAAGAGAAAACTGGCAAATACGAAATTATTAGTTATATATCGTAATAGGGAAAATAGCGAGATTGAGTCAATTGAAATAGTATTCCGACCATCAAATTTTCAGCATTTGACGGGATTGCAGTTACTGGATAAACAAGGGAAACAAAAACAGAATTGTGCAGTAGAGTTTTATCATAAATGTACCGGAAATAATTTGAATATTGCAGAAGTACGGTTTAAAGATGACGGAACAACTCCCCTGAAATTGGATGCCCTTCCAAGTCTTATGGATTTGACGAATATAACAAAAATTATTGGTGATTACGATGAATCAAAGAAGTGGATGGAAGCGGATGTAATTGTCGGTGGAATAAACTTTTGTCTTGCGGTATCAGAAGATAAAGATGGAAGTTATTTTCCTCGTTCGGGTTTGCTTGAAGATATTAGAAATATTACGAGAAAATCATCACAAGTCCTGGCAATTTTTCAGAAGAAATTAAGTGATAAGGAAGTTTATAAGAAGATATGTTATGTGGCGAAAGGTTTGAATCTTTCAAATTTGAATTTACCTTCGGATATTTCAGAACAAGTAAATGTACCAGAGAAAAAATAAAGAAAACATCACCCGCCGGAGGGGACGAACCGCCCGGCGGGTGTTGTTGTGTAACAGGAGAGTTTCCTGTCGCACCCTTTATGAGAAAAACAAAAAAGGAAGCAAATTTATTCAAAATATTCCGGCATGACAGAACCGATGAAATCCTTTACCTGTGCGGTTTTATGTATTCTTAATTTGGTTGTCGCAATTACCTTGTCTACAAAACAGCCTTTGCCGATGATAACATCCTTGCCGGTAATTTTCTGCACGGAATAATCCTCAATCACTAAAGTGTTAGCTTCAATTTCACGGATGCGGGCGTTCTTTTCGTCCTGAAGGTCTCTGCCGGAGAAGAAAGAGCGGACTCTGGCAAACGGTCGTGGAGATTCTTTTTTACTGTTGTGAAGCAGGGTGGCGTGGTCTGCTTTTAACATGGATGTATTTACGACACCGTCGGAATATAATTCGCCGGACACCATGATGGCACCTGCTTTTAAAACGCCTTCACAGTTGCAGGTTCCGGTTTCCAGAAGCCCGTCTACCTTTGTTACACCTTCTAAGGTGAGTGTTTCTGCCGAAAGGGTTGTAAATTTCATAACTCCTTCGCCACTGACCTGATTTGCTTTGATTGGTCCTTTTGCTGTAAAGATGCCCTCTACATGTATTCTGTCATAGGTACCTCCATTGACACTTCCGATTCCTTCACAACGATACTCTCCCATGATTTTATCCCTTTCTGAATGTATAATTTTGTTCCATGTCTCAAGTATAGCATAAAGAAAAATAAGAATCATAAAAGGCAAATTAGAAATTGATTAGAAATGGGAAAACTGGTATACTGGAACAAAAGGAGGCAGAAAAATGAAATTCGTAGTACAAAGAGTAAATTATGCCAGCGTAACCGTGGATGGCAATGTAATAGGAGCAATAAAAAAAGGTTTTTTGGTGTTTATTGGGGTTTCAAATGAGGATACCAAAGAAATTGCGGATAAATATATTAAAAAACTGTTGGGACTGCGTATTTTCCAGGATGAAAACGGCAAGACCAATCTTTCCTTAAAGGATGTAAACGGCGAACTTTTACTGGTTTCCCAATTCACTTTGTATGCGGATTGCAGCCACGGCAATCGTCCATCCTTTATTAACGCAGGTAAGCCGGAGCTGGCAAATGAACTTTATGAGTATATTATTGCGGAGTGCAAAAAGCAGGTGGAAGTGGTGGAAACCGGAGAATTCGGAGCAGATATGAAGGTGGCGTTGGAGAACGACGGGCCGTTTACTATTGTGCTGGAGTTGTAATGGATATATCAATAGTATAAGATTAATTGAAATAAGCGATATCAGGATTTTTCTGGTATCGCTTATTTTTATGAATTTATTTTGTTTCTTGAGAAGTTGTCAGTTGCTTATTTAACGTTATTAAATCATCAACCAATTGTTGAAGGTGCATAGTTTGTTCCAAGGTCAAGTAAGTGGTTTCGATATATACTTTTCCTTCATTCATTTCCAGGAGATAATCGGTGTTGCAATGAAAGTAATTTGCAATATGTTTCAGCATGTCGACGGAGGGAAGAATATTATTATTTTCCCAATTGCTGACCGTCTGTTTTGTAACACCTAACCGTTCGGCTAATTGGACCTGACTTAAATTTTTAGCCATACGCAGGTCTCTGATTTGTTCGCCTAACATAGCAAATCCTCCTGAAAATTAAGATATTATAATAATCATTATAAGTGTATAACCGAAAAGTCCATTTACAAAATACTAAAGTATTGTTATAATTGACAGTATAGTATGATATACACTAATGGAAAAAATACATGAAGATGGAGGTTGGGATTGTGAAACTATTATTATTTAGTGCTGATGTGTATTTTTTGAAGGTATTCTCTGAATATCTTTCTAGAGAAAAACTGGAGTATGATTTATTTTCTTATTCAGAAGAAGAGGTAGCAGAACAGGCTGTAAAGACACAAAATTTTGATTTGATATTATGTGAGCAGGGGTATTTGAAACGGTTTGAAGAAGAGAAAATTTATGTAACCTTAGGTATGCATACTATTTATCCAGGCGATGGACAGAAGGGCTGCTTAAATATTTATCAGCGGGCATCTCAGGTGAAGGAAGAGTTAGAGTATATGGTTCAAGTACTGGCGGGAAAGACTCTGGTAGATGGACAGAATGCAACAACGCTGGTGTCGTTCTTTTCGACGGAAGGTGGTTCCGGTAAAACAACGTTGGCGTATCTTACGGCGGCAGAATGTGCAAAGACAAAGAGAACATTATATATGAATTTGGAACCGCTTGCAGTAACAGACTGCCTATATACGGCCGATGAGGAAAAGCGGATGGAGGATATTCTTCTTTCATTTGATGAAAAGAGAGAAGAAACAACAGCTGTGCTTTTGAATGCAATTGATAAAACAGCAGAGGGTGTTTATGTCCTTCCGACGTTAGGTAATATTGGTGATTATCTGGAGCTTTCTTCTACGGTAGTATTGCAGATGTTACATGCTGTAAGTTTCATGAGTGGTGTTGAAAATATTATTTTAGATTTGCCAGGCACCTTTTCTGATTTTACAGAAACAATTTTGTCTGAAAGCAAGAAAATTGTCTGGGTATACAATGATGGTAGAAATGGAAAGAGAAAAATGGAGAAAGTACAGAATGACCCATATTTAAAATCCAGAGGAATTCTATCAAAAAGCATCTTCGTTTTAAACCGTTGTGAAAATCAGAGTGCAGGAGAGGAATATCAGGCGGCATTCCCAGTATCCAGATCTTTGAATACCGCAGGACGGATTTCGAAAATCCTGGAGATAAATGAAGCCTTTGAAAAGGGCTGTCGGAATATTGCTGGAAAAACCGGATTATTGTAACAGCACACATAAGGAGAAAAGGGATATGGAGTTTACGGAAGCAGATAAGCAAAGATTGGTGGAAAGCGTTGCCAGAAGGCTGGAAAGCCAGACGGAAATAAAGGATGAAGAAATACAATCCTGTGCCACAGAGGTACTGGAACAAATGCTAAATAGCGAGTTCATGACCGTGAAGGAAAAAAGAGAGCTAGTCAGCTATGTGTTTAATAACATTCGGAAATTGGGTGTACTACAGCCGATTTTAGATGACCCGAGTGTAACGGAAGTTATGATTAATGGTCCGGACTGTATTTTTGTGGAGCAGAGTGGCCGCTTGTACAGAAGGCCGGAGCGTTTTGACAGTAATAAGCAGTTAGAGGATATCATTCAGAAAATTGTTGCCAATGTAAACAGAACTGTTGACAGCCTTCATCCAATTTGTGATGCCAGATTGCTGGATGGCTCCCGTGTAAATATCGTGCTTCCTCCGATTGCGCTGAATGGAGCAACGGTAACCATTCGCCGATTCCCGGAAAAGGTCATCAGTTTTGAAGATTTAATTGCCTGGGGAGCCATTACAACGGAAGCGGCGGAATTTTTAAAAAGCTGTGTGCAGGCAAAATGCAATATTTTTGTAAGTGGTGGTACCGGTTCCGGTAAGACAACGTTTTTGAATGCGCTGTCAAACTTTATCCCGGAGGATGAGCGAATTATCACCATCGAAGACTCTGCGGAATTGCAGATTCAGAGAGTACAAAATCTGGTTCGTCTGGAAACCAGACAGGCCAATACGGAGGGAAAAGGTGAGGTGACAATGAGAGAATTGATTAAATCCTCTCTCCGTATGAGACCGGAGCGTATTGTGGTAGGTGAAGTTCGTGGTGCGGAAGCTTTGGACATGCTGCAGGCCATGAACACCGGTCATGATGGTTCGTTATCTACGGGCCATGCCAATTCTCCAGTGGACATGTTATCCCGTCTGGAAACCATGGTACTGACCGGAGCAAATTTTCCAATCGAGGCGATTCGACAGCAAATCGGTTCCGCTATTGACTTAATTGTACATTTGGGCCGTCTCAGTGACAAGAGCCGTAAGGTCCTGGATATTGTGGAAATGGTAGGTTATCAGGATGGGAAATATGAAATAAATCCTTTGTTCCACTTTGAGCGTGAGCAGGAAGAACTGGTAAACGGTAATGTGGTAGGTTCCTTTAAGCCAACCGGAAACTCCATGGTTCATACAGAAAAATTTGTCATGAATGGTATTAAACTGAAGCTTCCAACAAAGTAAATTACAAAAGAAAGTGCGGGAAAAATGATATGGGTAAAAAAGCAGGAGTACAGGAAACAACAGAAGTGCGCAACGGGACCGATTATAATGAGTATAAGATGAACCCGGTAGAATGGGTGCTTTATGCTGTGGCGGCCGGCGCAATTTTGTTTTGTGTAGGATATATATTCTATCAAAACGTTATTCTTTCTTCGTTGCTTGCGTTGGGTGGTCTGTTCTATCCGAAAATGAGGAGAAAACAGATAATAAAATCCAGAAAAAATAAGCTGAATTTACAGTTTAAGGACATGCTATACAGCCTGTCCTCGGCGGTGGGAGCGGGAAATTCAGTAGAAAAAGCACTGTCAGTCACTCTGGAAGACATGCGGCAGCAGTATAATGATCCGAATGCCTTTATAATTAAGGAACTGGAATTGATGGTAAGCAGAGTGTCCTTAAATAATACTATTGAAGATGTGTTAAATGATTTTGCAGAGAGGAGTCATCTGGAGAATATTCAGACTTTTGCAAATATTTTTGAAATCTCTAAACGTACCGGTGGTAATTTAATTCAAATTATTCGAAATACCACCCAGATTATCGCCGATAAAATCGAGACACAGACAGAAATTGAAACCATGATAGCTGGGCAGCAGATGGAGCAGAAGGTACTGATTGTTATGCCGATGGCTCTGGTTTTCTTTATGACAAAGGCCGGAGGCGGTTTTATGGATCCGATTTTTAATACGGGTTTAGGCCGTATCATTGCAACAATATCTCTGGCGGTAATTTTGTTGGGCGCTATATGGTCGAAGAAAATTGCGGACATTAAGATATAAAGGAGAAGGGTTATGCTGAGTAGATTGATATTATTGACATCTAATGTATTTCCGGAGGAAACACCACCGATAGATACGAGTCCGGACATATCCACCGCGGGTGCCATTTATTTAATTATTGTTCTTGTATTAGTTGTACTGCTTTACAGTAAGGGCAAAAAAAAATACACACCATTGTGTGAGGTATTAGACAAAAAAGAATATCCTTTCAAATCCCTGACAGTGATTGGCTTTGCTTTAATGGAGATGATTCGGTACAAGTATAAATCTAATCTGGACAGAAAGCTTCGCAAAAACCTAATGGAGTTAAAAGAAAAAGAGTATGTGGAATTTTACTTAAGAGTAACCTGGGCTACAGCGGCAACCTATTTGGTAATCGGCTGCTTTTTCTCTGCATTGCTGGCCCTTGCCTCTATGGAGATAAGCGTTGTTTTTATAGCGTTGGTCTTTGGTGTGATACTAGGGTATACCGCATTATATGAAATTGATAAAAAGATTGCAGACCGCCATTTGGAGATAGTAATGGCTCTTCCGGATTTTGCAAATAAACTTTTAATTTTATCCGGTGCCGGATTGTCTTTGAAGGCTGCCATGGTGAAGGTATCCAAGGAAATGGAAAGAGATACCGCTTTTTATCGGGAATTAAAGCACAGTGTCTATCTGATGGAACATGGAAGTACTGTGGAAGCGGCTATGGATGCTTTGTGTACCAAATGCAATATGCCGGAGGTAAGAAGATTATCTTCCGTTTTGTTACAAAATATGCACAGTGGTGGTTCGGATGTATTAATGGCTTTGAACGAAATCAGCCGGGAATTATGGAATAATCGTCGTGCAAAGGCCAAGAAAGTGGCAGAGGAAGCAGGAACCAAATTACTGTTTCCAATGATGCTGATGCTGCTTGCGGTTATTTTAATCGTAGCGGCACCGGCAGTAATGACCCTGAGACTTACATAGTTTGTTAGTGCGGATGCATTAATAATAAAAATCTTACAAGGAGGATTAGGAGTATGAATATGCTTAAGGAATTCTGGAAAGAAGAGGATGGTTTTGCGGTTGTTGAACTCTTATTGATTTTAGCAGTGCTGATTATTATTGCGCTTCTGTTCAAGGATGCAATCGTAAAGTGGGTAACTGAAACATTAGAGAATATTTTCCCATCCGTAAAGGATAACAGCAATACAACCATCTAGTTAAAGTGTAACAGATATAAGATTCTGTGGAGAGTTTTCTCCACAGAATTTTATATCAATTTCCTGTACTGAATTCTTCAGGAGGCAGTTATGAAAAAGAAAAATCGTGGCGTAATCACAGTGGAAGCGGCGTTGGTAATGCCGGTGATTCTGGGAGTACTGTTTTTATTATATAGTTTGGCAATCATTCAATACAACAATGTGGTGGCACGTTCGGAAGCAATGCGTGTGGCAAATCGTGTGGCCATGAACTGGAATACCATAGGTGGTACGGGTTGGAATATTTTTCACGAGGATCAGGATACAACGGTTTATCAGAGCGAGGTGTCTGATGCCCTAAATTTTTTGCTTGGTAAGACGCGGAGAACCGGCGAACAGGCAATCGACAGTTCCAGTTATAAAGAGCATGATCCTTACCGCTTTTTTATAGAATTATTTACCACAGGCTCTACAAAGAAGAGCAATATTCAGAATTATGTAAATACACAAATGGGAAATTTGGCGACGGTAGAGAGCGGAATGAATACGGTAACAGAGTCTTCCGTAACCAGCGATGCCGGATATCACATCTTCAACCGTTATGTGTCAGTTACCATAAAAAATACCTACAAGAGTCCTATGATGCAGATGTTGGCAAATATGGGGCTTCCGATGGAGGATACCTATTCCGTAACTGCCAAGGCAAAGCTGACGGAACCGGCGGATTTTGTGCGGAATGTTTCGTTTTTAGAAGAGCTTCTTCGGAATTTGAAAGAAAACAAGAATAAATCCGAGAACTAACAGAAGAAAAAAAGGGGGAAGACACATGGGGTATTTATCAAGTAGAAGAGGTGTTATCAGTGTCTTTTTATTAATAATTTTTATGATAACTTATGTCTTTATGGGCATGCTGGTGGATGCCGGCCGGTACCGCATGGCACAGACCTATATGGAATCTGCGCTGGACAGCGCCAGCAGTTCGGTTTTGTCCAGTTATAATAAGTTGGTGTTTGATTTGTATGGGTTGTTTAGTACAGATATAACCATTGCAGAAGGCGAAACAATGGAATCTAAAATCGAGGCATTGTACAACGGCTATCTGCAGGAAACTCTGGGAATCATAGATGTGGACACTGAGCAGTATTCTACTCTGCTTAACAATGTTCTTCATGCAGACGAAGACAAAAATGTGTTAACCACCAAATCCTTATATGATTTCCAGATTACAGAACTGGATGCAGGCACCTCGGTTACGTTAGCAAATACTTCCAATGTAGAAAATCAGATTATTGAATATATGAAATTCCGTGCGCCGGTGGAGTTGATGGGCGAAGTGGAAGGCTTTGTCAATATCTTGAAGACTATTACGGACATGGAGTCAAGTGTACAGGCAGCACAGGACAGGCGTGCTATTACCAAGGAATTTGAAAATGATGAGTATTCTGTTTCTGAAGCTGCAAATAAGGTGTTGCTGCGGGTAGACAGCCTGATGAAAGATATTAAAAATAATACAGGAAATGTGGCAGAGGAGGGCAGAGTTTATAGTTTGTACGGGAATCTTGCATTGTTCGATGCTACGTATATTCCTGCATACGAGACGTATTTTAAAGAGGTAAATGGGGCAACACTGAACTTTTTTAGTGCTTTACGTGATGAGCTGGAAAGATTACGGGTGTTTATTAATGAGAATGCTCAGACAATAACAGTTCCGGACTGGGAGAACGGAATGTCGGTTTCGTTCCACACGATTGAGAACTTAAGTGACTACAATGTAACCGAATTTGTAGAGTTGAAGTGTGATTCAGTTTTTGAGTTATGGGATTTGCAGGAAAATGTAGTATCTAATGCACAAAATTATAAAAATGCAGAGAGATTGTTGTATTTGGCCAGTGTGGTTTCTGAGCAGGTTGAGGATTGGCTGAAGAATGGTACCGGCAAAGGAGATGACAAGAAATTTCTGGAAGAACTGAAAGGGTATCAAGAGAGTATCGCTGGAGTGTATAGCGCTTACAGTGAAGTAGTAACTCCTGCAACAAAAAACTATGAAGAAGCAAAGGAGCGTGCTTTCGAACATATTACTGCCATTGAGACAAAAGAGCAAAAACTTAATAAGCTTTATAAGGATGCCTACGAGGGAGAAAACTCCGTTCGAAAAGATTTAGAGGCGGTAGAAGCAAAGTACAAGGAGTATATCGGTAAGCTGGAGGCAAAAAAGGAAGCGACTACCATAGAGTCAGAAAAGGCAGTGTTTGATACAGAAATTCTTCAAATAAAGAGTAATGCATTCTTAATTTGCGAGCGTCTGGAACTATTAAACAGCATAGAACCTTATTTAAAGTTTTGTGGTGTTTCTGTAGAAGGTTCACATTTGTTATCAGTAAGTGCAGAGTCATACAAAAAGAGTATTATTAGCGAAGCCGAAAACAGCGATACAGGAAGAGTTGGTTCCTTATGTGAAAAATTTGGATTTGAAAAAAAAGATCAAGGAAAACTTTCTGAGGAGGCAAAAAACAGTAAGCTTCCGGCGGTGGTTACCAGTTCTGAAGAATTGTTGGAAGGAACCCAGAAAAGCTACTATACACTGCTAGAGCTGGCAAGCAATTATAAGGCAGTAGGCAAGCCGGAAACAGAGGATGAGGATGTAGAAAAAGTTAAGGAACAGAAAATGGATACGGATGCTGTGCAGAAGGAGGCAGAAAAAAAAGCAGCGGAAAATAATAAAGCAGAGGCAGAAACGGAAGCAGTAGCTTTGGTACATGAGAAGTTTACTTCGGATATGCTGAAGGTAAATTATCAGTCGGTGGCTTCCTCTAACAGTGGATATACATTGCAGAATTGTTCTATAGGAGACCAGGAAGAGCTTGACGAGAGTGTGTTTGATAAGCTTTTGTCAGTGGCAAGCAGTCTGATTACCCAGCTTGGAAATATGTTCGAAGGAGCACGAGATAATCTGTATGTGGATGCTTATATTATGTCCACTTTTCCAAATTATTATTCCCATTACCAGAAGCGCGCAGAGGGAGATAATGCGAAGGATAAGCTGTTTTCCGGCGTTTACAAGGATTATAATGCTTCCCTTGCTGAAGTGGAATATATTATTACCGGTGGCGGTGACAACACGGAAAGCTGGAGCACCAACCCTGCTGAGTTTGGTACCGACAGTGTCGAGGCTTTTAAGGGAAAACTGTTTGGTTTCCGTTTGATGATGAATGCCATATCTATGTTTACAGACCCAGGACGTTATAGTCAGGCAATGTCGATTTCGTCATGGGCGGGAGTGTTTGCACCGTTGGTAGCCTGTGTGTTAATGATTGCCTGGACGGTGGCTGAGACGGCTCTGGATGTATTGGTTCTGACTGGGGAGGGGGGCTGGATAGATGATGATGGTTGTGTTCCGGTGTACAAGAGCTCCAGTCAGTGGTATATATCTGTCGGCGGTGTGTTGGAGGCATTGGTGAATGCCGGAATAGATGCAGTTGCAGAAAAGGTGCTTTCCGGAGCAGATGCTCTTGTTACCTCTGCCGAAACAAAGGTAAATGCAGTAATGTATGATGTGTATGAGGCAATTAATAATAAGACGGTAGAAAACTTGGATGAAGTCTTTTCTATGGTAGAGACCAAGGGAAATGAGGTATTGACAGAATGGTCAGGAGAGTTGAAGGAAAATATAAATAATGCCATGGACGATACAACAGGTAATTCACAACTGGACCCTACGGCAAAACAGACGGTTTCTTCCGGAATGGAGAAAGCAGAAGAGCAGATAAGCAAACAGTTTTTGAACACCATTGAAAGTGGTAAGGATAAGATTGCAAGCACTGTGGAGGATGTTACGGACAATTTTAAAGAACAGGCAGTTATGGCAGTAAGTAACGTGAAAAATATGGTAATGGAGCAGGTAGAAGCAAGTGTAAATGGTGTTACCGGCAAAGCCAAGAGCTTTGTATCGGATAATATATCAAAAATTGTTCCATCCAGCAGCACAGCAACCGCAGAGTGTAAAATCGAATTATCCTATGAGCATCATCTATATTTGTTCTTGTTCCTTATGGATTCAGAAACCAAAATTCAGAGAGTTCAGGCGGTAATTCAGGCAAATATGCAGGTTGGCGGGCAAACTTCCTTCAAAATGGAAAATGCACCGGTAGCAGTTTGGGCGGATTTGGAATGCAGTATGAAATATATGTTTATTTCCAACGGACTTGTTCCGGAAAGCATGAAGAGAGATGGAAGACTAAGACTAAAAGTAATTAGTGCGCAAAGCTACTAGGAAAGGAACGGATACAGATGTTGAAGCGGATTAGAGCAAAACACAAGAGTAGAAAAGGTGTTCTTACGGTAGAAGCTGCTATCATACTTCCTATCTTTATCATGGTTATGGTATTTATCCTGAGTATGCTGAAATTATTTTATTTTCACCTTGTGATGCAGCAGGCACTACAGAATGTCGGCCTGACATTGGCGCAGTACGGATATGTCATTGAGCGGACCATAGGAATGGAAGAATTCACCTTGAAAGAGGAAACCTCCCAAAAAGAAGCGGAAATCAAATCCGGTGTGGAAACTTTGATTGACGACGGGCGGATTATGATTTCTGTGCTGGAGAACCTGGGGCTGGATAATATCAGCGAGGCGATTTCTTCTGGGCAAAAGTTCGGAGATGATGCAAAAAAATTAGTGGAAACTATCCAATCGGTAGACGGAAAAACCATCGTAAATTATCTTTTGATTTCTGCCATGAATGAGGTAGGAGGCGATTTTGTTAAATGGATGATTGGAGATTATCTATCCTCCATGGAAGCAGAGGGAAGTGTGATTCAGAATCTGGAATATGACCTGATTGTGGAAGCGGGAACAAAGGATATTCTTCTGATTGTGGAGTATGATTATGAGTTTCCTTTCTTTTATGACGGAGCATTGAGGTTCCAACAGATGGTCCGAATGCATCCATGGATTGGCGGAGATACTCCTGGTGTATATCAAAGACTGATAGGTGGAGAATAACATGATTTATTTGATTTTAACATGCTTTCTAGCTACAACAGCGGAACTTGTCATAATGGTACTGATTAACAGGAAGGAACCGGATATCCGTTTGTCGTTAAAAAAATGGGGGACAATATTGGCAGCAGGTAACATCCTGCTTGCCGTTCTCTCCTGGTACAAAGAAACCCAGAGTGGCATCACTGCCTGTTGGTATTTCGGATTATTCACCTACCTGCTGTGCCTTACTGTTTATGACCTGAAATTCCGGGAACTGCCGGACTGGTGGCATCTGATACTGCCTTTGTTTTATTCAGGCTTATGGTTAAGCGGCAGGCAGCCGGTGGATATCTATGAAAGCGTAATTATAACCGTGGTATTTGCGGCGGTATTGGGGCTGATTTTCCTGTTACGAAAAGATGCTATCGGTATCGGAGATATAAAGTTACTGCTGCTTTGCAGTATTTATGCAGGAAGTGCCAGTGTGGGCATGCTGATACGAGGAATGATATTGGCGTTCTTTTTTAGCATTGGTCTGCTACTATTAAAAAAAGCGACAGCAAAAAGCGAACTTCCCTTTGTGCCATTTTTGCTGTTGGGAGCATTACTTGTATAAAAATGAATCGGAAGGAGAAATCTGTCAATAGACAAGGAGGAAACGAAATGAAAGAGGTAAAGTTGTTTTATGATTCCCAGGGAATCAATAATTATATTTGCGTGAAGGCGGAGGAGCCATTAAGTAAGTTTCAGGTGAAAATGCTGGAGTGTAATGAAATCCCTGGCTTGCTTGCGATGCACGGAACGGTAATGAATGGTGTCTGTAAGCTTCATTTTGACATTACAAAGATGCAGCGTTTGAGTGATATTCTGGGAGATGAGATTAAGGGGAACCAGGCAAAGAAGCTGTTGCTGGATATTTTAAAGGCTCTTCTTACAGCAGAGGAGTATCTCTTATCTTTCAATAGGTGTGTATTACATCCAGACTATATTTTCGTAAAGCCGGACAGCAAGGTAGGCATGGTTTATTTGCCGTATGAAGAAAAGGAAATTACATCGGTTGACGATATCCGGACATTTTATCAGAGACTTCTGGTGGACTATCTGACGGATGATAACGATATGTTTTTCCTGAATTTATTAAAGTATGTAAATAAGCAGGAATTCTCTTTGGCGGGCTTACTGGAAAAGCTGGAAGAAGGTATGGAGGAAACTCCGGCACCGCAGACTGCGTCATCCCAGGAAGCTTCGACAAGAAGAGCACCGGAGCCGATACGGGAGGAGAAGAAAGAAGCTCCTTCCAAGCCGATTTTTGAGTTTATGCCAAAGAAAGAAAAGACGGAAGAGAAAAAGCCACTGGTAGATTTCAGTGGTCTGGGCTTTATGGTTCCTGGAATGGAAAATAAGCCGGAAAAGAAAGAAGAGAAGAAAACTGTGGAGAAGGAGCCTCAGGAGAAGAAAGGAAGTCTATTGGGAGGTCTTCTTGGTAGCGGAAAAAAGAGTACGGAGCTAAAGACAGCAGAACGTGAATTTAAGATTCCGGGTCTGTTTGAAAAAAAGGCAGAACAACCAAAAACAAGTGTTTCGAAGGCGGAAGAAAGAACTTATACAGCTCCGGCACAGCAGAATGTAAGCGGATGGTCCGGCACGGTAATGCTGGAAGCGGAAAGCGCTAAGACAGAAATGCTGGGAGTGCAGAGTGCACCGCAACTGATACATAATGGAAACAGTATAACAGTAGCACATTTTCCATTTAGAATCGGTAATGGTAAGGTGGAAGTGGATTATGCGATTCCGAAAGGTGTAATTTCCAGAAATCATGCCAGCATTCAGTGCAGTCAGGGAAAATACTACATTAAGGATGAAAATTCTTCGAATCATACGTATTTGAACGGAAGACAACTTCCGCCATATACGGAGATGGAAATCAGTTCCGGAGATGTGATTCGTCTTGCAAATGAAGAAATGACATTTCAGGAGTAAAAGGAGCAGAACGTGAAATGAAATACAAGGTGGCAGCGGTTTCTGACGTAGGAAATGTTCGTACGAAAAATGAAGATAGTATATTAGTGTGCCGGAAACTGTTTCTAAGAAAGGAAGCGCTTCTGGCGGTGGTGGCCGATGGCATGGGAGGACTGTGCCACGGTGACTGGGCCAGCCGATATGTAACAGATTCTTTACAAAAGTGGTGGAATGCAGAGATTCTTCCGATGGAACAGGAACCAAGCATGGAAGCACTTTGTGATACGCTGGGATTTGTAATAGAAAAGCTTCATGAGGGCATTCGTATGGAAATGCAGAAAATGAACACAAAGATTGGAACTACTCTGTCCCTTGTATTTATTTACGATGATGAGTATATCATCTACCAGGTTGGTGACAGCAGGGTATATCTGATTGACGGGAAGGCGGTTTCCCAGTTGACGAAGGACCAGACCTGGTGCCAGGAGGAATACGATGCCGGGCGGATGACGAGGACGGAAATGCTGACCCATAAGAAACGGCATGTTTTAACAAATGCCATGGGAATTAAGGATGAATTCTACAGCAGGTTCCTGACCGGACAGGTAAAGCATAAGCAAAGACTGCTGCTTTGTACCGACGGTTATTATACCTATCTGGAGGAGAAGGAGCTATACAGGAAACCTTTTCAAAGCGATGTGAAAAAAGTGTTGAATCAGACAGCAGACAGAATACGAAGGGGAAAGGCAGAGGATAATTTTTCTGCCATATTGATTGAACTATGATGGACGTATTGAGGTATGCAAATTGGGTATGTTTTACCCTGATTTTAATTATTGCCATGTGGCAGGACGTTAAGATGAGAAGAATTAAGAATGAAGTAAATGTCGCAGGTGTTGTGCTTGGGATCTTGTTTGCGTTGATTTTGCCGGAAAGAGAAGTTCTTCCGGCAATCGCTGGCCTTTTCGCCCTTTTGGCAGTAGGAATTCTCTGCTGGCGGCTGAAATTTTTCCGGGCCGGTGATGCAAAGCTTTTGTGTGTGGTAGGAGCATTCCTGGAGTGGAAGATGGGACTGAATGTGCTGCTTCTGGCAATTATATTGGGAGCTTTATTTGGTGAACCACTGGTAATACGAAGAATTGTAAAAAAGGAAGAGGGCCTGACACAATTTCCGTTTTCCATTGCCATTGGAGCAGCGTGTGTGATAGGAATAAGGTTTGGTTATATTTGGGAATGGCTGAAATTTATGTAATAAAAATCGCTGACAAATGAGAGGAGTGTAAAACATGTCGGATGAGATTAAGGTGGAGAGCAAAAATAAGCTGAATAAGACATTATTATTGATTGTTGCTTTGATTTTAGGAATTGTATTGATTGCGTTATTGGTTATTTTTGTGCCTAAGGCGGCAAAGGCAAAAAGTGTGGAAAAACAGCTAAGTCTTGGCGAAAAGTATCTGGATGAATTGGATTATGAACAGGCGATAGCCAGCTATCTGGCAGTGATTGAAATTGACCCGAAAAATGAAGATGCCTACCTTGCCCTGGCTGATATTTACATGGAAATGGGTGAATATGAAAAGGCAGAAGAAATATTAGAGCAGGCAGAAGAGGAGATTTTGTCTAAGGATATCTGGGAAAAACAACAGGATGTGGAGAAGGCTATAGGAGAAGCGGAGAATACGCCAATACCAACAGCAACGTGCACACCGATACCAATAGCGACAAATACACCTGTACCAACAGTAACAAATACACCAATGCCAACGGTAACGAACACACCAGTGCCGACAGTAACGAATACGCCAGTGCCAACGGCAACGAATACGCCAGTGCCGACAGCAACGAATACACCAGTGCCAACGGCGACAAGTACGCCAGTGCCGACAGCAACAAATACACCAGTGCCAACGGCAACGAATACACCGGTGCCAACGGCAACCAGTACTCCTACGCCGGCACCAACAGCGACACCAACCCCTGTGACGGAAGGTAATGTGAGAGTGGAACTGGAGTTGGCAAGTGATTGCTTTACATATGCTACACATTACGATAAGTATTTATGTACTGGGTTATCTGAGAAGGGGTATGCAGAATTTCAGAAGTATGATTCTGCATATTTGGTTTCCATTAGATTGCCGGGAACATCAGACACGGGAAGAGAGGTATATGGTTTCCACTCAAATTCTGATGGTGGATATGATTTGACTGAGATGTTGACTGAGAAGTCAGCATATGTGGAGTTAGTTTGTGCGGATAATTATACCGTTTATTATGGCATAAGAGATAATTCACCAAAATCGAAGTGTATTCATAAGCTAAAGAATGTTGCATTGAATAAAGGATTAGAATTAATCGGAAACAATGCATTTTATAGGTGTCTAGGTATTGAGAAAATAAATATTCCAGAAACAGTAAAAGAAATTGGAAGTTATGCATTTGATGATTGTGCGACATTGATTGATATTACATTTTCGACTACGTTAGAAAAAATCGGTTCCTATTCATTTAGAAAAACAGGATTGACCAAAGTTGTGATTCCAGATTCAGTAAAAGAAATCGGAGGAGGAGCATTTTATCAGTGTGCCGATTTAAAGGAGGCAGAGATACCAGAAAATGTAAAAACTTTTGGCTGGGGAGTGTTTTATGAATGCAGCAATCTTGTAATAGACAGCTTTGAAATCGGAGGAAAAACATTTGGAAGTTCCGTATTTAAAAATGTAAGAATCAATAAGCTGGTAATGAGCAGAGAAGTAGCGAAAGCAGACAGCGATGGAAGCTTTGCAAA
>JAGBCB010000005.1 GCA_017938145.1 Lachnospiraceae bacterium
ATAATAATCTGTTACCTGTGTTAAATTAGCTGCTCTAATCATGGTATCATCCTCCTTGAAAATTGATACAGAAATCCGTTTCTATATCTGTAATATCGGCACTTTATATCCAAAAGTTAATAGTGCGTAAAATTCAAATTTTCCTTCTTACTTCAATTCAAAATGTGCTCAATCTGCTCCATCACTTTTTCATACAGCTTTCTAGTTGTATGCTCCTTCGATTCTCCGTAAATAGTTGCATATGCCATTCCGGTAGGGTCTAAAAGTATCTCCCAATCCTCTGGTTCCGTAGAATACCAGTAAGAGGTAAACTCCTCATCATCAATAACGCCCTCATACTTTGGATTACTTTTACTGCATGGCCAATAGTAGGTATGTCCATGGGTAAGCCCAAACAAATTATCATCGGACTCCCCAATATATCTTACTATCGACCATTCCTCTTTTCGATTCATCTCTTCCATGAGGGTTTTAAACTCAACAAATAGCTGCTTATCAGATTCTAAAGTAAAATACCTTGCCGCATATTCTTCCATTCTTTGCATGTACTCTTCCATACTCCTATAGCCATATGGAATCATATTTTCATCATCAGGAAGCTTTTTACCCAACTCTTCAATCTGCCTACTTGGGTAGGAAAACACTTCCCCGCCCTCCCTGCGACACATAGGTAATACATCATACTTTTCATGTTCTTTTGGTATATACGCCATAATTCATCTTAAGCTACATTAAGGCTGTGCTCACGCCATTAAAATCAATTAGTCATCACTTGGTAAATGCCAACCATGGCTGCTGTGAACAGGAAAACCTACTTCCTTCCCCGCCCATTTAATCTTACTAATCGCATTATCAAATCTTGAAAGAAGGTTCCAACACTGGTTCCTATAATCCATATCAAGGTCTGGATTCACATAATCAAGCCTCACAACTTCCCTTGCCTTTTCTAATTCTTCCAGACTGGCATTTTCAAACCATTTACTACTGTACATAGCACCTTTTTCAATCTCTTTTTTGAGCGATTCCCATAATGTGCTGATAGCCTCTTTATTTTTGATGCCCAATACTGTCATAATAATTGTGGTAACACTAACTCCTGCTAACAAAAGCTGCGTCTTATGCTCTTTCACCCATGCAATGAAACTTTTCTTTTCAGGAATATCTTCGCCTTTCTGCTCGCATAACTTTTCTTCTGCCATACCTTCCGCTCCTTCCAATACCACATCTTTATTTTCGGATAACACTTGCCAAATAATCTCTTAGCTTTATAATATCCTCTCTACCAAATACCACAGTCAAATGATTATCCGTAAGTCCTTCGTTCCAAAAGAATATCTTCCAGTCCATATATATGTCTTGTATTTCATAACCTTCCTGCACGTAGGTATATCTCGGGTCAGTACGTAAATCTTTTTGTGGATGCAGAATAAAATTAAAATCCGGCTCCAGACATAATATTTCTTTTACTTCCGTGAGTTCATTATTCAAGAGCTTTGTAAGTGATTCCTCTAACTCCTCCACCTCACAGGATAACAACACTTCATCCTCTTCCTTGTGGTAATTAAGCCAATCTCCGGAAGAAAATAGAAAATCACATCTGCACCAGTCACTATCCCAATTCTCCTTTGTAAATGGTCTGTAACCATTGATTCGTAATTTCACCTCTATACCGCTTATATCTAACTCAAGCCACATAAACCATCCCTCCAATCAAAAATCTTTCACTTCTATTATCGGTACTTTCCTCCCAAAAATCAATCGAAATCGTATTCTCATAAAAAGTTGCAAAAATAAGGAAGCCGATCAGAAGCTTACGCTCCTGATGGCCTCCTTACTTATCCAAACATTTTAAGTAAATTCTCGATTTCTTCCTCCGAGGAATCCTTTGAGAATAACTTCATTATCTCATCTGCACTCTTTCCCTCCATGATATACGGATATAAGAGATTGATTTGAAGATTGGAATACCCTGCGCTCTTTAGCATCTGGGCACACTCACCACGTTTCTTACCAATCGCTCTATCCTCCGGTGTATCAGAAAGACCTTCTAAGTACCGTGACATATCAAGCATCTTACTCATCTGCTGCTTATCCTGATACTTAAGGAAGTTTTGGTTGATAGCTTTTATCTGCGTTTCTGTAAGTTTCATCGCAGGAATTTTTTGACCGGAACGAAATGCTCTATCTAAGGCATTCACATCCTCTTCGGTAAAAGTAATCACCTGCACACCGTTTTCTTTCATTTCGGCTACCTTTGCCCTGGCACTCTCACCGGAAATAAACATCCGCTCTTCCTTACTCTTTTCAAGCTCTCTTTCTTTTCTGCGTTTTACCGGATTATACGGATTATCTTTTCTGCAAAGCAGCTTCACAAACGGTGTATTTTCCATACGGCACTTTGTTTCATACAACGGGTCTGTGCCCTTTATTACAATGGCACACTCTCCATCCTTTTTCATAGCGAAAATATCCTCAGCGGATAAAAGACTCTTCTGCATAACATCTTCACTACGGGATGACTGCCCCTTATAATCCTTCGCATCGGAATCACTTGCCTTATGGATGGTCTGTGTACCAAAGTGCTTACTTAAGTACTCACAGGAATCCATATCCGGCGCACCTAAAATATCAATAATGGAACAGTTACCAATTAAGTCCTTATCCATATCAAACTTAGGGAACTTTCTCTTAAGCTGAATTAAGTTCTGCACAATAATAACCGCAGACATATTTCTGCTTCGCATAGTGGAAAGCTTTTCTACAAAGGAATCCGGCAATGTAACATTGGCAAATTCGTCCATGAGGAAAGTTAAATGCTGAGGAAGTGTTTCGTGAAGTTCCGGGTCAATGGCTGTTAAGTGATAAAGCTCATCGAAAAACAGGGAATATACCATAGACGGAATCCAGTCATAGTATCTCTTATCTTCACTGGTCACGATATACAAAATACGCTTACCGGTTTTGCTATTCTCACTCTTCTTGGAATATCCAAAGCTTTCTGCAATGTGAATCTCATCCTCAGAAAGTAACTCCTGCACACATTCAAGCTTCATGTATCTACAATGTGCATCCAAGGTTGCTACAATGGAGGATGTGGTTTCTGCAGCACCGTTATAATACTTTTCAATCGCCACAAAGCCCGGGAAGTCCTTTCCATACATTTTCTGCCATGCTTTCTGTGCTCTTGTGGCAATGGTTAAAATCTCACACTTTGCCTTATCAATAGAGCCATCTGCTTTTGTATATACGGTAGTTGCATTTAAGAGCTTTACAAAAGTTCTCCAGTTCTGCGCTGCTGGCTGATAATAATAATGAATCAGATACAAAATGGATGTAAGCAATACTTCCGCTGACTGTTCAAAGAACTGGTCACTGCCACCACCACCGGCCTCATCCTGCGGCGTGGTTGACTTCATAAGGATACTTGCAATGGACATGATGTCAGACTCATTACGGATATACACAAATGGATTGAAATGAATACTCATTGCCATGGCTTCCTCTGATTCCACGTTCATGACCATAACTTCATATCCATTGTCTTCCATAAACTGACCACTTCCCTTATAAAGCTCTCCCTTCGGGTCCGTGGCAAGGAAATTTCCACAAAGTTGGGAAAGAATCGGACGTGCTAACCTAAAGGACTTACCGGAACCCGGAGGTCCTACTACTAGGATGTTTAGGTTTGAGGTGTTGACATTATCAATAGATACATACACACCTTCTGCAAGCCAGTAATTCTTTGTATTTACCTTTAGTCCCCCGGGTACTACTACTTCCCCTGTTACTACTTCCACCACATTTGCCTCGTCATGGTTTGCAAATTTCTTCGTAAAGTCCTTTGCATTTCCCCATTTAGCAACACCGTATTCTTCTCCGGCAAAAGGATGTTCAAATCGTGTCATAATCATAATAAATGCAAGAGAAAACATTACCCAAAATGCTCCGATGAATGGAAGCGTAGCATAGGTTACACCTACAATAAAGTGATGCTCTATCAATATGAACTGCTGAAAGTTGTTAATAAACTGCTGAAAATCATTTCCCGGCATCCATACTGCTCCGCACAGCCACCCAAGATATACGCAGATAAGTGACCCAACTGCGTATATAATAAGTGTCTGCTTTAAGGTTCTGGTATGCTTCTTTATGGACTTACTTCTATCGCCCCTTTTTGCTTTCGCTTTCGGCATACCTCTTACCTTCCTTTCGCAATCGCTTTTGCAAGCTCTTCCTTGGCACTCTTTGTTGCTTCTGCCACAATGTCAGTTCCGGTCATTTCCTTGGTCTGACCATCCGGCTTTACTACGGAGTACACGGCATCCTCTTTTACAAAGACTCTTGCAGAAATATCATCCATGGACTCTACCATGACACCCTTAACAAGACCTTCGGTAAGCTCCATACATACAACCTGCTCTCCGTCTGCCATAATCTTACTTGCAGGTACTGCAACGGTAGTGTATAAAGATTCCTCATAAACCTGCCCCATCTCTTTTTCTTTCGCATAGCCCTCTACAAATTCCTTTGCTTCCTCGCTGCTATACACTTCCGTTTTCTCCTGCCCCTCATCAGGGGCTTTACTAAAATTTCTCTCTAAAAACTCCTGATATTTAAGGAATCGTTCTTCGGATGAAGATACCGCTGTCGGTTCATCATTTATAAATCCGCCAGCCTCTAATACCTTTGGAAGTTCTTTTTCCCACTCTTCTTTTGATTTTCCCTTATCATCAAATCGCTTAATATCACTGCTTCCCTGCATTCTGATACAATACTCAGAATAAATATTTCCATGCTCATCTTCTAAGAATCTTCTCTTAATCACATGAATCTTGTCATCCGAAGTACGCTGGGTATAATAAATCTCCTTACTGTCTGGTACTAAGCTCTCATCACGAATCGGGAACATGCACTCATACGGAGTAAATTCTTTTACAATACCGCAGACATTCTCCTGTGTAAGAGCCATTGTCGGATCAGTTTCCATCAAAGTTCCTTTACCCTGTCTTAAATACTCCGCAAAGTCTAATACATTGTCCTTTTCAAGCTTTTCCTTAGACTCAACCAAAAGCTCCTGATTCTGGCTCTTACCAAGCTCTAACATCTTAAGTTCTTCCTGCGCTGCCGCCATATCTCCCTCTGCGTTTTTAATACGCTCCTTAAGTTCTGCAATTTTCGCATCGTATTCCTTATCCTTATTTTCCTCCGACTGGATTCTACGGTTCATTACCGCTTTTATCTGCTCCTGATGAATACCCATATCCTGAGCAGGCACTGCCACCGGAATATAATCATCATTCGGATTTAAGTCAGGCATGATACAATAACGCAAATCATACTTCTCACAGTAAAGGTCAAAGTCTGACTTCATAATAGGCGTACCATCCTTTTCCCTGCCTACCATCTTTTCTTCAAACATCTCCTTCGGGAACTCCAAAAGAGGAGGCGTCCCCTTAGAAATCTCCTGCATCTTTTTCCAGTCACAGTTACCCGGCTTATTTAAGTACTTCTCATGCTTCCACTCCATCAGTGCCTTAATTGCACTTACAATGGCAGCAATAGATTCCTTTGTGCCTTTGAATGCGTAATACACGCCTTTATATTCCATTTCTACTACCTGAGCAATTTCATCTGCCATAATAAATAATCTCCTTCCTGTTATCTGTTTGGTCTGCAAACCATAATTGCATTCTGTGTACGAAGCCTCTGATACACGACACCGCTACTCTCATTTAAGGCTTCAACTGCCATGCCGTTTCCGATATAAATTGCTACATGATAAATTCCCATGTATCTTCCATTACCGTTACCGCCATAAAAAACCAAATCTCCGGGCTGTAAATCCATTGTTCCTATACTATATCCGAACTGCTCTAGCATCTTTGCTTCCTCTGCTGCACTTGGGGGATACCCCATACCAAAACTGATATCAACTCCGGCCGCCTCCCATGCATAATACGCAAGGGAGCTGCAATCAAAGCTTGTACCACTCATTCTGTCGTATGGGTCGTAATCACATCCTACTTTTGAGAGTGCATAAGACACTGCTGCTTTTTGCGTGTCATCTGCCGAAATCCCTGCAAGTATCTCATCAATCTTTGTCTGTGACATCCCTTCATCCACATACTCTTCCGTAGCTGTAAACATGGAGAGGAAATTTGTGATTGCATTACCAATCTCCTGCAACGGCTGTAAGATACTAAAGATAAACATCACAATAATCATCACAACTGCCGCTATCGCCATAAATGCTAAAATATACGGTGCTATCACCGCTCCAAGATATGCTACAAGCTTTCGCATATAAGTCATGGGATTTAAGTAATAAGTCAGAATTTTCATCATTCCGGTATTACCGTCTTTCATGGCATCACCGGTTACTTTTTCTCCGGACAAATCGTTTGACATCTCCGCCTTTGCTTTTAGTAGATTTGCCACAGCCACCTTTGCACCGGCTTTTTTTGCTTCCTTACTCTTTTCTTTCTTCACAGCTTCCTTTTTACTGTCAATCTCCTTTTCCTTCTCCGAACGCTGATTAGAGGAAGACTCTTTCTTTTCCTTAGAATCCTTCTCCGAAGTATTAGAAGAAGACGAAGAATCTGTACTGCCACCTTCTCCTTCAGATGGATGGATTGATTCGATATCCGTCTTAAGCAATTCTTTTTTCTCTGTATTAAGTTCTTTAATGACCTGCTTTTGAGCTTTGATAGCACGCTTATTTTTTTCTACAGAAAAACGCACTCCTCTCTCGAAAGCCTCATCTATAGAAGCAGAGGCAGCTTCATTACCACTTGTAGTAAATCTTGCTGCCTCATCACACACAAAGCGTTTCATATCATCTACAAAGCAGTTTTTATCTTTAAATACCGCATTTGATGATTTAAACATTGCTCTCTCCTCCATCTGTATTCACAATCCTGTATATTTCACTGTCCCTGCTCATTCTCATATCAAACGGCACGGTCACACTTCCCATTTTTAAAAGTCCTGTACCGGATGCAGCGTTATCTACGAAATTAAACATCGCAGGGCTGATACTTGGCAGAAACTGCATAAGCTTATTCTTATCAATGGTGGATTGACTCAGCAGCACAAAGTACTCTGTGTTTGACAGAATAGCTTGTAGTTTTCCACCATAATCATTATTAAGAAGGTCACTTAAATTCTGAGTGCTTCCGCATAAGATTCCGGAGAGCTTACGTACTTCCTTCCAGAGCTTAAGCACAAAGTTTGCCACCTGCTCCACTGCTAAAAGTTCATGGAACTCATCAATATAAAGATGGGTCCAAATGTTCTCACTGGAATTTGCTTTAATGGACTGTCTTACCGTTTCCATCATGATTAGCATTGCAGTCACACGTAAATTTTCCTTAAGCCCGGACAAATCAAATACAATAAAGCGGTTCGATAAGTCCACGTTGGTTCTGTGGTTAAAGAGGTTCAGCGAACCATTCACGAATATCTCCATTGCTGCAGCAAGGTGTCTTCCTAAGCTGCTACCTTCATCAAGTAGTCCTTGGTACACATCCTGTAAGGTAGGTGAATATGCACGAATCTGTTCCTCGTTACTCATTTCACTTACCCCTACCGTGTATGCGGCACTGCTCTTTAAATAACCGGGGATATCATACTCACTTTCCTCATCCACTTCACCGTTAAGTCTCTTTCGCATGGCGTAATTTTCGGAATACACCTTTTCCACCACACTATCAATAAGTCCCTGCTCCTCCGCTGTCATATCCCGCTTTAAGCAGGAACTGATAAGCGTAAGAATAAAGTCTGCTTTATCAGAGATAATTTCTCTAAGTCTTGCATAATCCACACCACGAAAATCCACGTCCATGGCGTTGATATAGACACCCTTTGAACCGTCAAAGTAGATAACTACTCCGTCCGTAACTTCCGCACATTTTCCGTATTCCGGCATAGGCGATACAATAATAATCTTGTCTCTTGGGTAGGATACAAAGGTTCCCAAAATCTCTGACTTTGCAAATACGCTCTTACCGGAACCGGACTGACCAAACATCATGCCGTTATGGTTCTTAAGAAGCTTCTTATTCCCGATAATCACATTTTGTGAAAGCTGGTTCACACCATAGTAAATACCGCCCTGTTCATAAAGCTCCTGTGTCTTATAGGGCATTAACATGGCAAGGCAGCTTGAAGAAAAATTCGTGACACGCTTATATTCCTGAATGCCAAGCGGCAATACAGAATTAAGTGCCTCCCTCTGCTTTCCAAAACAAGGCTTAAGCTTTAGTGATTTTAGAGAGGCTGCATTATACAGCTTTTCTTCAATCGCTCTAAGCTCCTCCTCATCCTTTGCCAGTACAAACACAAGCATTGTGGTGTTATAATAGTGGTCATCACTGGAATCTAATGCCTTTGAGAATGAATCAAGCTTTTCCTTTTCTCCAAGAAGCTTCGTGGATGCATCTGCCAAAAAGTCATTATTATTACGGTTTCTCTGCTTCTCGTTTTCAATCTTCATACCAACGCCCATGTACTTTCTTGCTATCTCCTGCTTAAATGCAGAAAGCTCCAAAAGTTCATTATTCACCGTGATATAGCTTGTACAGTTCACCTTCGTTAAAGTAGCAATAATATCACTCTCTAAGCTCTTTGGATGCTCCTCAACGAAGTACACCTTTCCTATACGGTTGTTCATGGTAAAACGCTCATTTTCAAAGCAGATGCTTACCGGAGAAATAATATTCATCCAGTCATGTTTCTGTTTAATCTCATCTTCAAAATGAAACTTGTATCTGGTATCTACTCCGGCATGAGTAAGGTTAAACAAAAGCTGCATTCTCTCATCAATCCCTACTCTTCGCATCACACTTCCGGCAATACCATTTACACCGATACTGACAAATGCACTTCTAATGGCACTTTCCATGGAGCGGAATGTTGCTTTGGCATCTGTCATGTTCTCCGCCTTTATGGTAAGCGTTAAATAGATGGTCTGATATAGCCCTTGTCTTGCATCCTCTACCTTATCCTTGATGACGGTGTTAAAATTTCTTCTAAGTCCGTCATACTTATCTCCCTTAAGGTCATATGTGATTTTTGCATTAAAGCCACGCTCATCCACGTACTCATTTGCTACCGAGTAAGAATATCTACAGGGAATGGTTTTAAATACATTAGACAGATTGATGATGAGTTGCTTTTGCTCTGCGTCCGTTACTCCTGCAAAGTTTACGTCACTAAGCACACAAAGCTCTGAAAACAGCTTATTGGAAAGTTCGAAAATCCCGCTCTCATCAATGCTTACGATGGAGAATACATCCTGTACCGATAACATTTCTTTGTGAAGCGGTATATCGCAAATCTTTGTCTGCTCATACTTTGATTTAGGCATCTGCAATCTACTCACCTCCCAAAAGCATATCTGCCACATCCACATTTACATTTCTCATTATCTTTTTATCCAGTAGCCCGAAGCTGATTATGCTCTCGGCTACACCTTTTTGCTCGTGAAAACTTGGACTAAGCATGATTTCATATCCATTTGCAAGTGAAATCACTGTTTTCTCAATAATCTCCCTCGCATCATCGGAATCGCACAATAAAACAATGGAAAGCGAAATATTTAAGTAGTCTTCCTCGATACTTGCAGGAAGTCTTCTGTTATACCGCTTCTCAAGATTTAAGTTAAAATCAAGCTGTTCTTCTGTAGTTAAGGAATTTACATCCACGCACACATACATCTGACAGCCAAGCTCACAAAGTCTCTTTATAAATCCACTCTTTAAGATGGATGGATAGGATAGCGCATAAAACGCTTCCCCGTAGCTTCTTCCGACACTAAAGTTTTCTACTCCCTCAGCTATAGGAAGGAAGCATTCTTTTTTCCAATCCTTATTACCACGCACATAAGAAGCATATGAAAACCGGATAGACTGACCGAACTCCTCTAAAATATGATTCATTACCTCGTCTACCGAAAGCGGCGTAAGTCTTACGGCCTCTTTCATTGACTCTTCATCCTTCGACATAAGCTGCCTAACCTCTTCGTAAATCTCTCCGGTTTCAATAAGACTTAAGTGGCAGGTCACCCTGCCACTCTCCTCTCCTAAGTGCCAGACAATACGGATTCTTCCGGAAAGGTCTAAGGCGATTCTTGCAAGCTGTGGAATATTACCTTCCACGCTAAATACTTTCAGCCAGCGGTTTTCACTTAACCTGAATGTTCCGTTTGGGTCAAACGAGATGATTCCCATGGATTCAGAAGTTTTTTTACCTGCCGGAATCAGCATTTTGTTTGCAAGTTCGATACGCCTTTTTCTTTCCTTCTCCATTCGCTTTTCTTCCTTAGCGATGGCTCTCATACCTGCACTCATTTGTTGCTTCCTCCTTACGCATGATTGAACCAGTTATTAAGCAGTTCACTTACCTTGCTCTGGAATTCAGGGAGCAATGTGTCCTTTGCAAAGATGTACAAAAGACCTGCCACACCTGCCGCTACAGCGATGATGATGAACATAACCATAAGCTGGTCGGAGCCTTCCTTCTTTGCCTGAATGAAAGACTTAGCATTTAAAATAGCCATTTCAAGCTTTCTCTTTACGTTCTGCATGAGTGTTTTCCTCCTTTCCGATTTTCTATAAGAAGCTTAATTTCTTAAGAGGTTTTTCCTCTTCTTGCTCCTTACATTTAGTACTTAGGGTCAAAAAAAGCTGATTGCAAAAAAGCAATAAAAAATCCCAAGAAAAATTTTTCTTTTCTCAGGATGATGTGTTTTGGCTTATCTTTTATAGTTTTTTGTCAGCCGAAAGTATTTAGTTTTATTTGTGTACCATTCCTACCCCCTTACCCCCGCCCATCTCCCCGGGGGATGGATACTCTGCAAATTTGGCAAAAAAATAAAAGCCATGTATTTCTACACGACTTCTATTCCTACAATCTGCTCCATTTTAATTTTCATACCGCTGTCCATGATAATAATTTTCTCAATCTCATCTATCTTTTTTATACTTCCTACGTCCGTTAAATATGCACCACCTTTTTTCAGTGCATCCGGTCTAAAGTAAGTAATCGTCACATTCCATTTTTCAGATAGATTCTGTGATATCTCATAAAGCTTCTCATTGATTTTCTCTATGGCACTATCATCAAGAATAATCTTTTCATCCGTAAGTCTTGCTGTCTCTTCGATGGCTTCCTCATGACCAGATAAAGCTGCAAAGGGAGCAAACTGCGCTGCCCTGTCATGAAGTGACATATGCGCACGCTCCGTGGACTGATGGTGTGGCAGACTAATAATATCATCATATCTATGCTCGTCTTTATAATATCCGCTCATGCCTTATGCCCTCCAATCTGTCCGTTTCTCTCCCTGGTCATTGCTCCCTCTTCAAAATTCATACCCTTAAGGACAGCATTCTTTCCAAACTTCTTTTGAATATCTAAAACTGCATGCTGTATTTTTTTCTCTTTCTCACGTTCCTTTTTTTCCTGCTCTCTTTCCTCTTCTAAGGCAGAATAATCCGTAAATAAGGTAAGCTGCTCAAAGGCTGGTGTATCGCATACATCCCGCTCCGGCACTACCCTTGCAGCCACAATATTTACTCTTCTGACAAGTAAGTCCCAATTTATAATCCTATCATATAATTCCTCTACCGCTTTCATGATCATCTTCGTGGAAGATGTCTGATGCGGTAAGTTAATTGTACCGTGAGCATGTTTTGGTATCTGTCTGCCATAATGGTCAGTTGTAACCTCTCCATGATATTTATTTCTGATTGCAGGGTCGGTTAAATTGTCAATGTCATACCCTATGGTAAGTACCATCTGGTCAGTGACAAGCTTCTTATCTACCAAATCAAGCACCAGTAAATCCGTCATTTCTTTTACAATGAGCTTTGCTTTCTCTGCGGTGTAAGCACAGTGAAGTACCTGACCGGAGCCAAGACTGTTCTTTTGCGGTTTATACGATTTTATCTCTGCAATCGTAGTAGGCTCCCATCCCCACGCATGGTCAATAAGTAGCTCTGCATTGATTCCAAAGAGCTTATATAAAAATGCCTCGTTATAATATTCATTTGGCTTACCTAAAGAACACCGTGCTATATCACCCATAGTATAAAGCCCATTTGCCATAAGCTTCTTTGCATACCCCGGACCTACTCTCCAAAAATCCGTAAGCGGTGAGTGATTCCATAATAATCTCCGGTAAGACATCTCATCAAGTTCTGCGATACGTACTCCGTCCTTATCTGCCGGCATCTTCTTAGCCACAATGTCCATTGCCACTTTACACAGATACATATTTGTACCGATACCTGCAGTTGCGGTCACTCCTGTTTCAGAAAGCACATCCCTTATCATCTTAAGCGCAAGCTCATGAGCAGTCATCTTATATGTTTTTAAGTAGGTTGTGGCATCAATGAAAACTTCATCAATAGAGTACACATGCATATCTTCCGGAGCAATATAGCGCAAATAAATGTCAAAAATTCTAGTACTGTACTCCATGTAATACGCCATTCTAGGAGCTGCTGCTATATATGCAACCTCTAAGGAAGGGTCTTTCGCAAGCTCCACTGCATTAAAAGATGCTCCGGACAATCTCTTTCCCGGTGCCTTTGCTTTTCTGTCAATATTTACTTCTCTTACTTTTTGTACCACTTCAAAGAGCCTTGGTCTACCCGGAATACCAAAACTTTTTAGAGATGGCGATACTGCAAGACAAATCGTTTTTTCTGTCCTGCTTGCATCTGCTACAACCAAATTTGTGGTAAGCGGGTCAAGTCCTCTCTCAATGCACTCCACGGAGGCATAAAATGATTTTAAGTCTATTGCAATATAAGTTCTCTCTGTCATCTCATCTGCCTCCTTCTTTTTCTACTTGGGTACATTACCAAAATTTACACCACATCTTGTAGTTGAAATCGAATGTATGTTCGTGTATAATTGTATCAGATTCTCTAAAATTTTTCAATAGGAGCTGATGGAATTGAAAACATTCGATGAATGGAGTGAGGCATCATGAGTCAAATCCTCTCCCTTAACTCCCATGATTATTTACCCATGCAGATAGTTCCTGTCATCGCTTCTTTCAATGATGACGGACAAGTCAAGCCTTTGTATGTCGGTATCAATGGTGAACGATACAAAGTTGACTCTTATTGGGTGCGGCGAAGCTTCTCCAATCAGATAGAGTTTCACTGCAAACTCATCATAGAGAACATGCTAAAGCCGGTCATTATGACCTATTATTTGAATGAATGTATCTGGACTATACCAAACAGCCCGGATAATAATTAAGGCCGATGGCAATCATATCACTATCATGATAACCATCGGCTCTAATTATATCCTATTCTTTTGATTTCTGCTCGTGCAAATCTGCTCTAAAATCTAAAATCTTCTTAAGACACTCAAAAAACTTCACGTCTCTATAATATTCACTATCCTCAATATGCTTAAAACACGCCATTAGTTCTGCAAGATAATCCTCTTTATGATGATAGTCGTCAAGGTATTCTGCAATTCCTCTTGAAGTTTCCTCCTCCGGAACCTCCTCGTATCTGTCAATTGAATAACGTAGGTGAAACGACATTTCCTGCAATATGATATCTATCAATTCAGTAGCAGTCTTGAATTCATGGAAATAATCATAATACTGGTAACGTTCATCAAAGCTATACACAAACCACTTACCTTCCACCATTGAGTGTGCAACATCAAGCTTATTCGCTGCCAAGAACTCCTTGTTTGAATCGACAAATAGCGAAATTACCTTATCCTCATCCATATTCATTCCCCTTTTCAAATACATAATAAATATATCATATACTATATTTCATAAAATGTCTGTAACGTTTCACGAAAATTTTATATTACATCTTAATCCCGCTATTCTCACCAATGTCATCATAAGCATCTAAGAAAAAATCTCCTCACACAATTACTGATACGTACTTCCATCAATGCTTGTATGAAACCATGTAAGCAAACTCTGCCTACTGGTAAGCTTCTTCTGTGCGACATTTCCTGCGTGATCCGATACGATAATCAAATAGTAATCTACAGCTTTTTCATCCTCGGGCAGTGTATAATACATATCAAAAAATGACCATGTATCGGACTCCTGAAATGTCGCCCTTGTGCTGCTTCCATAAATCACGGTTCTGTCCGTACCAGTTACCTTATATAAAATCACGTTCTTAAGACCTGATGTATGGGTCGGATAATTGCTGCTTCGATATGGATAATCATCAATATTTTGGTCAATGATATTATCCTCTAAATAACCGGATATGAGCGTGCCATTGTGAACGATACTTGACTCCGTACCTAATATGGTCGGTTTTGTAATGTCATATTTTGTGGTTATTGTACAACTGCTTGTATGACCCACATTATCTGTTGCTATAATTGTCCATGTGTAAATCCCCTCGTATCTGGCAGTCAAAGTATACGTTGCACTCGAAGTACCACTGCCGACAATCGTACCCATTCCATCCAATATCGCAATACTACTCATCCCGGATAAAGAATCGGTTGCAGACACACTAATCCTTGGAGCTACATTTGTCCAATCCGAATTTGTATTACCTGTACCTGATATGGATGGGCTTGTATGGTCAAGATAAATTCTATCGGATGTACTTGATGAACTATTCCCTTCTTCGTCATAAAAATATGCTGTGTAGTAATATACTCCTTCATCGTACTCTGTGTAATATTCCGTAACGCTTGCTGTTGTTCCACCATAATCATAGCTTGCTACACATTCACTTCCACCGCTTGCACTGGTTCTGTATAAGGAAATGGAACTTAGTCCGCTTCCTGCATCATAACCGGAAATCATAACCGTTCCATACCACGAACTCCAACTGTTTGGTGTTGCACTAATGCTTCCTGCAGGAGCGGTAATATCCTTTTTCTCCTGATACGAACAAGAATAACAGTCTCTATAATGCCATCCATCGCCGCCATCATACCAGCTTCCCATGTTATGACTTTCATACTTATCGTCATAACAGCGTACACAGTATGCTACATGCTGCGTATCCGAATATATACTCCATGACCCATAATCATGTCCTAATGGTCCATCCGGCATATATAGTTCATACCACTGCTGACAGATAGAACAATATCCTCTCCAATGCTGATATCCTTCGGAGGTACACGTAGCACTTGTCTCAAGGTATGTCCATGTATCTCCAAAATCATGACCATCACAATAGCTCCAAGGACTATCATACCAACATACCATGCTATTGTTACAGTACTCTGTTCCACATCCGCAGTCATCTACGGAACCACCACAATGCCCCGCCTTTGCTTCTATCGGATTCTGCAAAAACATCACAACAGCCAAGGCAATAATACTCACAATTCCTTTCCATTTTTTCTTCATTGGACACCTCCTAGTCCTCTAAAATGCCATCATAATCTAATGTATATGTTACATACTTGATTACTGTAGCACCATCCTTATCTTTCCCTGCCACCGTAAGCGTAATATAAATAATCTGGTCTACACCTGCATCATTTGTCTTTATCTGAAATGTACAATCTTTCTTAGTTAAGGTATATGCTCCTACTTCTTTCTCTAAATCCTCCATCATACGTTCAAGTTCTAAGCATTCTCCCTCTAGTGCATAGACTCTTTGATTCAAAAGTAAATCCCACTTATGAGAAACATCATCCGTCATAAAATCATATGGAATTCCTCTGTAAGAGAAGTACGCTTTTAAGAAATCGTAGCCATTCTTACACTTACTGACGGAAAAGGATATTACATCCGTAATATCCTCTCCCGCTACATTGCTCACTCTACCAGTGGAAGCATCATAGATATATTTAGCCTCTGCAATCGCATGAAACTGAGGGTCATCTTTTGCATTATCAATAATAGTGGATTCACAACGCCTTACACCAAATAAGTGACAGGATGCCATTACATCAATGAGTGCTTCTACTTTTTCCACCGTCAAAACTTCCACCGTCAGATCCTTCGTATACACAAAGGCTGCCTCTTTATTCTCCTCCGGATTCTCAAAGTAGATAACCTCTGGTTCCTTCTCTTCTTCCTCATGTTTGTCACATCCGCTACACTTACATACACCATCAGACTCTTCTTTTTGACATCCACAATCACAGGCAAAACCTACTGCATCTTCCGGCACTTCAATCTCAGCTCCAACGTCTGTTATCTCGTGGGATGGTTGCGTACTTTTTTCTTCTTCGAGGTAAAAAAAAATCCCCATAATCGCTGCTACCACTAATCCTGTTACGATATAAATAATATTTCTCTTCATGCTAATATCCTCCATTTCTACTGTGAAAGTTCAATCATTATCTTTTTAATCTGTTCTTCATAAAATGCTACAAGCTGCCCCTGTACACCACTATCAAGATTTTTTATCTTTCTCATCTCCGGTGTAAGGACTGCCACAGAAAGGGATGCATTCTTCGAAGAATAAAGAAAAATATCCTTCTCATTTACATACAGCCCAATCTTTTTTATAAATGCTCCCCGGCACAGATAGTCATACACTGCCTGACGGACATTGTTCACTGCAAACAAAGCTTCATCCACTACCACATGATTTTTATTTAGGAACTGAATCTTAATCTGAATACGCTGCATATCCTCAACGGATACTAATACTCCATCATTGTAATCTGTTGCCTTAAAGCGGATGTTTGGGTCAAGCGATTCCGGTGTCGGGTCAATCTCTCCTGTAAATCTCATAGGCATTACCTGCATAAAATCCGTTGTCTGCTCCATGTGATTTACCTCGTCTTTAAATAAATCCTGCTCTGTAAAATACTTAATCTTCTGCACCAGTTCCTCAAGCTTTCGCTTTGCCGCACCGTCAACAATGTGGTTGTCCATAATCTGCCTTAAGTCCTCAAGCATTCCTGATGTATCAGATGAAATCACACGTCCAATAAGCTGCTTCTTACTATCTGCATAAGCCATGTTATAGCTTTCCATGTATGCAATATAGCTCTCTACCAGAGGAAGTGCCCTGTAATAATCCGTATGTCTCTTCTCCTCTAAGGAAAAGCAGGTAAGTACCAATTTGTTATAATACGTCTTAAATGCTAAGTATTCCTGCACATTGGTTGTTGTACCCATGAACTTTTGAAAGCAAGATGTGATAAAATTGAAATACATCTGCATAGACTTTTTCTCCTGCAATGTAAACTCTTTTAACTCATACTCACCGGATAGCAAATCAACGGAAACAAACTGTATAAATTCCTCCGTAATCTCCGTTAGTTCCATAAGCGACTTATCCTGATTATGATAACTGCCACCGGACACATTTTTCTTAAGTCCGAAATACACATTGTTCTTGCGTTTTAAAATGCAATATGCTCCGATATCCTTACACGGAAGCTGCTCTGTAAATACAAGCACAGAATCATAAAAGGGTATCTCCTCGCACATGGTATCTGCTCTTTTTTTCTCCTCGTCACGCAGTCTTTCTTCTACAGCCATGCGTTCCTTCTTTGCAGATAATACCTTACTTACCTTTTCTGAAACTTCTGCAAACAGATTCGGTTTTACTACGGGAACCTGCTTTACTTCTTCCTCTTCGCTCTCACTAGATGCGCTCTCTTCAATAACCACAGGAAGTCTTGCAATCCTGCGCTCAATTTCCGTAACTTCCACCGTATACGCCTTAATAAAAGCTTCATTTTTCTCAATCGTAAGTTCTATGACTTCCTTCTGATACGCATCTGCGGTAAGTGCATTTGCCTTTGATAAACGAATAATATTCGTAGTTCTGGCAATCTGTGAGTTAAACTCTTTTATCAACTCTCTAAGCGACCTTGCATCATAATTATCTGCTCCGGCTGTAAGTAATACCTTAATCTTGATATATGCAACTGCACTGTTTGTGATATCCTTAATGGATGCTCCCTTTTGTTTTGTAAAAATTTCGTTGTATATACCAAGCTGGCTCTGCAACTCGGATGGCGACATTCTACGATGCATTACAAGAAGCGTTTCTGCATCCTTGCTTGTATATGCCGCCCCTGGTGTTACATTTAGAACTCCTGCCATATCCTTAAGAAGCTGATTTAAAATATTCATTGTTCTCGCTTCCGTCATCACATAAATCCTCCAATCATAAAGAAACTAATCACCACCGCATAACCGGGAGCTATGGCTATGGCACTGTCCTTTTCTAACTTCTCTCCCTTTAATTTTGCTTCCACAAAACCTACTAAGGCAGCAATCACAAGTATAATGGCAATGGAGATACACTGACTGCTGATATCCAAAAGCGAAAAACCACCTTTCATCTGCGCCAAATAAACTGCACCAAATAAAAGGAGCAAATCACTATCTCCACCACCCCATGCTTTTGTAAGTGCAAAAGTAATATAAAACACCGAAAAAAGCACAATGTAGGCAAGTAATACTTTAGGTTCCACTTCGCCCACCATAATGCAATAGCCAACCCACAGCCCGGTAAGCATCATACAGGGAAAGGTGTAAATCATTCTGTCTTTTAAATCCCACCATGCACACAGGATTAAATATATCCCTGTACACACAGCAAGAATGATATGATAGATTTCCAACTACTCATCCTCCTTCTCATACACAGTCTTAAACCTTAGACATTTTTCCTTTTCATCCCATCCGTCAACCTCAACTATTTCATCAATGGAAAAGTGGCTCATATGGATAAGGACAAAAGGAGCACTGCCAAACATTTCTTCCAATGTCTCCATTGGATAATCGGATACATATCTTGCACACTGCGCAAGTCTGGTCACAGAGCTTCTTGCATCGTTCGAGTGAATGGTTCCAAAAAATCTTGCACCAGTACTCATCGCTGTAGTAAATACATACAGTGCCTCCCCACCCTTAATTTCTCCAATGACGAAATTATCAATGTCCTGCAAAAGTCCAAGTCTAAGCTCGTCCTCTAAGCTATACTCTGTAACTGCATCATTTTTTCTTACGGTCATCGTGTGTTCAAACTGCGCCTGTGGATGCTCATGAGAATATAACTCATCGGACTCCTGCGATACCAAAATGGATTCATCATATGGAATCATATCAATCATGTTGTTAAGAAGCGTTGATTTACCGGAACCACCACGTCCGGATATTAAAAAACTATATCCTGCCATGATTCTGTCCCCAAGATATTCAATCATCTCATCATCAAGCATTCCGTTTTCCTTTAGATAATCCCAAGTAAGCTTTTCCTTTGGCATCTTACGAATGTGGATATTGCTTTTTTCTGTAGATGTAATGCACGGTAACTGCACATCTATACGCAGATAATAAGCATCTACACCTTTTCTGTCCGTACAATGCCCAAGTGCATTCTCCTCAGATTTTCCAAGCTTATGAATGCGTAAAATTCTCTCATACCACGACTTATAATCCTCTTCGCTAAAGAATTTCACATCTGCCACATATCTTGTGCCATTTGCCTTTACGGTTATATGGTCATACCCATAAACCTTAATGTCTGATACATCCTTTGCTAAGATAAGCGGCGTAAGCACGTAATACCCGAAAACACACTGCCTAAACATCTCAAGAAGCTGTCGCTTTACTTCCATACCGGTCATGGGAAATGCTCTCTCCACGTAATCCTTTGCACGGTTCATAAGCATAATGAAATCCTGTTCTGTTCCGGTTATACTCTTTACTACAAGTGCCGGATTTAAGTCACACACATTTGCTTTGAGCTGCAAAAACATCTCATTCATTTCCCTTTGACCATATATGGAATCCGCATGGTATACCTTTGATACCAAATTGAGTCTGCCATCTGTTTTTTTCTTATAGTTAAGTCTTGGCATAGCTTTTTTCACCTCCTATGAAGTACTTAGGGTCAAAAAAAGCTGATTGCAAAAATTACAGAGATTTTTTCCGAACATTGGTCTTGTGAATGACACACTCCCTAAGACCGTACTCTTCGGCAAGCTTATAGATTTCATTATTGAATGCTTTCGCCTCTAACTCCTTAGAATCTATACTCCGAATTACCTTATCCTTTTTATCCATGACATCAATCTTAGTTGTCACTACTGGCTTTCCATCTACAGTGTCCGGCATCGTCATTACCCGGATAATGACATCATCCACATTCTTTGCAGTGATA
Organism: Lachnospiraceae bacterium; assembly: GCA_017938145.1. Lineage (GTDB taxonomy): Bacteria > Bacillota > Clostridia > Lachnospirales > Lachnospiraceae > SIG299. Next base: position 20,115 of record JAGBCB010000005.1, read on the forward strand.
TATCTGATTTCACTTACATATACGTTATATTCCTTAGCCTGCCGAACTGCCTCTTTATGACCAACTGCATCAAAGAAGGAAAGAATATGTCCTTTGTCCGCAAACCGTCCTTCTCTAGTAAATCTCAAAATATCTCTGTACTGTGCAGACAGCTCACTAACCTGTGCCTTAGCATAAGCAAGCTGCCCTCGCTGATCTGCAACAAAATCTGCCACCTCTTCCACCGTCTTACCGTAGGACAACTCTAAACGCTCTGCTAACTCCTTGTACTTGATGAAATCTGCCACATACTCTGTTCTACCGTACATATCAAATAAATATGCCTTAACCATATACTCCTTCATTTCATCATAGATACTGATAATCGGCTGATTGCGTTTTATGTTCTCCCGAAGCTCTTTCATCTCTGCTGTAAGCTTCTGCTTTCTTGCTAAAATCTCAGCCTCGGCAGCCTTCACGCTGTCCGTACCATTCGAATAATAATGAACCAGCTCATACACATAAGCGGTCTCATTTAGTTCCCTCGTCATCTTCTGAATCTGCCAGTTGTCGATATAAGTTTCTTCCCACGGATTACGCCCAAGTCTGATAAGCCTGAGAGCCTTTTTCTTCTCATCCTTTGTCATATCCTGATACCGCTTCATTTTCGTTGGCGTGAAATTTACCATTTCTCTCTGCGGAAGATAATGAGAATGCTCTCCAACTCCCTTCCAGATAAGCGGGTCCATCTTAGTTGCAAGTCTTCTCACAATCGCCTTTGTCGTATAATTATCTCCAAGCTGATTTGTTCGCATGGCTTTTACCATATCATCCATTTCTACGGAAATATGTTTCCCAACATTAACTTCAAGGCCATCCGCACGAAGATAGGCAATAAAGGATGCAATATCATCCGTCTGTTCAATCGCATGGTCAATAAGCTTACGAAGCAACACTTTTCTTTTGGCAATCGGCATCTTATCTACAACCGGTTCTCTTCTCCACTTTTCATTTGGAGTAAAACCATATTTTTCTGCTAACTGATTTAATGTAGGCTCAAATGTTTTCTTCATAAATGACCTATCCATATGAATCTTCTTCCCATCCAAGCCAACCGTATTTACCACAAAATGAATATGCAGATTTTCCGTATTGGTGTGTACCGCATAAACCACCTGATGCTCCGGGAATAACTTCGCCATAAAATCATTTAAAAGAAGCATAAGTCTACCTGCATTCTTTGGGTCTGATTCTTCTTCTGACAATGATACAATTCCATGCATTGCCACTCGTCCGTCTAACTTTCCATAAAACTCTTTTACCTGCATCATCTCACTTGTGGCGTTATCAAAGTCCATAATGTGCCTACCGCCCACATATAATCCGTCCACCGTCTTAATCTCATCCGTCACATATAAAAGCTGATTATTAAGCTGATTGACATTATCAATATCAATCATCACACCCACCTTTTCCGGATTCTCAATATAATCAATAGAACTGGAAATCTGTTTTGAAGCAGACTTGCCACTTGCTGCGGTAATATTCCAAATCTTTGCTACAATTCCTTTTGCCATAATGTCCTCCATAAACAGCAATAGCCGCCACGAATGGCGACTATCACTTTTGTCTTACTCTAATTTTTCATACTCTGCAAGGACACGAACTTCGATATCCTCCCTGAGAGCAGGTTTCATAGGAAAGCAAATGTTCTTATACTCTCCACTCTGATTTTTTCGAGATGGATAACCAACAAACTTCTTTCCATCCTTACTCTCTAATACTCTGATTCCACATACCACGAAATCCCCATCGAATGTAATACTGCCGTATGCAAGGCAGCTATCTTCACTTGTGCCTCTTGTGAGTCTAACTTCTGTTACCTGCATTATACATTCTCCTTATCTGCCTTTGCCTTTCTTCGGAGCGGGTGCGGCTTCTTTTGCGCCCTCGGTCTGGGCTTTCTCCTGAGCCTGTCCCTGCTCCTGATTCGCTTCCTGCTCCTGCTTTGCCACCATATCCTTATATTCCTTAAGGATAGCACCGGTGATATCCGCATATAATTCCTTGCTTAAAGGGAAAGCGATATCCTCATAACTACCGTCCTGTTTCTCTCTGGAAGGAAAAGCTACAAAATGATTACCTTTCTTATCTTCCATTACTCTGACACCACGTACCGCAAATGCATCATCAAGTGCAAAGCTACCTATTGCTTTAACAGCAGTACTGGAATTGATTAAGTTAAGTCTTACTTCTGATACCTGCATAATATAAATCCTCCTTATCTGTGATGACGAGGGCGACTACCCTCTGTATTTGTCTGTGCTGTTTCATAGAACTCTCTGTTTTCTGCCGCAGAAAGTCCTAACTCCTGTGTAGAAGTATCTGCCAAGGTAAGAGTCTTCTCCTCGGCATTAAACAAATACACATGGTCGGAAAGCTGCTCTTCCGGGGTAACCTGACCTTCATTGATTTCAGCTACCATCTGTGCAAGATGCTCCGGATTTCCCATCTTAGCAGATACTGCGATGCTTTCATGAATAGATGAAGGTAAAATATAAAGATTTGTACCCATCTTTTCAGCCAAATCAGAAAGTACATCTTCATAGAACATGGACGCAGCACCGTTTACCTTGGAAGTATTAGAGATAACAAACATCTGCTCATCCGCAGGTCTGTCATCAAAAAGCACTTCCATCATCTCTTCATCCATGCCATCCTTACTGAAAATCTCTCTCATAACATCATTCATGGACTGAACTGTAACCGGAAGCAATTCTCTTGTATTCTTCATAGCAAGCTCATGAACTTCCTCTTTCGTCATGTTCCAGAATGGAAGATGGTCATTCTGAATGGTAATGGTTGCTGTTCCGGCATCCTCCCTGCTGATAAGCACCTTATAAATCAGTGCCAAATCCTCACGGTTGGTGTGCGGAACATTCTGAAGCATATCTGCATTCTTTTCTCTGTTGACTACCACCATGATAATTCTGTCTCTGACAAAATCCACATCCTTAAAGTTCTTCGCAATATCGCCGACTTCTTCCGCAGGCTGCATACCACCTAAATATACATCTGCCATTTCCTCCATGATGTCATCAAGGTCACTTCCATGCTGATACTCCATATAGAAGCCATCTAAGTAAATGTTCGGGGTTACATTCTCGCCTTCCGGTAATACGGTAAGTGCAGTAAGCACTCTGCCATTATTCTTGGTCACTTCATTTATAGCAACCTTCGCATCGCCATACCACTCAGGCAAAGCATCCAAAATATGCTCTCTGCAATAATCCTGAAATTCTTCAAAGCTAAGCATCCTCGTTTTCCTCCTTCTTTTCAGTTTTCATTGCTGCAAATGCTGTATCATAGGCAACTAAAGCAGCATGTCCTGTATCTTCTCTCTTCTCAACAGATACAGTTACATTGTCAATCACATAATCCATACGCTTCTTCTCCTTTCAAATTTTTCTGTAGGATTTGCTCTTACACTTAGTTCTTAGGGTCAAAAAAAGCTGATTGCAAAAAATGCGAGTATTTTATCTAATCTTTTTTCTTACTCCCTGCGACACTTTTTCCTGCTCTGTCTCGATTTTTTCTGCCTTATCGACCTTTTTCGACAATTCTCTTTCGAGGTCAGCAGTAATCTTATCCGCTGTGGTTTTAATCAAATCCAAGTTTTCCTTAAGTTCCGTTACTTCTCTGTCCTTACTCCACCCGGAAATATAACCAAACGAATACTCCGAAGTATCAAGTCCTAACATCTGCGCCACCCAATATGCTACCGATTCTGCTTGTACTTCCTTTGTCTCTCTGTCCCACTTATCTTCCTTACCTCCATGACCAAGAGTTGCGTGTGCAATCTCATGAATCATGGTTTTAATGGTTTGAAGCTGAGACATATCATTTCTGACAACAATACACTGACCAGCCGGACTAAAATATCCATTTGCGCCACCTTTAATCTCTTCAAAAGAAATAGGCACCGGACTGACTGCAATCAGAACATCTCTCATGGTCTCAAAGTCATCCACTCCTGCCTCCAACATATTCGCCAAAGTAGGAAGCGGTTCTCCACTGGTCTGTGACACATCAAATACATACGCTGGACGAAATCCCTGAAATTCTCTCGTAACCTTTTCTGTTACCTGCTTACCGTTTGCGTCCACTACCGGATGATTCTGCGCATCAAATACCGGCTCATCCACATCTGCTTTATAAGTCATGGGTGCAATAATCATGATTCCATGCTCATGCTTATTCACAACACGATTAAAATCCGTCTGCCATTTCTTAAAACCACACACATGAGACGCTTCCGGACACTGTGAAACAATCAGAATGCAGTTATTGATGCTATAGTGCGGAAACTTTGACATCGTAGAAATATAATCCTCATATTTACCGGACTCAAAAATCTCTCGCACACCTGCCTCAAGCTTTGCCTGAATTTCGCTCATTCGCTCTTCTCTCGAAACACGCTCTTTGCCCATCAGATTTCCCTCCTTTCCCAAGACTAAAAATAGAATCTTCTATCTTCACTTAGTACTTAGGGTCAAAATGAGCTGATTGCAAAAAATCCCAAGAACAAATTCATAGAATCTGCCTTGGGATTTACACTTAACGTCTTCTGTGTCTGATGGGAACTGTTGTGTCTTCTGCCACTGTTGAATCATCCGCAACCGCCATCTGCGGAAAATCAATGTTCCTATAATCTACCAAATATTTATTGTGCTCAAAACTAAGCATATCTTTTTCCTTGAAACTAAAATAGCTTTCATTATTACCACCAACGATAATGTGGTCTACAAGCGGAATGCCCATCAACTCACTAAGCTTTAACATCCGATCAGTCAACATACAATCCTCTTTGCTTGGATTTAACTTGCCTGATGGATGGTTATGCAAAATTAGCATAGATGAGGCATTCGCAAGTATCGCACTCTTAAACAGTTCCCTTGGATGAGCCAAAGTCTGGTCAACTGCTCCCATGCTGACAAAGTTACAATTCACAGGAATACCGTTGGCTTTTAAATTTATAACGCACATCACTTCTCTGTCCATTTCACACAGATGCTTTCCTAATAATTCTACCGCTGCAATCGGATTCCCAATAGGCTTATCACTAAGAATAGGAGCCTCCTTCACAAGACGAATGGATACAACTTCTAACTTATTCATCCTCCTGCTCCTCCTCTTCGGACAATCCTACCCGGATAAAGAATTCTCCTTCATGTGACTCCATGAACTCAAATAATTCTTCCAATGTCATTTCCTGTTCCATTAGTCCTCCTCTTCTGACTTTTGGTCATCGTGACCAAAAGTGTCCATTCCGGTTAATATCCTCTTTACTTCATCTAACTTTGAATATACAAGCAGCTTATCCTCCGATGTCATTTCTTCTTTCAGCGCAATCACTCTAAGACTTAAATCAATCTGAGAAATTTTTGATATAAGCTCCTTATACTTTACCGATGGTATAAGCAACCGTTTCTGCCCACTTATCAGATATCGAATATATTGGGAGCGGTTCATTCCCAATTCCTCACGCAACACATCAAGCCTACTAAGGTCAGCATCAGACACCGATAAGAATAATCTGTTATTTTTCTCCTGTGCCATCTGCGCCCTCCATATTCTCAAAGCCATCATCAAATTCCTCGGTAATCGGAGAATGAACATCTACTCCGCTATCTGCGTTAATCTGATGTATTCTCTCTACCGCAGTCTGTTCTCTCTCTTTATTGATTTCTCGCTGCGATTTTTTCCTATCCACAAACATCTTTTTAGCAACATCATTATCCTCAAAAACTGCTACACGCTCCACCCCAATAAGGTTATGTGCTCGTCTGATTGCTTCATCAATCTGCAAGTTCTCCAATGCTTCTTTAAATGCTACAAGCTCATCCACAGGCATCATCTGAAATCTACATACTTTTCCACCATACTCTGCTTCTACATACCACTCTCCACAGATAAGCTCCCTTACTGCTTCTCTCTTAATACGTGCTTCACTAGATTTTAGTGCCTGTAATAAAAACCCTCTTACATTATGATAGTTTTCATGCTCTCCCGGGTTTTCCAAAAGAGTTATAACATATCCTGCTTCTAATCCTAAGTCTCCGGCAAGCTCCAAGCATTCTGCGAAATCTGTTCCCTTATACTCTGACCACCCGGCATAAAATGCAAGCTTCTGTTGGTTACTTAAGGCCGGATTGGTAAGCACATTGTTAATAGTGCGTAAACGATTTTCATAAATCTCTTTGCCAGTCATTTTTCTACGCTTCAAATACCGCATTTTTTCTTCACTTACCGTGCCTGCATCCACAAGCCGCAATCTACTTTCATCTGCTACACGTCTCTTAAAAATATCTGTCCCAAACAATGCTCTGCCAGTATTTCTAATATGGGTTGCAATATCAAGCTTTTTTTCTTCCCCGGCTACCACTTCATAAATGGAATCCTTCTGCCCTCCATACTTGCTTAGAAGTTCCGGTACATCAAGTGTCCTTGCTGGGTCATCCAAGAAACAATCCATAATCAAAGCATCCTTCGGTACTGAATGGATGGATGGAATAACTAACACCTTACTATCCATCTCAGATAGAATTCTCTCACTGGTTATATCCATGAATCTCAAACACGCATCCGCAAGTTCTTTTTCAAGTGCAGCTCTAAGTTCTTCCATCTCCTGCTTATGCTTCTCTTCCAAAGCAGTCATTTCTTTCTTCATCTGCGAAAGCTTACTTTTGGCATCCTTAAGTTTACGATTTAAGTCCTGCACAATCGGCGATTCTGTAGTAGTAAGCTTTCCAACATCACTTTCTGCATTCTTTCCCCGTGGAGCAGGCGCAGGTCCGGTAAACATCTTATAGCAATCCTCACCAATAAGAGCGGCTGTCTTTTCTACAAACTCCCTGTACTTCCAGATATCAATACTTGCTTTATCATCTGTGATAATCACATAGGGCATTTTTCCTGCAAAGATATCATTGGAATAAACAGAACCAGTGCTCTTTGCTTTATGCATCACTTCCACCACAAAAGTTGCTATCTGGTCTTTTGTCCTCGGCTCTTGTCCAAGAAACTTATACAACTCTAAATACGGAACCATAGCTTTAAATTCATCATTGTACATAATTCTCAATCTCCTTTCTTATGACTCCAATAAGTACTTAGGGTCAAAAAAAGCTGATTGCAAAAAATTACACATAAAAACAAGTTCGGCAGCATCGAACAATCACCATTCGACACCTCCGAACACACAAATTCTCACTTATGGCCGTTCGGCACCACCGAACAGCTTCAAACCCTTGTAAAATCTAAGAATTCGACACCTCCGAACAAATTCGGCACAATCGAACAAACAACCAATAAAAAGATAACAGGATACGCCTAAAGTTGCATGAACTTTACGCCAAAATCACTTCATGCCCAGGGCATTCACTTTAGGGTATCCCCTAAAACCCAATCATCCACTACCGAAGCACTTTTGGTCATCGTGACCAAAAGATATATGCACAAGCAAAAGAAAAAGCACCTACCATTTACTGATAGATGCTCTCATCTTCTTTCACTTAACTATCTTTATTCTTCCGGCAAATACACATATCCGAAATGGAACTGAGAATTGGAAATAATCTGCTTTAAATTTGCATCGGTACTTCTAACCTTTAACATTGCAGCCTTAAGATTATTCTCCTCTTGAATATCCGTAATCTTAATCCAAATCTTTGCAGGCTCACCATTAGCAAACTCTTCCGGTTCACTACCATCTTCCCCCGGACATCTCTGTGCATCCCTATCAGATGCAATCTCTAATACGGTAGCAGAATATGCGATATCATTTACACCTTCGCCAACAGCAAACAAAAGTTTTACCTTTTCTCCTGCTTTGCACATGGAGTTATAATAATTTACTTTCTTTTTTGCCATACCAAAGTGTAATGATTCTGTAGAAAACCATGTATAGCCCAAGCCATTCTCGTCGCAGTTTCTCATATAAGCTTCTACCGTTTCATAACCGTCCATAGCATTTCCGTCAACATCATGTGTAGTTCCTAACTTCATAAAGATATAATCATTAATCTCTCTGCTATCCATTCTCTGTACTAACACTTGCTTTGCTACCTCCACTCCTAAAGATTTCTTTTTCAACTCTGTATAAAGCTCTTCATCCTGACAAAGCATGTAAATCTCAAGCATTTCTGATAAAGCTGTGGATTTTGTAATCCCTTTGATTTTTACAAACTCGTCAAATATCTGTTGTGTTCTTTCGTCTGCGTATAGAGACATATAACCCGGTCTTCCCATAATCATCCTCCTTTTTGTATGTGTACCGCAACTCTCTATACGAGTATATTACAACATCATTTCATATTTGTCAACACAAATGTACCGCAAACTTCTAAACGACTTACTTTTGGTCATCATGACCAAAAGATATCCTTCCATGCAAAAGAGGTTCGCCCCAAATTGTTGAGCAAACCTCCGCATCCACATAACCATATATTATTGTTTCTTGATTGCTTCCCTATATTTTCCCACAAGTAGCGGAATGGCTCTGTTAATCCAAAATTCTCCGCACAATACGCCAGAGGACATACCACCATGGGCAAATTCTTCTACGTAAGGGGCAGAATTTACACGTAACTGCTCCCCAGTTACTTGCACATATAACCTGCATATATCATCTGTAAGCCACGTTTCAGAATATGGAAACTCCACCTTAGAAAAATATCTCTCAAGATACTCCCAAAAATATGGGTCGCCTCTTGCACCGAAGGTCTCCGGTCTTTCTATAAACAAATCTGATAAATACCTTGCCATCAAATCATCCTTTCAAGCTCACGAAACACTTGACATGAGCCTCCTTCGCATGTGGATTGAAGACAACACAGCGATCCTATGCCTACGGCACAGGTTGCCTTGACAGATAAGTCTACCACATGCTACTCATGTAAAGTGTTTCGTGTTATTCTGCTGATTCAAATCCCATTATCTGAAAATCACTTGCTCTGTAATACACATCTTCAAAAAATGACAGAGTGGTTTTACCGTCTTCTTGCCCTATTCCAAGCACCATTCCTGTGCTTTCCGCAGTCAATGTAAGTACAATCTGATTACTTTCTTTATTATACTCCCATGTTCCCTGCTTATCTTGGTAAGAACCGGTTCCATCTTCATTTAGCTTAATTACATAGGTCTCAATTTTTACCGCCTCTGCTGTTTTACTTACAATCTTATTTGCTTTCCATTCTCCAGCAAAAGAGGAATATACTTTCTTAGCTATTACATTTGCATCCGCTGTTGGAGTACAGATATTTACTTCAATATCAGATGTATCGGACACTTCAAACACATAACATACTTGAAGTGAAGCTCCATTTTTTACTTCCTGAATCAGTGCAGCTTCATTACCATTGATATCCGACACATCCATAAGCTCTACATTATTCTGATATGCTTTTACAGAATAGGAGCAGTATGAGTACAAACCATCTGCATTGTCATTTTTATAATTTGCCATAACCTTAATGACAGTCTTGCCATCCTCTGATGCACACAAAGTTGCATCCAACAATTCAAGAGTTGTCCTCTCATAATTTGCCACAGATGTAAGCTCTGTTTGTGTTGCAACATCTCCACACGCAACAAGTCCCATCATCATCACAAATACCGTGCAAAAACTCAATAATTTTTTCAACATATGTACCTCCATTTTCACTTATGGTCACGATGACCAAAAGTTATTCTCCAAATGCCCGGTGCCAGAATTCTTGTCGTTTTTTCTCCATCGCAATCTTTTCATCTGATTTTAGCAAATCATATAGCTCATCGTAATCCAGCTCCGCTAATGGTGTTTTCTTAACCGGTTCCAACAAATGATACTCTTTCCAATACTCCCACAAGTCATTAAATAACTCTACGCTATCCGTATAAATATCACTGGAAGAAAAGGACTGACCATCAAACCACCTAAGATGTACAAATCCAAACTTACCTGCATCTGCTACTGCCATATCTCCGTACAGTTCGTACATCTCCTCAAATGCGGTAGCCACCTTTTGGCACTTAACATGTTCCTCTTGTGTAATAACTTTAAATTTCATTGGTAATACCTCCATCTTTTTCTTTTAAGTATAAACCATTTTACATACTTGAAAAGCCATTAGAGGTATACCTAAGTACCCTTATTGCTCCTATTTTTTTCGCTGCTTTACATACTCTCTGTATTCGTCTCTTATCATCGAATAAGAAATCAGATTGACAACTAGCTTAACGATTTCTGCATCTTCCAAGTTCCATAATCTATCATTCGTTACAGTTCCCAAGTAGAACTTATTGCCGCGAATAATCTTAGGATATCTGTCTGCCACAAACATTCGTAGTTCGTCAATCTTCCCACTACCAAGATTTCCTACCGCAATTTTACCATGATGAAGAAAATCAACTTTATTACCGCTTACAAAAACATTATCTTCTACCACCAACTGTAATGCGTGATGTGTTTCCTTTTCATTATCGTGGGCTACCACTATACACGTCTTCACCTCATTCGGCTTCGTGCTCTTCCAATAAGTTGTGATACCTATGGAATAGAATTCTGTGCTTCCATCCACCTCTACAAGAAAGGAACGATAAGGACCATAAAAACTTCCTCCGGATGCATTCCCATAACTTAGCATTCGCACCCCGTAATCTTCAATCAATCGAAATAGTCCATAATCTCCACTTTTCATACGAACTCTGGTATCTAATAAACATTCCAAAAAATTGAATGCCGGAACTGCCAACTCCATCGGTGTGAGCTTACTAATTTCATAACCGTACTCATCCGCTTCATAACTCTTAAACTCATTCTCCAAATGTGTCTTAAGACTCTCAAAAGGAATACGCTCTGGCAATGTTCCGATATCCCACTCTGTGTATTCCCCGGCAATCATTTCTTCATACGTCGGAAAATCTTCTATCGGGATGTACTTATCTGATTCATACTTGAAACACTTTTGCTCCACACCATTGTTACACATTACATAAGTGGCTCCTATCAAGTCTGCATAATCCACCATCTGATAATATGTTTTTTCATCCAGGTACACATCCGGAGCTTTACACTCGATTACCGAAAGCGGATATATATCGCCTTTCTCATCTACTGCGTGAATAACTATATCCGCTCTTCTTTTCGACTTTATCCCATAATGAGATAAATGCTGTTCAACACTAATCATCCCAGCCGGAACATTAAGCTCATTGATAAGATATGAAATTGCCATTTGTCTTACAGTTTCTTCCGGCGTAATAAATATTAACTTCTGACGGATTGGGTCAAGATAGCATTCCTTACCATGACGTATATATATTGGTGGAAGCTTCGGCTCTTTTTTATTATTTTCCATATAATCAGTCCTTTATTATAACCTTTGCAACTCTCTCTTAATCGTTTCAACCTGTGTTATTGCTTTTCTGATTCTCTTTTGCGCTTTATTGATTTGCAGATGCACCAATCCATCCATAAATTCACTATCGAACCACATATCAATTACAGAAGCAAGCTTGCCATACTTAAGCTGCACGCTCTTTTTATTTGACAAATTCCTTAGTTCAATATTCAGCCTTTGTAAAGCATTTTGTGCATTCTGTAATTCCATATCCGCTTCTGATAAGGAAGAATATTTCCATATAGACGTAAAAAATCCTTTGCTCATCATATCAATAATACTAACATTACTACTATTATTCGTTGCTGCTTGTGCCTGATGTAAACACTGCAATGCGTAATCTGCCGATTCGATTGCTGACTGGATTTCCCACTTAAGATCAGCCACATCCGCAGCTTCTTCCTCTTCTTCTCGCAAATTCTCCGGCAACCTAATATTTTGCTGCTTCGCAACCTCAATAATTATATCATCACTAACGTTTCCATACAGTTCTTCCAACGATTCCTCTGTCAATAATAGACACGACAAGAATACTGCCTGCTTAACGGTATCTTCATTGCACAGCCCGGAAATTTCCACCAAGTTTTCATCAGTAAAACGAACACCCGCATCTAAAGCTCTGCTGATAAACTGACTTGCCTCATATTCATCATTCCAAAATAATTCTTGAACGACCTCAAGTACTTCATCTTCATTTCCATAATCGCTAATGGCCCGTGACCGTGCTATAGCATACTCTGTATTCCACTCATAAAAAGCATCGTAAAATCTGCTCCATGTAATAGGAGTTGTTACATCCGGACAAAGCTGCTCCTCATACTCACCGACAATATCTGCTGGTGCTGGTATCTGATACCGTTTCGCTATATCAATTATCAATTCATCATCAATACAGCCATACAACTCTTCGAGGTCCTGTGATGTAAAACCATCTGCTGATTGATACAATGCTTTCTTAAAACTCTCTTCTGCGCACAGGTCAACAATTTCCGCTAGATTCTCTCCGGAGAATTTCACGCCACTCTGCACAGCCCTATTCAGAAGCCTTGTGGCACCCTTCTCATCTTCAAACGCAATAATATTAAGCGCATCAACTATTTCATCTGGTGCACCCATATCTTCAAGGGAGGATATCTTACTAACAGCGGTGCTTACAGCCCAATCATTTATTCTCTCGTAATACTCTTCCCATGTCATAAGCATATCCTCCCTCGAAATCTTTCTACTTCAAACTCATTCCAAATTGCTCTATTGTAGTCTCGGCATCTCTATCTGCAACAGGTTTTCCCATTGCCATTTCTATTAAATTCAATAACTCCTTTGCTCTATCAATAAAATATGTATCAAAGTCGTCTGCTACTAAGGCATCATAATTTACCTTGTGTGATTCAATTCTATCACGTAAATCATCTTCTGATAGTCCAGTAACCTTTTTGAGAATCGTCTTTGTATATACACTCGGTGCGTTTCCTCCAATAGAACGATTTGTCTCAGCTAAAATCGGAGTCTTGTTGACCACTGAATTGTATTTCTGTCTTTTTATACCAACTTTTTCGCAGTATGCTTCTGGAAAAATGTGATGAATGTCCGGAGATTGTATCATACTGTTTACAATGTCAATCGTGGTATTATTCATAAAATCTCTACACTTTTCTTTGTAGAGCAACGCCATAATTCCTTTATATGCAGCACTCAAACGTGTTTGTAAGGTAAGCAAACGTGTAGATGAGAAAAATGCCGAATTCACCGTTCTTGCCTGATTTGGCTTACCATGTACTTCATCAATCACATCTTCTATGTCGTTGGCATACCTTGTTTCATTTGCACCACCATACATTTCTCCTAAAATACCGCACCAATACCACTTTGTAAGTATAGATACCGTATTAGGCTCGCAACATTTGCTCTTTCCAAGTACGGCACAAATAGCAGCTAATGGTATCAGCTGCGTTGTATATGGCAAATCCCTCATCCGAAATACATATTGGTATTTTAATAAAAATTCCTTTGCCAGTTTGAATCCAGTAAGTACCTCTTCTCGATTCTGTATGTATGCATTAAAATCTAACGCCAATACATCTTTTTTCTTACAACTAACAGCCCCGATTTTCCCTGCCTGCTTATCCATATAGCTTGAATATAATGTTACTGTTGTAAGGAAGGTAGTCTCATCAATCCCATCTAACAAATCGGTTCTTAAAGTATCTTCTCTTCCCTGAATTCCTTTTTTTATTATTTCCCAGTCTTTGCGCAAGTCAAAACCGTCATTTGTAGCAGGGTCAGCATATGTAGCAAAAGTAGCTGTTACCAACTCAAACACCGTAAGTGGAACTCCACCAGTATTTACATTCTCAAATACTTTACATACTGCTTCTCTAGGTGTAGACTTATCCAATGTAATTACAGGAAGTTTATAATTAGTAATCACTGCTATTACATCACTTTGGAATCTTTTCATCAATTCTATGGCTTCAGTGTCGCCTGTATAATGCATCATGTAACCAAACTGCCATTCCATAAGAGCATTACTATCAAACACGATGTTTACCGGGAACATCTTTTGTTCATATTCTTTTGCTCTATCTGACAAGTCCAGTTTTATATCTCTATCGAAGTTTTCTTTAACCTTTCTATCCTCCGGAATCGACAAAACTGCATCAAACCTATCGGCATCATCGTCCAGACACTCTTTCATAGACAAATAGTAAAATCGCTTAATTGCCTTATTCTTGTCAGTTTTTGTCTCAACACATTTTTTAGAATAAATGGATTGAAAAATAGATGTTAGTCTCTGCTGTCCATCTAACACAAGAAACTCTGGAACTGCATTGGGTTCATCAACTCCGGAAATGGTTCTATATTTAAACTTAATATCCGGATTGCCATACTGCAAACGCATAATAGCACCCATTGGATATCCTTGGGATAAGCTTGCAATTATACCTCTAATACGATTATCATCCCATGTCCAATCACGCTGAAACTCCGGCAACTGAATTTTCCCGGATGACACATCTGATAACAACAAGCTTAAGTTTGTGTCTAACGAACTCGGTGATATAACCATAATTCTCCTCCTTACATTGCATCCTCTTAATAATACTGTTCGATGTAGCTATATGCTTTATCGAATACTTCTTTATCCTTTATCTTGTACTTTACCCACACCACACTTCGCAAAGCTTTTTTTACATCTTGCTTTCCGCTCGTAGTATCTTGCCATCCATCAAAGCGTACAAATTTAACAATATTATCTATATCTGCTACTATACGCTCTACAATAATCGGTGTACTTTGATTTTTTACACCATTAAATAATTCCGTCAAGGCAGCAATACCCTTATCAATTTCTTCTTCGGGAACCACTTCTTTTTCTGCTCGTGCAGCCTCCTTAGCTAATTCCAAAAGTAATTTAAGAAATTCTATACTTGTAACCAAGCCCTGTTCATGCTTTTCACGCAGGATTTCAAGCTTTTCTCCAAGTTTCACAAATTTCGGATTATTTCCATGCTCTAAGATTTTTGCAACTAGATTTATCTCAAGCTTTTTCGTTTCTTTTTTTAAATCCTTTTTCTTTTCGATAAATTCATCTATCAAATCTGCATCCAAGGATAGAATCTCAAGGCTATCATCTGCTTCTCCCACATAAATATTTTCATGAACTAATTCTATGGTTTTCGGGCCGAGTGCAGCCCATATCAAACCGCCTCTTCCATCTGTAGGTTTTATTGATTCATATACTCTTGAAAGCCATTGATAATCATATTTATATGGTAATAGGGAGCTGTCCGGCGATAAAGCATTCCACGCCCGATTTACAACTCGATAATCTGCACCAAATGAATCCTTTTCTTTATTAGTCGGCAAACATTCCTGTGCAGCCATTAATCCTTCCCAACCTTCAAGCATCCTATTAACGCCGATGAAATATGCCAAGCACCGTCTCATTAGTCCGGGAAGAGCTTTTTTTACTTCATCAATATTTGTAATGATTTTCTTCATACTGGTTTCATCAAAATCCAACGCTTGCGCAACATTATCAAAAATACCAATATAATCTACAATCAAACCATATGTCTTTCCTTCGTCATATGTACGATTGGTTCTACATATTGCCTGCAATAAATTATGGTCTTTCATCGGTTTGTCCAAGTACATTACCTGTAAAATTGGCGCATCGAAACCAGTCAATAATTTTGCTGTTACAATAACCAGCTTAAGCGGGCTTGTTGGCTCCCTGAAATAATCCAGTAATTTAGCTTCCTCATCCCTATCTCTACGGAACTCCTTATATCTATCCTCCTTATCATTATTCGTATCCATAACAATCGTACTTGCTTCCGGTCCAAGAAGTTTATCCAATTCTTCTTTGTACATTAAGCAACATTCACGGTCATAGCATACTACTTGTCCCTTATAACCATTAGGCTCAATCTTTGTTTGATAATGATTAGCAATATGCTCACAAACTTTACGAATACGGTCTCTATTATACATTATTGCACGCATATTAACTCTACGTGACAATTCCCCTTTTTCCTCTTTAGATAATCCCTCTGTCAAAATATCAAACTCTGCATCAAGTTTGTCCTTATCAACACGCAATTCAACAGGAACAGGTTCAAAATGCAACGGAAGCGTGGCTTTATCACGAATAGAATCCGAAAATGAATATCTACTCATATATCCGGTTTTATCCTCGATTGCTCCAAAAGTGTTAAAAGTATTTTTATCAATACGATTAATCGGAGTACCTGTCAATCCAAAGAAAAACGCATTAGGTAATGCAAGTCTCATCTTTTCTCCGAGGTCGCCTTCTTGAGTTCTATGCGCTTCATCTACCATAACAATAATATTATCACGTGTATTAAGCTCCTGCTCAACTTCTCCAAACTTGAAAATAGTTGTAATCAGAATCTTTCGCATATCACCCCGGAAAAATTCCATCAATTCGTCTTTTGTTGATGCACTGGCAAGATTAGGTATATCTGACGCATTGAAAGTTGCTGTAATCTGTGTTTCCAAGTCAATACGGTCATCCACTATTACCACTGTAGGATTTTTTAATTCTGGCATCATACGCAATTTTTGAGCAGCAAATACCATAAGCAGCGATTTTCCGGAACCTTGAAAGTGCCATATCAATCCCTTTTTAGGATAACCGGCAATAACTCTACTTACAATCAAATTTGCTCCTTCAAACTGCTGATATCGACATATAATTTTATACTTTCTATATTTTTTATCAGTAGCATACATTGTAAAGAACTGAAAAATATCCATTACATTATTAGGCGTAAGCATATTTTCCATACTCATTTTAACATCTGCTAATGTTCCTTCTTCCTTATGGTCCGCTGTATGCCATGGCCCCCACATATTCATAGGCATGTTTATAGAGCCGTATCGATAGCACTTGCCCTCTGTTGCAAAATTAAATACATTTGTAACAAACATCTGTGGAATACTTTTCTCGTATGATAAAATGTCTTTTGCGCCATCTAACCATGTAATGGCATTTCTAACAGGAGTTTTTAGCTCACCTATTGCCACAGGAAATCCGTTTATAAGCAACACAATATCCAGTCGCTTTCCATCTTCTTTTTTAGGAAATACCCACTGGTTTGTAACTACATACTGATTCAACTTTAAATCTTCCTTGGTAATAGTTCCGAAAAACCGTATCGGAACCATTCTTCCATCTTTACCAAACGGATATGAATTCTCTTCAAAAATAAACTTCTTAAACAACTCATTTTGCGTAACTAAATTATGTGGTTGCACCGTTAAAATAAGTGTACGCAATTTATAAATTACTTCGTCCGCACGTGATGGTTCTTCCGCAATTTCGGGATTTAATCGAATTAATGCATCCTTTACCATCGGCTCCACCATTACATCCGAATATGCACGTTCAAGATTTTCTGATGGTATGTAGGTCCATCCATTTTTTTGAAGAACTGATAGTATCATCTGCTCCACAGTGTTATCTTCGTTAAACATATGAGAATTCCTCCTGTCTTAGTATTTTTTGTAATAAATATTTTGATTTATCGCTCTGCTTTACAAAGGCTGCAAACTGTTCCTGCTCTTGCTTCGGTGGTACCGGAATCATCAAATCTGCAATATTCTTAAGGGTCAAATTGATTTGAGCAATTCCCTTTTTCTGCACATTATATTGATTTTCAACATAAGGCGACGCAAGAGCAGAAAGCAGATACGTTTTTAAAATGGCTGTGTTTTTCTTAAGTCTAATAATAGCCAGTGCCTGATTTGTGTTTGCAGGTAATATGTCTGTGGGAACAACCGCAGTACGACCAATCGCCCCCGCTATCGAAAACAAAATATCTCCTTCCAAAAGCTTGGAACGGCTGAGTTTCTCGTGGCATTCTGATGTAATATGCATTAAGTCAGAACTTAAAATCTGACCTGTAGCTGTAATATTCTCAACCTTCACGAAGTTCACACCCTCGGCCACAAAATTAAAGCCAAGTGTGGTAGGTGTAGTTCCCTTAGTCACCACATCGGACATTTCGCCTATGCTCTGTAGAGGATAATCTCTCTTACCAAACTGCTCCATAAATTGAGATTTGAACCTGTCAGCTCAACACCAAATTTTGATTTATCGCTCTGATTTACCAGTTGCTCATACGCTGTTTGCTCCTCTAAAGGTGGTATAGGAATTTCATAAGCATGTACCACTTTGTCAGTAACAGCCGGATAATTTGCGCCACTAGCCTGATTTATCATAGACTGTGTAAAAGGTACACTATTAATGACTCCCCACATATATCCCGTAGTAACCCCCGTACATCTTAAAACACAAAATCCTGTTGAACCGACTACATTATCATCTGAATATGGATTTATAGCGATATTTTGCAAATTCGGTCGTACTGTAGAATACATGATGTCTCCTTGCTTTAATACATACTGTGCTCTCGAAGGAGCATCTTTAAGTATATATGGCGTCAATCCAGTCACCGTTTTTGATGAATTATCAATCGATGAAATATCTAAATACTGTATCTCATCTGACCTTTCAAATATTTTCACCACACGGCTAATCTTCTTTTCAATTACATCTCCAATCTTTTTTACAGGATATCCCTTGCCATAAAACATCTCGATAAATTGAGAATTGCAACTAAGCAAGGTATCTCTTGCATGAGTTTTTTACATTCGACTGATTAACCATAGCATACTGCATTGTTGTATCAATACTTTGATGCCCTAATAACACTTGAACCTGCTCTACTGGCATTCCTTTATCTATTGCCACCGTCGCCAATGTTCTTCTAAATTTGTGCGGATGTACCTTATGTATATTCAATTCTCTTCCCATTTTACGCAATCTAATTTCCACCCCACTAATCTGCAGACGGTCATATGGTTTTAAGAGCGACACAAACAACGCATCATTATCGTCTTCTCTACTCGCCAAGTACTTCTGCAAATGAATTTTGGTTCTTGCATCAAAATATACTTTTCGTTCTTTATTTCCCTTTCCAAATACAATACACTCTCTATTATCAAAATCAACATCCGCTCGGTTTAACTTAACAAGCTCTCCTACTCGCATTCCTGTGGATGCTAATAAATCTATTATAGCAAGGTCACGTGGATTATCACAATAATCACGCATAATCTCTAATGATTCATCAGAATACGTTTCTTTAACCGTTTTACCAGTCTTCACCTTATGAATTCTGCGAACCGGACTCTTAACTATGTAATCCTCATCTTCTAACCAAGAAAAGAATGTGGACAAAATGCGTCTTACATTATCTAATGTTACTTTACTTACCGTACCTCTTCTCTGATATGTATCAAGATATAATCGCAAATCTTCTGTTGTGATTTGCCTTTCTGGTTTACATATTTCTTCCAACATATTTCGTATCGTAGACTCATAATACCTCAATGATTTTTCTGAGCACCCCTCAACACGTTTAGCTGCTATAAATAGCGGAAGCAACTCTACTTTACATTGCATCTGATCCGGCGTGGTACTTTGTACCACACCGGATAGATGTTTTGTCAACACCTCATCCAACCGCTTCAACTGTAAATCCGTCAAATCACCTACTAAATCCTTTTTAATTTCTGCTATTACTTCATATACCATATATAGCTCCTCCTTTTTAGTTGATTTTATACTATCGGAGGATTATCATGGCATTATCAACTTATCCAAGGTAGTCTGCTATGATTTTTTTATATGTCGCATCCAACTCTGCAATCGACTGTTCCAGTTCAAATTTTGATTTATCGCTCTGTTCCAAAAAGACTGCAAACCGCTGTACCAAAGCCAAATCCGGAACCGGAAGCTTTACAGCATTTAACATTGCTCCAGTAATTTGATTTATCGTGGACGTACTCGTTGATATTTGCTTTCTGAAAGCAGGCATTTCAAAAAATGTTTTCAAGTATGAATAATATTCACTGCGAATAATCATCATAAATGCACCGAAAGTAGTGGGTTCTGTGATTCCTTTTATTAAAGCCGTTTTACCCACCAATGCAGCACTACCGTTCCTCGAACACATCAATATGTCATTTTCCTGCACAAGTAATTTTTCTTTAATTTCGCAAGCCACATAGACATTATCTTCAAATAACAATGAACCATTTTGAATATTGCTTGAGCGCAAAACAAGTATACCTTCCCCCGACTCTACGACATCAGTTGGCTTATACGTTAATCCATTCCAATATGTAGATATTTTGCTTAGCGGTTTTACCGGAAAGCCTTTAGTATTTTTTTCCGCATCACCAAACAACTCGATAAATTGAGATTTCACCAGTTCTTCCGTCTTTATAAGCAATTTTTTATACGCTTCCTTCGTATCATTCATCGCCCATAAAACACTTGCTAATGTGCGCTGTTCCTCTATGCTTGGCAGCTCTAATTCAAGATTTTTTAAGTCTTTCCAATTTATCGTAGGCGATAGCGAACCAACTGATAACTTAATAGCAGCATCCAAAAAGTAATCCGAACTAATGAATAAAGGAAAAAAATCTTTATCTATCACTTCTTCCCTTGGACGTAGAACCATACCATGTGCAGAAAAAATGCCATCAAACGGAGCAATCGCAACCTTTTTCTGATAAGCTCTTCGCTTACCAAATAATACATCGCCTTTTTTCATCACAAGTTTTTCACCAATAGGAGCTACGTCTGACCCATATCTTTTAACGGTTAAGCATCCAGAATCTAAATGTTCCAAACCAAGATATGTATATTTATCCTCTTCTGTTGGTTTTTTCTTCTCTGTACTATTAATTGCAATTTCTTCAAAACGATATTTAGGCACAGGAAACACCTCCCATCATTATCCATGAGAACTGGTATTTCCATTTTTTTATCTGAGCGATAAATTGAGATTTCACCAGTTCATCCGTTTTTACAAGCAACTTCTTATATGCCTGTCTAGTGTTATCAATAGACCACAGTAATTCTGCTAATTCTTTCTGTTTTTCCATATCCGGAAGTTCAAACTCATAATTTTTTAGGTGCTCCCACTTTACACGAGGAGACAATGAACCTGCGGATTTCCCCACTGCATACTCAAACAAGTCATCATTTTGTATGATAAATGGTAGTAATTCCGGCAATATCTTATCCGGGTTAGCTTCAATAACTGTAATATCTCCCGAGCAAATACCATCAAAAGGTGCAACCGCTGCTTTCTTTAAATATGCTCTTCTACGTCCAAATAATACATCCCCCTTACGGAACATCTTAGTAAACGTATTTTCTGCATCCTCGCTCCACTGTGTTAAATTCACATCCATAGGTGTCAAATGTTCTAATCCTACTATTGGAAAACCTTCTTTACTTCCTTTACAAGTTTCTTTTCGCTCGTTTGCTACGTCACCTAAATATACCTTAGACATCTGACTCACCCACCTCTCCTAAAAGTGCATTCAGTATACCATATTGCTCATGCAACTTTTTTGATGCATTCTCCCAAGCCGCATATCTCTCATGGAGCGTCCGGTTATCTACCGCAACCTCTGTTCCTGTTCCCTTAGCATATAGAGGAATGTTCAATGAAAAATTATTATCCTCTATTTCCTTAATTGTTACTACCTTCGCAAAATCAGCATCCGACTCATACTTTGCATAAGCATCTGCTATCTTACGTATATGATTTTCCTCCAAATAGCTCTGTGCATTTTTACGTTCTACTTCATTGACTGCGTTAATAAATAAAACTTTTCCTCTGCGCTCCGCTTTCTTGTTTTTTCGACAAATCAAAATACAAGCTTCCATAGGTGAATTGTAGAACAAATTAGGTCCTAACCCAATTACACATTCAACATAATCTCCTCGCACCATCTTTTCTCTCATATCTGTTTCTTCATTTCTGAATAATACTCCGTGAGGAAAGAGAATAGCACATCGACCTGTTTTTTCATCCATGCTCTTAAGGATATGCTGCAAGAATGCATAATCTGCTCGTCCCTGCGGCGGTACACCTAAAAAGTTCCGTCCATATTTATCACTTGCAAAAGCTTCTCTATCCCATTGGCTTATAGAATATGGAGGATTCGCAAGTACAAGATTAAAGCTTTTCAGCTCCCCATTCTCCACAAACGCCGGAGCCTTTAATGTATCACCATTCACTATGTTAAAGTCTTTAACGCCATGCAAGAACAAATTCATCTTTCCGATTGCAGATGTAAGAGCGTTAATCTCCTGCCCGTACACAGCCACATTTCGCCACTCTTTTTCTTTCTGCTTTAAATATGCAATACATGAGATAAGCATACCTGCGCTACCGCATGTAGGGTCATAAATTGATTCCCCAGACTCCGGTTGTAGCATTTCTGTCATCAAGTGTACGACTGTTCTATTTGTATAAAATTCCTGTGCTGTATGTCCACTATCGTCAGCAAACTTTTTAATCAAATATTCATAGCCTTGTCCTAACTCATCTTCAGGACAATTTGCTATAGAAAGTGTCTTAGTGCTAAAATGCTCAATTAAGTCCTTCAGCAATCTATCTGGCAAACGATTCTTATTTGTCCATGCACCATCACCAAAAATGCCCTGTAGCTTATCAGAATTTGCATTTTCAATTTTACGGAATGCATTTACTATAGCTACACCTATATTTTCCGATGTCATTCTCACATCATTCCAATGTGCGCCAACAGGGACAACGAAACGGTGATTCTCTTCCCATTCAAGAGCTTCTTCATCCCCATCATATTCCGCTAGAATTTGCTCACATTCCTCATCATACACATCGCAGATTCTTTTAAAGAATAGGAGCGGAAATATGTACTGCTTATATGCCCCTGCATCAATGCTGGTTCTGAGCAGTACAGCTGAATTCCAAAGGTAGGATTGTAATTCTTCGATTGTAATTCTCTTACTCATGAAAATATCCTCCTTCAAGTAATAATTTTCTCATTTTCTCTTCTGCTTCAACTACCTCTTCCAAAGCTTCAAAATACTGACGACGTACTTCTTCCGGTGAAATGGTTTCTTCTCCCTGTTTCTCAATATAATTATTAATCGCAAGTGTATAATCTTTTTCTCTTATATCTTCTAGCGTAACCACCTTAACGGTATCAACGACATCTTCGTACTCCGTATAGAGTCTATAGATTTCCCGAATATTATCTTCGGTCATAATATTCTGTGCTCTTTGCGGTGTGTAGATGTTTGACGCATCTATCATACATATCCTGCCTTTGTGATTATGCTCTTTATTATTATTCAAAAACAGAATACATGCTGATACTCCGGTACTATAAAATACTCCACTTACTAATGTAATTATGCACTCTAACTTATCGGACTCAACAAGCTGTCTCCTAATATCACCCTCTTTGCCGCTTCGGAATAGAACGCCCTGCGGTAAGACGACTGCACATCTTCCACTAGAAGTATTCATAGATTTCACCATATGTTGTAGCCAAGCAAAGTCTCCGTTCGAATCAGTAGGACTTCCCCACATATTGCGACCATAAATATCACTTGCAAATTGTTCTGCTCCCCAGTTTTTTAATGAAAACGGTGGATTTGCAATTACACAATCAAACTTCTGCAACTCTCCTCCGTCCAAGAAATTAGGTGAACGTAATGTATCGCCCTGTGTCACCTTAAAATCCTTCGCCCCATGCAAAAACAGGTTCATTCTTGCTATTGCAGAGGTAGCCAAATTTTTCTCCTGACCATATATCTTTCCATATGTCAGCTTATCATTTTTCATATATCGAATTGCTTCAATCAACATTCCACCGGTTCCGGCTGCAGGGTCGTATACAGATTCTCCTGCTTTCGGTGCCATTAACATAACTAATAACTTGACAATTGCTCTAGGGGTATAGAATTCCCCTGCATTTTTCTTTGACAAATCAGCAAATTTCTTTATCAAAAACTCATAGCTATCACCCATAACATCTGAACTATAATTGTTGTTCCCGACTTTGATTTTTGACATATGCTCAATCAAATCTTTCAATCGTTCATCAGATAACTTTGATTTATCTGTCCAGTTCGCATCATCAAAACTGCTAAACACTCCATTTAAAGTATCGGGGTTGGCTCGTTCTATACCGTACATCGCATTTACTATTGCCATTCCAACATTTTCACTTTGTTCTCTTACATCTGACCAATGACAACCTTCCGGTATAATAAATCTATGGTTCTCCGGAAAGGAAGCATATTCCTCATCCCCATCAGATTCCTCCAATGCAACTTCTGTCTCTTCGTCATATACATCCGATAAACGTTTAAAAAACAAAAGCGGTGTGACATAACTTTTATATTCATCTTGGTTGATTGGCCCTCGGAGAATATTACACGCTTCAAATAAATGACTGTATAGTTTCTGACTTGTTGTTTCTTCCGTTGTATATACTTCTGCCATATTATCACGCTCCTATAATCTATTTTTATCAAACTTTATGTCCAATTATCCGGACACTACTGAAACAACGACAATCCGCTACCATTAGTATTTAATTCATCAAGTCTATTATAGCAGGCTGCCAGTTCTTCATTGATTTCCTCAAGACTTCTGATAGTCGTCACATTTTCTGTCTTTTGAAATCTTGCGATAGTCCATTCACCGACATTTATAACATCTTCATTTGCAACTGTAAAAGAAATGTCTTCCACAACTTGCTTATTCTCTAATATATCTTTCAGAAGTTGCTTATTCTCTTCTGTAAATGTTGGCTCCATTCTTCGTTCTCTCTGAATCAACTTGGCTGCATCTACAAATAAAACATCTTTATTACCCTGTTCAAATACAAGCATAGTTGTATTGATAGTTGTGTAGTTATATACAGAAGGGAGCGATACAACTGCCTTAAGCATACCTCGTTTTACAGCATTCTCTCTAAAAATTGATAACGCTTTAGACTGCTTAAACAAAAATCCCTGCGGAACGATTACTACCATTCGTCCTTTCTCATTAAGACATTCTAAGCCGCTTGCCAATAGCAAACACTCCATTTCCTTGCACTGTACATTATCCATCCATTCTCTGCATCGCACCGTTTGATAGCCAATCAGCTCATTTACTTTCATCCCGAAAGGAATATCCATAATCACTTTGTCATGCATTCCGGAAGTATTAACACTGGTAAAATCCTCCGTAGCCAGAGTAAAATTCTTTATATCTGACAAAATCAGATACATGGCTGTATTTTGAATGGCTTCCAAACGAATATCATTACCATAAAAATCAACTTCTTTTCCTCTGATACACTCCACTGCGGAATAACCATAACCTACTGTACCGTCAAGCACAGACTCTCCGTCATGCACATCCGCTGCTATTCTCATAAGCTCTGCTACTGTATAACTGGAAACCTTCTCATTTCCTCGGTCTTTACTAATAATATAGAGCATATACTGCGCCAGTTCTCCATAGTTATCTAATTCTGCTATTGCTGAAATCACGCCAAGAAACGTCTTCTTCCATTGTTCTTCCTGACATCTTGAAGGACTAAGCACATCCTGTAGCAATCCTTGACGCAAAGAATATGTTTCTTCTAGTACTTCAACACCTTTTCTCAAGGTTTCAATATCATCAATATTGGTAGGACGCAACAGACTCTTTGTCAATTCTAATACTACTCCCATGTATCCTGGGTTCATACATGCATTTTCATCAATCATTTTCTTAAGGCACATCACATATAGCATAGTTCCCACATACTGTGTCGCATCATATCCAGCTTTATGCCATAGACCCATCAAGTCATATACAGGTTTGATTGTTCTTTCATCACTCTTCATCTTACTTACCTCCAAGTACGCTATTAAGTTTCTCTCTTTCTAATGCAATTATCTGTGCCATGACTTCTTCTTTGAGAGAAATGTTACGGAAATATTCAGCTACCTGCTTCTGTTCCTCAAGTTCCATATTTTTCACTACTACATCCTTAATCT
This sequence comes from Lachnospiraceae bacterium, assembly GCA_017938145.1. GTDB lineage: Bacteria > Bacillota > Clostridia > Lachnospirales > Lachnospiraceae > SIG299. The sequence goes on from JAGBCB010000005.1 coordinate 45,960, forward strand.
TTCCCATAGTCAACATCGGAACCGCTGCACCACTAACCATATCCATTACTTGTTCAAGATAAACGCCTGAATTAAGAAATGCAGCCAAATACTCTGACAAGAATATTTTACTTGTATTTCTGATTATGATGCAAAAGGAGGTAATCAACAATCCTTCATCTTCTTCTGTGATATATGCTGCGTCATATGGGGAAGATAGCTTTACTACGATATCTCCTGCTTTTGTAAGCTTCTTGTCATCAAACTCCGACTTGTATTCTAACTCATATAATTCATCATGCATAATTTTTCCTCCCTTTATTGCTTTCGGTGGAATAACCTGCACCTTGCCAACTACTACTTCGTTCTTCTTTTCATTTGCCTCTATTCTTGATGTAATCTGACCACCGATAAAGGCTAAACCTTTTACTTCACTTAACTTAATCTGATTTTTCATGATAATATCCTTTCTGTGGTTGATATATTTTTTAATGTTCAAAACCGGTTTGTAAAAGAAATGGCACGGTACCAGTGCCTATTCCTTTTTGTTAAGCCTATCATAGCACCAAATATTTATCTTGTCAATAACATTTTTCAAAAAATCAATAAATATTTTGATATATTTTTTTATGTTCATCACAAGGAAGTGAACTATTTCTCACAAATGTTACTTATTTCTCTCATTTTCATTGACACACCTGCTTCAATGTGATATATTTCTCTCATAAGAGACATTTAATTCACATGGAGGTATATGATGAATAAGAAGAAAATACTTAGTGTAACTGACCAAATGAATTTGTTTTGCTTTTACTCCGGTATAGCTTGGCTTATCGGTGGAATTGTACTATTTTTTGATGGAATTATATTTACAATCATTGAGATTCTTGCCATGCTTGCAATCTGTATTACTCATATTGTTGTTATGAAAGCAAAGAAGGAGAAGCAGGACGAGCTTTCCATAAAGAACTATCACGTAGCTCGTTCTCATGCCTTGTCCATCATGCACGTAATATATATGGTTATCCTAATTGCTCTACAAATTATTACGACCATACCTGCAAATGCTACATTGTCCCTTGAAATCAAGGATATGCTTATCCCTGCCTTCTTCATCTCACTCGGCATCGAATACATCATTGTTGGCTTCTTATTCCGTAAGTATGAAAGGGATGGTGAAGAATGTATATATTAAAGACACGAATTCATGAATTTCGGAAAGAAATGAATATTCAGCAGGCAGAACTTGCAGAAATGGTTGGTGCCCGCCGTGAAACAATAGGCAAACTAGAAAATGGCAAATACAACCCCTCTCTCAAACTTGCTATGGATATCGCTAACGTATTCCACAAACCAGTTGAAGAAGTCTTTCGTTTCGAGAAAATAACAAACGATGACGATGAAGATTAAACCTTTGGTCATCGTGACCAAAAGCCCTAATATACCAAAAAGAGAAGTGGAACATCTACATGATCCGCTTCTCTTTTCTCTTTCTTCTTACATAACTAACCTATCATATTTTTCTTCTGCGGTTAGCTCTTCACTCTTCAAAATACCCATGAACTCTTGATAATTACTCGTATCTTTATCTAAATCATCCGTATAGTGAAATCTTGTAGCCGCATTTCTTCTAAGTACTTCCCATAAAAAATATACTTCGTAACATTCCCCTTCATCAAAGGTGCATCCGGTCATGCACACACAAGCTCTTTCCAACCGCATGATTGCTTCCGCAACCTTAATTAAATCTATGTAATCTCTTTTATCCATACACACCTCTTGTTACTCTTCAACCTTAATAACCTTAATATCATTTGCTGCTTTCTTCTCTAACCATGGCACCAGCGCATTTGCAAAAATGCCAAGTTCTATAAAGACAGCTATAGCCAAGATTATTATTTTTATAATTATCTTTATCACACTATTGTCTATCCAATCCACTAAAGCCCAAAACATGGCAGTGAGCATTACAACACTTGCGATACATGGAATTGCAGATATCACAGGTGAAAAGCTCAAAAACACATACACAAGCACGAACAATCCACACATTCCAAGTGTCACCCAAAAGTTTGCATCAGGAAATAATTTCTGATGTAGCGGAATACTCCACACTATTGCAGGAATAATATTTATAAGTGGAAATCCATACTTTTTCTGATAATTCGATGTCGTCTTAGTCTGTACATAATACTTCGCCATGTTCTGTGCCTCCCTAGCTGTTTATCGTCCTCTGTGGACTCTTTTGGTTTGCTCCTTCCAATTATCATCACATCTGTGTAAATACTCTTCTATCGTTCCGGAGCATTCTGCCTTAATAGGGTTGATATCCAATAACACTCCATTCAGCCAATGCTTTTCTTCATGTAACACATTAAAGATATCATCCTCTCTTGCAGAACCTTCATATTCGACCAAGATATCTAAATCGGAATCTTCTGTTGCCGTTCCGTTTACCCGGCTTCCGTATGCCCGAATTCCCACATAAGAAAACTCAGGTGCATCAAAACCGGCATCCTCTATGATATCAATAATCCAATCCCTTACTTCGTCAATATCTACGCCTATATTCATTTTGCATTCACTCCTTCCATTATACATCATTTGGTCAACCCACTCCATACAAATCATGATTCACTTCGGCATTATAGTAGTGATTCATAGTATTTGGAGCATTATACAAAGCTGTAATCAGATATGCCTTAATGTTGCTAACCTTGGTTGTATTACGCTCCATACAGCCAATCACATACTGCAAGTGAGAAGAATTGAGCTTAAGGAATTTACTCTTTACGAGTGCATACGGATAATCCTCTCCTGCAATACGGATGGTCTTTCTTGGAACACATACGACTTCACAAATTAACTGATACAACTCCTCATAGTACTCCCTATCACTCCATGTAGGACAGCTCATAAGTGCATCATATTCTATGTTTTCCCGAATCAGTTCCATATATGCTTCTGCCTCATCCATCACATCCACTCTGCCTGATGGAATGATATGATTAGTATTATTCAAATTGGTATTATTAAAATCATTATTATTAGGGTCTAATTTCTTGACAGGTGCCAGTCCATTTTCCAGACAAGTACCAGTCTGCAAATTATCCTCGTCCTCTTTCTGTACCGGTCTATTTTTTGTACTGGTTGAATTTTTAGACTCGTCAACTGTCTGTGGTACAGTTTTCTTACTGGTCTGATTTTTAGACCGGTCTACCTGCTCCGGCTTCTCCTGTGACACAAAATTCTTCACGTAAATAATATTAGCCTTGCCACTCTCCTGCACCATATCAATAAGCCCGATTTCATTCAATTCCTTTAATGCCCCAACTGCAGTCATCTTGCTGCAGTTGAGGTCTTCCATGATACTCTTAATGGCGTATTTGATGTAAACTCTATTCTCTTCATCAAACCAACCACTTCGAGCAGACAGTGCCATACGGTCAAGCATAAGTCCGTAAAGAAGTTTTGCATTATTGGTTATATCTTTAAAACGAGCATCAGTAATCAGAGCTTTAGGTAAGCGATAGAATGTAAACTGCTCCGCTTCCTGCCCATAATAAAATGCTAAATCTAATCTTTGCACGGTTATACTTGACCTCCTTTCTTCTTCCAATCATCGAGAAGTTTAACAATAATCTCCTCAATATCACTGTTACTCATGTTCGGCTCAAAATAAGAATCTAATCTCTTCTGATTGAACACTACCTTACGTACTGGCTGCTTAACGTAGGTAAGCATATCCTTAATATACGCTTCATTCAAATATCCTTTTTTATCTGCCTCTCTAATGCGAGAAGCCTGTTCAACGCTGATTACACACCCAAGTTCTATGAGCACCTTATATACAATGTCCTGCTGTTCCGCATCCAAATATGAGATTTCAAGTCCCTGCATAACACCCAGCTTCTTATTGTCAACAAGCTCAAGTAATCCGTCACTCAATCTTGCCAAACAAATATATCTCTGAATGGTCTTTCTGCTTTCGCCAGACTCCTCACTCATTTTCTCTAAGCTGATGCCACCTGCGGCTCCTTGATGCTTCATAGCTTCATATTTCATGCTATATGCTTTCGCTTTCTCACTGATGGAAATATCCTCTCGCTGAATATTGGAATCCACCATAATAATTGTCGCTTCATCATCTGTATACTCACGTACCATAAAAGGCATTTCTGTTTTACCTGCAAGTTCCGAAGCACGTCTTCTACGATGACCTGAAATAATTTCATAGCCACCTCCACGTCTCGGTCTTGCAATCCCCGGCACTAACACGCCATGAGATTTTACGCTTTCTACGGTCTCTTCCATTTTCTCATCATCCAGTACTCTAAACGGATGATTTTCAAATGTATGTAGTTCGCTCAGAGGGACATTTATAATCTGCCCCTCTGACTTTTGGTCATCATGACCAATAGTTTCCGTCCCAAACATTTCATCGTAGGTCGATAACTTAATTTTCTCTCCAAGATTTCTTTTAGCCATTGTTTGCCACCTCCTCTGTCAGTGTTTCATATGCCGCAGCTACCTTGCCCTTGGCATCGTGCTTATAAATACTCATGCCCATTGCCGGAGTCTCTGCTGCTCTAACCGACATAGGAATTGCTGTCTCAAAGATGTGAATGCTCGAACCATACACATTATACAAAACATCTGTAATCTCGCTTGCATAGTTGGTTCTGTAGTCCACCATAGTGAGCAAGATACCCATGATATGCAATTTCGGGTTCATTTTACGCTTTACTCTACTGATGGTCTTCAAGAGCTGTTCCAAGCCCTTAATTGGCAAATATGCAGCCTGTACCGGGATAATTACTTCGTCCGCAGCCACAAGTGCATTCAATGTAAGCTGACCTAAGTTTGGAGAGCAGTCTATAAGGATATAATCATACTTCGCACCAATCAGTGCAATGTAATCCTTTAATACTGTTTCACTGCTCATAATCCCAATAAGGGATGTTTCTACACCGGATAACTCGATATTGGCTGGCATAAGGTCAACACCCTCTTCATGATGAAGAATACCTGCTTCTAAATCGAAATCCTCTTCGTTTAATACCCATTCCATAATCTGAGCCAACGTAGTCTCTAATCTGTCCGGTTCCTGATATCCTAACGCTTCTGTCAATGAGCCCTGCGGGTCATTGTCAATTAACAATACTTTCTTGCCTAATCTAGCAAGTCCGATTCCTAAGTTTAATGTAGTGGTAGTCTTTGCCACTCCACCTTTCTGATTTGCACAAATAATTACTTTACTCATATGGTCTAATCTCCTTTTCTCTATTCGTTTACTTCTGTTGCTTTTTCAATTTCCAAATACTTGCGGAAATAATTGTTTGTCCCCTTATTCCGATAAAATTCTGAGGATTCTGTAATCTGCACATTGGGCAACTGTGCCAGTTGCTCTTCCAACCACTCCATATCCTCCTTAGTTCCCTGCAATCTCATCTTAACCATGTCGCCACCTCCAAGACCTTCCGGATAGATGACCATATGAGCTGCACTTAACGCTGTGTTTCTCATTCGGGCTTGCCTCCTTTCTCGTGTACTTCATACTGTTCCATATCGCATTTTCGTATAACGTTTCGTATACATCTCGTCCTAATTCGTATACGCTACCGGAATATACGAAAAAAGGACCTTCCAATAGATTTCTCTAAAGGAAAGTCCTTAATCTCAAAGTAATTTCGTTATTAAAAATTGAAACATATTCGTTAGTTGAGCTTATATTTCTTTATCTCAACTTTCAAATTTGGTACAGTAATTGGTACACCTACAGAGTTTCTTGTTCCCGCAAACCCGCATAAATACTGGGTTTTACTTGTCTAATGACTTCATTGTAGGGAACAATAAAACGTCTCTGATGGCCGGGCTGTCAGTTAATAACATAACCAGTCTGTCGATACCGTAACCGATACCGCCTGTCGGAGGCATACCGATTTCCAGTGCATTTAAGAAATCTTCATCTGTAGTGTTTGCTTCTTCGTCACCGGCTGCAAGAGCTGCTTCCTGCGCCTTGAACCGCTCGCGCTGGTCGATTGGGTCATTTAACTCGGAGTATGCGTTACACATTTCCCAAGTGTTGATGAACAGCTCGAAACGCTCTACGTAACCTTCCTTGTCAGGCTTCTTCTTAGTTAAAGGAGAAATCTCGATTGGGTGGTCCATAATGAAGGTTGGCTGGATTAAGTGTTCTTCTACAAACTCTTCGAAGAAGAGATTTAAGATGTCGCCCTTTTCGTGGCGCTTTTCGTAGTGAACGCCCTTTTCGTCTGCAATCTTCTTAGCTTCTGCTGTATCTGCAATGGCATCAAAGTCTACGCCTGCATACTTCTTAACCGCTTCAATCATGGTAAGACGTTCGAACGGCTTGCCAAGGTCGATGGTGTGCTCGCCGTAGGTAATTGTGGTAGTACCGCAAACTTCTTTAGCGAGATAACGGAACATGTCTTCTGTTAAATCCATCATGCCGTGGTAGTCGGTGTATGCCTGATATAATTCCATTAAAGTGAATTCCGGATTGTGTCTGGTATCCAGACCTTCGTTACGGAATACACGGCCGATTTCGTAAACACGCTCAAGACCGCCTACGATAAGTCTCTTTAAGTAGAGCTCTAAGGAAATACGGAGCTTAACGTCTTCGTCTAATGCGTTGTAGTGGGTAACGAACGGTCTTGCCGCTGCGCCGCCTGCATTAGCAACCAGCATAGGAGTTTCTACTTCCATGAAATCCTTGGCGTCTAAGTACTGACGGATTTTGCTGATAATCTTGGAACGCTTGATGAAGGTGTCCTTTACTTCCGGATTCATTACTAAGTCAGTATAACGCTGACGGTAACGGATGTCGGTATTGGTTAAGCCGTGATACTTTTCAGGAAGAATCTGAAGGCTCTTGCTGAGCAAGATAACAACAGTAGCATGGATGGACTTTTCACCGGTCTTGGTTTCGAATACTTCACCTTCGATACCTACGATGTCGCCCACGTCAAACTTCTTGAAGTCTGCGTATGGTTCTTCGCCAACGCTGTCTCTTGCTACATAAACCTGGATGTTGCCCGGCTTATCCTGCACGTTACAGAAGGAAGCCTTACCCATAACACGCTTGGACATTAAACGGCCTGCGATGCGTACGGTAGTGCCCTGTAACTGCTCAAAGTTTTCCTTAATATCTGTGCTGTGATGTGTTACATCATACTTTGTAATCTGAAATGGGTCCTTGCCTGCTTCCTGTAATGCGGCAAGCTTTTCTCTTCTAACCTTTAAGAGCTGGTTTAAGTCCTGCTCCTGAGGCTGCTGTGGCTTGTTGTTCTGTTCGCTCATATTTTTGTCCTCTATGCGGCAGACTGCTCTACCGTTACCTTTCTTCTATATCTTAGATAGAACGCTGAAAATCGATAATCTTGTACTGGATCATACCGGATGGGGATTCTACTTCAACCATATCATCCTTTTTCTTACCGATAAGTGCTATTCCCAGAGGAGATTCATTGGAAATAAGGCCCTTTAAGCTGTTTGCTTCGGTAGAACCAACAATGGTGAATTCCATTTCGTCTTCAAATTCTACGTCTAAAATTTTAACAAGGCAGCCAACGCTGATTTTGTCGCCTGTTACATCTTCTTCATCAATTACCTCTGCATTTTTTAAGATTTTTTCGAGTTCTTCGATTCTTGCTTCGATATCTCTCTGCTCATCTTTTGCTGCATCGTATTCTGCATTTTCGGATAGGTCGCCCTGTTCTCTTGCTTCTCTGATTTTTCCAGCAACTTCCTGGCGTCTTACTACCTTTAAATCATGTAATTCATCTTCCAGCTTTTTTAAACCCGCATAGGTCATGATGTTTTTCTTTTCTGCCATCTCCCATAAATTCCTTTCAATTTTAAAATAACATGAAATATGCCCCTGCACACTCATGCGGGGCTTCCTTTTCTTCTGTCGATCGTCTTTGTAGTCCGGTATCACAGTATTATAGCGCATCGGGACCTCTTTGTCAAACATAAAATTGCAGATAAATGCCGTTATTTGCCAAAATTTTAACAATAATTTTTCTCATTTTTAAATAATTTAAACTTTACACTTCTTCAATAAAGTGATAAACTGTTTCTATACGGGTTTTCGTATCAAAAAATTTATATTTTATATATTTTATAGGAGGTTTACTACAAATGGCTAGAAAATTCAAGACCATGGATGGTAACACCGCAGCGGCTCACGTATCCTATGCGTTTACAGACGTTGCAGCTATCTATCCAATCACACCATCTTCTCCAATGGCTGACTACACAGATATGTGGGCTACCCAGGGAAGAAAGAACATCTTCGGTCACGAAGTAATGTTAACAGAAATGCAGTCCGAAGGCGGTGCTGCAGGTGCCGTTCACGGTTCCTTAATGGCAGGTGCCCTTACAACCACTTATACTGCATCCCAGGGCTTACTGCTCATGATTCCTAACATGTACAAAATTGCGGGCGAAATGCTTCCGAGCGTTATCCACGTAAGTGCTCGTACCATTGCCAGCCACGCACTTTCTATTTTCGGTGACCATTCCGACGTTTATGCATGCCGTCAGACAGGTTATGCAATGCTTTGTGCTAACAACGTTCAGGAAACAATGGACCTCGGTGCGGTAGCTCACCTTTCCGCTATTGAGGGCCGCGTTCCATTCCTTCATTTCTTTGATGGTTTCCGTACTTCCCACGAAATCCAGAAGATTGAAATCTGGGACTACGAAGACTTAAAGGAAATGTGCAACATGGAAGCTGTTGACGAATTCCGTCGTTCCGCTTTAAATCCGGAGCATCCTGCTCAGAAGGGTACTGCTCAGAACTCTGACGTATTCTTCCAGGCAAGAGAAGCTTGTAACAAGGTTTATGATGCACTTCCTGAAGTTACTCAGAAGTACATGGACAAGGTTAACGCAAAGATTGGTACAAACTATCAGTTATTCAACTACTACGGTGCAGCTGATGCTGAACGCGTTATCGTTGCTATGGGTTCCGTTTGTGATACCATCGACGAAACCATCGACTATTTAGTAGCTCGCGGCGAAAAGGTTGGTGTTGTTAAGGTTCGTCTTTACAGACCATTCTCCGCTAAGCATTTAATCGACGCTATCCCTGATACTGTTAAGTACATCTCCGTACTCGACAGAACCAAGGAGCCTGGTGCTCTCGGTGAGCCTTTATTCTTAGACGTAGTTGCAGCTGTTAAGGAATCCAAGTTCGCTAACATTCCTGTATTCAGCGGCCGTTATGGTCTTGCAGGTAAGGACACCACACCTGGCCAGATTATCGCTGTATTCCACAATACAGAAAAGACACGTTTCACCATCGGTATCAACGATGACGTTACCGGTCTTTCCCTTGAAATTAAAGAAAATCCTGCTACCGCTCCTGAAGGCACCACAGCTTGTAAGTTCTGGGGTCTCGGTGCAGACGGTACCGTAGGTGCTAATAAGAACTCCATCAAGATTATCGGTGACCATACCGACAAGTACGCTCAGGCTTACTTCGACTATGACTCCAAGAAGTCCGGTGGTGTTACCATTTCCCACTTACGTTTCGGTGACAAGAAGATTCAGTCCACTTACCTTATTAACAAGGCTGACTTCGTAGCATGTCATACACCTGCATATGTAAGAAAGTACAACATGGTTCAGGATCTTAAGGACGGCGGTACATTCTTACTTAACTGTGCATGGGATATGGACGAACTTGAAAAGCAGCTTCCTGGTCAGGTTAAGCGTTACATGGCAGAGCACAACATTAAGTTCTACACCATTAACGGTATCCAGATCGGTAAGGAAGTTGGTCTCGGCGGACGTATCAACACAATCCTCCAGGCTGCATTCTTCAAGCTTGCTAACATCATTCCAATCGAAGATGCTGTTAAGTATATGAAGGACGCTGCTACCGCTTCTTACTCCAAGAAGGGTGACGACGTTGTTAAGATGAACCACGATGCTATCGACCGCGGTGTTGAAGGCGTTGTAGAAGTTAAGGTTCCTGAATCCTGGAAGAACGCTGCAGATGAAGATTTAGCATCCAAGGCAACTGATGGCTTTGACGATGTTGTTAAGTATGTAAACGCAGTTCAGAAGAGAATCAATGCTCAGGACGGTAACAGCCTCCCTGTATCTGCATTTGTTGACTACGCTGACGGTACTACACCATCCGGCTCCGCTGCATACGAAAAGCGCGGTGTTGCTATCGACGTTCCTGTATGGAATCCTGAAAATTGTATCCAGTGTAACTTCTGTTCCTATGTATGTCCTCATGCCGTTATCCGTCCGGTTGTTATGACCGAGGAAGAAGCAGCAGCTGCTCCTACCGACAAGATGCTCGACATGACCGGTATGCCTGGCAAGAAGTTTGCAATGTCCATTTCCGTACTTGACTGTACCGGTTGCGGTTCCTGTGCTAACGTATGTCCTGGCAAGAAGGGTGAAAAGGCTCTCGTTATGAAGAGTCTCGAAGAGAACTTAGATGCTCAGAAGTTATTTGACTACGGTGTAGAAAAGGAAACTCCTGCAGACGTATTAGAAAAGTTCAAAGAAACAACCGTTAAGGGTTCCCAGTTCAAGAAGCCTTACCTTGAGTTCTCCGGCGCTTGTGCAGGTTGTGGTGAAACTCCTTACGCTAAGTTAGTTACCCAGTTATTCGGTGACAGAATGTACCTTGCAAATGCAACAGGTTGTTCCTCCATCTGGGGCGGTTCCTGTCCATCCAACCCATACACCAGAAACAAGGCTGGTCAGGGTCCTGCATGGGGCAACTCCTTATTCGAAGACAACGCTGAATTCGGTTTAGGTATGTTCATGGCTCAGAGAGCTCTCAGAAAGCGCATCGTTGACGCTGCTGAAAGACTCCAGGCTGTTGCTGAAAAGGATGATGTTAAGGCAGCTTTAGCTGATTACCTTGCAACTTCCGAATCCTCCACAGCAAACGCTCCTGCTACTAAGAAGCTCATCGCTGCATTAGAAGCTTGCGGATGCGACAACGAAGACAGAAAGTACATCCTTGCTAACAAGGATTTCGCTGCTAAGAAGAGCCAGTGGATCTTTGGTGGTGACGGTTGGGCATACGATATCGGTTACGGCGGTTTAGACCACGTACTCGCTTCCAACCAGGATGTTAACATTATGGTATTCGATACCGAAGTTTACTCCAACACAGGCGGTCAGTCCTCTAAGGCTACACCTACCGGCGCTATCGCTCAGTTCGCAGCAGCAGGTAAGGAAGTTAAGAAGAAAGACCTTGCAGCAATCGCAATGAGCTACGGATACGTATACGTTGCACAGATCGCTCAGGGTGCTGACTACGCACAGTGCGTAAAGGCAATCGCAGAAGCTGAAAGCTACCCGGGTCCATCCCTCATCATCGCTTACGCTCCATGTATCAACCATGGTATCAAGGGCGGTATGAAGAATGCTCAGACCGAAGAAAAGAACGCAGTTGCTTCCGGTTACTGGCACCTGTTCCGTTTCGACCCTCGTCTTGCAGAAGAAGGCAAGAACCCATTCCAGTTAGATTCCAAGGAGCCAACCGCTTCCTATAAGGAATTCATCGAATCCGAGGTTCGTTACAACAGACTTTCCCGTTCCAACCCAGAGCGTGCACAGTACCTGTTCGAAAAGGCAGAAGCTGACGCTAAGGCTAAGTACGAGATGTTAGCGGCAAAGGCTGGCAAGTAGTCAATAAATAAGTTTTTCATTGCAGGGGCTCCCAAATTGGGGGCCCCTGTTTTAGGTTGTATATGCCTTTACTTCTTCTTTTCTTCCTACCCCTCCCGGCAGGGGACGTTTTCTCCTTTTCTTCTTCTGACTCAGCCACTTTTCACGGGGTCTTGCCAAGGGGGCGTCGAAGCTTTCGTTCGATTAATGGCTGTGAGTGCCGGAGAACTATAACTCGGTGCATCCAACAGTAAAAGTATTCTTCTATATTTGTCCATTCAAAACATCCTTCGGATGTTCTTAAAAAGAGGCATGTAGGTACTCTTTGGCAAACACGTTTGCCAGAGCTACCTAACATACCTCTTTTTAGTGCTCACGCACTTTTGAATGTCCAAATCAGCTACACTACCTCTTGTTTCCTGCACCTCAAACAGATAGCTCCTCCGGCACTCACAGCCATCATAAAAAGCTTCTCCTCCCTTGGAGCCTGCCGGAAAAGTGCTGAACGTCAATCAGAAGAAAAGGAGAAAACGTTTGGAACCTGCCTGGGAGGGAATGACGCCATACACACAAGGAAGGAATTGTAAAACAGCATTTTTTGCAAAAAGCAAGGCACATTCTGCATTTTTAGTTGTCTGATAACCTGTTATAATTTCCTAAATGAATTGTTTGGCGGGAGGTACTTTCATGGAGAATAATCAAATTACAGACAATAACACCTGGGGTAAACAGGTTATCGAAAAAGCACTGGAATATGCCAATTATAAATGGACCGCAACCGAAGCAAATGTGTTACACGGAATCGACTCCGATGGACGATTTGTGGATACCCCTGACATAACCTGGCGTGGAGAAGTTCTTAATTGCGGCTGGTGGAAGGTAAACGAAATAAATGTGGGTATCCCTTACGGCTGGGGAAATGCATCCACCTTAGAAGAATTTGAGCAGGGCATCAAAAACGGCAAGTTTGCCGGAAATGTCCCGGAAGATAAGAAAAGATATGGTAGTTACAACACCGTCGGTGTTGATTGCTCCGGTTTGCTTACGGTATGCTGGGAATTACCTAAAAAGATTGCTACTAGGGACATCCCGGAATATGCCTATGTAATAGAAAGTCTTGATAAAATTGAACAGGGCGATGTTTTTGCCAAAATAGGCAGCCATGTTATGTTTTTCAAGGAATTTGTAAATGCAGAGAAAACAGAAGTAATAATTATTGATGCCACAAGAAGTACCGGGAAAGTATCTGTACGGACAGAGAATGTGGCCCAACTTTTTGAAAAAGGCTATCAAATTTATCGTAAAAAATAACCTGTCACAATATGATATGGGTGTGTTTTGGTCAACTGTTTGAAATCCGGTTGCAGTAAAGTGCGACCGGATTTTTTGTATAAAACCACCAAAAAATAACAGAATTTTTCTACTTGCACGCAATGCGTTACTGGCATATAATAAATACAAGATTTCGCGAAAGTCTTTTTCTTCGGCAGTTTCTGCCGGATATTCCCAAACAAATATATTGCAAAGAAAACAAAAAATACGTATAATGAAAGTGAGGAAACTAATTGAACGAACTGAAAAAATTATATAAGGAACTGAATTTTACAGATGATTTTATGTTTGCCAAGGTACTGGTAAATAACCCGGAAATATGCCGCAGGCTGTTGGAACTTCTGCTGGATATTAAAATTAAATCTGTGTCGGTGCCGGAAAAGCAAAAGGTCATAGAAATTTTGTCCGACAGTAAGGGCATCCGCCTGGATGTTTATGTGGATGATGAAGATGGCACCGTATATAACATTGAGATGCAGACAACCTTAAAAGCAGACTTGCCAAAGCGAAGCCGCTACTACCAAGGGATGATTGATTTAAACCTGATAGAACGTGGTGCCAAGTATAAGGAACTGAAGCTTAGCTTTGTTATCTTTATCTGCCTGGAGGATCCGTTTCACCGGGAACTGCCGGTATATCGGTTTGAAAATATCTGTATTCAGGACCATAGTATTTTATTAAAAGATGAAGCAATCAAAGTGTTTATTAATGCGGACGGAGATTTGACCGGCGTGCCGGAGGATTTGGCTGATTTTTTGCGTTATCTGAAAGGAGAAGCGCAAAAAGGAGAACTGGTACAGATGATAGAGCAGGAGGTCAAAAAAGCCAAAACGCATACAGGATGGGAGGCTGAATACATGACATTGTATTTACGAGACCAGGAAAATCAGGAAATCGGCATGGAGAGGGGCTTGAAAATTGGCTTAGAACAAGGTCTTGTCGTGTTAATAAACTCTCTCAAAGAGTTTATCCCGGAGGAAGAAGCCTTATATCAGGCTATTATCAAAAATGAAGCCTATAAGGACACCTCGAGAGAAACGGTGCAGAAATACTTCCGATAACAAAGTGCGAGAAGACTATTATACTCTGTATCAAATCGATTAAACATAAGATGTTTACTCCATCTTTGGGTTATCGGTGCATTTTATAGAAAAAAAGAATCCGTCACTTGCCAAAAAAATCAAAAAAATCGGCACTGGTATTGCTGTGGCATTTACCATTGTATTACTTATCCTGGCCATTTTTGTGGTCAAATAAAAATCACAATATACAACCCATCATTTCGCACCGATGTTCCACGAAGGGGAAACCGGTGCGAATTTTGTATTAATATGGCGGCAAAGATTCGGTAAAGAACGATAAAATAGTTGGAAGCCGGTACCAAAATATGATACAATAAAAAGGTCGTATGAATACATAATCTGTGGAGCATGACTATGAAACTGCAATTAAACATAAAAGATGCCCTGTTTACCATAATCACACTGCTGCTTTTACTGTTTTTAAACATTTGGATGCAGGACATATTCGATACCAAAACTCTGATACCAATGATATTTGTCCTTGGTGTTTTTTTAATTTCTTTAAAGACGCAAGGCTATTTCTGGGGCATTACCGCCTCACTACTCAGTGTTTTGGCGGTAAACTATGCTTTTACATATCCTTACTATGCTTTCGACTTAATCTCACCGGAATGTGTAGCTTCTGCCCTGGTCATGCTGATTGTTGCCATCTTAACCGGCACTCTCACTACCCAGATAAAAAAGCAGGAAAAAATGAAGGCGGAAACCGAAAAAGAACGCATGCGGGCCAACTTGCTTCGAGCCGTGTCCCACGATTTAAGAACACCTCTTACCACCATTTATGGTTCCAGTTCCGCCATTATGGAAAACTATGACTCTTTAAACAAAGAGCAACAGCTCAAGCTTCTTGGTGAAATGCGACAGGATTCCGAATGGCTCATCCGCATGGTTGAAAATCTGCTTTCCATTACAAGAATTGACGGCGGCAATGTTCAGCTCACTAAGCGGCCAACTGTTTTGGAAGAGCTTATTGATGCAGTGCTTATAAAATTCCGCAAGCGATGTCCAAACCAGGCAGTGGAAGTGGAAATTCCTGAGGAATTCATCAGTATTCCCATGGACGCCATGCTTATTGAACAAGTTCTCATCAATATATTGGAAAATGCGGTGGACCATGCCACCGGCATGACAGAGTTAAAACTTTCTGTTACAACAAAAGATACCTTTGCACTCTTTTGCATTAGCGATAACGGTTGCGGCATTTCTGCCGACCGCATCGACAAAATTTTTACCGGCTATTTAGACCGGGATACCTCTCCTGCCGACGGAAGCCGCAACAATATGGGTATCGGTCTTTCCGTGTGTGCCGCCATCATCAAGGCACATGGCGGTGAAATCCACGCATATAATAACAGTTCCGGAGGTGCATCCTTCTCCTTTTCACTGAAACTGGAACCTTAGTTACTCCTAAGAAAGGAACATAAATCCATGAATAATAACCGATACAAAATTCTTGTTATTGAAGACGAAAGCAATATCCGCAGCTTTGCCAAAACCATTTTGGAAGCCAACGATTACCAGGTTCTTACGGCAGATACCTGCGGAAGCGGAATCATGATGTTTTCTTCCCATCGTCCGGATTTGGTTTTGCTTGATTTGGGTTTACCGGACAAAGACGGTTTGGAATTTATCCGCACCATCCGCAAGCAGCAGGAATCCACACCTGTTTTAGTTCTTTCTGCCCGCACCGGAGAAACGGATAAAGTAGAAGCTCTCGACCTGGGTGCCAACGATTATATTACCAAACCCTTTGGTACTGCGGAGCTTATGGCAAGAGTCCGGGCTGCTCTCCGCATCAGCCAGTACAGCAGCAATCCTTCTCTGATGCCCGACGGAAAATTCAAATTACATGACCTGGTCATCGACTATGACCGGCGCATCATAACCATCGCAGGAGAAGAAATCAAGCTGACCCAGACAGAATACAATATTCTGGTTTTGCTGGCACGGCATACGGGCAAAGTACTCACTTATGCCACCATTATACGTGAAGTATGGGGGCCATCCGATGACGGCGGCGTTAAAAAATTACAGGTAAACATGGCCAACCTGCGTAAAAAGCTGGGAGAAAAGCCCGGCGACAACCGCTATATCATTAACGAGCTCGGTGTGGGCTATCGAATGTGTGAAGAAAGTCAGGAATAAGGCTGACTTCAGATAAATCACGGAGAATCCTTCTCCAAAAATAACAACTTAAGGAGGACTTTATGGAAGTCTTATATGATCATCTGTTGGGAATCCCGGCAGAAAGCTTTATCAAAATGATAGTCATGTGGATTATCGGTGGTGTTCTCATTTATCTTGCCATCAAGAAAGAAATGGAACCAACTCTTTTATTACCAATGGGCTTTGGTGCCATTTTAGTTAACCTGCCTCTTTCCGGTGCTGTTACCCAGCTGACAGACGCTGCAAAGAATGCTTTGTCTGCTGCAGGAATCAACTCTTTTGGCATGACATCCGCCGCAATTGAAGAAACCCTTTTAAACTTAGGTTTCACCGGACACATTTTTGAGGAAGGTCCTATCGACGTTTTATTCAACGCAGGTATCGCAAACGAATTATTCCCATTAATTCTTTTCATCGGTATCGGTGCCATGATTGACTTCGGTCCTCTTCTTTCCAATCCAAAGCTTATGCTCTTCGGTGCAGCTGCCCAGTTCGGTATTTTCTTTACCCTCGGCGCTGCTGTGTTACTTGGTTTCGAACTTAAGGATGCTGCTTCCATCGCTATCATCGGTGCAGCAGACGGTCCTACCTCCATTTTCGTTGCTAACTATTTTAACTCCAACTATACCGGTGCTATTTTAGTCGCCGCCTACTCCTACATGGCGTTAGTTCCGATCGTACAGCCACCTATCATCAAGCTGTGCACCACAAAGAAGGAACGTCAGATTCATATGGAATACAAGCCGGCTAATGTTTCTAAAGCAACCAAGATTTTATTCCCTATCGTAGTTACCATCATTACCGGTATCGTGGCTCCACGTGCTGTTGCCCTTATCGGCTTCTTAATGTTCGGTAACCTGATTCGTGAATGTGGCGTTTTAAATTCCCTTTCCGAAACTGCACAGAACGCACTTGCTAACTTAGTTACCATCTTCCTTGGCATCACCGTTGCTACCAAGATGCAGGCAGATATGTTCTTAAAGAAAGAAACTATCCTCATCCTGTTACTCGGTCTCGTTGCTTTCGTATTTGATACCGTGGGTGGTGTGTTCTTTGCTAAATTTTTAAATCTCTTTACTAAGAAGAAGATTAACCCAATGATTGGTGCAGCCGGTATTTCCGCATTCCCAATGTCTGCCCGTGTTGTACATAAGATGGGCTTAGAAGAAGACAACCAGAACTTCCTTCTTATGCACTCCATCGGTGTTAACGTATCCGGCCAGATTGCTTCCGTTATTGCCGGCGGCTTAATCTTAAAGATTGTGCCTGAAATTCTTGCAAGCTTAGGCTTGATGTAGGAAAGGAGAATACCATGAATTTAGATTTATTTTTAACAACTATTCCTTATGCATTAAAGGGTTGGCTTGCAATTTTCATTGTAACACTCATTATTGTATGCTGCATTTCCCTGTTAAATAAGGCAGGCGCTCCAAAGAAAGAAAAGAAAGACGAAAGCGCTGAATAATTTTTGATAATTTCATAATCACTTATACAAAAGAGTCAGGAGTGAAGGCACTCCTGACTCTTTTCTTTTCGAAAGGAGAACCTATGACAATTTCATTGACTGATTTTCTTTCACAATTGGTATCCAGTCCGGTGCTGGCCCTTACCGTTGCACTGACCCTTGGCGTAGTCCTGGTAAACGGGTGGACCGACGCACCAAATGCGATTGCCACTTGTGTATCTACAAAATCCATATCCCCAAGAGCTGCTATTTTAATGGCGGCAGTCTTTAACTTCCTGGGTGTTCTGATAATGACCATGGTCAATGCCAGCGTAGCCGCAACCATCTACAAAATGGTTGATTTTGGCGGCAATTCCGGTGATGCACTGGTTGCCTTATGTGCCGCCTTATTTGCCATTGTCACCTGGGCAACCGCTGCCTGGTGGTTCGGCATCCCAACCAGCGAAAGCCACGCCCTAATTGCAGGTATTTCCGGCGCGGCCATTGCGCTCCACAGAGGCCTTGGCGGAATTAATGGAAGCGAATGGGTCAAAGTAGTTTACGGACTCGGACTCTCCACTGTTCTGGGCTTTGCCCTTGGATGGATTACCGTAAAAGTAGTGGAATTGATTTGTAAAAACATGGACCGCCGCAAAACACAGACCTTTTTCAAGGGTGGCCAGATTGCCGGCGGTGCTGCCATGGCCTTCATGCACGGTGCCCAGGACGGCCAAAAGTTCATGGGTGTTTTCATGCTAGGCATCTTTTTAGTAAACGGACAAGCTGATGTTAATAACTTTCAGATTCCTATCTGGCTCATGATTCTTTGCAGTGCGGTTATGGCACTTGGTACCTCCATCGGCGGTTACCGTATTATCAAAGCCGTAGGAATGGACATGGTAAAACTTGAAAAATATCAGGGATTTTCCGCGGATTTAGCAGGTGCAGGATGTTTATTACTTTCTTCTGTAACCGGAATTCCTGTTTCCACTACTCATACAAAAACCGTGGCTATCATGGGTGTAGGTGCGGCTCGCCGCGTTTCCAGCGTTAACTGGGGCGTGGTAAAAGAAATGGTACTGACCTGGGTGCTTACCTTCCCGGGCTGCGGTATCATCGGATATCTAATGGCAAAATTATTTATGTGGTTGTTTTAATGGTTGAAAGGAGAAGTAATCATGGCAAAAAAAGATAACAATTATTATTTTGAAGCATTTGTAAAAGGAATTTCCTACGCTAACGATGCCGTAGCTCTTTTGCAGGATATTTTTGATAATTTCAACGCTAAAGACAGTAAATTCCTACTCGATAAAATGCATACCATTGAACACACGGCAGACGGCGTAAAGCATGAAATGATGGAACGTCTGGTAAAGGAATTCCTCCCTCCGATTGAACGGGAAGATATCGTAGAACTGGCTCACACCATCGACGAAGTATGCGATTTAATCGAAGATGTCGTTTTAAGAATTTATATGTACAATATTAAAGAATTACGCCCGGATGTTAAGGATTTTGCAAAGCTCATTGCACGCTGCTGCGCAGACCTGAAGGAAATGTCCGTAGAACTTCCAAACTACCGCAAATCTGTTTCCGTAATCGAAAAGATTAAAGAAGTTAACAGCTGGGAAGAAGAAGGCGACCGTTTATATGTGGAGGCTACCCGCCGCCTGTATTCCGAAGAAAAAGACCCGGTTGCCGTATTTGCATGGACCAACATTTACGACCGTCTGGAAAAATGCTGTGACGGCTGTGAAAAGGTAGCAGATACCGTGGAACTGATTATTTTAAAGAATAGCTGAAAAATCGAGTAGGAGGGAAAATTTGAAATAAATTTTCCCGACCTCTCACACCACCGTACGTACGGTTCTCGTATACGGCGGTTCTTTAGTTTTCACGAACTATTAGGTAATAGTCAAGCATGGATGTATATCCCAGCTTGGCTATTACTTTATTCGAAAATATTTGGTTCAGTACATGCGCCATTCGCCAATAGCCTTTTCGACTACACGCTAATTCACTGGCTCTCCAATGCTCACATCCTAGTGCTTTCAGCATTCGATACTTTGTCTTGGTTTTCTTCCATTGCTTCCAGTAGACCGCTCGTATTCTTCGTCTTGCCCACTCATCTGTCCCTTTAAGAAGTTCTTTCATATCCGCAAGTTTGAAGTAGTTTACCCATCCTCTTACGAATTGTTGATACTTTTCTTCTCTTAGCTGATTGCTCATTCCGTTGTTTCTGTCTGTCAGTTCACGAAGTTTATTCTTCATTTTCTGTACAGACTTTGGATGTACCCTGAATCGGCATTTCCCTTTGTATCTGTAAAAGGTGTAGCCTAGGTACTTTACCTTACTGATGTGAGTGGTTTGCGTTTTCTTTCGATTTACTTTAAGAAAAAGTTTTCCCTCTATAAACGGAAGAATATTTGCCAGTGCTCTTTCTGCACTCTTTCTGCTTCTGCAGAAAATCATACAGTCGTCTGCATAGCGGACAAATCTGTGTCCTCTATGTTCCAGTTCCTTGTCTAACTCATTCAGCATGATGTTACTGAGTAGTGGACTTAGTGGTCCACCTTGTGGCATTCCGACTTCTGTACGTTCAAACAGTCCATTTGCTATTACTCCCGCATTTAGATATTTGTGTATCAAGGAAATCACTCTGCCGTCTTTAATAGTTCTTGACAGTACCTCAATCAGCTTACTCTGACATACCGTATCGAAGAACTTTTCCAAGTCCATATCCACTACATACACATAGCCATCGTTTACATTCTTTTGGCACTGTCTAAGGGCATCATGTGCCCCTCTGTTAGGTCGAAAACCAAAACTGTTTTCTGAAAACTGCTCCTCATAAATAGGGCTAAGTTCCTGAGTAATTGCCTGTTGGATTACTCTGTCAACCACGGTTGGAACTCCCAGTTTTCTGTACTCACCTTTTGTTTCTTTGGGTATTTCTACCCTTCGGACTGGATTTGGCTTGTATCCGCCCTTCCGTATCTGTTGGATTAGGTCGTCCTGGTTTTCCTTTAGGTAGGGCAGAAGTTCATCCACCTGCATTCCGTCCGTTCCGCCTGCGCCCTTGTTTGATTTCACTCGTTTATACGCCTTGTTAAGGTTATCTTTTCGCAAAATCAAGTCCAAAAGATTGTCCGTCCAATAGTCCGTGATGATACCGCTCTTTTCAGCAATCTTACGGTAGTCGAACACTTCTGCATACTCTTTCTGTTCCGCAGATACCATTTGCAGATAGTCTTCCATATGAAGTTGTCTGTTCTTAAATCTACTTTCAGTTACATTCATTAGCTTGTATCTCCTAAAGTTTAGTCCTTCCCAAAGCGTTTGCAACCGTTTTGGTACTATGACCTCTGCTGACTTCTCGTCATTCATTGTTACTCACGGTTTTCATACTCTGTTTTCAAC
>JAGBCB010000060.1 GCA_017938145.1 Lachnospiraceae bacterium
GACGAATATATAAACTATTACAATAACGAAAGAATTCAGGCAAAAACAAAATGGATGCCTCCTGTAAAATACAGGGAAGCATCCATGTATTGCTGTGCCTAATTCATAAATCAATGTGTCCAGAATTCTGGGTACATATCATAACCATCAGGGACTTTTCTCTTTCATAGACTCTCTTTATAATTCTCTCTTACGCAATATCATCCATCTGCGCTGTATATAACTTATAATAATAGCCCTTCTTTGCCATCAGTTCATCATGGCTGCCGCATTCTACAATACCGCCCTGATCTATGTACATGATTTTATCGCAGTTCTTGATAGTGGATAAACGATGGGCAATAATGAAGGAGGTTCTTCCTTCCAGCATAGCATTTAAGCCCTGCTGCAACGCTTTTTCTGTCTGCACGTCAATGCTGGAGGTTGCTTCATCCAGTACAAGAATTGCCGGATCGGACAGCAAGGTTCTTGCAAAGGAAATGAGCTGCTTCTGGCCCTGGGAAAGCAGGGAGCCACGCTCCTTAACCTCGGTCTGATAACCATCCTGGAACCGGTTAATAAAGTCATCGGCACAAACCGTCTTACTGGACTTAATGATTTCTTCTGTAGTAGCATCCAGCTTACCGTAGCGGATATTATCTTCAATGGTTCCGGAGAAGATAAAGCTGTCCTGCAGCATAATACCCATCTGGGAACGAAGGGAATGCAGGGTAACTTTAGAAATATCCTGTCCGTCAATCAGCACCCGACCCTGACCCACGTTGTAGAAACGGGAAATCAGGTTTACAATGGTACTCTTACCTGCACCGGTAGGACCAACCAATGCTACGCTTTCGCCAGCCTTTACGGTGAAGGAAACATTCTTTAATACGTCCTTGCCCTCTTCATAAGCGAAGGTTACGTTTTCGAAGGTTACATCGCCCTTGATGGCAGGCATTTCGGTTGCATCCTCTGCATCGTCAACGGTAACCGGCTCATCTAAGGTTTCAAAAATACGCTCTAAGTAAGCAATATTGTTAATAAAGTTGTTGAAGATATTTCCCAGGTTCATAATCGGCTGCCAGAACCGTGCCGCGTAGGAGGTGATTGCCACGATAACGCCCAGGCTCACCTGTCCCTGTCCCATAAAGATAAGACCAACCACAAATACTGCTGCTCGTACCCAAACAGAAATATTGTCAATGCCCGGCCATACCAGGTTGCTGTACATAACCGCTTTGAACCAAGTACTTCTGCAACGGTCGCAAAGCTCCGCAAAGGTCTCTGCATTTTCTTCTTCTCTGGCAAACATCTGGGTGATTCTTGCACCCACGATATTTTCCTGCAAATATGCATTTAAATTAGAATTCTTGTTGGATACCTGCTGCCAAGCCTTTCTCTGACGGTTCTTAATCCAGAACATAAAAATCATCAGGATCGGCACACCGGCAAGTACCACCAGGGAAAGCTTTACATTCACGCAGAACATGAAAATGACAATAAATATCAGGTTCATGATTTCCAATACTACGTTAATTAAGCCGTTGGAAAGCATATCCGAAACAGAGTTAACGTAGTTTACCACACGAATCAAAATCTTACCGTGAGGTCTGTCATCGTAATACTGGAACGGAAGCTTCTGTAAATGTTCAAACACATCCTTACGGATATCATAAATAATATTCTGGCTCACATTAATCATGATTTTGGAGCGGATGGTTGTAAAAATGATGCTTAAAATAAAGGTTCCGCACAATAATGCCACCAAAATAAACAGCATGCGCACATCCTTATCCGGAATTGCTTCATCTAATGCTTTCTGGGTAATCACCGGCCCAAATAATCCGGTAATACCACCAATCGCACTGAGTACAAGTGCAAAAATCATCATACCCAGATATTTTTTAATATAAACAAATGCACGAAGGAGATGGTGATAATCAAAAGGGGTTTCTAAAACTTCGTCTTCACGATAGGTATTTCTTCTAGCCATAGTTATGCCTTCCCTCCTTCCATGGTTTCACCGGTCTGTAACTGTACCAGATTGTAATAATAACCCTTCTTTGCCACTAATTCACCGTGGGTTCCGGACTCGGTAATTCTGCCGTCCTGAATAATTAAAATCTTATCCGCAAACTTGGTAGTGGAAATTCTCTGGGCAATAATCAGCTTGGTACACGGGAAATCCAGTTCCTTTAAGCTGTGCTGAATCTGCTTTTCGGTTTCCATGTCCACCGCGGACGTGGTATCGTCCAGAATGAGAATCGCCGGCTTAACCGCCAAAGCTCTTGCCAGGGAAATTCTCTGCTTCTGTCCACCGGACAGACCAACGCCACGCTCACCGACAATGGTATCGTACCCTTCCGGCATTCTTGTAATAAACTTGGCTGCCGCAGAATACTTTGCGAATTTTTCCACTTCTTCTTTGGTAAGGCTGCTGTCACCGTAGGCAATATTACCGTCAATCGTATCGGAGTACAAAAGAACGTCCTGGGTAGCCAGACCGATATTTTTACGAAGCTGACCAAGCTTCATATCACAAACATTTACGCCGTCCACCAGCACCTCGCCTTCGGTTGGTTCATAAAACCGCGGAATCAACTGAATCATGGAAGTTTTTCCGCAGCCGGTTTCGCCCATAATTGCCACGGTTTCACCCGGATTTGCCACAAAGGAAATATTATGAAGCACCGGAAGATTGCCATCCTCATACTGGAAGCTGACATTTTTAAATTCCACCTTACCCGCAAAACGGTTTGGCATATCTACTGCGTCTTCCTTATCAACAATCTTTGGCTCGGAATAGTAAATTTCCATTACCTTATCGGAAGCGGCAGCGAAACGCTGGAATTCGTTCATAATGTTACCAAGCATTCTCATTGGGTTCTGCACTGCCCAAATAAGTCCGGAGAAGGCCACATACTCACCCATAGTCAGCTGTCCGTTAATAATGAACAAACCGCCTACTACCAACAAAACGATTGGCATAAGGTTAGCAAAGGTTTCAATATATGGGAAGAAGGTAATCCAGGTCAGTGCGGTTTTCTTATTTGTTTTGGAAAACTCCACACTGCACTCATCAAACTTATTGATTTCGTACTCTTCTCTTGCAAAAGCCTTTACCACACGGTTACCGGAGATATTTTCCTGAGCTGCTGTGTTCAGCAAGGACAGCTTTTCACGCAGTGCTTTATGTCTTGGAGCCACCTGATTACGGAACTTAACAATAACAACCATAATAAACGGAGCAATTGCTAAAATAGCCAATGCCAGGCGCCAATCCATATAAAGAAAATATACGGTTGTTGCAAGCAAAAGGGAAAAGGACTCCACAATGCTTCGGATAACCCAGGCAATCATATGACGTACTGCGTCTAAGTCACCGGTGACACGGGTCATTAAGTCGCCGGTACGGTAGGTATTATAAAACTGCATGTCCTGCCGTTCAATTTTATCAAACAGATGGGTTCTGACACGATACAATACTTTCTGGGAAACGTGCTCTACATCCATACAAACCAGATAAACGATTAACGTCCGCAGAAAGGTAAAGCCCACCATGGCAATTACCAGTTGAAAGAATAAATCTCTCTTTGTAACGATATTGGTTGCAGCATCTTCACCCGTTAAAAACAAATCAACAATCTGCTGCGTAAAATACGGGACCGTAAGCTGCATTACGTTATAAACGATAGTTCCTAAAATGCCAATCGCATAAATTGCTCTGTAACCTTTCATATTTTCCCAGAGCCATGCCATTTTTGAGTGCTTTTTCGTATCCATAAAATCCTCCTAAGTACATAAAAAATGCCAGTGATTCTACTCACTGGCATTTTACTCTACTTGTATACATTTTTCAATCTAATAAAACTATCTTTTATTGTAAAAATCTATCCTTTTTTACTGGAATCCTTTATTTATACGAAGAGGAGAGTATTTCTTATCTCTCTTAGAACCTCTCATTTTAGGGCTAGTACACCATTTAGTACACCATTTGCTACACTACCTTTAATTTATTTTGCACCTCTGACATTTCTTTTTGAATGTGGTCTTGTGTTACATGAACATATAAATCCAGTGTCATTTTTATGGAACTATGACCCAATATTGCCTGTAAAGTTTTGGGGTTCATTCCTGCTTCGATACACCTGGTAGCAAATGTATGCCGCAGCATATGTGGTGATATTGAACGCAAACGAAATTGTTTACAGAGTTTCTTTAATACAGAGTTATATGTAGAATTCGAAATCGGAATTCCATTCTCTGACAAGAAGACATAGTTGCCAAATTCCAGCGACAACACCTTCCGTTTCTTCCATCGTTCTCTCTGCCTTATCAATATCATATAGGCTTCTTCCGTCATAGGAATATCTCTTCTTCCTGCTTTGGTCTTAGGTTCTGAAATAATCCATTGAGATTTCCTCTTTGTTTCGTCTTCCTTTTCATCACTCGGAAAGTTTTTGATAGTCTTCGTAACATGAATTATTCGTTTTGTAAAATCCACATCACTCCAAGTTAATGCAACTAACTCACCACATCGTAACCCTGTCTGTAATAAATGCTTAAACTGATCCGAATACGTTTCCCTTAAAGAAAAGTTATTTAAAGCAATTATAAATCTTTTCTGTTCTTCCAAAGAAAGAGCATCAAGATCTTTTGACGGAGCCCCTGCCTGGCATGTAACACTTTTGGTTACTGGATTTCGCTGGATTATTAAGTTCTCTACGGCATATGAAAAGAGTGAATACATTCTTGTCCGCACATCCCTCATAGTCGAGATTTTTAATCCATCCTTAGCCATAACATTTAATAACTGCTGACAATGAATGGGACGAACTTCTTTAACCAGATACTTGCCTATATATGGCTTAATATGCTTATCATAGACACAATCATACGATTTTTTGGTACTAGGACGTATTGTAGGGGCTTTTACTTCAGACATCCAGTAATGATACCACGCATCGACAGTAATATCTTCTAAGTGCCTTAAACTATTATGTGCATCGTTATACTGCGCTTCTGCTATCCATTCCCGACAGTCTTTCAGCTTGCTAAAATACTTTTGTACCCGCTCACCATCACTCCTTGTAAATCTACCAGTATATAAACCATTCTTCCTTTGGGATATACCAGTACCAAGTTCCTTTCCCTTTAAGTCTTTGCCCATACACGCCTCCCTTCCTGGGCAAAAACAAACCTTCAACAGTTATTATAACACTATTGACCACTTTCCGCACTGATTTCTTTAGTTTCTTCCAGATATTTTTCCAGATTCTTTCTCTTAATCATCTTCTTTGCACCAACATAAAGCACAAAGGGGCATCCCGGCTGTCTTGCCATCTTTTGAAGTGTACATATCCCAATTCCGCTATAAGCCGATGCTTCTTCTATTGTCAGATTTAATTTTTCCCATACAGGTATTTTATCTCTACTCATTATTTTCCTCTTCTAAAATAAGATATTGCTTACAACAATTTGTAACTTAGTAAGATTTCATACGATACTTTCTTCCGCACATATCTTCCATTGCCGCTTCCTATGCCCTTTCGGCCACGTTCTGGCTGTACTATGTACTGTTTAATATAACAGCTGGCATTCTTTTGGCAGTCAGCCGGCTGTTATAACCTATATCCACAATGGTATATGTTTTTAAATTGTCAATGTACACGGATTTTTCATCCTTCTAATTAATAAGTATCCGAAAATCAAAAAAAACTTGAAAAAATTTTATTTTTGCAGCTTTTGATTAAAGTTGACATATAATAAAAATGTGTGTTATTATAAATTCATAAATCATTTATGCTTCCCGGCGGGAATAATGCATACGTAGTTTATGATTGAACGATTGTCAAAGGATACCATTATTTGTAATGGCACTCTTTTGGCATTTTTTATTTTCTGCAGTTTGCAGTTCAGATAAAAAAGTTATTTTGTGGATGTACCACACACAGTCAGGAATGGATTCTAAGCGAACCATTCCTTTTTTA
>JAGBCB010000061.1 GCA_017938145.1 Lachnospiraceae bacterium
CCTAAGTCTTTACCTGTTCAACTATATTTAATTTTTATAAGCGCCCTTTGGGAGCTTTATTTCCTATACACTTTTTTAGTCATAAACTTTTTTGAAAACTATTTATTTTCCTATTGACTTTTCATAGTTGGTCTCCTTTTTAACGATTTAAAAACTTCTTAATCTCTTCCATAGCCATTTTATCATGCTTCTTGGAGAAACCATGAGCACCGTCTTCAATCAACCGAAGGGTCACTCTCTGTTCCGGTACAAGTCCCGCCGAATTATTCTTAAGGTAGGTTTGATAGGCCCGCTTTGCATAATCCCAATTCACAATTTTATCCGCTGTGCCATGAACAATGAGAACCTCGCCGGGATAGCCCTTGATTTCCTCAAATGGATCCATGCCGATGACATCTGCCACATAGCAACGTCCCAGCTTCATAGGTCCGCAGTTTACAATCTCCGGAATGTTATTCGGGTCAAACTTGGCAAACATCATTTTACCCGCTCTGGCATCATCCGGAATGCAAAGTGCCGGATAAAACAGCACCAGCTTTGCAATTTGCTCCTTCTGTTTTGCTGCCACCAGCGCAGAAACAAAACCACCCTGACTGCAGCCCATTAAGGTCACGTCACAGGCATTGGTATACGGCAGACTTTTCGCATATTCTATCACTGCTTCTAAATCCTTTGCCTCTGTCAAAACCGACATTTCCGTGGTCTTACCGTCGCTCTTTCCCTTTATCACAGAACCACCGCAAAAATCAAAACAATAAGCCGCATAACCCAACTCTGCAAACAACTTTGCATAGTGTCGAACTGTATCCTGAAATGCCATAAAACCGTGACTTACAATGGCTATCGGAAGATTTTCTCCCGCCGGGCGGTACTCGGTGCCCCGGATGGTAAGACCATCCCGCTTGCACTCAAAGAAGTTTTCCGAAATATCCGCATTTTGTACTTTTTTCTTAAATAGGTTAAGCATATAATATCTCCCACAAAGTTTCCTTCTGTTCCATACCAAATTTAAGTATCTTCCACAGAGAATCCACGGCATACGGTCCATAGCATTGCATGTAAGAGACATGCATATAAATTGCCCCTTGCCAAAGCAGGTCATATTCTGCTCTATTCGGCTTTTCATCGCCATAGTATCCTTTTAAAAATGCTTGTGCCAAATCAAACCGATACTTCATTTCTTCCGTATCATGATTAAAGTCTACAAACTGCATAATAAACGGCCAGCCAAGGTCCAAGTATCTGCTGCCAATGCCTGCGTCATCAAGGTCAATCAGCATAACTTGTCCCTGTTTATTTCGTACACTATTATGTGGTCCCAAATCCGTATGAATTAAACAACGGTCCAGCTTTCCAAAGTCCGGTAACGCATCCAAAACAGCGTCGAACTCTGCTTTAAAAGGCTTATCGGAAAACCATTCATAAAACCGCTGTTTGTCTTCATCCAAAGCCGAAGGATACTCGTAATCCTTCAAGGAATGCAGCTTTCTTGCAAGAACCGCCAAATCGTACTCGTCCTCCGGTGTTTCCTGCAAGTTTTCACCCTCTATCCATTCCAACACATAAAACCAGTAGTCTTCTTGTTTAATGTAGAATGCCCCATCTAAAGTATGTATCAGCTTTGGTGCTAACCCTTTCTGATTACCCAAATATTCATGGGCCAGTGTATTTCCTTTAATAACATTTTCTGTTTTTTCATCAGGAAGTCCTTTGATAAGTAATTGCTTCCCATCCGCCAAAACATGATAAGTCAGACGGGTAGATTCCTCATGAAACTGCTCCATTATGTTAATTTCTATGAAGCCCCAGTGTTTTAAAGCTTCATAAATTCTATCCTCATTTTTCATCTCATTTTTTCCTCATATTTAATCATCCGTACTAATCTCGGACGATTAAATCTTTGCATAATAACAAACACCAAATCAAAACATGCCGCTGCAAGGGAAGTAATCAGAAATACAAAAAACGAATCAAATACCAAGGCAAACAATAACGGCACAAAGCTTACCACCACATTCAATTCATGTACAATTTCTGACTGGCAGGTAGCCTGTACAATTTCCTCCATGGAATGCTTCTTAATATCGAATTCATCCGGAGAATAAGTAGGCATGTTTGCTTTCCATTTCTTTACCTTTAGTGTTTTATATAACTTCTTTTCCCACTCGGTCTGCTGAAACCATTTGTGCCGGTAATCTGCTTTATTTACCTTTAGCTTGATTACCACAAATTCTCCAATCAGTAACCGGATGGCAAAATGATAAAAGATAGTTAAGGCGGTAATTCCTAAGGAATACAATACACCGAGTTTTGTAAAGTGATACAGCACAAAAAATACAACTATACCAACAAAACTTATAAAACTCGTATTCCACATTATTTTTTGAAATGTACTTTTATACTTCATCTGTTACCGCCTCCAACGGATTATTTTATCCTTTATACCTCTCCACCAGCATTTGAATCACTTCCACCTGATGGGGCGAAATATTTTCCGGCAGGTCGTCCAAATCAAAGAACCGCTGTTCTGTTACTTCTTCCTCCTGCACCTTCAGTTCACCGCGGTACTTTTCACAAAGAAAGACCATTTCAATGCTGTAAATTTCATCCCCGTTCGGATACTTGTGGTACATTTTTTCGCCGGAAAGCACCTTAAATTCCTGAAGTTCCAGACATTCTAACCCTGTTTCCTCCAACACTTCCCGGACCGCACATTCCTCAAAGCTTTCTCCCAGTTCAACGGCTCCACCGGGATACGCCCAGCAACCGTTGTCCGCTCTTTTTTGTAACAACAGCTGCTTCTTTTCGTTTATAATCATGGCGCATCCTGCCGGCATAAGGATTGGCTGATGTCCGATATACTTTCTTAACTCTGCGATATAACCCATGACCGCTCTCCTTACATATTCTTCTCATCCATGCAATCCGCATGTCCATACAAGCCTTTACCAGCAAAGAACCTGTTGCTGTTTCATAGCCATGGCAGCCACCCTTAATTTCATGGAATTCCGTAGAAACACCTGCCTTTTTCAGTCTGTCGCCAAATGCCACTCCTTCGTCGTGCAGGCAGTCAAATTCCGCCACCTCTAAATAAGTCGGAGGAAATTCTTTCAATGACTTTGCTTCTGCCGGAGACGCATATTCCGCCGGCTGTGGGTCGTTTTCTCCCAGATAACACTGCCACATGGTACGGTTCAGCTTTGCATCCCACACCGGAGTATCGGTAAAGTTTTTCATGGATGCGGTTTTCATCCGTCGGTCAGTCACCGGATAAATCAAAAGAGCACCCGTTGGCAGCGGATACTTTCTGTCCCTTGCCATCAGTGTTACTGCTGCTGCCAGATTTCCGCCGGCACTGTCTCCGCCGATAAATATCTTCTTTTTATCGATTCCCAGCCGTTCCGCATGAAACAGGGTCCACCGATAGGCTGCAAAGCAGTCCTCCGCCGGTATTGGGAACGGGTGCTTTGGTGCCAGCCGGTAATCCACGTAAATCACCTTACACGGCAATTTCTCTGCATACATTTTTGCTATTTTATAATGCCCGCCGGACGCCCGCAGCATAAAGCCGCCGCCATGGAAAAACACCAGGCCAGGCAATGGTTTTCCCTTCTTTTCCGCCTTCTTCGGCTCTATCACATGCACCACCAAGGATGTACCACCGTAACCCGGCATACCATACCGTTTTACAGTCACTTTATCGTCAGATTTGCATAAAAACGCCCGGCATGCCATATTCATAAACGGCAGCAATTTCGGATTATTCGGCATTTTAATTTTTGATATTAGCTCAAGTTCCGGATCAATGTTGTATTTCATATCAGTTCTCCTACATCAGATCATTACAAGCTCATCTTTAAAATCTCCACAACGTCCTGCTTATCCAGTGCCACATATGCATACTGCAAACCGCCAAACTTCACCGCATCTTCAGCCATTGCCACAAACTTGGACTCGTCAATACCCACCTCGGAAAGCTTCATTGGGATGCCGCAGTCACGGAAGAATTCTTCCGTAGCATCAATGCCGTAATTGGCTGCCTTCCAGTTATCTTCTTCCTTGCAGTCCCATACGTTTCTGGCATATTCCGCAAACTTTTCTACCGTAGCGTCGCTTAAAATGTAGCGCATCCAGCGAGGGGTTACAATGGCAAGGCCTACACCGTGGGTAATATCATAGAATGCACTAAGCTCATGTTCAATCGGATGACAGGTCCAACCGCCACCCTTACCTGCAGAAATAAGGCTGTTAAGTGCCTGGGTGCTTGCCCACATCAGGTTTGCTCTTGCCTCGTAGTTATCCGGCTGCTTTAATGCAACCGGACAGTACTTAATGCAGGTCTTTAAAATACTTTCTGCAAAACGGTCGGTCAGATATGCGGTTTCAGTTTTCTGGAAATACTGTTCAAATACATGGGACATAATATCCGCCGTGCCGGCTGCAGTCTGGTTTGCAGGCAGAGTGAATAAATAAGTCGGGTCACAGATAGCTGCTGCAGGCTTAAAATAATGGGAAGAAGTTCCCAGCTTTTCATTGGTTGTCATATTGGAAATAACCGCATTCTTGTTCATTTCGGAACCGGTTGCAGCCAGTGTGAGAATTGCAACTATCGGAAGCACCTTGCCGATTTTTTTATTATCAACCACCAAATCCCAGGCATCGCCGTCGTAGTTGGCGCCTGCCGCGATTACCTTGGAAGCATCAATAACACTACCGCCGCCAACAGCCAACACTGCTTCGATGCCATGCTCCTTACAAAGCGCCGCACCCGCACGTACAGACTCAATCTTTGGATTTGGCTCAATGCCGGATAACTCGTAAATTTCACAGCCGGAAAGCAACTTCTGAATTTTATCATAAATACCGTTTCTCTTAATGCTGCCGCCGCCATATACAAGCAAAACCTTTTTGCCAAGCGGTGCCATCAGCTCCGGCAATGTGTTAATCTGGTCCTTTCCGAAACGTACGTCGGTATAAACGTGATAAGTAAAATTATTCATAGTAAAACCTCCAAAAATTATTCTTTCTTAATGCAAGCTGCTGTCGCAGTTGTTGTCCAAATATTTTTTCAAAAACTTCAAAATTTCCATACTGCCGTCCACCACCCGGTTATGCTGATAGTGACGGTTACAGGAAAAATAGCCAAAATAGCCCCACGGGTCATTGGTTTGCGGTCCCCAGTCCCAAAGACCGTCTGCTCCCGCCTGTTCTAACAACCATTCCACGGCATTTTCCAGATACAAAGCAGAACCTTTAAACTGATTGATATAGTTAAAGGTGTGCATCCAGCGCCGCATCTGCTTATGCTTAAACTCCTCCGGAAGTTTCCCCGGTGTCTTGTCCCAGAACCAGCCATGCTCATTGGCATGACCGCCCAAATGACGAAGCATGGCATCCTCAATCCCCGGTGCCAGCCGCTCCCGCCGTTTGAGCAACAGCTCACTCTGCATGGGAACCAAACGCTTCTCTCTTGTTAAGAACACCTCATGCTGGGCCGCCGCATCCGCCTCATAGGAATATTCTCCGGGACCGTAGGCCCGATGGGCGATGTAGTGCCACTGGTTATAAATATCATCACACTCCGGCGTATAAGATTGAATTGCCTCCATATAATTACAAATAATGGCGTTCTGCCACGGAACAGCCCGCTCGTTGGTTTCAAATACAGGTTCCGGTGGATTTCCCTCCAAAAAGGAAAGCAGATATTCCCTTGCCATAAAAAGAAGGTCCCGGTCTTCTAAGGTTAATCCAAGATACAGGCAACGCTCTATACCTACGCCTGAGGTTGGAATCTTTGCTTTCACAGAATAATCTTTATTCCGAAGTGGTCCCCATCCGCCGTTGGCTTTCTGACAGGCATACAATTCTTCCACAATGTCGCTTTTTAAGAATTCTTTACGAAGCTCAGTCAACCGCGCATCCTCGTATGGAACATCCAGTAAAGCGTACAAAATGTTGTATCGCACCGCCGGATATTCGCAGAACTCATATAACGCCTTGGCGTGTTTTTCGAATTCGGATTTTGTCATGGAAGCCTCCTTGGTAGTGGAGTAAAAACTCTGCTATCAGTGTACCACAAAAGTCAGGAAAAGGATAGGAGGATTATGAAAATATGCTTGAAAAAATCTTTTGATTATGTTATTATAAACATAGGCGAAAGAAGCTAGGGTGTCCATGGTGGCACAAATCGAAAACCCACGAGGGGCAACTCGTGGGTTTTCTTGTCTAATTATTTAAAATGGCAAGACCAGACCATTCAGGCTTATTACCGCTTATTTACATCCTCCTCGTCAAGCCATTTGCATATGTAGTAGGCAACTACACCTGCCAGGACGGAAAGAATAAAAGAGGCTAGGAACTCCATAGCGGAACCTCCCTTCTGTTGCCAGTATCGGGACGGTAACAAAATGATTATATCATACTTTACACAATTACACAATGCGTAATACAAGGCTTTACATTGATTATTGTATTATTTTCTTATCCGTGTTGCTATAAATATATACTTTATCTGCTCTCAAGGAGAAACTTATGGACAAGGACTGTAAAAAGAAAATAATTGAATTACGTGAATCTACAGGAATGAACCGCAAAGAATTTTGCGATTATTTTGGCATCCCCTATCGTACAGTTACCGAATGGGAACGGGACAACCGCCATGCACCGGAGTATTTACTTAGACTTTTGGAATATTATATCCGTGCGGAAAAAGTAATGAAAAAACCGGAAGAAAAGAAATAACTGGGGACAAAATACACTTGAAAAAACTTTCACCTATGTTATCATGTGTATAGGCAAAAGAAACAAGTATGTCCATTTGGGCATAAATCGAAAGAGGGTGTCCCAAAACTATGATTTTTGAATTGTAGCGAGGGGCATCCTTGTTTTTATTCTTGAGATACGCACTTTCAGAATAAAACAGCACGGGATTTCTACCCTTCCAGTGCCATTTTTGTGATATTATGGGCGATTGCGAGCAGTCCCCATTCGATTTTTACTTTGTCCTTTCCGCGCAAATGGAAACGGCGGAACGACCAACAACCCTTGATCCTTCCAAAGGTCTGTTCTACTTCCACAACTCTCTGTGCCCGGAGCTGCAGACCTTTTTCGGAGCAAAGG
>JAGBCB010000062.1 GCA_017938145.1 Lachnospiraceae bacterium
TGGTATAATCTTTAAATGTGAGCATGTCTTATTATATCACATAATAAGGCAAAAGTGGAGAATGGCTGGTAACCTTCTCCACTTTTTTTCTTGAAAAGAGGGTATCCCTCAAGTCAATTCATGACTTTTGGGACACCCTCTGAATTGTTTACGGATTTTTTTGTTTGCAATTTTTCTATACACCCTGCACAACGTCATACCCCTATTTTTGGTTATAACGCCGAAGTTTTTCTCACACATATTGTGTAAAATCTTCCTCTGTGCTACACTACAACCAAAGCAGGTTTCAAATTTCAATTCCCCGTCAAACCGGGCGGCGCAGTGGCGTTTGCCTGTCTCTTGTCTGAAAAATTCTTGCTTTTAAATTCCGTAAAAGCAGGAGTTTTGTTGCAGAAAACCTCCTGTGTAAAATTGCATAAGGAGGTACGATGATATGAAAGAAAACACGGAAGTTTTTTCGGTAGATAATATCCGTAACAAGGTTTACACCATCCGCGGTCAACAAGTGATGCTGGACGCGGATTTGGCAGAGATTTATGGATATGAGGTAAAGCGTTTGAATGAGCAGGTGAAAAATAATATTTCAAGATTTCCAGAAGATTTTATGTTTCAGTTGGAAAAAGAGGAAATTCCGGAGGCTTTTTCAAAGTCGAAATTTTCGACTTTGAACGATAAGGAAAATAAACGAGGTTCAAATATCAAAAAACTCCCCTATGCCTTCACCGAACAAGGCATCTACATGTTAGCAACGGTTCTTCGCGGTGAGCTGGCAGAACAACAAAGTATCTTTATTATGCGCACCTTTCGTGAAATGCGCCATTACATACAGCAGAATCGGCAGTTTGTCTCCCAGGCAGAGCTAAGTCTTGTAACATCAAGGGTGTCCAATATATCGGTGCAAGTCGAGGGGATTACTGACTGGAAGAAGAAAACGGAGCAGAACCTAGAAAAAATTCAAAAGAGTATCGATACTTTAAACGAAAACTTTATTTCAGAAAAAGACGTCAAAATCTTTGTTATATACAAAGGTCAAAAATTTGAAGCTGATTTGGCATACATAGATATCTATCAGCAGGCAACAACCAGCATATATGTAGTAGATGATTATGTGAACACCAAAACGCTGCAATTATTATCACAGAAAAAATCTAGTGTAGAAGTAATTCTTTTTACGGAAAACGGCCATGGAAGAAAAGGATTTCTGACTACTTCTGTTATTGAAGACTTTCAAAATCAATATCCCCCACTTCGAATCAAACCAAATCCGGATTGTCACGACCGTTGGATTGTTTTAGATTATGGCCTGCAAACAGAAGCGGTCTATCATTGTGGTGCCTCCAGCAAGGACGCCGGCAAGAAGGTATGTGCCATTAACAAGCTGGAAAACAGCGAGGTGGTGCATCTCGTAATTGATAAATTGCTGTTGGGGCCGGAAAAAGAGATATAAGTGCACTCGAACAAAACAAGGGCAACATTCCACAGAATGCTGCCCTGAAATTTTTCTATATCAATTTTTATTTACTGCCAATGCTTGAGCACGCCCAGTGCGGTGTTGCCGTAAGGCTCTTTTTTCAGGCATTCTTCTAAGTCGTACTTCCAGGTTGGGATATCTACAATAAAGGCGGCTTCAAACTCCTTGAGAATCTGGCTGATTTTAACCACATCGCGTTCGCTGTTGAGACGGTGGCTGAGCAACTGTAAAATGATGTGTCTTTGACTAACTTTTAATGCCATGAGAATGTAACTCCTTTATTTTTGCGGAATACCCGCATATTCCTCTGTGGGTATCCCTATTGTACCCGATTTCGACAAAAAGTACAAGCAAAAAACAGTAGAAATTGTAAAGATTCTGTGATACCATGAGGGAGAAAAGACAAATTCTTCTGCCGGCGGACAAACGTCGGCGGGCGGAATAAAACAGGAGGCTTACTTATGGGAATTACCTATTTTGAAAACGAGAGAATTTTTAAGCTGGACACAAAGAATACCAGCTATGTTATCGGTATTGTAGATAAAGAAGGATTTGTGGGCCACGCTTATTACGGCAAAAAGCTGGGAGAGGATGCGCTGGCGTATCTGATGCGCATTTATGAGAGCTTTGGCACACCGGAAACCAATGCAAGAGACCGCTTAAGCTTTTATGATGCGTTCCCGATGGAATATCCGACCCACGGAATCGGTGACTTTAGAGAAAGTGCTATCCGGGTGGAGGATGCCAACGGTCACTTTGCAAACAAGTTAACCTATCGCAGCCACGAGATTTTTAAGGGCAAGAAGAAATTAGCAGGACTGCCTGCCACCTGGTGTGAAAAGGACGAGGACTGCGAAACCTTAGAACTCACTTTGGAAGATAAAGAGGCAAAGCTGGCAGTGGTGCTTTCTTACAGCGTATTTAACGATGTGGATGCGGTGGTTCGTCATGCCCGTGTTATCAACGAGTCCGACAAGACCGTGTACGTTACCAAGGCGATGTCTGCATCTTTTGATATTGATAACAACGAATTTGATAAAATTGTGTTATATGGCAGCTGGGCAAGAGAGCGCTACATTGACAGAACTCCGGTAAGCTACGGTATCCAGATGTCCCGCTCCATGCGTGGTGAGGGCGGCCATCAGGAGCATGCGTTCACCGCACTGCTTGAAAAGAACGCCGACCAGAACAAGGGCGAGGTTTACGGCATGGATTTAATTTACTCCGGTAACTTCCGCACTCTGCAGGAGCGCAATCAGTTTGACAACATCCGTATGATGACCGGTATCAATCCGGACGACTTTAAGTGGGAGTTAACCGCAGGTGCCGATTTCCAGACACCGGAGGCGGTTCTGGTATACTCTAATGAGGGTATCGGCGGCATGTCCCGTTGTTTCCACGACCTGTACAGAAACCACTTAATCCGCGGCTATTACCGCGACAAGAAGCGCCCGATTCTCATTAACAACTGGGAAGCTACCTATTTCAATTTTGATACGGAGAAGCTTCTTGCCATTGCCCGTCAGGCAGCGCCTCTGGGCATCGAGATGTTAGTTATGGACGACGGCTGGTTCGGCAACCGTTTCGATGACAACCGCGCCCTCGGCGACTGGGAAGTTAACGAAGAAAAGCTGCAGGGCGGCTTAAAGCATCTGGTAGATGAAGTAAATAAGTTAGGCCTTAAGTTTGGTATCTGGTTCGAGCCGGAAATGATTTCTCCGGAGTCCAAGCTGTATGAGGAGCATCCGGACTGGGCGTTTACCGTACCGGGCAGAGTTCCGGGCCTGGCAAGAAACCAGCTGGTATTGGATATTTCCAGAGAAGAAGTGGCAGATTACATCTTTGAAAAGATGGCAAAGGTACTTCATTCTGCCAATATTGAATATGTAAAGTGGGATATGAACCGTCCGCTGGCAGACATCGCCAGTGCAGCCCTTCCGAAGGAGCGTCAGGGTGAAATTTTCCACCGCTATGTGCTTGGCGTATACCGCATGCAGGAGCGCCTGATTACCGAATTCCCGAACCTGCTCCTTGAAAACTGCTCCGGTGGTGGCGCACGTTTTGACGCAGGTATGTTATATTACAGTCCGCAGATTTGGTGCTCCGATGACACGGATGCCATCGAGCGTTTAACCATTCAGGAGGGAACGGCGTTAATTTATCCGCTGTCCGCTATGGGTGCCCATGTCAGCGACTGTCCAAACCACACCGTTGGCAGAACCACACCGTTCGCTACCCGTGGTGCAGTGGCTCTGGCAGGAACCTTCGGCTATGAGCTGGATATTACAAAGATTAGCGAGGATGACAGAAACCAGATTCCGCAGCAGACTGCAATGTACCACAAGTACAACGATTTAGTCCGCACCGGTGACTATTACCGTATGGCATCCTACCGTGAAAACCACTACTACGATGCATACATGGTGGTTTCCAAGGATAAAAAGGAAGCACTGGCAACCTACGTATGCGTGAAGCGTCGTCCAAATCCTCGCAGCCGCGGCTTAAAGTTCTTAGGACTTGATCCGGAAAAGACTTACCGCATCGAAGGTGAAGACAGAACTTATCTTGGCAGCACCTTAATGAATGCCGGCATTTATATCGAAGAGCCTTGGGGCGATTTCCAGGCAAAGCTGTTCCATATTGTAGAGGCGTAAGATATGGAAATTGGTGCCATCGGGTATAATTACCGGCATGATAAGGATTTTGTAATGGACAGACCCAACGGAACAGGCTGCTATCTTCTTTTGTTGATAAAAGAACCCTCGGTTTTTACAATCCGTGGGGTTGAGCAGAATGTTCCGGAAAATTCCATGGTTTTGTTTTCTCCGGAAACACCGTACTGTTACCGGGCGGCGGGCGAATATTACGTAGATGACTGGATGTATTTCAACGTAACCCCGGAGGAAGGGCAACGGCTGAAAGACAGCGCATTGTGCGATGTGGTTTATCCGGTGACGAATATGGAAGAACTGTCGCAGCTGGTGCGGTTTATGGCCTTTGAATTCCATTCCCGGGATTTATATCATGATAATATTTTGGAAAATTATACCCAAATTTTCTTTTATAAGCTGTATCGTATGGTAAAAAGCGCTGCCACACAGCATTCCCAGGAATTGCTGGAGCGTTATGACGCCATGTTTCATATGAGGAATCTGGTATACGGAGAGCCGGAGAAACACTTTGATGTAAATTCCCTGGCGGAGGGAGCCGGTTTGAGCCGTTCCGGATTTCAGCATCTGTATAAAAAGATTTTTGGTGTCAGTGTTATGGATGACATTATAGAAAGCCGGATTATCAGGGCAAAGAATCTGTTGCGGGTAACAAATCTTTCAATTAAAGAAATCGCATTAAAAAGCGGTTACACCAATGAGTACAGTTTCATGCGCCAATTTAAAGAACGTGCCGGTATGACACCGACGCAGTACAGAAACTGTATTTAACATAAAGAATAGAATAATGTGCACAAAATGTAACCTGCCACGGCATGTATAGCAATTGCTAGATGCCGTGGCAATTGTTATAATTTACGATAAAGAAAGAGGTTTGGAGGTTTTTTTGTTATGAGAAAAACAAAAACGTTTTGTGCAATTCTGATAGGTATCGTATTATGCATAGCCGGTATGGGATGCGGTTCGACTTCAACTCAGGCAGGAGATGGTTATCCGGCGGAAATTACTTCAATACCGGAGCCGACAGCAACCAGTACACCGGTACCTACGGCAACAAATACACCGGGGCCAACGGCGACGCCTACACCGGAGCCGATTCCGGAGGAATGGAGCAAGTCAACCATGGAAATTGTACGGGATATGGGAATCGGTATCAACTTGGGTAATACCTTTGAAGCTTTTGGCGACTGGGTAGACAAGTGGGGCGACGGAAGTGTGGAGTCCTACGTGACCTGCTGGGGCAGTCCTGTAATAACAAAAGAAATGATTCAGGGTTATGCCAAGGAGGGCTTCGGGGTTTTACGTGTGCCGGTGCATTGGTTTAATTTGATGGATGATGATTATAATATCAGTCCGGAATATCTGGCTTCTGTAAAAGAGGTAGTGGACTGGGCTCTCGAGGCGGATATGTATGTCATTGTGAATATTCATCATGATGAAGATAACTTTTTTGCGGGATTCCCTACAAATAAGGAGAACCGCATGGCTGCCTACAAGAAAATCTGGACGCAGCTGGCAGAGGCATTCCGGGACTATGGCGACCACCTGATGCTGGAGTCCTTAAATGAAGAGGGCGGTTGGGACAGCATCTGGAACAAATGGGGCAACGGAACAGGAAAACCGGAGGTTTATGCCCTGTTAAATGAAATCAATCAGGCCTTTGTGGATACGGTCCGTGCTTCCGG
Source organism: Lachnospiraceae bacterium (assembly GCA_017938145.1). GTDB lineage: Bacteria > Bacillota > Clostridia > Lachnospirales > Lachnospiraceae > SIG299. The sequence continues at coordinate 5,826 of JAGBCB010000062.1, forward strand.
TGGAAATAACACTTATCGTCACCTGTTAATTGCAGGATACCAGACAGGAATTACGGAAACCTGTGATGCGCTGTTTCATATGCCGGAGGATCCGGCAGGACGCTGCGCAGTCTCCGTGCATTACTACACTCCTTCAACCTTTGCCATTTTAGAAGAGGATGCTTCCTGGGGCAAGGCGGTTCCTACCTGGGGAACGGACGCGGAATTTAAGGAATTGAAAAATTATATGAGTATGTTAAAAACTCATTTTGTGGATAATGGTGTTCCGGTAATTATCGGAGAATACGGATGTCCGAAGAAAAATAAGGATGCAGATTCTGTTTTATTATATTTAAGCTCCGTCTGCAAGGAGGCATATAAGAATCAGATGTGTCCGATTCTTTGGGACACTACAGGCTCCCACTATGACAGAGAAAACTGCCGGATGTATGATCAGGAATTGCTGAAGGCATTGACCGGTGTTCTGGATGGTAAAATAATTAATTTAAAAGAAAACAGCTTGGTTTGCTGATAAAGCAATCCGGGCTGTTTTTTTGTTAATTAAACGATTAAGTTAATTCATGTTGACATTTTACTTTGATTAGGCTAAGATTTACTTAATAAGATTAATTATTTAAGATTTTTAGCTTAAGAAAAAGAAGCGCCAAAATAGGGGAGGAACAGAAAAATGGCCAAAACGGTTAAGATGTCCGACATCGCGGAACGTTTAAATGTCAGTACCGTTACAGTGTCTAAGGCACTTTCAGACCAAAAGGGTGTCAGCGAAGAAATGCGTAATAAAATTAAAAAATTAGCCATGGAGATGGGTTATCAGAAGCCGATTGCCAAGCAGGAAGACCGGTCCCGCAGTTTTAACGTGGGTGTTATTGTGCCGGAGGATTATATCGAAAAGTATCAGACCTTTTACTGGGAGATGTATCAGGAAATTAACATGGCAGCTGTAAAAAACAATAGTTTTGTCATGCTGGAAATCTTAAGTGCATCGGATGAAAAGGCGGGCGTTCCTCCAAAGCTTTTAAAAGAAAATAAAATCAGCGGTCTGATTGTGCTGGGTGGCCTTGACAGCGGATACTTAAAGATGATGAAGGAACATTATGCGACTCCTACCGTATATCTGGACTTCTATGATTCCCATATTAAGGAAGACAGTGTAATTTCCAACAGCTTTTACGGTACTTATACTTTAACCAACTATTTATTTGACAAGGGACACACCAACATCGGTTTTGTAGGTACGGTGCTGGCTACTAAGAGTATTACTGACCGCTATTTGGGTTATACAAAGTCGTTAATTGAACATGGGAAAAACGTCCGGGAAGACTGGGTTTTGGATGACCGCGACAGCAACCGTCACAATTTCCACAAATTCCTGTTTCCGGAAGAAATGCCAACCGCTTTTGTGTGCAACTGCGACACCATTGCAAGCTGGATTATCCGTGAGCTGGAACAAAGAGGCTACCGGGTGCCGGAGGATGTTTCTGTAGTGGGCTTCGACGATTTCCTGTATCCGGGTCTGTGCAACGTGCCGCTGACAACCTATGCGGTTAACATGACGGAAATGGCAGAGCGAAGCATTGAACTTTTAATCACTAAGGTAACCGGAGGAGAAACCAGTGAAGGCATGCATTTGGTGGAAGGCCGGTTTGTTGAAAGAAAGAGTGTAAGAGCAATTTAATAGTTTCAAATAAAAAGAGGCAGGTGAAAATGATATGATTCCCCTTAAGTAGACAAGGTAAATAACCAAATCTACTTAAGGGGGATTTTTTATGTATCGAAAATATACGCCAGAGGAAAAAATAAAAATTGTCAGGGGATATATAAAGGGCGAATACTCTTGGAGTGAAA
>JAGBCB010000006.1 GCA_017938145.1 Lachnospiraceae bacterium
GATCCAGATTTTCCAGGAGCCGGAATCCGGCGGTATGGAACGTGTTATCGTCGGCGTTGTCGGTGTTCTGCAGTTTGAGGAGTACCGGTTGTTCCACCAGGAGCACCGCCGGGTAGCCAAGTTTGGACGGGATAAACGCTGAAGGCATCTAAGCGTGAAGCCCCCCTCAAGATAAGATATCCCATAGCATAAGCTAGTAAGACCCCTTAAAGACGATAAGGTTGATAGGTGGAAGGTGGAAGTGCAGTAATGCATGCAGCTGATCCATACTAATAGGTCGAGGGCTTAACCAAAAGGTCTGGTTGTTTGTTTGGAATTTTCGATGTATAGTTTTGAGTGTATCATGTATAAATACTTGACTATATGCATAGAATATAGTATAAATATGGTACAGAGGATGAGGATATAACGAAAGTGATATCCTTTCTGTCATTCCTCGATAGCTCAATGGTAGAGCACACGGCTGTTAACCGTGGGGTTGTTGGTTCGAGCCCAACTCGGGGAGCTTGCTTTACAAAATTAAATATGGCGACATAGCCAAGTGGTAAGGCTCCGGTCTGCAACACCGTCATCACCAGTTCAAATCTGGTTGTCGCCTCTGATTGAAAGTATCGCAAATCCTTATAAACAAAGGGTTTGCGGTATTTTTTTGCAATTTTTTTAAGTTCCAATTTCTTACCAAAACACCGTTTTTGACCGTTTCAGACCGTTAAAAATCGGTTCTCAATGCTTAAATAATGCTTAAGCTATATCCAGTGCTTGCACAGCCAAAATTGCATCATCCATAGTAGTGTGAACGTAGGTGTTGTAGGTTATGCTTACGGATGCATGACCTAATAATTTACTCACTACTTTTACATCTACACCGGAATGAATAAGATTTGTTGCAAATGTGTGCCGTAAAGAATGGATTCCGATATGTGCAATATTTAATTGCTTTAACATATTGTTGAGCATATTTTGGAAAGCTCCATTCTGTACAATTTGTCCGGTGTTGGTTGCAATCACATAGTTTGTTTGCAAGCCTTCCTTTTCTTGCAGTGCTTTGTAGAATAACAGAGCTTCTTTTGCACGAGCATTTAGAGGAATTGTACGGTTGCTGTTTTTTGTTTTGGTTTCTCCAATAATCCGCAGAGTTTTGTTTTCTGATTTTCCGGAGCGGTTCTTGGTACGTTCTACACTCTTATTGATGCGGATAGTATTATTTGTAAAATCTACGCAATCCCAAGTAAGGGCAAGAACTTCTCCACACCGCAATCCGGTGTTTGCAATCAGAATATAAGCGTAACCATATCGGAACCGGATGTTTCCGGTGGAGTAGGTCAGCTTAGATGCTTCGTAGAGCTTTTCCAGTTCTGCAGGAGTTAATGTTGGAACTTCCTTTGTCTTTTTTGCGAGGACAGCTTCTTTTGGCATAAGAACCCCATCCATAGGATTAAAAGATAAATCTCTGGAAGTGACAGCATACCGGAAACAAGCATTTAATAACTGATATATTTTCTTGATGGATGAATAGGAAAGAGTATCAGTTTTGGAGTTAATCAGCTTCTGAATATCCGTAGAACGAATAGAACCAAGCTGGCATCGTCCTACATAACTATCTTTGATATGCTTCTTAAATGTTACTTCCAAGCGGTCATAGGATGCAGGCTTTAAAGATGGTTGTTTGTAGTTTATCAACCATTCTTCTATGTAGTCACTAACAAATATCTTTTTAACAAATGCTTCTCCACGGATGGCTTGCTCCTTGTAAGCATTCATTTTGGCACGTACGTCCTTTTCTGTTTTGCCGTAGAAGGTTTTCTTTGGTAGACCTTCCAAGGTAATGCGACCATAATATGTACCGTTAGGACGTAAAGCAATACTTCCCTCGCCTTTTTTGTTTCTTGTATTCAATTTATTTTCCATTGTGTTTCCATCCTTTCTCGATAGAGACACAACACCACAGACAGAGCATATCCTATCTGTGGTGTGTAAGTCAAGTGTTTAATAAAATATCTCTTTGCCGAAATTTTCAGTAACGAACTGATTGAGTGCAGAACGAGTGGTTAAGTAGGTACGTCCAACCTTGGTTACCGGAAGTACACCGGAGTTTAAAAGTTGTTGTAGTTTTGTCTTTCCGCAGTGCAGGATTTCTTGCATTTCCTTTTGTGTTAATATTTCAGAAGTGAGGTTTGTATCTATAAAAATCCCCCCTTTTGCTAAAATATTGGGTTGCTTTTATCAAGCATTTCATTTATTGGAACAAATTCATTTCTATCCAGATATGCATTTACAGAAGCATATTCTTTAATAGTTCCGTCTTTTGCATATACTACCACCTTGTGAATTCTTCTAAGAAAAGCTTCCCAAGATTCAATATCTTCTCGTTGTGCTTCGCTATACTGTTTTTCCAAAGACCAATTTGAAATAATATACACCTTGTTATAACAAGCATATTTATTGGTATATCTACTTGGAAGTTCAATAGGATATATGTCGCAAAACAAAAGCATTTCCTTAATTCTCAAAGATGACCGGAATTCATCGAATGCAATAACCGGCTGCCCATTATAAGAATCGAAAGGATGCAGATAATCGGTCACTCGGTAAACATTAGAATATCCATTCTGTTCAAGAACACCTCTAGTTTTTCCAGTTCCAGTAGCTCCGCTAATGTAAACCACTTCCAAATCCAGTCTGACTGTTTCCTTGTATTTTTCTGTTAATATAGTTGTTCTTACTTTATCGATCTTATCTATTTGAAGAATATAGTCTTGATTCTGAGCCAGTATTTCTGCATTCGTCATGTTGTCCATTACCATCTGGTAAAGCTCGGACATATCACTTCGCTTTCCTTTACTATCTGGCGGTTGTGCTCCATACTCTTCAAATGTTCCTTCAATCTTTTTCTCTTGCTTTGAATCGTCTGTTTCCCATTTACCAGTCTTCTTTACATAATTTACATTATCAGATACTGAACCCTTGCATTTTTCAATATGAGCTTCTTCAAAATAACGCTTAACCATACTGAATCTAACTCTGGAGGCAAACACAACAAAGATATGTGTGTGATAACAACTTCCCTGCTCATCCGCCATGCAGAGATAGACAAGCGTTTTGAAGTTACCACGCATCACCTCTAAAATGTGTTCATGCGTCCAACCTTTTTCTTCTGGAGCGTTAATAGTAAGCTGATACATAAAGCTCTGAGTATCTTTAATCTTTATCTCCTCCTGTTCATTATGTGCAACTTCGTGAACAGGCTATAACCCCTGTATATACAAGGAGTGCACATGTTTGTGCAGGGTTGGGTAATACTAAGCCAACCCTGTTGCGAAAGGCAAGTGGCAGGTAGCTTCGCCCCTGCCACTGCCTCCGCCTAAGGCGGTTACCTCGTTAATGCGTCAATACATATTGCTTTCATTCTTTCCTCATTTCGTAAAAGCGGCACTTTAATAAAATGTAATTCTGACCCTTGCCATAGCATGATACCTTCGCCAGTATGAAATTCTCGATTACCGACCTTCTCTATTAGTTCCTTTGGCATGAGCATAGAGTATATGCTTTCTAATGCCGCGCCAACTATGATTATTATCCCAAAATTGAGTCTTGAACCCGTTGGAAAGGCTTGTGCGTCGGGCCGCTGACACACAATAATTAATCTGATTGATAGTGAACGGCCGAGCATCAAAATCTCAGATACTTTATGCATAACAGATTCTGCTTTTTTCTTATCTGTACCCAAAAGTGACAATATATTAGCCATATATTCATCCCATACAAGCGTTACAAAGTGTCTCGAAGTGTCTTCGCCACATTGTCTTTTATGCATTATTTCATACACCTCATCTAATGCATCTGGCGTCCTGTCGTAGGGATAATACCGAGGACATTCTCGAAGGTGGGAAAAACTATCATCCTGCTTGAAGTCTGCAAAATATACTTTTGAATCAATGCCACCATGTAAACATATACGAGCAAAATATTGGTTTGTGAGATAACTTTTTCCGCTTCCGCTCATACCGCAAATAAGCGTCTGGGTGTTGTTCTGTATGGATGCATCTAGGCATACCGGTATCTTTTCTTTGTATCCATACCAAGCATCATAGTCATATCCGACTAATACTTCGTCAGAAGATATCATCGTATAATACACCTCTTTCCATAGGTTTCCTGCCTTGTGTTGATTCAAAGTAAACTTGACGCCCTTTGTTCTTTTTTCTGCCGCCATAAGTAATATCACTTATCAGATAAATATCCATGCTATCGCAAATTGCTTCTTTCTTTTCCTGCCATCGTTCCATGGGAATTGTTGTATAGAACTCTCTTTTGATAACTCCAGACTTTCTATCTTTCTTTTTATGCATAAGTATTGGAGGTTGATATTTACCATCTCGATAGGCTGTGACAGCAAGTTCAATATCAGCTTCATCTTTGACAGCAAAGCAATAACCAATAAACTGAATCAATCCAATTGCACATATAATAGAAAGTACAATTAGTATGGCTGTCATGCAGGCTGAAAATATCGTTATAAGCAAGGGATGTATTTCGATATTTTCAATCAGTTTCTTTTCTCCGATTAGCACGCAAACAACTCCGACTGCGAAAAGTACCCAAATCAAATTTAGTACCGGATAATTCATAAGCTGTTGAGCTCCAAGAACGAATCTATATAAATTTTTCTTTCTCTTATATCGTTGCTCATTATACTGTTTATTGTCCATGTTTCACCTTCCTTTAGTGACAAAGGGAAGAAATAATATCTTCCCTTTGTCTTAAATGTTATTTTGTTATATGTTGCTGCGTTTTACTAACCAGTGATTTGGTTATGCTTTGCACAACATTTCAACTTTTCCTTTCATGTTAAAAGAGATATCGATGGTATCATTAATTTTACAGTCAGCAAGTTTAATTCCATCCTTAAGGAAAAACTTCTCTGTCCGGCATCCCTCAACATTCTCATCAGAGAAAGCGCAGAAGATATTAATTCCGTTGATTGTTTCGCCTTGGGTGTTGGTGAAGTTAATAGGCTGGACACCTAATAATTTAGCCTTCATATTTTTTTCTCCTTTCCGACGGCTCTTGATATCAGAGCAATCTGTATTCGGTTGCGCTTCCGTTAAGTCTATACTATCACATTGTGGTGGGGATTGCATGGGACAGTTTTTTGTGTTATTATTATAATAATCCCCACCCTTGATGAAAAGGAGAAGAATACATGAACATTTTGAAAATTGAAGAATTCTTTTATATAAGAGCCTCAAATCGAATACGCCAAAGAGTCAAGTTGTCAAATTTGACAAACAAAGAAATTTATGCGCCGGATGAAAAACAAATCTCTCGCATTGTAAATAATACGAGAGGAAAAAACAATCGTTTTTTAATTAGTGATGCTGTTATTAGCAACAGATATATAGATGACGAGACTGGGAAATATATACCTTGCGGATTATTACATACGCCACAGTTGAATTTTAATTCAATCAAAGAAATTCTTTGGGGTACAAATAGTGAAATATATTTATACTTATATGACTTATTCAAATTATTATGGGAAATCGTCTCGGAAGCTCAATCATATGATATTGATACCCAACTGTTTCTATGTGATTACATTCCTTATGCCAAAAATCAAGCGTTTTGGGATATTATTTTTTTAAAAGACAAATATCCTGCATTATTTTATGGTTTCAAAGAAGATAAGGTTTTTCAAGAATTTGATTTGTTAAGTGAAGAAGCTCTAACCTTTTTATACAAAAGGTGTAAAAACGACTTTTCTAAACGTTTTATCTATTTTACCAAAAAACAAAAATCTTTTCATAAATTAGATAAAATAATCAAAACTGAGCTTATAGAGGATATTTTTCTTCCAGTGCTTGAGAAACATAAACCAACTTCATCCTCTCTCGGTCTAAGAGTTAAAGGGATAATATATGCTGATATTTCGCATTGTGCACCGTTAGTTGCAGGAAAAACTTATAAATATCCCCTTAAAAAATTAATTGGCGCTTCTGAACAATATATTATGCAATTAGAGGAGATTCAAAAAGAAAGCATTAAATAAAAAAAGGAAATGGAGCTGTTTTTTCAGATCCATTTCCTTTTTTTTATTAAGTATTATTTCTTTACAATTAGGTTGAATAACAGCACTGTTGTAATTTGCAAGAAACTTCTGCAAAAGGTTTTTTTGTGTGTGCCCTATTTATCTGTTTCCATATTTTCCAACGCATACTCACACGCTTGTAACACAAATCCGGAAAAGGTAACATCTTTTCCTCGAATTGCTTCATTGATTTTCTCTACTAACTCCACTGGAAATCTTACCGTCTTATTTTCAGTTTCTTTTCTGTCCGGTTTAATTTGAAATGCCATTGCAATACACCTCCTTCTTTTATGGTATTGCATTTCAGAAGTTTTAAAAGCATTGCAAAATGCATTGCAAAAGTATTGCGGGTTTTCTTTTGATGTGCTAATATTAGTGGAGAAGTATTTATACGAAGGGAGAACGGTATGAAGCTATATAATTATGACTACGACTTAAAAAATGAGAATCCAAAATTAAGGGATTGTAACGGCGATGCGTTGTATAAATTTTTATTATATAAAGCAGAAGATTCTTCATTTGACTGTGATAGGTGTTCTTATATTAGAGAAATATATGATGTTCTATGGGGTTTCAAAAAGGAGAATGCAAGTTTTCAGCCGATAGTAATTAATGGAAAGACACCTATTTTAATGGGTATGGACACAATAAATTCTTTTTGGACTACATTTGCCTATGCATTAAACAAGTGGTGCATAAAGGATATCGAAGAAGTATATGGAATTAAGCAGGTAACAACAGCAGATGCGAGTACGTTGTTAAAGCGTTATGCAGCTTTAAAGGATATTATATCGAAAAATCTGTCAAAAGCTATTCTAGATAAGTTTATTTTATTCGCGCAGTTAACGCATACTTTAGGTAATTTTGTTTTGGTACCAAAACATGTTGAGCCTTATACAACAGGAACACAAACCTTTAATACTGCGCGAGCTAGTAAGTGGAACGATTATTTTGACTTGTCTTTAATTTGGATTTTTAACAATGCAGAGACTGTTTGGCGCTCCGAGAATATAGGTGCTTATTTAAGAAAATTCTTTTTATACGACTATGCAGATGTTGAAGACGGAATATATCCGTTGATTCCTTCTCATAAGGAAATCATAGATGGAAAATATTCAAAGGAAAGTAGGCCTCAAACTAAAAAGGAATTATCGTTATTGCTGGATGCAATCAATCACAGGATAATAAAGCGCGGTAGAGAAATACATGAGTATCTTTGTGAGAAAAAAACAGATGTAGAAATAGAACAGTATCCGTGTGATGAAAAAGCTAGTAGTGAATCAAGCAAAGAAATTGTTTCTCCATTAGTTAAGGCTACATACGTTAAAAGTGCTTGGTTTTATTCTATTGCACTGATTTTTACACTGGCTCCATTTTTATTATATTTTACGGCAGACCTTCTCTTTTTTCTATCGCCAAATGTTATTGGGTATACAATTCTAATCATTCTTGTTGGTCTTGAATGTTACGGATTGGTGAAAATTGCAAAGTTTTTGGCAAGAAAAAGGAAAGAAAAGCACGAAAAGGCAGGTCATTCTGCAGTGCCGATAGAAATACGAAAGATGAAAAGTCATCCGTTACTTGGAATTAGTTTTTTGTTTTTTCAGATACTTTTTTTATATGCATATATAACTGAAGGCAATGATTTTTCGCATATTTCTGATATATTGGAGCTACTCACATATATTTCTACATTAGTGCTATTTCCATGGGAATGTATTTTTTTAATTAGAAGTTATAGAACGCGTTGCAGACAATGCAAAGGTTGGTTTTTGCTAAAAAAAATGAAGAGAGAGAACGAAGGCGGACATGAAATAGAAAAAGAAGTGGAAGTAGCGGATTTTGATTATGTATATGACCCGGCTTATGATAGGGAAATGGAGCGCCATTTTTTCACAACAGAGGTAGTGCGTGGAAAAAGGACATATTATCGCCAACCTTATCAATGTAAGTGGTGTGGAACCATACATTATTATGAATTTACAATTGATAAGATGAAGGATAAAAATTTACTGGGCAGACTGTGGAATAGTTTTTGCTTTTGGCTAGAGGATATATTGCCATTTTAAGTTTTAGTTCATAAATACAAAAATGAGGGTTTGAAATATGAGAAAAATAAATTATGTTTTTGTTATAATGACTATGGTTTGCTTAGTAGGATGTAATAATCCGCAGGTGTCAGATGGATTAGATGCTGTGCAAGAAAAAGAATCAACCACAATATTGGAACCGACAGCGACACCGGAACCGACAGCGACACCGGAACCGACAGCGACACCGGAACCGACAGCAACACTGGAACCGACAGCGACACCGAGTCCAACACCGAGTCCAACACCGAGTCCAACACCGAGTCCAACACCGAGTCCGACACCGAGTCCGACACCGAGCCCAACACCGAGCCCGACACCGAGCCCGACACCGAGTCCGACACCGAGCCCAACACCGAGCCCGACACCGAGCCCAACACCAAAGCCAGAACGCGTAATTATGCCTAATATAATAGGGATGGCATTGCAAGAGGCAGAAGAAGCTTTACTTGCGGTGGGGTTACAACCTAGGCTTTGTTCGATAGAATTTAGTGATATTATTCCTGGAGGTTGTGTCATTTCACAATCAGTAGAGCCTGGAATAAAACTTGAGATGGGAACAAGTGTTGAATTAACTATAAGTATGGGGTCGATGTCTGAATTTGTGCCTGGTCTAACCAATACACCAACCCCAACGCCAACAGTAAAGCCAACGGTGCAAAACACCCCAACTCCAATGCCGACTCCATCGGAGGGAATGATTATTGTACCGGATTGGATAGGGATGAACGAATATGATGTTTTTGAAGAGGCGGAAGAGTTAGGGTTTCAATTGGGTGGCTCGACGCATGCATATAGTGATGTAATAGATAAAAATGCTGTTATTAGACAAACCTATGCACCGGGGTCAGAAATATCGAAAGAATTAGTGGGTTCTTTGAATATGAGTTTTGTGATAAGTTTGGGCCCGATGACTCCTAATGCAACACCAAAACCGACACCGGTTCCAATGGTTGAGTATGGTGTCATGCCGGATGTAGTAGGAGCTGACCGAATGGGAGCGGCCACGATGGCAATAAGCGCTGGCATGGTTGCAAAAAATATTAATTATCGAATGGTACATGGTAGTGAATATGGAATCGTTATGGAACAAAGTATTGAAGTTGGAGCAAAAGTAGATGAAAACACAACGATTTTTCTTTATTTAAGCAACGGACTTGAGGCTTCAAAGGAAGGTTATGTAAAAGTACCGGACGCAGTCGGTAAGAAGTGGGGGTATTATGATGACTATGATTGGGAGGAGATGTGTGATTATTTTTCTTCGGGAAAATTTAATTATGAGCTTATCTACACTGACCATGAAGAAATTCCGCGAGATTATGTTATTTCACAGAGTGTGGAGCCGGGGCAGGAAGTACCAATGGGTACTGATATTTTGATATATATTAGTAACGGAGACGACCCAAGGCTAATATTGGAAAAATATACTCCGAATGCAGAGGTATTAGACCACTATACATACATAGGTGGAGAAATGATATTATATGCAGATGGAACAGAAATCAATATATATTCCAATGAGAATGGAGGAACGGCTTATGTGCGTCAACCGGATGGAACTTACATTGAAATAGAAGACGGAATTGCTTATATCTATAAACAAGATGATAATGGTATGACAATAAGTAAAGAATGGTTAGTAGAAAAGGAAATGTATGATTACAGGGAAAATCCAGTCACAGGGAAGATGGAACCGATTCCGGAGTCGCGTTTTACTTATTATTGTTATTATTTTACTGATTACATAAATAATAAGAAAACGTTTCGTATTGTTAATTCTGATGGTAGCTATAATCGACATTCAGATTATGAATTTAATGGGGGGCTTAATTTCCGTAGTGTTGTTAGCGATGGAGATGAGGTATTAGGACTTTCGATGTACTTATATACAGGTGAACAGGTTGTTGTTGAACTGCCACTATATGATTATTAGCAAAGTAATGTATATTTGATTTTTATAAATCGTGGCATTGCATCTCTAATGCTTAAATAATGCTTAACTTAAAATTTTGCGACTTCCAACCATACTGTTTATGCGTGTTCCCAGACTTGAGAGAAAAGTCTGCAACACCGTCATCACCAGTTCAAATCTGGTTGTCGCCTTAAACGAAAAAGACTGCATACTCAAATGTGTGCAGTCTTTTTCGTTTACTTAGAAGACTCCGGATTTGAACTTATGGGGCATCTGGTTGTCGCCATGCAGATTTGAACCTGACTAAAAGTAAAATCTATGTAAAATCTTCTTTTTCTGGAAAAATCCCTTTGTATATTGTGAACTTTTGTTGTATACTATATCTGTATTGTAAAATGGAAGTAATATTGATGTAATTTTAAAGTAACGCAAACGTAAAAGAACGAAAGAGACAGGAGACTACAAATGGACTTATTTGATGTGTTGACCCTAATTTGCGGCCTGGCATTATTCCTTTATGGTATGGATGTCATGGGCGATGCCCTGAAAAAGAGTGCGGGCAGAAAACTGAAAACAATTCTTGGTAATTTAACCTCCAGTAAGTGGAAAGGATTCTTACTTGGCCTTGGTGTAACGGCGGTAATTCAGTCTTCTTCCGCAACAACCGTAATGGTAGTAGGTTTCGTAAACTCCGGAACCATGCTGCTTTCCCAGGCAATCGGCGTTATTATGGGTGCCAACGTAGGTACGGCGGTAACTGCCTGGTTAACGGCGTTAAATGGTATTGGTGGCAGCGCTGCAGAAGCAACAGAATGGTTAAAGTGGTTAAAGCCGGATGCATGGATGCCTATCTTAGCATTAATCGGTATTTGTCTGATTATGTTTGCTAAGAGAGAAAAGAAGAAAGACTTTGGTGCAATTCTTATGGGCTTTGCAGTGCTGATGGTGGGTATGGACTTAATGTCCGGCGCTGTTAGCGGTTTAAAAGAAAGTGCGGAGTTCCAGCAGATTCTTTTGTTATTTAAAAATCCGTTGCTTGGTATTTTAGCAGGTACTGTACTTACTGCAGTAGTGCAGTCTTCGTCTGCTTCTGTTGGTATTTTACAGGCGTTATCCACTACGGGCGCTATTTCTTATGCGGCAGCAATGCCAATCGTTATGGGTCAGAACATCGGTACCTGTGTAACGGCAATGCTTTCCTCCATCAGTGCAAATAAGAATGGTAAGAGAGCAGCATTAGTGCATTTGTATTTTAATATTATTGGTGTAGCACTGTGGATGGGTGCATATTATCTTATTGGTTGGATTTTAACCAGTACCGGTGTATTTGGATTATTTGCCTGGGCAGAGGGCACAGTTATCGACATGTGGGGCATCGCAGCAGTTCATACTATCTTCAAGATTTTCTCTGTTGCTTTACTTATGCCGGTGTCCAATTTGTTGGAAAAACTTGCTATGGCTACCATCAAGGGTACCGATACCAAGGGCGACAGCTACACCGATATGCTGGATGAGCGTTTGTTGGATACACCTTCTGTTGCAATTGAGCGCTGTTATGAAGTGGCTGACCAGATGGCAAAGCTTTCTTCTAAGGCAATCCAGCAGTCCATTACCTTGCTGAATACCTATGATGATAAAGTTGCGCAGGAAGTTCATGACGCAGAAGATAAGGTAGATATTTACGAGGACGTTCTCGGCTCCTACTTAATGAAGCTTTCTGCAAGAAGCATGACAGAAATCGACAGCCAGGAAGTTACAAAGCTTCTCTACATGATTGGTGACTTTGAGCGTATTTCCGACCATGCGGTAAACATTGTGGATTCTGCGGATGAAATTAAGGACAAGGGTCTTGAATTCTCTGAGAAAGCTGTACAGGAACTGAGTGTTATGTATGGTGCAATAAATGAAATTATGCAGTTAACAGAAGATGCATTTATTGCTCAGGACGAAAAGAAGGCTTACGTTGTTGAACCGTTAGAGCAGGTTGTGGATGACTTAAAAGAACAAATCCGTGTGCGCCACATCAAGCGTTTACAGAAGGAAGAATGTACCATGGAGCACGGTTTTGTCCTTTCCGACATTCTTACCAACTTAGAGCGTGTATCTGACCACTGTTCCAACGTGGCAAGCTGTATCATTGAGATGACTGAGCATGAGGATCTGGATATTCATGAATACAAGAATCACTTGAAGGAAGAGGGCGAGTTTGATAAGCTCTACCGTGAATATTCCGCTAAGTATAAAATTGTGAAAAAAGAAGCATAAAGAATAAAGAAAAGCTTGCCTGTTACCGGGCAAGCTTTTTTTGATGTATGGAATAGAATAGTAATAAAAATAATGATGCGATAAGAGCCCCGGTGGAGTCGATGCAGACATCGGTAAAGTTACCGCTTCGTCCGGGCACAAAGGTCTGATGGAATTCATCCAGAGCGGCAAACAGTACAGTGGCGGCAAAGCCGATTACAATGCGAGGCTTTTGAGAAATCTTATTGGAAAACCAGGCAGCCAACGGAAGCTGCAATGACAGGGTCAGCAGGAAATATTCCGTCATATGGGCTGCTTTTCTGACAAAGTAATGAATCAGTTCCGCCCGCTCAAGCAGTACTTCTTCCGACATGGCGGTAGGAAGGAAAGGCGAAGCCAGCTTTACTAAAAATAAACTGATTTCAAAGCTCAAGGAGCCGGAGGATTCTCCGTCCTGGGCGGAAAAGCCGAAAATCAGGAACAGTAAAAGGACAGTTGGGACAAGAGAAAGTAGTTTTAACAAGATGGAAGCTGTCCCGGAATTGTTTTTTGTACGTATCATAGCAAGCTCCTTTATAGTGAATGAAAACAATAGTATAGGCAAATATCAAACCCACTATACCACGTTAGAAAAAGTTTTGCAAACAATACATAGACAGGTTCTGTTTTTTTTGCTACAATATTTTAATAAAACTACCAAGGAAAGGTCGGTACATAAGATGCATATTACATTAACCGGAAATTTAGGAAGTGGAAAATCCACATTAAGTAAAATATTAGAGGCAGACTACGGATACGAAATTTTCTCCACAGGAAAGGTAATCCGCAAAATTGCAGAGGAACACGGTCTCAGCGTTTTGGAAATGAACGAGCTCATGAATAAAGACCCAAAGTATGACCATGAAATTGATGATACTACTGCAAGAATCTCCAGAGAGAATCCGGAAAAGAGCATATTGTTCGATTCCCGTTTGGCATGGCATTTTGTGGACAAGTCCTTCAAGGTATTTCTTTCCGTAAGCCTTGACGTGGCAGCAAAGCGTGTGGCAGGAGATGCAACCCGTGGCGAAGTAGAGCACTATGCTTCCTTAGAGGACGCCAAGGAAAACTTAAAGAAGCGTGCAGAAACCGAAGACACCCGCTATAAAGAACTTTACAACATCGAATACTTTAATATGTCCAACTACAACCTGGTGTTAGACTCCACCGATTGTGCGCCGGATGTCCTTGCCAAAATTTTAAAGGATGAAGCAGAAGCTTATGAAAAGGCGGATGCAGAAGGTAAGGGCGGCTATTCCCGTCTGATTCTTTCCTTAAACCGTCCGGAAGAGGATTTTGCAAAGGAAAAGGCAGCGGGAGTAGTGACAAGAGAAATTTTACATGGCGTGGAATTTTTGGTAGTTACTTTAAACAAGTGATTTGATAAAAATAAAGTAAAGGGGATAGGAAAAATGAAAAAGAAACTAATGATGCTTGTAAGTGTGAGTTTATTTATGATGTTGTTAGTGGCTTGTGGTGGAGAAAAAGGCGGTGAAATACCTACACCAACGGTAGAACCAACTGCAACCTCTACACCGACTCCAACGCCGGAACCGACAGCAACTTCTACACCGACCCCAACGCCGGAACCGACAGCAACTTCTACGCCGACTCCAACACCGGAACCGACGGCAACATCTACCCCAACCCCGGCGCCGGAAGAACAGGACACATATGCCAAGGGAACCATTACAGAAACAGGTTTTGAAAGTGAATGGCTGAACCTTCGTTTTACACTGCAGGAAGATATGTATATGCGTACTCAGGCAGAGCTGGATGCCTTAATGCAGCAGAGCGCAAACCTTATGTATGGGGATGAGGCCGGGGAAAAGCTGGATTATGCCAAGCTGACTACAGTGACCGAGATGATGGCGCAGTGTATTAACGGAGCCAATGTTATTGTGCAGGTAGAGAGTCTGCCGTTATTATATAGTGCAATGACAGTAGAACAGTATCTGGCTGTTGTAGTAGACAATTTGAAAAACAGCAATGCCGGCTGGGATGTTCAAACCGGTGAAAATTTCTATTTTGTGGAAATAGGAGGGGAAAAGTATATTGGTCTCAGCACGATGGTAGATTATGGTGGAGGCGCTTATGTGGGTCAGGAGTACTTAGCCAGAAAAATCGGCAACAGGGTGGCTTCTATTGTGATTTCTTATGGCGATGGTGCAATGGAAAATGCCAAGAGATTAGTGGAATGTTTCGGTGGATTTGATTCTGATCCGGTTTATCTCCCGGCACAAACGGAAACTCCTGGTGTAGAGCCTACGAAAGCTCCGGCAGAAGGAAGTACAGAATTCAGCGAAGGAGTTACAACAGATAGCGGATATGAAAACGAATGGATGAATCTACGCTTTACCACTCCGGAGGGTGCAACGCTTATTCCTGAGGAAACCGGCGATGGAATTTTAATGTATGCAGAATGGCCGGATGGTGTGCCGGTAGTGCAGATTATTGTGGAACAAACAGAAGGTGCCATGACCGAAGTGGATTTTTTAAATCAGGTGGTTACCACGTTTGACAGCAGTTATATATATGACGAAAATCTTTACCTTGTGCCGCTTGGCGGACAGGAATTTACAGATTTAAAAGTGGCTGTGCCCGTAGCTGAGGATGCTTATGTATATCAGGAATTTTGCGTAAAAGCAAAAGGAGAATATATGCTGGCGGTTATTTTTACCTATGCAGAAGGCTATGAGGCAGAAATTGCAGATGCAGTAAACGCCTTTGTGCCATATTAAAACAGAAAAATCAGAAACGGCTGAATAAGCCGTTTCTTTTTTTGCCACAATAACAGTAAATATAGGTTTGGGAGGCAAAGGAACATGCAGGAGCAATACAAAAAACTGGTAAGACTTGCGGTTATTGTGGGAATTGTATATCTGGGCTTCCGGTTTTTACTGCCTCTGTTTTTTCCTTTTGTTCTGGCATATGTGATTGCCGTGGTTTTGCGGAAACCGGTGCGTTTTTTATGGCGGCGTTTGCGTATAAAACCAGCTATTGGCGGAGCGGTTCTTTTGGTGCTGTTTTTGCTTGTGGCAGGTGGCGGAATTGTCTATGCGGTAAAGCTGCTGCTGGAACAATTTGCTTCTTTTGTGGGAAATTACGATGCGTATGCCGCAGAATGGGATGGATATCTGGAGCAGGCGTGCTTTTATTTTGATTCTGTGTTCCGCCTGGAAAAAGGGCGGACCTTTACGGTACTCAGCGACGGCCTGGATGGTATTGTGCTGTTCTTTCAGGAGGAGCTGATACCGTTTTTAACAAGAAATTCAGTAAAAGCGGCGGTATCGGTAACGGAACTGGCGGCAGCAATTATTATTATTTTTGTGGCGGTGCTGTTGTTTCTTGCGGATATGGTGGGAACAACAGACAGTGGCAGAAGAAAAAAATTTGGGAAAGCCGGGGATGCTTTGGCACAACAAAACGGAAAAGAAGAGCAACCTTTGCTTGGTTTCATGGAAAAAGAATGGCATCAGGTAAAACATGAGCTTTCCGGCGCCGGCATTGCCTATGTAAAAACCCAGGTGATATTGATTTTGCTGGTGAGTGCAGTCTGCACTTTGGGACTTCTCTTGATTAGGAATTCCTATGCCATGCTGTTTGGCGTGGCTATCGGTATTTTTGATGCTTTCCCGGTGCTTGGCAGTGGTTTGGTTTTGGTGCCATGGTCTATCATTAGTTTTATCAGGGGCAAGGCATTTGCGGGGGCGGTACTGCTTACCCTGTTTGGTATCTGCCAGTTTATGCGGGAGTATTTAGAACCGAAGCTTCTTGGCGGAAAGATGGGCATCCGCCCGGTGCAGAGCCTGATGGCGGTGTACATCGGGTATGAGTTGTTTGGCATACTTGGCCTGTTTCTGGGGCCTTTTGGATTGGTGCTGGTAAAGAGCATGTGGAGAGTGACGGGAAATAGTGGAGATTTGTCACAGGAAAAAGAGAAAAAACCGGGTGGAAACCAATAGTTTCCTAGACAAATTCCGCAAATTTACGATATAATGAACAAAAGAAGACAGGGAGGGGACTCCTTCATGACAAACGAAGAGATGAATTATATAGGAAACAGAATAAAAAGTTTACGAAAAGAGCGTAATTTTTCCCAGGAGGAAGTTGCCAAGCAGTTGGACATTAGCAGACAGGCGGTAACCCGGTGGGAAAACGGCCGGGCGTTACCGAGCAGTGGCCATGTGCTGAAATTGGCAGAACTGTTTGGTGTGCCGGTGGAAGGTCTGACCGGAGATCAGCCGGAAGCAAAACCGGTTCCGACCTGGGAGCAATTAAAGGCGGATATTAAAGCGGAAATAAAGCGGTGCATTTGGGCGTTGTGGGCACTTCTTTTAACCCTTCTGTTTTTTGCAAGCTGTTGGTTTTCTGATACCCATCTGGGGTGGGATGTGTATGTCTGGCATTATGTGGAGTTGTATTGTTATGCCTGGACATCCTGCTTTCTCGTCTTTTTGGGAGGAATCTTGCAGAAAAAACGCTTTGTGGCATCCATATGTACCGGTTGTGTTCTGACCGTGCTGGTTGGACAGCTGATTGCGTTATATAACCGAAGCCACAGCCCGCTTAAGCTCAATGAATCATGGATAGCTCTTATTATTTTCTGGAATTTGGCATTGGTTGTAGGACTTTTTCTGGAATACCGGGCAAAAAAGAAGCCTTGGAAAATCGGAACCAAGGTGTGGATGAGCTGCGTGGTGCTACTGTTTGCATTGGTTTCCTTTGGCGGTTTTAAAACCAACTACACGTATAACCGGGGTTCTGAAGATGGTTACCGTGCCGGTTATGCGGCAGGGTTACAGGATGCAAAAAACGGAGAAGATACCCGGGCAGAGCAGGAGGATGAGGATTGTTTGGAGTATCGGGAGAAATATAAGGTTGGCACCACAATGTGGGGGATGTCCGGATATAAAGGTTTTTTTATGCACTGGTACACCGGATATGAAGCAGGATATAAGGATGGCATAAAATAATAAAACTATATTCAATAATAAAAGAGTTGTAGAACATATTGCTGTTTTACAACTCTTTGCTTTTGTTTGAGATTATTTCTTCGCGGCTTCAATCTGTTCTGCGAGGTCGTTTAAATATACCCAGCGGTCCATCTTTTCTTCTAATGCGGCCTCGGCCTGCTCTTTTTCTGCCATCAATTCTGTGAGGCGGGAATATTGGGTGGCAGCACCGGCAATTTCCATTTCCAGATTGGCGATTTTTTCTTCCAAAGCGGCAATGTCTGCATCGATGGTCTCGTATTCCTTCTGCTCCTTGTAAGAGAATTTCAATTTGCTTTCTCTTTGTTTCCAAGTGGCTTTAGAGTCAGTGGAATCTGCGTTACCTGTTGTAGAATCTGTAGCATTAGAAGTGTTGCCGCCTTTTGCTATGCTGTTCTTTGGCGCGGAGCTTGCGGCAACGATGCAGCGTTCCTTCTGGGCGGCCTTAAAATCGCTGTAATTTCCTTCATAACGGGCGATTTTACCGTCTTCGAAGGAAAAGATACGGGTGGCAATTTTATCAAGGAAATAGCGGTCGTGGGAGACTGTCACCACGATGCCGGGATAATCCTCCAGGTAGTTTTCCAAAATGGTTAAGGTCTGGATGTCTAAGTCATTGGTTGGCTCGTCCAGGATGAGGACATTTGGTGCTTCCATGAGCACCTTCAACAGGTATAAGCGGCGCTTTTCGCCGCCGGACAGTTTTTCGATGCGGGTGTACTGCATGGAGCCGTCAAAGAGGAACTGCTCGCACATGGCGGAGGCAGACATGGTGCCTTCCTTGGTTTCGATATATTCTGCAGTGTCGCGGACATACTGCAGCACCGTAAGATTTGGGTCCAGGGCCTCGTTTTCCTGGGAGAAGTAGCCAATTTTCATGGTGGTACCCATGTCCACATAGCCGGTGTCAGGCTGTATCTTGCCGGTGATAATATTCAGCAAGGTGGATTTGCCGCAGCCGTTGTGGCCCACAATACCGATGCGGTCGGTGGACAGCAGGATATAACTGAACGGCTCAAACAGGGTAACACCGTTATAACTTTTGCTGATATCGTAAAGCTCGATGGTTTTCTTGCCCATGCGTGAGGAGAGGGCGTTGATTTCCACGGAACCGTCCTCTACAATTTTTTCTCTGTCGCGGAGGGCTTCAAACCGCTGAATATGTGCTTTTTGCTTAGTGGAACGGGCTCTGGCGCCACGCTGCATCCAGGCAAGCTCGGTTTTAAACAGGGTGCGGGCCTTGCGCTCGGTGGCAAGGGCCATTTCTTCACGTTCTGCTTTTAAGGCAATAAAACCGGAGTAGTTGGTTTGATAGGAGTAGAGTTTACCCTTATCCAGTTCCACGATTTTGTTGGTGACTCTGTCGAGGAAGTAACGGTCGTGGGTAATCATGATGAAGGCGCCCTTCCACTTGTTTAAATAGTCTTCCAGCCATTCGGTCATGTCGCTGTCCAAGTGGTTGGTCGGCTCGTCCAAAACAAGCAGGTCGGATTCGGTAAGCAGGGTGCGTACCAGAGCGGCGCGTTTTTTCTGGCCGCCGGACAGGGTAGAAGCACTGCCTTCCGGGTCGTTGATGCCAAACTTTAGCAGCATGGAGCGGGCTTCGCCGGTGATGTTGCGGTAGCTCTCCTTGGCGGACTGGCCCTCGCATACATTGGCAAGAATGGACTTTGTGTCGTCAAAGACCGGAGTCTGCGGCAGGTAAGCAATGCGCATCTTGTTGCCGCAGGTGCGCTTGCCTTCGTCGGTGTCTTCCAGACCTGCGATAATTTTAAGCAGGGTGGATTTGCCGGTGCCGTTAATGCCGATGACACCGATTTTATCGCCCTCGTTGATTCCTAAACTGATATGGTCAAAGAGCATCCGCTCGGTAAAGCTTTTGCTCACATTTTCTAAAGTCAACAGATTCATACAGATACCCTTTCACTTCAATAAATTACTACTATTCTACAAGCCTTTATGCGGTTTTGTCAACAGTGCATACGGATGCGGATAACCTATATGGTGAAGAAAAAAGTGCATGGAGTTATTGAAGAAGGTTATGATAAGTGGTATAATAATTGTACAAAAATTAGCTATGTAGGAGGTATTTTGTATGGACAAACAAGAAAAAAAGAAGGGGAATAAAGTGAATTTCTTACATTCCATCAAGACAAAAGTGGCCGGAATGGTTGCTGTTGCTATATTTTTGGCAACAGCAGTAAATATGGTGGTGCTCGTACCATATCTACAGGGTGTATTAGAGGGGCAGAATAAGCATTATTTAAATGACTTGGCTGCAGCAAATGGAAATACGCTGGAGGTAATGCTGGAAGCATCCTCGGCAGAACAGGTACTTCAGTATAATATTTTGCATTCGGTATTTGGTGAAACCGGCATTGAAGGGGTAGAATCCAGCTATGCCTATGTGGTAGCAAATAATGGTACTATGTTGTATCATCCAACCCAAAGTAAAGTGGGTGAACCTGTGGAAAATGCTTTGGTCAAGGAATTAGTGTCAGAAGTCTCTAAAGGAATCCGCAGAGAAACAGAAACAGTGGAATATGAGTTTAAGGGTGTCATGAAATATGCGTCCTATTATATCACATCTAATTTAAGTGCTATTGTAGTTATTACAGCGGATGAGGATGAAATTTTAGCGGCTTCCGGAACTGTGGCAACCATGAGCTCGGTTATTGGCGGCGTTGCGTTGCTGTTATCCACTGTTATAGCATATGTAATGCTGGTGGTAATGTTAAAACCAATCTCTGTGCTGACAATGCTGCTTGGAAAGATGGCTTATCTTGATTTTTCAAATCAGGAGGGTGTGGAGCAGGTTGCTAAAAGAAAAGATGAAACCGGTATGATGATTCGAGCTGCCGGTGAAATGAGAGAAAAACTGGTGGCAGTTATCGATAACCTTAGAAAACAGAGTGCAGAGCTGTATGCTACTTCTGACCGTTTGGATTCTAACGCACAGTTAACCGCTGCTACTATGGAACAGGTGGAGACTGCGGTGGGAGATATTGCCAGCGGTGCATCCAATCAGGCAGAAGAAACCCAGCTTGCAACGGAAGATGTTATTCTTATGGGTAACATGATTGAAGAAACTGCCGGCGAGGTGGCAGTGCTGAAGGATAATGCAGATACTATGCAGCAAACCAGTGAAGATGCACAACGTATTATAAATGAGTTAATGAAGAAAAATGGGCATACCATTGAATCTATTGATGAAATTTATCGCCAGACTAATGTAACAAATGAATCGGCATTAAAGATTAAGGAAGCAACCGCAATTATTACCTCCATCGCTGAGGAAACAAATTTATTGTCTTTGAATGCTTCCATCGAAGCAGCAAGAGCCGGAGAAGCAGGTCGTGGATTTGCAGTTGTGGCAACCCAGATTCAAAAATTAGCAGAGCAGTCCAACGAATCTGCGCAACGAATCGAGCAGATTACCAATATCTTAATCAGTGATTCTACACAGGCGGTAGAAACCATGCAGGTAGTAAAAGAAAACATGGATGTCCAGAGCAACATGATTCAGGAAACAGACAAGATGTTTGAAAGCTTTAATCAGGGCGTTCAGGCATCTATTCAGGGCGTAAGTAAAATTGCGGAAAAAACAGAGGGCTTGGATGCGTCCAGAATTAAAGTGGTGGATATTGTGCAGAGTCTTTCCGCTATTGCAGAAGAAAATGCGGCAAGTACGGAAGAAACTTCTGCATCGGTTACTCAGGTGGGCGAAGTTATTATGGATATTTCCGAGAATGCAAACAAGCTGAAAGGAATTTCCGGGCAGTTAGAGGATGCAGTTCATTTGTTTAAAGTTTAAATTGTGATACATAAGAAACTCCGGGAGGCTTACTGCCCCCGGAGCTTTGCGTTTGGAACATATGGTTGTAAGATGGAAATATAACTTTCCAAAACTTCATCCTCGATTGGATGGAAGCAGGAGTCTGCACCGCCGACCAAATCGCCGGAATCCTTGAAGTTCTGCAGGTAATACGGGGATGGCAGGGTGCCGGTATTAAAGATTTTGCTTGCCAGGCCGGAGAGCCATATGCCAATGCCCTGCATTTGATCCGGACCGTGCAGTTCCTTGGTTACGGTAGTACGGAATTCGTGAGGAATGCCGGACTGTAGCAGGTAAGAAATGCTCTTCTCAATGAGGCTTAAGTCAAAGGAAATTTCATGGAGTCCGGCGGTTGCGGCATAAAAGTCGCGGCAGTTTTTGATGTCCATGGCTACCATGTCAAGGAGCTGGGCATCCAGCAAAGATTTAAGCACCTCCGGCTGGTATCCGTTAGTATCCAGTTTGACCAAAAGCCCGCGGTCTTTAATTTTTTCGATGAACTCCCGCAAATCAGCCTGCAGGGTCGGTTCGCCGCCGGTGATGCAGACGCCGTCCAGTTTTCCGGTTCTTAAGGCCAGGAAATCAAAGAATTCTTCCTCAGTAATGACAGGACAGGAATTTGGTGCCAGTACCAAAGGGGCATTATGACAATAAGGACAACGGAAGTTGCAGGCGCCGGTGAAGGCGGTGCAGGCTAAGTGTCCCGGGTAGTCTAACAGGGTAAGTTTACTTAATCCATGAAGCTGCATGATAAATCCTTTCATTGTATGTGGCGGAACATGTGCCGCTGTGGGTTTTTTATATGCCCAGTTTTAATAAATATTCCTTCAGATTTTCTTCGTGCCATTGGTGTCCGCCCGGACAGATTTCGTGGTGGATGCGGTCTGCTGCCTGATAAAAGCGGTAAGCTTTTCGCATGATGTCAAGCTGTTCGTAGACGTTTGTGAGACCTCTGGCGCCGTTTAAGTGGTCTTCCCGGCAGGATTGTATCCAGACCGGACGTGGGGCCAGCAGGGCGGCGATATCGCCCATATCCAGGTGCTCCCACAGATGAGGCACATAATTGCAGTTACAGTTGCCGTTGCGCTCTAAAAGAGCCTCTTTATAGCCGTACAGGTAACCGCTGATAACCGCTACGCTGATGCGGTCATCCAGGGCAGCAGCCCAAAGCGTCTGCATGCCGCCGCCGGAAAAGCCGAGACAGCCGATTTCACCTACGTTCCATTCGGTACGGGTTTTGATATAGTCAATCAAACGGAAAATATCCCAGGTATTCATGCCGGTTAAGGTCATGCCCAGTGGTTCCGCCATGTGGGAAATCTGGTAGCAGCTTCCGTTTTTAAAGTCTTTTTCTTCGTCCTTTTGCAGGGCAAGCTCCCTGCGTTCGCCAAAACCGCGGCAGTCCGGACAGAAGGTGACAAAGCCTTCTTTTGCCAGCTGCATGCCGTAGTCATAGTGGAATTTTTCGATACAGTCCATGGCAGCAGGAATATCGTAGCAGCCTGCCACGGAGAATTTTCCGGCGCCCTGATGGCCCGGCAGGGCGATAAAACACTGCACGTTGCTTTCTCGTAAGATTTTTGGAATCAGGATAAACATAGGCATGTAGATGCCCGGTTCTACCTGGATAATAACTTTTTCACGGGTGATGCCGCCCTCTAATTCCACAACCTCCAGGGTTTCCGGATTCAGGTCGCAGGACTGCATTTTCGGAAGACCGATGAGGTCAGCCAGAAGCTTTCTTGTTTGGCGTTTCCAGGTGACGTATTCTTCTACGGATTCTGCCTTCAGGCGGTCGGGACGTTCTTCTTCATCAAAGCGTGCCTGCATGGCGGCAAGGGTTCCATAGTAGGTTTCTAATTTTGGGAATCTGCGTTCTTCCATAAAATGTTCTCCTTTGTGTAGAGGGAGGCTTCCGCCTCGGTTAACTGGTGGCTCCAAGACACTCTGGTGTCAGGGGAGGCGCCGGGACCGGAATTGTTATATTCGGCATAGAAGGTCTGGGTGTGGGCTTCTTCCTTGCCCCAGTCGTGCCAGCCTTCTTTTTTGATGTGGTCACCCAGCCAGGAATTAATAATTACTGTTTTTGCAAAGCTCCGCCACGGCCGGCCCAGATATACGGTTTCCGGGGCACAATCGGAGGTGAAGCGGCAGCGGTTAAAGACATAGCCGTAGGGTCTTCCTTCCGGGGTGGAAGCGGCGGTAATATAACCGTTTGGGTCGGTCCCGCGGGAAAGGGAACGGATTTCACACTCTTCAAAATATGCAGCGGCACCGCCGTAAATGAAATCTACATCGCCTTCGATGTAGCAGTTTTTGTAATAGTGGGTGCCGTTATCCCTTGGTGCGTTTTCCCTTGGACCCCGGAAGCCGCCCCATTCCACAACGGTTGGTGGAAGCGGTGCGGTAAACAAGGTGTCCTGTCGGCCGAGGAAGCGGCAGTTTTCAAAGGTCATGCAGTCGCCGTCGGCATACATTGCCACGGCCTGCCCGATTTTTGGACCGTATCCTGCAGTATTGGCAAAGGTAAGGTTTTTGGCGGTAAAATGATTGCCGTGGACAAAGATAGTGTAGGAGCGGAAGGTACCCCGCTTGATACCGTCCGGCATGATAAACAGACCATAATCGTCAAAGGTAAGGATGGTATTTTTTGCATCTTCGCCAATGAGGGTTACGTTGTCCCGTTCCAAATCAAGCTTTTCTTTGTAGGTTCCTGCAGCGATGTGTATTTCCACGGCAGAATCCGCAGGAGCATTTTTTGCCAGGGCAAAGGCTTCTGCCAAGGTAGATGCGTCATTTGTGCCGTTTTGATTTACATATATAGTGATAGTTTCCATGGAGTTCTCCTTGCATTTGGTATGCAGAAAAACAATTCTGCGTTTTTTAAGATGTCCTACTCTTATTATAAAGAAAATCCTGCGGTTATTCAATAGTTTTCCCTTGACAGAGAGCAAAAAAGCCGTTATACTGAAATCTGCCGTGCAGCCGGGGAGTTAGCGGTGCCCTGTACCTGCAATCCGCTCCAGCAGGGGTGATATCCGGCCTCGGGCAGGTTCTTGTAAAGCCGCCCATCATAAGTGGTGTTGAGACTCTGGTCTTGCGCAACGGACGTTCGTGAACCGTGTCAGGTCAGGAATGGAGCAGCACTAAGCGAAAGGTTCCGTGTGCCGTAAGGTCGCCGGAGAGGAGCTAACTGTGATGGTACCGTTTATGAGACCTGTTCAAAGCCGGATGCACGGATTGAAAAAAGTAAATAAAAGTGTTATGATAGAACCGGGTGTGAAAACATCCGGTTTGTTTTATGTTTTATGGTAAAGAAATTTTAGAAAATGAGGATTATCCATGATTTTTGATACACATACCCATTACGATGATGATCAGTTTGAAGAGGATAGAGATTCACTGCTGCTTTCCTTGAAAGAAAACGGAGTAGGCGCTGTTGCCAACATGGGAGCTTCCATGCAGGGAGCAAAAGACAGCGTAGCCCTGGCAAAGAAATATCCCTTTGTTTATGCGGCGGTGGGCATCCATCCGGACCATGCGAAGGAATTAAATGAAGTAGAATTCGAAACGTTAAAGCAGCTGGCAGCAGAAGAAAAGGTGGTTGCCATCGGTGAAATCGGCTTGGATTATTACTGGGATGCAACCGACCGGGAGGACCAAAAATACTGGTTTAAGCGTCAGCTTTCCCTGGCACAGGAGCTTAATTTACCTGTGGTCATCCACAGCAGGGATGCGGCAGCAGATACACTGGAAATTATGAAAGAGGCGTATGTGCAGTCCGGTAAATCTTTAACCGGAGTTATCCACTGCTTTTCCTATGAAACGGAATTGGCAAGAGAATATGTAAAAATGGGATTTTTCCTCGGTGTCGGCGGTGTGGCTACGTTCAAAAACGGCCGCAAATTAAAGGAAGTTATCGAAGATACCCCGTTGGAAAAAATCGTTTTGGAAACGGACTGCCCATATTTGGCTCCGGTACCGTTCCGCGGCAAACGTAACAGTTCGGAAAAACTCTCTTATGTGGTAGAGGCTATTGCGGAAATAAAGGGCGTTTCTAAAGAAGAAATAGAGCGCATCACTTGGGAAAACGCCTGCCGGCTGTATCGGCTAAATCTGTAGCTATTGGCTTAAAAAGTTATTTGAAAATTGTATCTGCAAATAAGAAAGGAAGTTATATGGCAACCTTAGGAAATCCACAAAATACCATAGAAATATTAAAAAAATACGACTTTATGTTCCAGAAGCGGTTTGGGCAAAACTTTTTAATTGATACCCATGTGTTGGAAAAAATTATTAAGTCCGCCGAAATCACCAAGGACGACTTAGTTCTGGAAATCGGACCGGGTATCGGTACCATGACCCAGTATTTATGCGAAAATGCCAGAGAAGTTATTGCAGTGGAAATTGACAAAAACCTGATTCCGATTTTGGAAAATGATACCCTGGCGCAGTACGATAACGTAACAATTATCAATGAAGATATTTTGAAATTAGATTTAAATGCCCTGGTAAAAGAACGCAACGGCGGAAAGCGTATTAAGGTAGTGGCAAATCTGCCTTATTACATTACAACGCCTATTATCATGGGATTGTTCGAATCCCACGTGCCGTTGCAAAACATCACGGTTATGGTACAGAAGGAAGTGGCAGACCGTATGCAGGCAGGGCCGGGCAGCAAGGATTACGGTGCTCTTTCCCTGGCGGTGCAGTATTATGCAAAACCGTATATTGCGGCAAACGTACCGCAAAACTGCTTTATGCCGCGGCCAAATGTAGGGTCTGCGGTAATCCGTCTTACCCTTCACGAGGAGCCGCCGGTAAAGGTAAAGGACGAAGCTTTTATGTTTGCGTTAATCAGAGCTTCTTTTAATCAGAGAAGAAAGACATTGGTAAACGGCCTTACCAATGCGGCAGAACTTAATTTATCAAAGGAAGAGGTGCAGGCGGCACTGGAAGAATTGGGATTGCCTGCTACTGTCCGTGGCGAAGCCCTGACACTGGAGCAGTTTGCGGAACTTACCAATGTGTTGGCAAAATAAAAGTTTTTAAAAATGCAAGGATGGCTTTGGGAGTAAAGAAATGGAACACAAATTAGAGTGGATTTCGGAGGAAGAAGGCAGAATTGCTTTTTATGAAAAAGAGGAACCGGTTTTGACGGCAGAAATTTTCATTACCGGCGAGGATGCAGCAGAATTTAAGATACAAGATGTTGTGTTTGATGATAAAATGACAAAAAACAACAACTTGCAAAAAGAAATCATTTCAAAAATGACAGAGTGTCTTCCGAAATGCTTTCGACTCCTGTGGGAAGAAGGGTTTGACGAGGTGGTCCTTGTGGAACAGCAAGGTACAAAAATGGCAGAAATACTCGATTCTACTGCTGTCGTACAAAAAATATACAGGGAATATATGATGAAATGTTATTTCAAACCGCAAAATTCTACAGATTGTGGTTCGGACTTCCTTAAGCTGACAAAAACCGAAGACGGTTATGTGTGTGAAAATAAGGAGAAAAATTTCTTTTGCCGGTTGCTTTCTTATGAGGCAGAGCGTCAGGAAGAGCAATGTTACTATCTGTATGAGGTAGAAGTAAAAAAGAAAAGCCGGAATAAAGGCATTGCTACAAAATGCCTTACGCAGCTGTTTTCGTTTTTATCCCAGGAAACCACACTGACGGTGTATCTGCAGGTGGGATCCTATAACGAACCGGCAGTTCACCTGTATAAAAAATTAGGATTTGAAATTTCGGAGGAACTGGGGTATTACATTCTACCGGAAGAATAAGTAATGTCAGACAGAAAGGATATACCATGGCACGAGCAAAAAAAGAACTGACCAGAGATGAATTTTTCATGAAGGAAGCCATCCGTCAGGCAAAAAAAGCGGAAAAGCTGATGGAGGTGCCGATTGGCTGTGTCATCGTATATCAGGATAAAATTATTGCAAGAGGTTATAACAAGCGTAATTTAAAGAAAACAACCCTGGCCCATGCAGAAATCATTGCCATTGCAAGGGCTGGAAAAGTAATAAACGACTGGCGGTTGGAGGACTGTACTATGTACATTACCTTGGAGCCCTGTCAGATGTGTGCCGGAGCCATTGTCCAGGCCAGAATGAAGCGGGTAGTTATTGGCAGCCGAAATGCGAAGGCAGGATGTGCCGGTTCCGTGTTGAATCTGCTTCAGGAGGAGCGGTTTAATCATCAGGTGGAACTGACCGAAGGTGTGTTGGAAGAAGAGTGCTCGGCAATGCTCAGTGACTTTTTTAAGGAACTTCGTAGGACAAAAGCACTGGTAAAGAATAGCTAAAAGGTTTGAATTACGAGAGAATTAGTGGTATACTAAAGATAATCATATGGTTTTATGGGGGTAAAGCATCATGGGATTTGAATTCAAGGCCAATGCAGTAAATCAGATTCCGAAGGGAACAGAACTCTTTTTGGAAAATGAACCGGCAGCATATGTCGGTGTTATTATCAGAGGACGTGTGCTTGCAAGAAGTGAAGCGGTCAAATTAACACTTCCGGCGGGAAGTTTTCTTGGTGTGTTCGATTTATCCGTGGGCCACTATGTTTTTGACTATGTTGCGTCAGAAGACAGTATGATTTATGCTTTTCCTATTCATGATAAAAAAATGCTGCGGGAGATGCTTGCGGCAAACAATAAAGACTATCGCGGCCTTATGGTCAATTCTTTGACAAAAAATTTCTACGAATTATCCAGAATCAATGCAGAATTTCATAAAATGGCAGGAGATTTATATCGCCTGTTAACGGAGTCCTATGCAAAGTATAAGGGCTTTTGTCGTGATGCAGGTGAAGGTGCACTGCAGCTTTCCGCGTTGGAAAACATGGAAGCTTACCGGGTAGAAAATCCGGTAGACCGGCAGAAATTTCCATATTACGAAGATTTGGCAAAGGTGCCGGCAGATATCCAAAAAAGCTTTTTCGGCTGCGGCATTGAGCTTACTATGAATCATATCAGCAATTTATCTAATTTGCTTTGTAATCTTCTTATTGATACCAGAGAAGTATGTTCTTACATAAAAGAGCATTTTTCCTGTTTATACAATGACGGTTCCCAAAATATGCTGATGGGCATGATGCGCCTTGCGTTCGAAGCGGGCAAAAAGAATCGTCCGGTGCAGGGACTTCAGCAGCTGTTAGACCAGCTGTTGGATGAATTCAACCGGATGGAAGAACTATTAGAACGGTATATGGGTATGCCGCCGGTAGTGAAGCGGGAACGTTTGGAAAAAATGTATACAGCAGTGCTGGTGGGAGAAGAACCGGAAGAAGACGGAAGTATTGCCACCGGAGCGTCCGACGAGGAAGTATATCAGAGCCTGCGAGGAGCATTGCAGCAGTTGATAGATTTTTCCGGTCTTTCCAAAGACAATCTGAAGGTATTTATAGACGCAATCAATACCTTTGTCCGTGCCAAAGACCGTATGTCTACGGAGGATGACTTCCGTGCGCTCCGCAGACAAATCGCAGATGGTTTTTACACTTTATACCATGCGATTTTCTTAAAAGTACTGAAAAACGAAAAAAATATGCCGAAGGTAGTAGAGCTTTTCCTGAATTTCGGTTTTACCGACGAACGGCTTCTCACCAAGGAACAGACAATTGATTTATGCAAGATAGATATTTCTACCAAGAATAAATATCATTGTACCATGTTTACTATCCCGGAATGGCTGTTTGCGGTTTATACCGGTAAGCGCCAGCCGTCCAAAAATGAGTTTGACATGGAATACGTAGAGATGCTGCGTGAACAGAAAAAAACGGGTGAAATTAACGCAGAAGAAGAGATAAAACTGGCAAATGACCCGATGAAGAAGCTGGAATATGAAATGCAGAACATGTTCCGCTACAATCACCGTATTGTAAACGGCCAGCCGAGTGTGTTTGTTCCGGTACTGTGCAGTGAGCAGATGATGAGTGCTCCGTCCAGAGCTGCTATTACGAAAGACCGCATGGGCCAGTTGATAGAAAAATACCGTGAAATAGACTATTCCGTATTTTATCGTGAATTAACCTATGCCGATGCGGCATCCGGCATTGAAAAAGAACTGATTATGAAGGAAATTGTTCCGGATGTTATTTTGTTCCCGGCGTATGGTCAGAATGCCAGCATGTGGCAGGAGTTAAGCTGTAAGAGAAGAGATTCGGCCGGAAGATTCCTTTTCCCGATTATGGCGGAAGGAAATGTCGATGACCTGATTATCAAAACCTTCGGACGGTTCCGCTGGGAGCTTTGCCGTACGATGCAGGGCAGTGCTTGGAATAATATCCAGTATAAGTCCCTTACCTCGGAATACGCGGACTACATCCAGTTTTATAAAAAGAACAAGGAGCTTTCCGAAGAACGCAAAGAAAAAGTGAAACAGCAGATTATGAAGGGCAAAAACAGTACAAGAGAAATTTTTGTACAGGACTATGAACTTTGGATTAAATCCGAGGCTATGGGAGCCATGCGCTTGAATAAGGTATCCAGAGATATTTTGTCTCTGTATTGTCCGTTCAATAAAGAAATCCGTGAGGCGGTAGAAACACAGCCTGCCTTCGCAGAACCAATCGCGAAATTTAAGCGGGAGCGCATAAAAAAGGTGCGTGAGCTGGAACTGCGTTATCATTCCTATACAACCAAGCAGGGAATCGCCCTGCCACAGGATATGTTGGATAATCTGGCATTTTACAAAACAAAATAGAAAGGAAACATTTCTATGGGAGAAGTCATTCTGCAGGCAGTAGGTATTGAAAAAGCATACAGAAAACACGTTATTTTGCAGGATGTTTCCTTTGAAGTAAGAGAAGGCGAAATTCTGGGATTAGCCGGAGAAAACGGCGTGGGAAAATCCACACTGTTATCCGTGCTTGCCACCATCCGGAAACCGCAGGCCGGGAAAATATACTTTTGCGGAAAGGATATTTCCAAAGGAAAACGGTCTTACCGCAAACAGATGGGTTATGTTCCCCAGGAGATTGCTTTGTTTGAAGAGTTAAGCGGCAAAGATAATTTAAAGTTTTTCGGGAAGGCGTGCCACGTGCCGGCAAAGGAACTTGACCGGCGGATAAAAGAGGTATGTGACATTACCGGTTTTCCGGAAGAAGATTTAAAACGCCCGGTGGCAGAATATTCCGGCGGTATGCGAAGAAAAATCAATATTGGCGCAGCTCTTTTACACCGGCCGAAATTACTTTTATTAGATGAGCCGGTGGCAAATTTAGACGAAACAACAGAAGAACAGGTGTTAGCCGCTTTGAAACGGCTGGCTGAACAAGGAACCGCTATTGTTTATGTAGGACATCAATTAGAAAAAATGGAGCAGTTCTGCAATCAGATTTGTTTCATTAAAAACGGAAAGGTAGTAAGGGGTAAATAATGGCATTATTTGGCATGGGTTACAAAAAGAAAATAGAGGAATTAAAGCAGCAGCTGGATGAGCAGAATTACGAGCAGGCGGCGTTGGTTGCGGATACTATTCCGGTAAAACGCTTAAAGTCGGCCTATGAGTTGAATCTGGTTGGTAAGGCATACAAGTGTAATGGGGACTTTTTGCAGGCGAGAGACGCTTTCGAACGCTCCTATGAGGTACGCTGTTCCAGACCGGTGCTGATTGACATTATGGACTGTTGTCTGGAAGTAAAAGATCTGGAGAGTGCCGAAAAATATTTTGATGAGTATCATAAGGTGGCACCGGAGGATAAAACCACCCAGTATAAATACCGGTATCATATTGAAAAGAGAAAGGGCAGGGAACGTCGCCTTCTGATTATGATTCTGGAAGAATTAAAGGCCCTGGATTATGTGGAAGAGTATGCCTATGAATTGGCCAAGCAGTACCACAAGGCCGGTATGCAGGAAGAATGTATGCGGGAGTGTAATGATATTATTTTATGGTTTGGTTTCGGTCCTACCGTGGAACGTGCCAAGACCCTTCTTGCATATTATAAAGGGGAAATCAGTTTAGAGGATATAAAGTCTGCCGGAGCAAAATATCAGGCGGAGGCAGAACGCCGGAGACAGGAAGAGCAGGCGGAGGCAGAGCGCCGGATGCAGGAGGAGCAGGCAGTACAAGAGGCTGCAGCTGTGGCAGAAGAGCCGGTGGAACAGGTGGTTTACGAAGCGGAAGAAGAATATTCTGCAGAAGTTCCGGAAGAACCGGTTGAAGAAGCAATGGAAGAAATAATCGAAAAACAAGAAGAGGTAATAGCAGAGCCGGAGCCACAGGAGCAGGAATCCGAACCGGAGCCGGATGGCTTTGTGATGCCGGAAATTGATTTGTCGGGTATTTCTTTTGAGGAAGAAGCATTGGAGGAAAATTCCAGGGAAGAGCAGGAACTGTATGTTCCTGAGGCGGATATGGCGGAAACTACTAATGAGAAGCTGGCAGAGCTGTTGAAGAAAAAGAAAGTTTCCATTCCGGAAACCTTAAAGAACTTTGGCCGGATTGAGCGTATCCGTAAGCAGGTAATAAAAAGTCTGGAATTAGCCATCAATGACAGGGAAAAGGCATATTTTGTTATTACCGGAGAAGCACGTACAGGAAAAACCACGTTGGCACTTTCTTTTATCCGCCTGTTATACCAGTTGGATATTGTAAAATATGACCGTACGGCAACCATTGACGCTGTCCAGTTAAATCAGGTGTCCATTGAAGATTACGGTGAAGAATTAAAGAACTGCAACTTGATTATTGAAAATGCCGGTGGTATGACCAAAGAATCCATCGAAGGATTATTGCGTTTTTCCAAGGGTTGCAAAGGGAAGACCTGCGTTATTTTAGAAGATACTGTCAGGAATATCAACAAGTTCCTGCGTGCCAGAGAAGAACTGAACGGTTTGTTTAACAACCGGATTCATCTCGGAAAATATAACACAGAAGATTTGCTTGGCTTTGCTTACGATTATATTAAAAAAGAGGACTATGGCATTGATAAAATGGCTGCACAGGTCCTCAGTGATAAAATTGATGAAATTGTCAGGGAATACGGTAATGACCAACGCTTGATCCGTACGTTAAAGCTGGTGGAAGTTGTAGTCGCCAGAGCAGAAAAACGTGCCGGCGAGCTGATTCTTAACATGGCGGCGGAAGGTAAAATCCGACAGGGAAATTACCTGGTAATTATTTTAGAAGATGTTACGCCGTAGCATCACACCTTGAATTGAAGAGAGATATCAGATTTTAAATACTGACCGCCCACCGAGCGGACTCTCTTTGAGATATGCAGGATATAGGAAGCATCCTTTACATATGCTTCTAAAGGCTCAATTTCGATTTCATTGGTGTCTGCATTGTAATGGATTGCTGTTTTTAACGGAATATTGGAAGTGCTTGTTACATATAAATTCATATTATTTATGGTAGCAGGATCCAAAGGGGCAGAAAATTTAACACGCCATACAAATTTGCCGGTTTTAAATTTTAAATTCTGCTTTACCTTTCCTTCCATATTTTCCGGAACGGATTCAAAACTGATGAAGTTCATGTGACAGACCTTCCTTTCTTGTGTAACTAATCCTAGTGTAACACATTCTTTCCATTTTGAACAGAGAGGAAAATAACTCATTATGCAAGAAAAATCAAATATTGTTTTATTGGGTATGCCCGGTTCCGGAAAGAGTACAGTGGGAGTGCTTCTGGCAAAGCGTCTGGGAAAGCGGTTTATTGACACGGATTTGCTGATACAGGAGCAGGAAGGCAGACTTCTCAGTGACATTATCAGAGAGGAAGGACTGGATAAATTTATTGCCATTGAAAACGCAGTCAATGCTTCCGTGGTGGCGGAAAACTCTGTCATTGCGCCGGGAGGCAGTGCAATTTACGGAAAGGAAGCAATGGAGCACTTTAAAGAAATTGCTGAAATTGTGTACTTAAAGCTTTCCTACCGTAGTGTTGCAAGACGTCTGGGTGATTTAACCAAACGTGGCGTGGTATTCCGGCCGGGGCAGACTTTAAAGGCACTCTACAAAGAGCGTTGTCCGCTGTATGAACAATATGCGGACTATGTGGTGGAGTGCGATGGCAAAAAAATAGGGGAAACATTGGAGCTTGTCCGGCAGACAATGGGGAAATAATTGACCTGGAGAAAAAAAGGCTTTACAAAAGGCCAAGAATCGGGTATAGTTATTTAGTTAGTATTGGAAATAACCGAGGTGCAAAAATGGATCAATATATAATCAAAGGCGGCACAGCGCTGGCCGGCGAAGTAGTAATAAGCGGAGCAAAAAATTCTGCACTGGGCATTCTGGCAGCAGCAGTTCTTACCGAAGAACCGGTATGTATTAAGAATCTGCCAAATATCCGGGATATCAATGTTTTGTTACAGGCAATCGAAGGCATCGGAGCAAATATTGAGCGTGTAGATGACCACACAGTAATTATTAATAGTGCAAATGTACATCCTATGGCGGTGGATGATGAATATATCAGAAAAATCAGAGCATCTTACTATTTAATCGGTGCTTTGCTTGGCCGTTTCAAAAAGACCCAGGTGGTATTACCTGGTGGCTGTAATATCGGCAACCGCCCAATCGACCAGCATATTAAGGGCTTTGAAGCTCTGGGTGCCAATGTGGCAATCCAGCACGGTATGGTAATTGCAGAAGCAAAGCAGTTAGAAGGCAACCATATTTACTTAGATATTGCCAGCGTTGGTGCAACCATCAATATTATGTTGGCAGCTTGTTTGGCAAAGGGTCAGACCATATTAGAAAACTCCGCTAAGGAGCCACATGTAGTTGATGTAGCAAACTTCTTAAACAGCATGGGTGCAAACATTAAGGGTGCAGGTACGGATGTTATCCGTATTACCGGTGTTGATAAGCTGCATGGCAGCACCTATTCTATTATTCCTGACCAGATCGAGGCAGGAACCTTTATGCTGGCGGCAGCAGCAACCAGAGGTGATGTTACTATCCGTAACGTTATTCCAAAGCATCTGGAAGCAATTTCCGCAAAGCTTGAGGAAATTGGTGCATTTGTAGAGGAATTTGATGATGCTGTCCGTGTTGTGGCAACCAAGCGTCTTGGTCATACCCATGTAAAGACTCTTCCATATCCGGGTTTCCCAACCGATATGCAGGCGCAGATTACAACTCTGCTGGCTCTTTCCGAAGGAACCAGCATTGTAACAGAGAGCATGTTTGAAAGCCGTTTTAAGTATGTAGATGAATTGGTACGCATGGGTGCTTCCATTAAGGTAGAAGGTAACACCGCTATTATCGACGGAGTTTCCGGAGTGACCGGAGCAACCGTTAGTGCTCCTGACTTACGTGCCGGAGCCGCTTTAGTTATAGCAGGTCTTGTGGCAGAAGGATTTACCATTGTAGAGCACATCGAATTCGTAGAACGCGGCTATGAGAATTTCGAAGGAAAGCTTTGCGGTCTCGGTGCCAACATTGAAAAAATGGATTCCGAAGACGAAAGAGCAGTACAAAAATTTAAACTCAAAGTAAGTTAGACTTAGACGTATAAAAAAGGAGATATTCCAGAGCAGTTCCTTATCCTCAAAAGGGAATTGCGTGGAATATCTCCTTTTTTTATACGACGCCTACAATAGTAAGGCCCGGTTCATCTCTTAAATCTACAAAACGGTTGCCTTCCAACGCAATTACCGGTTTATCCAACTGGTTGCGCTGCATCATAATGATTCTTCCGGTTTCACCGTTGCTTAATTTAACAGTATAATTTAAGTAAGAATACATAATCTGATCCAGGAAAGTCATTAAATAACCCGGATCATAAATGGTAAGACCTTCGGTCTGGAAGATACCGATAACTTCCAGCGGACAGATTGGACCGCGATATACACGATTGGCTGTGAGGGCATCATATACGTCTGCAATGGCAACAATTTTAGCAAACGGTTCAATCTCATTGAGTGTCAGTTTGTTAGGATAGCCTTTTCCGTCGCAGCGTTCGTGATGCTGCAGGGCAGCCTTAGCAATACGCGGGTCAACGTTCTGGTCTTTTAATATGTTATATCCGAGAAGCGGATGTTCCTGAATAATACGGTATTCTTCATCGGTCAGCTTACCCGGTTTTTTTATAATAGATGCAGGAATCAGCATTTTGCCAAGGTCATGGAGAAGTCCTGCCAAAGTAAGGGCTTCCATTTCCTCTTTATCATATTTTAACCAATGGGCAAACAGGTTACAGATTAAAGCAACATTCATGCTGTGGACATAGGTGGCATCATCCAGATTGCGGATAACCATCATCATATCTAACAGGGAATTTGGATTTTTACAGGATGCAAAAATCTTGGCTACGTCTGCCAGCATACTTTCTGTATTTAATGGTGCTTTGTTTTGTATTACTTCGTTTACCTGCTCCTTGTAAGAAACAAAGGAACTGTAAAACGTGGTTGAAAAAGTACGGTATTCGGAGCTTGACTTAATACGTCCGACATAGGAAGAACCTTTCGGAACCACAACCGGTTTGTTTTTGAACACCGGTTTCTTTTTTTCTTTTTTGCAGAGGGATTCCGGTGTTATAATAATGATTTCTTCTATGGAGTAGAACTTCAGTCGGGTAATCATCCGGTCGGTTAAAGCGGCACCCTCTCCTGCAACTAAATAATCGGAGGCAGAGTAGATGTCCTTGCCGATAATCATACCCGGCTCTGCAAATGAAGTTTTGATTTTCATCAGATCTTTCATGTAAACTGCCTCCTAAAATTAGAGTTTATAAATATTTCTTTAAATCTTCTACTTTGTCTAAAGCTTCCCAAGGAAGGTCTAAATCGTTTCTGCCGAAGTGACCGTAGGAAGATGTCTGCTTGTAAATAGGTCTTCTTAAATCCAGCATCTTGATAATGCCTGCCGGACGTAAGTCAAAATTTTCACGGATGATAGCTTCTAATTCAGCTTCAGACTTTACGCCTGTACCAAAGGTATCTACCATAACGGAAGTTGGATGAGCCACACCGATGGCATAGGAAAGCTGAATTTCACAACGCTTTGCCAAACCTGCAGCAACCAGATTCTTAGCAACGTAGCGGGCTGCGTAGCACGCAGAACGGTCTACCTTGGTGCAGTCCTTTCCGGAGAAAGCACCGCCGCCGTGTCTTGCATAACCGCCGTAGGTATCTACAATAATTTTACGGCCGGTAAGACCGGAGTCGCCGTTTGGTCCGCCGATAACGAAGCGGCCGGTTGGATTGATATAGAATTTGGTGTCAGCAGAAAGAAGTTCTTCCGGAAGAACAGGTCCAAATACATATTTGCGGATATCTTCGTGAATCTGTTCCTGTGGAATTTCCGGTGCATGCTGGGTGGATAAAACCACAGCACTAATATGAACCGGATTGCCTTCTTCGTCATATTCTACAGTAACCTGGGACTTGCCGTCCGGACGAAGATAAGGAAGGGTTCCGTCCTTACGGACCTTGGTAAGCTGACGGGTCAGCTTGTGTGCCAGGGAGATTGGATAAGGCATGTATTCTTCGGTTTCATCGGTTGCATAACCGAACATCATACCCTGATCGCCTGCACCGATAGCTTCGATGTCTGCATCGGTCATCTTGTTTTCTTTTGCTTCTAACGCTTTGTCAACGCCCATGGCGATGTCGGTGGACTGCTTGTCCAGTGCAATCATAACACCGCAGGTGTTGCCGTCAAATCCGTAGTCACCATTATTATAACCGATTTCACAAATAGTTTCACGAACTATTTTTTGAAAATCTACATTTGCAGTAGTGGTGATTTCGCCCATAACCAGAACGAGACCGGTGGTACATGCGGTTTCGCAGGCTACACGGCTCATTGGGTCCTGTGCTAATAATGCGTCCAGGATGGAGTCAGAGATGGCATCACAGATTTTATCCGGATGTCCCTCGGTTACGGATTCAGATGTAAATAATCTTTTGCTCATAACTTAATTCCTTTCTTGTGGGTGCGCATGCTTTGATGCGCGGGTTAATAAGAAGATAATAAACAACAAAAAAGTCCGCAATAAGCGGACCTGGAACATCTGTATACCAAATCCTCTTATTGTTCGAACTGCCACAGGCAGTATACTCGCTCAACTTGGCACCTTTCCTTGCGGGGGTTGCCGTGACTTCACTGAGTCTTTACTCTCCGTCACTCGGAATAAGAGTTTATGCTAACTTTTCTGTAGCTTGAGTATGCGCTTTTTTTTGTATTTTGTCAAGTAAAATCGATAGGAAAGAGGCGGTTTATGAAAAGTTTAGGAAATAGTAATAAAATTTAGATGAACAGGAGAGTAAAAGTGTGCTATACTCACAATGGGAGGAGAGCGGCTATGAAATTAAGAAATAGATTATTTGCAGCATTTTTTATTATAATATTACTTCCCTGCAGTATGATAGGAACCATTGGGTCGGTTATTTTGACCCAGCAGGTACGTTCTATGGAAGAAACCTACCGTGTGGACACAGACGGTTGGGAAGTTGTCACGGAACCGGTGCAAATCTTAAACCGGATGACCAAGGCATCTTTCAATGAACTGAGCGCTATGGCACAGCAGGAGCCGGAGTTCTTTAGAAATACAGAGCGTATGACCGCAGTAAACGCCGGATTGCTGGAAAGCTATTCCTATCTTCTGGTTGAAAAAAATAATGAAATGATATTTGTCGGAAACCAGTTCCATTACGGCAGCATAAAACGTAAGGTTCCCGATGTGGGAGACTTCGAAGTGGCTTATGACGGAGGTGTCTATGTGGGAGGAGATGTTCCGTTTTTGGTAAAGCAGCAGAACTTTTCCTTTGCAGACGGGGAACCGGGAAGCTTTTATATTATTACTGATGTAAATGCCATGGTTCTGCGTTTGAAAAGCGCAGCCAACATTGTAATTTTCGGAAGTATTATTACGATTGTATTTACCGCCGGCATTTTGGTAGCATGGTTATATCAAGGTATTCTAAAACCGTTAAATGCTCTTAAAAAGGCTACCCGGCAAATACAGGAAGGCAATTTGGATTATTCTTTAAAAGATAGTATTTCTGAGGATGAAATAGGTCAGCTGTGTGCCGATTTCGAGGAAATGAGGGTTCATCTGAAAAATGAAATTGAAGTGAGAATCCAGTATGAGCAGGACCTAAAGGAGCTTATCAGCAACATTTCCCATGATATTAAAACCCCACTGACTGCCATCAAAGGCTATGCGGAAGGTTTACTGGACGGTGTGGCAGATACGCCGGAACGCCGGGAAAAATATCTGCGGACAATTTTTGCCAAGGCAAGTGACATGACGACGTTAGTGGATGAGTTGTCTTTCTACACCAAAATTGATACCAACAATATTCCGTATCATTTTGAAAAGGTAAAGGTAAATGATTATTTCCGGGATTGTATCGAGGATAACAGTCCGGAACTTGAAATTGTAAATGTGGAGCTTTCCTTTGAAACGGATGTACCAGAAGAAGTACAGGTACTGGGCGACCGGGAGCAGCTGCGCAGGGTAATGAGCAACCTGATCGGAAATGCGGTAAAGTACCGGGGAGATAAAGAAAAGGGTATTATAAAAATACGTCTGAAAGAGGAAGGAAGCACAGTCCGGGTAGAGGTGGAAGATAATGGTATAGGAATTGCAGAGAGTGCGTTGCCATATGTGTTTGAACGGTTTTACCGGGCGGATGCATCACGTAATTCCAAACAGGGCGGAAGCGGCCTGGGCCTTGCTATCGCAAAGCGCATTATTGAAGAACACGGAGGAAGTATTTGGGCAG
Organism: Lachnospiraceae bacterium; assembly: GCA_017938145.1. Classification (GTDB taxonomy): domain Bacteria; phylum Bacillota; class Clostridia; order Lachnospirales; family Lachnospiraceae; genus SIG299. Next base: position 38,904 of record JAGBCB010000006.1, read on the forward strand.
AAAGTAAAGAAGGGGAAGGTACTACCTTCAGCTTTACCCTGAAAAAAATAGAGTTGGCAGAAAAGAAAGGAACAGGATTAAATGGATAACATATTGATTATTGAAGATGAAATTGCGATTGCAGAACTGGAAAAAGACTATCTGGAGCTGGCCGGCTTTCAGGTTACGCTGATAAGCGAAGGAAATAAGGGGCTGGAAGAAGCGCTGACAGAGGACTATCAGTTAATTATTTTAGACTTAATGCTGCCGGGCCTTGATGGCTTTGAAATCTGCCGCAGAATCCGTGAAGAAAAGGATATTCCGATTTTGATGGTTTCCGCAAAGAAAGAGGATATTGACAAAATCCGGGGCCTGGGTCTGGGTGCGGATGATTATATGACAAAACCATTCAGTCCGAGTGAATTGGTTGCCAGGGTAAAGGCGCATCTTGCCCGCTACGAAAGACTGGTGAAAAACCATGACAAAGCCAATGAAATCATTGAAATCCGAGGCATGAAGATTGACAAAACTGCCCGCAGGGTTTATGTTAATGAGGAAGAGAAAATTTTGACAACAAAAGAATTTGATTTGTTAAGTTTTCTGGCAGGTCATCCGGACCGTGTGTTTACAAAAGATGAGTTATTCCGTGAAATTTGGGACATGGAGTCCTTCGGTGACATTGCCACTGTAACTGTACACATCAAGAAAATCCGTGAAAAAATTGAGGAAGATGCCGCAAAGCCGCAGTACATTGAAACCATCTGGGGCAAGGGTTACCGCTTCAAGGTTTAAACATAGGGATAACAGGGGTTTAACGGGTTTTGTTTCAATGGGGAGAGCATACAAATGCTGAGTATTCAAAAAACCGAGGTTCAAAAGCAGAAGGACCGGTTGGAAAACCCACCGGAGAAGGTGGAAGAGCTCCAGGAAGAGCTGGAGCTGGAAAAAACTAAAAAAGAAATTATTTCTTCCTTGTACAATGACTGGATATACGAGTATAACGTAAAGGATGGAAAGGTAACCACCATCAGCGGAAGCAGTGCCCATTACCGAGTTGCAAAAGAGGGAAAAACAGAACAGCATAATCTTGCGCTGGAGGATTTGCATCCGGATGACAGGGCGGCCTTTGCAGAATGCTGCAGAAGCACATACACCAGCACAGAGTCGGGTTATATGGAAGCGCGCGTGATGCTGGGTGATGGATATCATTGGATTTCCCTGACTACCAGAGTGCTCAGAAACCGGGCCGGAGAAGCGGTGTCTGTTATTGGAAAAATCTCCGATATTAACGAGCAGAAAAAAGAAGAACTTCGTCTGCAGGCTCAGGCGATGCAGGATTCCATGACGGGACTCTTAAACCGTGCAGCTTTTCATGAACAGGCAGAAAAGATGCTTGAGGTGGCGGCACAGGGGAACGGCAGAATTCCTGCTATGTTGATTGTTGATATTGATAAATTTAAACAGATAAATGATAAGTACGGACATTTATACGGAGATACGGTAATCGTATCCATGGCAGATGCCCTTAGGACGGTATTTGGCGACGATGCGGTTATCGGCCGGTTTGGCGGCGACGAATTTACGGTGTTACTGTTACACCGGGAGAAGAGCGACCTGGAAGATATGATTCTGAAGCTTCGCGAAGTTTATTCCCGTGATATAGCAGAAACCGAGGACGGACGTAAGGTAACCTGCAGCGTAGGCGCCGCACGGTACGGTGTAGACGGAGAAACCGTAGAAGAATTGCTGAAAAGTGCAGACAGTGCACTGTATTACATCAAAGAAAACGGCAGAGACGGATATGCTATCTGTACGGAAGTAATCAAGAAGAAGTTCATGGAAGGCTCCGAGCAGGTGCTTTCAGAAGAACCAAAGGATGAAGAACGGCATATTTCTGCGGAAATTACAGAGTTTGCATTGGAACTGTTGGAAGGCAGTAAAGATTTAAAGAGTGCCATGAATATGCTGTTAATGCGAATCGGTAAAAGATTCCGCTTGTCTGCAGTTTCCGTCCGCGAATACAGTAGCAAAGATATTCCGGAGCTTTCCTATTTGTGGAGCAATATGGAGGCACCTGACACAGAAGGAACAGCATCTTATATTTCATTGGAAGAACGCAGACGTATCCGGGAAGATTTCCGCAAGAATCAAATATTGGAGATTTCCGATATCGAAACCCTTCCAAAACAGAGCGGCTTATACCGGGTTTATTCTACAATAAATGCAAAGGCAATATATCAATGTCCGTTTGTCAGTGAGGGCCAGGTATTTGGTTATATTGCTTATTTAGATGTTAAACCGAGAGAATGGACAGAGACAGAAAAGCAGTCCTTGTCCCTGATTTCACGTATTATCAGTAACTATCTCGGAAGAGAACTGGCATATGAAAAAATTGCCCGTAAAATTGAACTGATGAAGAGTATGGACGAAGTAACCGGGCTCTTAAAGTATGATAAATTTAAAGAGGTTGCCCAGAATCTGTTAAATCAGAGCAGTCCCGGGATGCAGTATGCCATTGTTTCCACGGACTTTGCCAATTTCAAATATTTTAATGAGGTATACGGATTCCGGAACGGTGACGAGGTGCTGCGGGATTTTGCCAGTCTGGCAGCAAAGCATAATCCACGTGCCGTGGCTGCGTGCCGTGACTATGCCGATAACTTCCTGATTATGGTTACGGTAAAGAGTCCTGAGGCTCTGATGGAAAACATAAATAATTACAATAAGTCCTTTATGGCCAATCAGAATGAGCGATATATGGACAGTAAGCTGGAGCTTTGCAGCGGAGCATACGTTATTACCAATCCGGAGGCAGGCATTGTTCAGGCACTGGATAATGCCAATACAGCGCGTAAAATCCTGAAAGAAAAGGGAAGCACCGGTGTGCTGATGTTTGAGCCTTCCATGCGTGTAAACCGTATGCGTGAACTGGCAATTTTACATATGTTGGAGGATGCTATCGACAACTCTGAATTCCGGTTATATCTGCAGCCAAAGTTCTCCTTGGAGACAGGAAAACTGGTGGGAGCAGAAGGTCTTGCCCGTTGGGAAAAACCGGACGGTGAAATTGTTGCACCGGGTGAGTTTATTCCTCCGTTGGAAAAGAGCGGAAAAATTGTCCAGTTGGATTTCTATATGTATGAAATGGTACTGCGTCAGCAAAGAAAGTGGATCAATGCCGGATATCCGGTGGTGCCGGTTTCCGTGAATCTGTCCCGTCACCATATTCACGACGAACAACTTGTGGAGAAACTGGTAAGTTTACTGGAGGTCTACGGCATTGACAGCAGTCTGATGGAAATAGAAATTACGGAGAGTGCCTTCATTGAAGATCAGACAGCCCTGATTGAGCTGATGAAACAAATTAAGGAGCGTGGTTTCCTAGTTTCCATCGATGATTTCGGAACGGGATACTCTTCCCTCAGTATGTTAACAGAGCTTCCTGCTGATATCGTAAAGCTGGATAAGGAGTTCTTAAAGCACAGTGATTCCGAAAGCACCAAGGGCATGTTAAACAATGTAATCCGCCTGATTAAAGACAACCGCATGGATGTTGTCTGCGAAGGCGTAGAAATCGAAGAGCAGGCGGAGTTCCTTGCAAAAGCAGGCTGTGATACCGGTCAGGGCTATTATTTTTCCAAGCCGATACCGGTGGCAGAGTTTGAAAAATTGTATTTTAAGTAAAATTTTCTCCGGGAATCCTTTATTTTTCAGGTTTCCCGGATTTTTGTTTGACTTTTGCACAAAATACATATATACTCATTAGATAGAGAAAATTTTGGAAAGGACGGGAGTTCAAATGGATTTAATTACAATCCGCGAGTTATACCGCAACAAAGAAAACTATTTAGACAAGAACATCACCGTTGGCGGCTGGGTACGCAGTGTCAGAGATTCCAAGACCTTTGGCTTTATCGTGCTTAACGACGGTACATTTTTTGAGACATTACAGATTGTTTATAGTGATAATTTAAATAATTTCAATGAAATCAGCAAGTTAAACGTAGGCTCCGCTATTATCGTTTCCGGTAAGTTAGTGGCTACCCCTGAGGCGAAGCAGCCTTTCGAAATTCAGGCAACAGAAGTTATCGTAGAGGGTGCGTCCACACCGGATTACCCATTACAGAAGAAGAGACACACCTTAGAGTTTTTAAGAACCATGACGCATCTTCGTCCAAGAACCAACACCTTCCAGGCAGTGTTCCGTGTACGTTCCTTAGCAGCTTATGCAATCCATAAGTTCTTCCAGGAAAGAGATTTCGTATACGTTCACACTCCACTTATCACAGGCAGTGACTGTGAAGGTGCCGGCGAAATGTTCCAGGTAACTACCATGGATTTAGCTAACGTGCCAATGACAGAGGATGGCAAGGTAGATTTCTCCCAGGACTTCTTCAACAAGCCAACGAACCTTACCGTTAGCGGTCAGTTAAACGGTGAAACCTATGCGATGGCATTCCGTAACATTTACACCTTCGGACCAACCTTCCGTGCAGAAAACTCCAACACCACACGCCATGCGGCTGAGTTCTGGATGATTGAGCCGGAAATTGCATTTGCAGATTTAAAGGATGACATGGTACTTGCAGAGAGCATGATTAAGTACATTATCCGTTACGTTCTTGAAAACGCTCCGGAAGAAATGAACTTCTTCAACTCCTTCGTGGATAAGGGCTTACTCGACAGATTAAACAACGTGCTTAACTCTGAGTTCGGTCATGTAACCTATACAGAAGCTATCGAAATCTTAGAAAAGAACAACGACCAGTTCGACTACAAGGTATCCTGGGGCTGCGATCTTCAGACCGAGCATGAGCGTTACTTAACCGAGCAGGTATTCAAAAAACCTGTTTTCGTTACCGATTATCCAAAGGATATCAAGGCCTTCTACATGAAGTTAAATGAGGATGGCAAGACCGTTGCCGCTATGGACTGCTTAGTTCCTGGTATCGGTGAAATCATCGGCGGCAGCCAGAGAGAAGACGATTACGAAAAGCTCACCAAGAGAATGGAAGAGCTTGGCTTAAAGGCAGAAGATTACGACTTCTATCTTGACCTTAGAAAGTACGGTTCTGCAAGACATGCAGGCTTTGGCTTAGGCTTTGAGCGTTGCGTAATGTACCTTACCGGTATGGGCAACATCAGAGACGTTATTCCGTTCCCAAGAACTGTTAACAACTGCGATTTATAATAACAACTTATTTTAAAAGAGGCTATTGTTAAACGGATTTTTGAGGCTGCATTATCCGTGTCTGCCTGCCTCCTCCGACAGCCGTTCATCCGGGCTGGAACAAACGAAAAGCATGTTTGTCCATCCTGTTTGAACATCTGTCGGCTGAGAGGTCAGACACTAGGATAATGTAGTCCTCAAAAATCAGATGTTTAACAATAGCCTCTTTTGTGTAGGTTGTTATAAGCCGCAGTTGAAATAGTTCTTGGGAGCGGAAGTAACGTTATAAGGAAAAGATGGTTTGTATCTTATTTTGTGTAGCATTTACACTTCCCTGAATCATTGGGGTATTTCCGCCGCATTTTGCGCCTAATTCGGTTCTGAGAATTTGGGCTAATTCTTTGCAGTCTTTACTTTTACTTCCCACAATAAAGGAATAGCCGGTTTCTTCATCGCCGGAGAATACGCCGCAGTAACCGGTGTAGTTTTCTGCCAGCTGATTTACGGTATTGCGGATGGCGATGGTATCCATCTTGTCTACAAAGAGAATTGCATTTTCGCATTCGGAAGGAGCAGGCAGAGTAGAAACACGGAAGTTTAAAAGCTGGGCCTGCAGGGTATTGATGCGTTCCTGCTGGCGGAGCATATCTTCTTTTAATTTAAGCACGGCATCTGCAATTAAATCCTGCTTGGCGGAAAGTGCTACGGAAATTGCGGTAACGCTGTCCTGCTTTTTGTTATAGTCAGCAAGAGCTCTGGCTCCGCAGAGAATGTTTAAGCGGACGCCGCCACGGTGGCTCTGGCAGTTTGTTATTTTAATCATGCCGATTTCACCGGTATGTGCCACATGCGGGGCACAGCAGGCGCAAACATCCACGCCAGGGATGGTAACAATGCGGACCTGCCCCTCAATTTCGATTTTGCTGCGGTAGGAAAGAGCTGCCAGTTCTTCTTTGGAAGGATAGGAAATTTCTACCGGAAGATTCTGATAAATTATTTCGTTAGCCTTAAGTTCGATTTCTTTCAATTGCTCCGGAGTCAGCTCGCCGTTAAAATCTAAGGTAACTTCATTGTTGCTTAAATGAAATCCTACGTTATTGTAACCAAAACGGTTATGCACCAGCCCGGAAACAATATGCTCGCCGGAGTGTTGTTGCATAAAGTCGAAGCGCTGCTCCCCGTCCACGTGACCGGTAACGGTAGTGCCCGGTTCCAGTGGCTGTTCCAGATAGTGATAAATCAAATCATCCTTAATCTGTACGTCTAAAACAGGCAGCTCATTTAAGGTGCCTTTGTCTGCTGACTGGCCTCCTTCTTCCGGAAAAAAAGCGGTGGCGTCAAGTAAAATACGGTATTGCTTGCCGTCTTCCATAGCTTCGCAGGAAACTACGGTGGCGGTAAAATCGGTGAGGTTGATGTTTTCGTAAAATAGTTTTCGCATAGTGGAAATCCAGTCCTTTGTTATTATAGTCAGTTCTTTTTAAACAACACATTCCTTATCGGCATCAATGCTGTCATCAGCATCAGTCCAAGTACTCCGCAGGAAATGATTTCGCCGATTCCTACCGTAACAACTAAATACCAATAAGCGTCGCTCAGACCGTAAGCGGTTTTCAACACCCACGGTACAATAAAGGCGTTTGCTAATATCGGCGGAACAGCAACCAGATATTTCATCCAACCCACCTTTTTTGCGGCTTTGCCGATAAGGCGGGATCCTACAGCCCCGGCCAGGGTTGCCAGTGTACCGAAAATCACGTCTAAAACAGCGGCGCCGGACAATAAATTAAACAGAAGACATCCGATGGTAAGTCCCGGTATGGCGGCTGGGGTAAAGTAGGGGAGGATGGTAAGTGCCTCAGAGACACGGACCTGAATGGCGCCGGAATCCAAGCCCAAAAGGCGGACGGCGAAGCTTAGGACGACATAGAGTGCCGCAATCATGGCAGCGGTCACCAGTGACATGATGTTAGAATTTCTTTTCATTTTAAGTCTCTCCTTTAGTTTTGTTTTACGAGTGGAAGGTCTCGAACACTCGGTTAACCCTTTAATTAGACCTTGTTTTTATGGGCTTTTAACGGTATGGAGTATAGCATGGAAATAAGAAAATGACAAGGATTTTGTTGTAATTAATTTTGATGTAGTCTATAATAATGGTATTCTTATTTATTTTATATTTCAGAGTATGTTTCTGAAAAATTTCAAGAGTCAGCAAGAGCGCTGAGATTATCCCATAACCATATTTACATACGTATAAATACGTGTTATACTAAAGGAGGAATTAATCAGAATGCCAATGACACCCAAAGAAATGGTGAAATTATTAAAGAAAAACGGTTTTAAGGTAGTTTCTCAAAATGGTTCGCATATTAAGTTAAAAAATAATGCGACAGGAAAGCAGACCATAGTACCATATCATGCCAAAGAATTAAAGTATGGTCTGGAACAAGAAATTTTAAAGCAGGCAGGTCTTAAATAGAAAGGAGAACGCATGGGAAAATTATTTTATCCGGCAGTATTTCATGAAGCAGAAGAAGGCGGGTACTGGATTACATTTCCTGATTTTCCGGGATGTTTTTCCCAAGGGGAAACTATGGAGGAAGCATATGAAATGGCGATAGATGCACTGGGACTATGTATTTCTGACATAGAAAAAGATAAAAATTCGCTTCCTGTTCCAACAACGCCAATAGATATTCCGTTGGAAAATAAAGAGGCAGTAGTTATTATTGAATTTGATGTAGATGCTTATCGGAGAAAACATAATTCCAAGGCGGTAAAGAAAACATTAACTATTCCGGAATGGTTAAATGAAGAAGCAATGGCGTTGGGCATAAACTTTTCACAAGTATTGCAAGAAGCATTGTTACAAAAGCTTCCTCATTAAACAACGGAATGTCAAATTATTAATCCAACTGTATAACCCCTCCCAACCATGGAAATAATAACCATAACAATATTTTATTTCCAAATGGGAGGACAAGATGGAACAGATTAAATTATCATTAAAGAAAATCAATTTTACCAAATGGAGACTTCTGTGGATACTAATTGCCGCGGCCTGGCTCTTTGTGTTTTTAAAGCTTCTGGTGGGAGCAATTTTTGAAAAAAACACAAGCCTGGTGGCGGCTTTTTCCGTGACAAATCCGCAGGAAATCAGCGCTTGTGTAGAGGTGACGGCAAAGTATCCGTTGGGGGATTTAAGTGATAAAAACAAGAAGCTGGTTCTTAAGGAGGTAGCAGATGCCATCGGTCTTACTATAGATGCAGAACCGAAAACATCAGAGTCGGAAACAAGACAGGAGATTTCCTTTTTCAAGGATGCCCTGGCAGCAGATACGGAGATAAAGGTGATTACCTTGTATAAGGACAACGTCATCGGCACCGGCGAACAGGAGGCGGAAATACCTGTCACTTACCTCTATGCTAAAATTTCTTTAAATCAATCCTTAGATACGGTGCTGGCTTATAAAACTTTACTGGAGGAAACCTTTGAGGAGCTTTCCTGCACCGAAATTTCCACGACCATTCAGTTAGTGGGAGATTATGCAGGATATCTGCCGTTGGAACGCCGGAATGAAATTACAGAGGATATTCTGGATGCACTTGGTGCAGAAGTAGTGTATGAATACCGGGAGCACGAGCTATACACGGTTTACGCTTATACTGCGGGTTTGGACAATTATATTACGGTGGATAACAAGAAAATAAATGTCCACATTGCCATGAGTCAGAATGAGGAACATTACCGTACGGTTTTATATCTGGCATCCCCGATTCTTCCTGATACCTGGTAGTGATTTCACGAAGATTTCATGGAAAAACAGTTGTAGTTTTTGGAAAAATGCGATACCATATACAGTGAGGTAATTTGTTTTGAAAGGACTATAAGAATACATGAAATATACAATCCGGATTTTGGTTTTGCTGGGCATTTTCATCGGCTCTATTTACTTTTTCGGGAGCAATATGGATGAAGCAATGTTTGGTACCATAAAAACAGCAGAAATGACGGAGGCGGAGCTTCCTACCATAGAATTGAAAAGTGATGGTGTAACGGTAAATAAGCTATACGGCTACACCTCTGCCATTGACACCTTTTCCATCAGGGAAAATCTGGTGGCGGTAGAGCAGTCCCAAACAGTGGAACTTTTGATTGATGAAAACAAAACTGATGTGCGCAAGCTCCATTATGAGGTGCTGGATGTAACTACCCGGGAAGAAATTGCGGAGGATACCATCAATGCCTTCGATAAGGAGGAAGATGTAAAAAAAGCCCGTATCAAGGTGGAAAATAAGATGGTATCCGGCAGGGAATATGCAGTAGAGGTTATGCTGGTAGATTCTGAGAGCCGTCGTATTTATTATTACTTCCGCATGAAGTTTTACGAGAATAGTGAGTTTGCCGAAAAGGTGGAATTTATTCAAAATATTTCGGATTGGGCGTTGGATAAGAATCATAATGCGGTAATTCCGTATTTGGAAAGTACGTATCGCGGTGAGGGTTCCACCTATGCCCATGTGGATATTAAGGACAGCTTCTATATGGTGTGCTGGGGCAACCTAAATCCGACGAGGTTAACAAAACCGATACTGACTATTTCTGAAATTTATTCCAATATTGCGGTGGGCACGTTAGATTATATGGTGGAACTGGTAACCGACAGCGGAATGGAACGGTATTATGTGGAAGAAAAATTCCGTGTCATTGTGACCGGAGATTCCAAGCATTTGCTGAATTATGAACGGACCATGGAAGCGGTATTTGATGAAACCCTCGCCAGCTTATCCCAGAATCAGTTCAAATTGGGCATCACGGGAGATTCCGATGTGGAATTTTTGACCAATTCCGATGCCAGCCAGCTTGCCTTTGTACGAAATAAAGAGTTATGGCATTATAATATGGCAGAAAACACCCTGTCCAAGGTATTTTCCTTCCGCCGGGAAAATGAAGCAGAGGAAGGTCTGTCCTGCGACCAGTATGATATCCGCATTTTGAAGCTTTATGATGGTGGCGACATTAGTTTTATGGTGTATGGTTATATGGGCAAGGGTGAATACGAAGGTAAAACGGGAATTTTACTATACCGCTATTACCGCGGGGAAGAGCGTATTGAAGAGCAGTTGTATCTGCCGGTAGGCGAGAGCTACCAGAAAATCAAGGAAGAGCTGGGTAGCTTCAGCTACATGAATGAGTACGACGTATTTTTCTTCATGGCATACAATACCATGTATTCCTATAACCTGATTACAAAGGCTCTGACTGTTATTTCAGATAATGCAGTGGCAGATTCCGTGGCATTTTTCCACGACAGCGGATATGTGGCCTGGCAGGAAGAAGGCTACACCGAAGTAAAACTGTTACGATTAGAGAGCGGTGAGAGAAAGCTTCTTACGGCGGGCGATGGCGAATTTATCCGGGTTCTCGGTAAAATAAACGAAAACATTATCTGCGGCTACGGCAGGCTTTCCGACTGCATGATGATGGGGGACGGATCCCTTTTGTATCCGGCTTACGAAGTAAAGATTTTAGATGTTTCCCTGGAAGCAAAGAAGTCCTATCAAAAAGAAGGCTATTATGTTGCAGATGCAGAAATTACAACCAATTCCATCCGTCTGCGCCGGGTAGCGAAAAATGACCGGGGAGTTTATGAAGAGGCAGAGGACGATTATATTTTAAACAGCATGGAAGTACAAAAGCGTCCGGTAACCTTAGATAAGCGTATTACGGAAAAGATGCTGGCGGAGTATTATATTGATTTGCCGTCCACCTATGTAATGAAAGAAATTCCGGTAAAAGAAACGGTGCCGTATACACTGATTTCCGAAGACACAACAGTGCGTATTTCTTCGTTAGAGAACGAAGCGGAGGAATATATGGTATATTCCTTTGGTTCCATTGTATCCATCGGAGAGTCCTGCGCAGCGGCTGTACAGCTGGCAGACCGGGCAGATGTGGTCGGTACGGTTATTAACGAAAATGGAATTGTTATCTGGGAGCGCGGCGTTAAGTATGCGGCTTCCGGTTTAAAGGAACTGGAAGGAAGTTCTATCAAAAACAGTGGGTTAACCAGCCGTCAGGAGGCAGTGCGGATGATGGCTGCTTATCTGAATACAGAAGCTGACGTGACAGGCTTTGGAGAGACTCATAGTGTGAAAGAGTTTTTAGAACAGGCCACAGGCCGCCGGATGCTTTCCCTTACCGGTGCCACCTTGGATGAAGTATTGTACTTTGTATTCCGCGGAGCTCCGGTATACGCCATGAAAGGCCGTACCGAGGCGGTGGTGATTACTGCTTACAGCGCAAGCAGTGTAACGGTTTATGAGCCTTCCACAGGAAAATACAAAAATTATTCCCTGCGGGATGCGGAAAAAATGTTTGAAGATGCGGGAAATATCTTTTTAAGCTATATCAAATAGAAATTTATAGGAGGAGAACAAAGATGAAATTGTTATCGGTTGCCATTCCCTGCTATAATTCGGAAAATTATATGCGCCATGCGGTAGAAACCTTATTGGTTGGCGGGGAAGATGTAGAGATTATTATTGTGGATGACGGTTCTTCCGACCGTACCTATGAAATCGGTCTGGAGCTTCAGGAAGCACACCCGGGTATTGTAAAGGTGGTACACCAGGAAAATGCCGGCCACGGCGGTGCGGTAAATACCGGTTTAAAGGAAGCCACCGGCTTGTATTTTAAAGTGGTGGACAGCGACGACTGGGTAAAGGAAGAGGCTCTTTTAGAGGCGCTGGCTACCTTAAAAGGACTGGTGGCAGACAGTGCTGCACCGGATATGTTTATCTGCAATTATGTTTACGAAAAGGTGGGTGAAAAGAAGAAAAGAGTCATCCACTACCGGAACTGTATGCCGCAGGATTGTATTTTTACCTGGGATGATGTGTCCCATTTCCGTACCGGCCAGTTTATTCTGATGCATTCGGTAATTTACCGTACAAAGCTTCTGAAAGATTGTGGACTGGAGCTTCCGAAGCATACTTTTTATGTGGATAACATTTATGTTTATCAGCCACTGCCGCAGGTAAAAACCATGTATTATAAGGACTTAAATCTGTACCGGTACTTTATTGGCAGAGAAGACCAGTCCGTCAATGAAAATAACATGATGAAGCGTATCGACCAGCAGCTTCTGGTAACCAGAACCATCATTGACTTGCATGATTTAACAAAGCTGAAGTGCCGGAGCCTGCGCAGCTATATGTCCAAATATCTGATGATTATGATGACAATCTCCTCTGTATTTTTAATTAAAATCGGTACGGAGGAAGCCCTTCAGAAAAAGGATGAGCTCTGGCAGTATCTGGAGAATAAAAATAAAAGGATGTACAGAGACATCAGCAGAACCGTGCTTGGTACATCCTCAAAAACGCAAAGCCGGCCGGGCCAGGAAGTGGTCAAGTTCGGCTATGAAATCGCAAGAAAATTATTTCAGTTTAATTAGCGGAAGCTTTTGCATTGCCTGCCGGAATGCGGTTTAATTTCGGCAGATATGCCAACAGGTACATAGGTACCGCAAGGACCAGTGCCCAGAACACATCGATAATGGAATGCTGCTTTAAACATACCGTGGACAGACAAATGGAAACGGTCAGCACCAGTGCGCCAATCCGGATGGCTTTCTTATTCTTTAAAGAATTGCTCTTAAAGATGGCGATGCAAGCCCCCACGGAGTTAAAGGTGTGAATGCTTGGGCATACATTGGTGTGGGTATCGGTGGAATAAAGCCCTGCCAGTATCCGGATGAAAATGTTGTCCCGGCCAAGGGTTGCCAGATCGGGACGAAGATTTTGTCCGTTAGGCCAGATATAGTAAATTGCAAGGCAGACAGTCATTCCGGTAAATAGAAAGATACAAAGCCGGATGAAATCCTGCTTATCTGCAAAAAAGAAATAAGCAAAGGTTACGGCAATGTAGGCAAACCATAAAAAGTAGGGAATAACAAACCACTCACAAAAAGGAATGAGTGCGTCAAGTTCCGATTCTACAACATAATAGTCGCTTTTGTTTCTTTGCTCTAAGCCAAAGAAGCAGAGTAAATAAAAGGGCAGGTATAAAATTGCAATGGCATGATTATACTTTTTCAGTAAGTTTTTCATGATAAAAGTTCCTTTCCGGGCAGACAGTAACTTGAAATGCAGTATAGCACCAAAAGGGTTGGAATGCAATTTAAAGGAACAAATTTTAAGGAAATTTTAATGTTTTATATGACAGAAAGAGAGTGATTGTATGGCAAAACGTGTTTTTTTGATTGTACTCGACAGCGTAGGCATCGGTGAAATGCCGGATTCCGCAGAATATGGGGATGCAGGAAGTAATACTATACGTTCCTGCGCAGGCAGTAAATATTTTTCCATGCCGAATATGGAGCGCTACGGTTTGTTTGATTTAGAGGGTATTAAAGATTTAAAGAAAACGTATTCCTTGCCTTGGGGAGCCTGCCTCCGGATGGCAGAGGCTTCCAAGGGTAAGGATACCACCATCGGCCACTGGGAAATTTCCGGCATTGAGTCGGAGAGCCCGCTGCCAACCTTCCCAAACGGTTTTCCGGAGGAGTTAATCAAGGCCTTTGAAGAAAAGACAGGCAGAAGGGTTATTTGCAACAAGCCGTATTCCGGTACCGAAGTAATTAAGGATTACGGAAAAGAAAGCGTGGAGACCGGAGCACTGATTGTGTATACTTCCGCAGACAGTGTATTCCAGATTGCGGCCCATGAAGCAGTGGTGTCCATTGAAGAATTATATCGTTACTGTGAAATTGCCAGAGAACTTTGTGTAGGTAAATATGGGGTAGGCCGTGTGATTGCCCGCCCGTTTGAAGGAGAGCATCCGTACACCAGAACCAGCCGCCGCCATGACTATTCCGTGGTGCCGCCAAAGAAGACCATGTTAAACTACATTTCCGAGCAGGGAAAAGAAGTGAGAGCCATCGGAAAGATTAACGATATTTTTGTGGGCAGCGGTATTACAAAGAGTGTCCGCACCGTAAATAATGAAGACGGAATCAACAAGACCTTAGACTGGATGAAGGAAGAGTTCGAAGGTTTGTGCTTTACCAACCTGGTGGATTTTGACATGACCTACGGTCATAGAAATGACGTGGACGGTTATGCAAAGGCCCTGTCTTATTTCGATGAAAGACTGCCGGAATTAGTGGCAAATCTTCGAAAAGATGATTTGCTCATTATTACCGCAGACCACGGCTGCGACCCTGGCACGCCATCCACCGACCATTCCAGAGAGCATGTGCCGGTAATTGTTATCGGTAAAAAGGTATGGCCGGGCCATAAGGGAACCCGCTACAGCTTTGCCGACACCGGAAAAACCATTATGGAATATTTGGGAGTAACCGGAGAAATTTCAGGCGAAAGTTATTTGAATCAGATTATAAAATAAAGGGAAAGAGGGTGTCCCAAAACTATGATTTTTAAATCGTAGCGAGGGGCATCCTCGTTTTTTTATTCTTGAAATACGCATTTTCAGAATAAAACAGCACGGGATTTCTATCCTTCCAGTGCCATTTTTGTGATATTATGGGCGA
>JAGBCB010000007.1 GCA_017938145.1 Lachnospiraceae bacterium
ACATTTTTCTTCGTCTGCTGCAATCTTTACCCGGATTGTAGACAAAATCCTGTACATGTTCTTCCATCTCATCAATGAGTGCAAAAAGAGTATTCTTTAGTTTCATTTCATAAGCAATCATATATGCCCTCCTTAAAAAAATGTCTTTAAGGCGAGGCAACATATTTTACATTATTTGTCAAGTGTTTTTTTCGAAAAGGCAAAAAAAACACGAAATAAGCACAAAAGCCTATTTCGTGTTTCATAAAATTTCTTAACTTAATGACATTGGTACCGACGTCGTTCAAGGGTTTTGTTCGGATAAAATTCATGTCGGGCTTTTGTTAAGTTTTAAAAACGGGAAGTGCTGGCTTGCGGCCAGAGTTTACTTCGCTGTCTCAATTCTTGTACATAATTTTCAGTGGATATGCTTCGCCGTTTTCAAACACTTCTGCGTACCATTCACGGTTACTTGTGGTAACTACAAATTCGGTTACTTTGCCGTTGTTCCAAGCGAGGGTTGCCTCGGCGTTGCCCGGTAAGCGTACGCCTTCGATGCGGCCGCACGGCCACTGCTTTGGCAGGGCAGGAAGTAAGAATACTTTGCCGTTTCTTGCCTGAATCAGCATTTCCACAATAGCTGCGGTGGCACCGAAGTTACCGTCAATCTGGAACGGCGGATGGTTGTCAAAGAGGTTGCTCAAGGTGGAGTTGCTAAAGAGCTTCTTTAAGGTATCGTATACCTTGTCACCCTTTTGCAGGCGGGCATAGAGATTGATAATCCATGCACAGCTCCAGCCGGTATGTCCGCCACCCATGGACAGGCGGCGCTCCAGTGTTTTTTCTGCGGCAACGGTCAGTTCCGGAGTTTCTTCCAAAGTAATCTGGTTGGATGGATATAAGCCAAACAGATGGGAAATGTGACGGTGTCCCGGTTCGGCTTCTTCGTATTCTTTATCCCACTCCATGAGGGTTCCGTTAGAAGCGATTTGCGTCGGACGCAGGCGGGACAGCTGGTACTTGATTTTGTCATTCAGCTCATCTTCCACGCCAAGGATTTTTGCAGCTTCAATGCACTGGGTAAACAGGTCTCGCAAAATCTGGTTATCCATGGTAACACCGGCGGAATTACAGCCACGCTCTCCGCTTGGGAGAATAAAGGTGTTCTCCGGAGAAACGGAAGGGCAGGTAACGAGATAGCCTTCGTGCTCAATCATAAAGTCCAGGAAGAACAGGGCGGCTTCACGCATGATAGGAAAAGCTTCCTGTAAAAATTCTTTGTCCTGCGTATATACATAGTGGGTCCACTGGTGGGTGCAAAGCCATGCAGCGCCCATTACCCAGTAAGTGCCCGGAATCCACAAATCCTGTGGTGCGGTATCGCCCCAGATATCGGTGTTATGGTGGGCTACAAAGCCACGGCAGCCGTACATTTTTTCTGCTGTAACCCGGCCGTGTTCTACCATGCGTCTGATGTGGTCAAGCAGGGAGGTGTGGCACTCGGAAAGATTACAGGTTTCTGCCGGCCAGTAGTTCATTTGGGCATTGATATTGATGGTGTATTTACTTCCCCACGGCGGAGTGAAGTCTTTGCACCAGATGCCCTGTAAGTTGGCAGGCAGGGTGCCCGGACGGCTGGAGGAAATCAGCAGGTAACGGCCGAAATCAAAGTAGGTTTCTACCAGGGAACTTGGGATTTCACCATTTTTTACGCCGGCAAGAATTTCGCCGGTAGGAATGTTGGCAACCTTGGCATGCTTCGCTTCGTTGGTGGCGTTGGACTTTGCTTCCTCACTGCTGTAGAGCTCTAAGTTTACTCTGTTAAAATAGCTTTGGTAGTCTTTGATATGTTCTTCTTTTAATTCTTCATAATCTTTTGCCATGCCGTCAGCCAGTTTTTTGTTTACATATGCTTCCGGTTCGTCGCCCCAAAAGTTGGTGGCAGCACAGTAGTACAGGGTAACCTCATCGGCATCTTCTGCAACTAAGGAGCGGCCCATGGCGTAGAGCTTGCCGCCTTTTGCAGTGCCGGTAACCTTAGTGTAGAAATTAATACCGTCGTCAGCAAGCTTTCCCCAAAGGGCTACACCATTGTCATCCGTGCGCATGGTGCCGCCAAAGAAATGCCAGCGCTCCATTTTTGCCCGGAAATTCAGTTTCTTTTCGCCGGTGGCCTTCATGTGGATTACCAACAGGTTTGCCGGTGCGGAAATAAAGTATTCTTTTTCGTAAGAAGTGTCTGCGGTGCGGTAGGATGTAGTGCACACAGCAGTGCTTAAATCTAATTCTCTGCGGTATTCCAACACTTCTCCCGGGTCCTTCTGGTCAATCATTAAATCGCCCATGGTCTGATATACCCGCATGTCGTTTGGACATCCGGCAAAGGCAAGCTGCATTAAGTCCTCTGCTTCGGAAATTTTACCGTCCAGAATCAGCTTCTGCACTTTTGGCAGAGCTTCCTTTGCGTCCGGATTGTTACGGTCGGAATATCCGCCGGACCACATGGTTTCTTCGTTTAAGGCGATTTGGTCACGGACGGTGCCGCCGTAAATCATGGCCCCCAGCTTACCGTTACCAAGGGGCAGGGCCTCTTCCCAGATGCCTGCCGGTTTGTTAAACCAAATTGTTCTCATGGTGTTTGTCTCCTGTCTGTAAAATGATATGTAAAGTGAATAATGTTCAAGGGTACAAAATCAGTATACAATATCCGGCGTTAATAAAATAGCGCAATTATTAGTGAGTTTGTACAGTATTTCCTCAATTTTTGCGATATTCTGCCGGGGACATGCCTTCGTGGCGCTTAAATACCGTGCTGAAGTATCCGGCATCCGGAAAGCCGCACCGGCATCCGATGTCGGCGACAGGGGTGTCGGTATGCCGCAGTAACATTTTTGCTTCGCCCAGCCGGCGGTAGGTGAGGTATTCCATGGGACGCATGTGCATGGTTTCTTTAAAAATCCGGCACAGATGCTGGGGAGAAATGCCTGCCAGCTCCGCAAGTACAGTGATGGAAAAATCCTCGGCAAAGTGGTCGTCAATATAATTGAGAATCGGCATCAGCTGCTTGCTTTTGTCGGTTCCCCGGTCGGTGCTTTTGGTAACGGTATGCCGGTAAAACTCCAGAAGATAGTCGTATATCAGGCCGGAACAGGTGTAATCCCCGAATACTTTGTCGGTTTTTTGTGCTACAAACATTTTATTGAATAGTTTTTCTAACATACTGCTGTCTGTCGGGGTGCAGCAGACGGGCTGGGTAAGCCCCAGTTCTTTTTTGATTTGGGAGCAGGAGAGCCCGTCAAAAACCACCCAGGTTACTTCCCAGGTTTCCGTCAACGGATAATATTCGTGCGGAACGGCGTTGGGAAGGAAGAAAAAGCATCCGGGTGGCAGGGAAATGGTAGCTCCTTCTGTTTTCAGGCAGCCTTGGCCGTTTACGCTGTGTAAAATCTGATTCCAGTAATAGCCCTCCGGCCGGTGGACGTGTCCCTGATATTCTGTACCGCCAATTCCCGCCAGATGAACAGGGAGCTGCCATACGTTTGGGTTGGAAGGATAAATGCTTTGATTTACAGGCATAGTGATTGCTGCTCCTTTCTTTGCTTTTTATATAAACAAGTAGAATATTGTTTCTGAGTCCAGTATAACACAGATGGGAGGACTTGACTACATAATTTTAAAATCTGAACATTACTATCATGGACGAAAATATGATAAATACAGTGGTTTGCGAATAAAGACTTTTGTGTTTTGAACATCAAAAAGAAGGATTTGTTCAGAATTTGAAATTGCGTATATGGAACAAAAATGGTATTCTGAACATAACAGAAAATGTGAATGAATGAAAGGAGTTTATCTTATGAACAAACCTTTAGCACATACCCCGCCAATGGGCTGGAATTCCTGGAATACCTTTGGTTGGAACATTAATGAAGAATTGATTAAAACCGCAGCAGATGCTTTTGTGGAAACCGGATTAAAGGATGCCGGTTATGAATATATCGTTATCGATGACTGCTGGAGCGAAAAGCAGCGTGACGAAAACGGCAGACTGGTGCCGGACAAAAACAAGTTCCCGAACGGCATCAAGCCGGTGGCAGATTACATCCATTCCAAGGGTTTAAAGTTTGGTATTTATTCCTGCGCCGGAACCCACACCTGTGCCGGACATCCGGGCAGCTTTGAGCATGAATTTGACGATGCGGAGACCTTCGCCGAGTGGGGCGTGGATTATTTAAAATATGATTACTGCTACAAGCCAAAGAGCGCAGACGGTGAAAACCTGTATAAGCGCATGGCAATGGCGCTCAGAAACTGCGGCAGGGACATTGTTTTTTCTGCCTGCAACTGGGGTAACGACGGTGTATTAAACTGGATTCGTGAATCCGGTGCCCAGCTGTTCCGTTCCATCGGAGACATTCAGGATAACTGGCTGTCCATCCAGGGTATTGTGGAATCCCAGCTGACTCATGAGGCTTACAGCGGCGTGTACTGCCACAACGACATGGATATGCTGGTGGTTGGTATGCACGGCAAGGGTGATAACGCAGAGGTACTTGGCAAGGTGGTAGGCGGCTGTACCGATACCGAATACAAGACACACTTTGCACTTTGGGCACTGAAGAATTCTCCGTTGATGATTGGCTGCGATGTCCGCAAGATGTCTCCGGAGACCAAGGAAATTTTGACAAATGCAGACATTATTGCCCTCAATCAGGATATCGAATGCCGCGGACCATACTGCATCCGCCAGTGGAACAATCCGGAAAAGGTATTTGCTTTAGTAAAGCCTTTATGCGGCGGCGATTATGCCATCGGTATGTTTAACTTTAGTGATAAAACCAGTGAAATGTCCTTACAGTTCTTTGACATCGGTCTGCCAACCTCCTCCGGCAGGGGTCTGGAACTGTATGACTGTCACAAGCATGAAACCATCGGAACCTTTACGGAGCGTTATGCAGCGCAGATTCCTTCCCACGATTGTTTCGTGTTCCGTGCCAAGGTGGTAAAAAAGTAATGGCCAATTATAAAACATGCAAAGAATGCGGAGCAGAGCTTTTGGCGGATGATATTGCCATTCACCGGAAGCTGGTGCTTCGGAATGCGGAAGATTTTTTTTGCATCGATTGTCTGGCTGCGCGGCTTGGCTGTATGCGGGCAGATATTGAGAGATTAATTCAGTATTACAGAGACAGCGGAGAGTGTACGCTGTTCCGGTAAAATAATGTTTTTAAGGAGAAGAAAATGTTTGTAGCAAATGAAAACAGATATGAAACTATGAAATATAACCGCTGCGGAACCAGTGGTCTGATGCTTCCGGCGGTGTCTTTGGGGCTTTGGCAGAACTTCGGCCACAAGGGCTGTTTTGCCAATATGGAAAATATGATTCACACTGCATTTAATCTGGGTATTACCCATTTTGACCTGGCAAACAATTACGGTCATCCGTATAACGGCAGTGCAGAAGAAAACTTCGGCCGGATTTTAGATGATATGCGTCACTATCGTGATGAGATGTGTATTTCCACCAAAGCGGGTTATGAAATGTGGCCTGGACCTTACGGAAACCGTAACGGCTCCCGTAAGTATCTTTTGGCTTCTCTGGACCAGAGCTTAAAGCGCATGAAGTTAGATTATGTGGATATTTTCTATCATCATGTATTTGACCCGAATACTCCGCTAGAAGAGACTGCATTGGCACTGGATCAGGCAGTAAAGCAGGGGAAGGCGCTGTATGTGGGTATTTCCAACTACAATAAAGAGCAGACAGCAAAAATGGTGGAGCTTTTCGCGGAATTAAAGACTCCGTTTATTGTAAACCAGCCGTCGTATGCCATGTTAAACCGTTGGGTAGAGCAGGACGGCCTGGATAAATTTGTGGAAGAAAAGGGTATCGGTCTGGCAGTATTCTCTCCGCTGTACCAGGGACTCCTTACCAACAAATATTTAAACGGCGTGCCGGCGGATTCCCGCATCGGCAAGGGTGAAACCTGGATTGGCAGCCAGCTAAATGAGGCCATGGTGGCAAAGTTAAACAAGCTGAATGCTGTAGCAGAACGACGTGGACAAAAGCTGTCCCAGCTGGCACTTTCCTGGGTGCTTCATAATCCGGCGGTAGCAACGGTGTTAATTGGCGCCAGCCGTCCGGAGCAGATTGTGGAAAATGCAGCCTGCATTAACAATTTGGAGTTTTCTGCAGAGGAAATTGCAGAAATTGAAGCAATTTTAGCGGAATAATTCCGGCAAAGAGAAGTGGAGGATTATCATGAGAAAATTAGGAGTGATATTTTGTCTGGCGGCAGTATTGTCTTTGGCAGCCTGCGGAGCAAAGGACGAGAACCAGGAAACACCGGAACCAACCGTAAATGCGGGGCAAAGTGTTGACGATGAGGAAAACACTGCGCCGACGGATGCGCCAAAACGCACTACGGTGCCTTCCCGTACGGAATACTTAACAGAGGAGGATATGCAAACCGCAAGTCCATGGCAGACCTGCGATAATGCGGCATTGGCAGCAGTGATGAAGAAGGCAGAGGCCGGTGAGCCGGTAACCATTGCAACCATTGGTGGCTCCATTACCCAGGGCACCATTTCAAGCGGCGCCAAGGACAGTCAGGTAAAGCAAAAATCCTGCTATGCGGATATTTTCTTCGCTTGGTGGAAGGAAACCTTCCCACAGTCCGAAATTACGGTGGTGAATGCCGGAATCGGTGCGACAGACTCTTATCTTGGAGTGCATCGTCTGCAGGAGGATGTGTTGGACTACAATCCGGACGTGGTTTTAGTAGAGTATTCCGTAAATGACGGCGGCAACAATACCTTCAAAATCACTTATGATAATTTAGTATATAAAATGGCAACCATGGAGAATGCTCCTGCGGTGATGCTTTTGTTTATGGGTCAGACCAATTTGTCCTCTGCCCAGAATGTGCATCAGCTGGTGGGTTTCCAGTATGGTTTTCCGATGGTCAGTTACATAAATTTATTATCCGGCTGGTTTGATTCCGGCCGTTATACCGAAAAGGATTTGTCCGGCGATGTGACCCATCCTTCTGCACTGGGACATGCCGTTGTGGGTGAAATCCTCTGGAAATATTTAAATCAGGTATATGCGGATCTGGATACTTACAGCGACCCGGTAAAGTTTGATAAAAAGATTTTTACCAAGGCAAAGTACCTGGATGCAGAGCTTGCCGGTGTGGGAGATATTACACCGGAAAATATGGGCTCCTTCACAGAGAACGGCAAGGATTTTAACGGTTGGGGCGACGTATGGAAAACCACCGACGGCGATGGCAATCTTGTGTTTAAAATTAAGTGTAGAAACTTAGGTATTCTGTTCTGGCGCTCCACAGGAAACAGCTACGGAAACTACGAGGTTTTGGTAGACGGTGTCAGTGTGGCAACCCTGCAGGGTGAATTCCCGGGCGGTTGGGGAAACTATGCCCAATCCCAGGAGGTGTTTACTTCCGATGCAGATGCGGAACATACCGTAATCATAAAAAAGGCGGCAAACTCCAAGGGTGATGACTTTGCGGTGCTTCGCCTGATGATTTCCCATTAGTGGGTTTTTATAATTTAGAAAGAGGTATCCTATGAAAAAATGGGGTTTAATTTTGTGTATCACTTTACTTCTGGCAGTTTCCGCATGCGGAAAAACAGAAGATAATACCGGGGCGGTAAATACTCCTGCACCGACGCAGGCAGAAAATAACGGAGGAAACTTGTCAGAAGCAACCAAGGCACCTACCGAAGCACCTACAGCTGCGCCAACGGAGGCGGCACCGGATGTCTGGGTGATGGAAGAGGCACCAGCTATCCGCAACTCTCTTTCCGAAGAAGAGAAGTTAACCCGTCAGAATGCGATTTTGGAAAAGGGCACTTTATTGTTCTCCGACAAGACCAATAAGGGTTATTACCCAAGTGATATTTCCTGGCTTACCGGCGCAGGCATGGAAGACTGTGTTGCGCTTGTTTTTGCCTGTGATGATGTGACCCACGGCGGCTGGGGCGTTCTTGGCTTGAACGTAAAGTCTGCCAAGGGTGGCGCTAAACAGAAGGACATTGCGGCATTTTCCGACCAGCCGGATAAGGAACGATTAATCGTGTATTCCATGGAGGAGCTTCTTTCCATGGCAAAGGCAGAAAAGCCGGCGGATATTACTTCCTTCCAGCTGGGTGCATGGAACGGCGGCCGTATTGCGGGACTGTACCATCTTCCGAAGGATGTGGCAGCAGAGCTGGATACCTTCTTAGCGGAAATGGAAAAAGCAGATGCGATTATTCATACCTACAACGGTGAGCTTTCCAACGAAAATGCGATTGAGAATGCAAAAATCGTGTACGACTATTTGCAGGAAGTATACGGCGAGGTTTGCCTCACCGGTCAGATGGAATCCACCTGGATGGGTTCTCCGGACTATGAGTTAAATTATATTGAGAGGGAAACCGGAAAGCTGCCTGCAATCCGCGGTTTAGACTTTATGCACAACGATTTTGCGGGCGTTACAAAGCGTGCAAAGGAGTGGTGGGAAAAGGGTGGTATCCCTACCATTTGCTGGCATACCGGTTCTGACTTTGCCAGCGGTTATGATGAGAGTAAGGCTCACAATTTAAACTGGGACGAGGCTTTCGTTCCGGGCACCGAAGCCTATAATAAATTACTGGCAGATATGGACAGAGCAGTTCCTTATCTTCAGCAGTTAGAGGATGCCAATGTTCCGATTTTATGGCGTCCGTTTCATGAATTGGACGGCGGCTGGTTCTGGTGGAGTAAGGGCGGTGCCGAAAACTTTGTCAAGCTGTGGCAGTTAATGTACAGCCGTTATACCGACTTCTGGGGTTTGGATAACTTAATCTGGGTATTTGGTTACTCCGGCAACGGCGGCAATATGGCAGCCTGGTATCCGGGTGACAATTATGTGGATTTACTTGGTGCCGACAGCTACAATCCGGGTGCCAATGTGAACTTATTTGAGGAGTGCGATGAGCTGGCGCCGGAAGGCATGCCGCTGGTATTCCATGAGTGCGGTACTATTCCGACAGAAGACCAGATGGAAAAGGGTGCTCCTTGGTCCTTCTTTATGGTATGGCATACGGATTATATTACCAGTGAAAAGAACAACACCAAGAAGTCTTTAAATGAGATTTATAATAGTGAGTATTTCATTACCTTGGATGAACTTCCGTTTAAGTAAGAGGTTGGTATGAAAAAAGGGGTTTATGTAAAGAAAACAGACATTACAGTGAAAGAGAATAAGGAGCCTTGCCGGGATGTGGAACTTAGAGTGAGACTTGATAATAATGATATTTTTGAACGGGTTGTTTCGGTAACGGCGGAAATATTTGATGCACAAAAGCAATGTATTACTGCATGCAGCAAGAAAGCGTTTCTGGAAGGGATGGGAAGAACAGATGCGGAATTGGCGGTGTTTTTGGTTAATCCGAATCCGCATTTGTATCGTGCCCGAATTACTGTGCAGGAATATGAAAAAGAACTGGATACAGATGTGCAAACGTTTTGTGTGTTAAATTAGTATAAAGGGGAATTATTATGTGGAATTTCAAAGGAAAACTGTTGGTGTTTGCAGTTTTATCAGTAATAACAGTAGCAGGCTGCGGAAATAAAGGTGAAACTGCAGGACCAACGCCAACGGAAACCATACAAGAAGCGCCAACCGAGGTGCCGACAGAGATACTTACACCAACCGTGGCGGTTATGGAGGAAGACATGGATAAAACATATGAAGTAGTAAATGAAAAACTCATTATTACAGAGGGCGAAAAGGAGATCTACGGAAAAATTTACCGCCCGAAGGAAGAGGGAGTTTATCCTGCAGTAATATTAAGCCATGGTTATAATGGCTGCCATACCGATTTTACCGGTGAATGTAAGTATTTTGCATCAAAGGGCTATATTGCTTATGCGTTTGATTTTAGCGGCGGTTCCACCAGATCAAAAAGCAAAGGTGCTTCTACGGATATGACAATTTTTACCGAGAAAGAAGATTTGATGGCGGTATTCAATTACATAAAGAATATGGACATTGTTGATAAAGAAAATGTCTTTTTATTCGGTGGAAGCCAGGGTGGTTTAGTTACTGCACTGGCAGCAGAGGAATACGTGGATGAAATCAAAGGAATGATTCTATATTTTCCTGCGTTTAACATACCGGGCGACTGGAGAAAAAATTACCCAACCGAGGAAAGTATACCGGAAACGGTTGATTTCTGGGGCCTAAAGCTGGGAGAAAATTTCTTTAAATCCATGCGGGAGTTCTACACCTTTGAGAATATCGGAGCATTTGATAAAGACATTCTGATTGTTCACGGTGATAAGGACGAAATCGTTCCTTTAAGCTATGCAAATAAGGCAAAGAAGCATTATAAGAGCGTAGAACTGGTAGTGTTAAAGGGAGAAGGCCACGGTTTTACCCCACAGGGAAATCAGACCGCTATGGAACTGGCTTTAGAGTTTATGAAAACACACGACTAATTTGGGGCTGCCAAATTGTGGAGGTTTACAATGAAAAAGAAATGGTTGATTTTTGGCATGGTTTGTTTGCTGGGATTGGCTGCCTGTGGAAAAGAATCCGCGCAGGAGCAGGGAAATAATACTGTAGTAGAAGGTGTGACAGGAGATGTGGCAAACAACGAAGCATCTCCTATACCGGAGGAAGAATATCCGGGCAGACCAAAGGTGGATCCGTCCCAGATTACCTATGCGAGCAGCTACAGCTTTGACAAATTAACCTATGAAGGTTTGGAAAAAGTAGAATTTTCCTGCCTGTTGGAGGCAGAGGAAGCCAAAACAGGAGAAGGGGTCATCTTAAAAACAGACAAAGCCGGATATTCCGGAAACGGTTATCTGGATATTTCGGATAATTCAAAATTCAGTTTACAGGTGACGATTCCTGCCAGTCAGTATTATAAAATTACAGTCCGGCACTGTGCGGGAAGTCATAAGGAAAATCCGTTGTTGTTTAATGGAGCAAAGGCACTGGATATTGTTTCCGAACAGGGAGACTGGGTGGAAACCACAGTGAATGGTGTTTTTCTGGAAAAGGGCGAAAACACCATTACTTTAGGTGCAGGATGGAGCTGGTTTTCTTTAGATTCCATCTCTATCGAAAAGGGTGAAGCGTTAAGTAATGATTTGTATGAAAACATTACAGCAACGCTGAGCAATCCGTATGCAAACCTAAAGACGCAGAATATTTACCAGTACTTGCTGGCGGTTTACGGTAAACGGGTGCTTACCGGTCAGTGTACGGACTATGGAAAGAACACGGAGACAGAGGCATTGTATCTGGGTCTTGGAAAGTATCCGGCAGTAAGAACCTTTGATTTTATTTATGATTCTAAGAGCTTTACCAAAACAGGATTTAAGGATGAAGTAGGGCTTGCCATTAAATGGAGCCGGGCAGGTGGTCTGGTAGTATATGACTGGCACTGGTATGCACCGTATAATGAGTGTGCATTTTATACGGATGACACCAAATTTTCTTTAGCAAAGGCAGTGACAACCGAAGATTTGGCAACGCTTCCGCTGGAAGAAATTGAGAAGCTGCAAACTGAGGATAAAATCAGTATAGAGGCTTATAAAATCGTAGAGGATATCGATAATATTTCCAGATTCATGCAGCGTATGGAAAACGAAAATGTGACTGTTCTCTGGCGCCCGATGCACGAAGCCAGCGGTGGTTGGTTCTGGTGGGGTGCCTCCGGTCCGGATGCCTATAAGTGGCTTTGGACCTTGATGTATGAGAGAATGACCAATTATCATCAGTTAGATAATCTCATCTGGGTGTGGAACGGTCAGCACGAGGACTGGTATCCGGGTGATGAATATTGCGATATTGTGGCATTAGATGTATACAACAGTGCCTACGATTACGGTGTTAGTCCTAGTGCTTTTGCCAACCTGTCCGGCTGGGCAAATAACAAAAAGCTGACGGCAATGAGTGAGTGTGCTACCATGCCGGATCCGGATTTGATTATTAGGGACAATGCTTACTGGCTGTGGTTTGCGGTATGGAACTGGGATTACATCGTAGTAAACGGAACCAAAGAACTTTCGGAGGCCTATACCTCTTTGCAAATGATGGAAAAGGTGTATAATAGTGAGGTAATGATTACCCGAGATGAACTGCCGGATTTCTCGTAGTACGACGTGAAAGCGGAACAGTAAATCGGAAACCGGTTGAAAAAGGAGACGTTCGGTTTATGAAGAAAATGACGAAAAAAATAATGCTTATGTTGCCACTGTTCGCCTTGTGCCTGGCAGCAGGCTGCGGCAAGACGGAGGAAAACAATATGCAGAATCAAGAGACTACGGTAGCACCTACAGAAACACCGACCCCGGTGCCGTTAACGGAAGAAGAGCAGATTCATCTGGATATGCTGGAGCGTTCCGTAATTTCCACCGGCAACAATGAGCGGATGAAAAAGGTAATTGAGAAAGCAAGAAAGGGCGAGGATGTTACCTTGGCTTATATCGGAGGTTCCATTACCCAGGGATATAATGCGGGTACCACCGAGATTTTTGCCAAGCTGTCCAGCGACTATTTCAGGGAAACCTATGCCACCACGGGCAAAGTAAATTATGTCAATGCGGGACTTAGCGGTACTCCGTCCCTGCTTGGCTTAATCCGGTCCGAACGGGACATTTTTGAAGCAAAGCCGGATGTGGTTTTTATTGAGTTTGCGGTAAATGATGGGCAGGATACTCAGAACAAGGCTGCTTTTGAAAGCCTGGTGCGCAAGGCCCTTACCCAGGAGCAGGCACCGGCGGTGGTACTGTTGTTTTCCGTAACAGAGGACGGTTACACCTGCCAGACCAACATGCAACTCATCGGTATGAACTACGAACTTCCGATGATTAGCGTGCCAAATGCCATTCATCCGGAGTTTGACGCCGGCCGCATGACTTGGAAGGATTGGGCAGATGACGGTTCCCATCCAAATAAAAACGGACAGAAGCTGTACAGTGAGTTTATCATCCACTATTGGAATAAGGTGGATGCGGAGGAAGTGTCCGCACCTTATATTCTTCGGGAAAAAATGCTGAACATAAATTACACCACCATGAAGATGGCGGACAAGGATACGCTCAAGGTATTGGAACTTGGTTCTTTCCATGAGGAGAATGGCCATGAAGCATTCACCAAGGGCTGGGTAAAGTCTGCGGATGCAAAAGAGAATGCGTCTTTCACCTTTGAAGTGGACTGCAGAAGCCTGTTCGTGGTATATAAGGAGGCAAACAACGCTACTTTCGGTACCGCTGAGGTTTATGTGGACGGCGAAAAGATGCTGACTATTACCTCCAACACTACAAGTGGTTGGTATAATCCTGTTCCGGTACGTATTCTGCGTGATTCGGAATGTAAAACAAGAAAGGTAGAAATCCGGATGCAGGAGGGCGATGAGGATAAATTATTTTATTTTCTTGCTATTGGCTATTGCGTGGAGTAAAATAGAAGGTGTGGAGGAGCTGTCGGGCTGTCCGGCAGCTCCTGTTTTTCTATACGGAGGTAAGAAAATGTATCGGATTACAGTGAGACCAAAAATTAAAAAGACAGACGTATCTAAAGATCTTTACGGTTTGTTCTTTGAGGATATTAACCGGGCGGGTGACGGCGGACTTTACGCCGAATTATTAAGAAACCGGGCTTTTGACGAGGGGGTTCTGCCGGAGGGATGTGCTTATGATAAGGTAAATAAGCTGATTACTTCCCCGACCGGCTGGGTATCTTCCTTTGACTGCTATGAAAAAGAGGGAATTGCAGGTTGGGAAGCGGTGGATGGTGCCTGCATGAACTTGACGGATAAAAACACGTTACATAAAAACAGAAAACGGGCGTTAGAAGTTTCCTTTTCCGGTGGAAGTATCCGTAATGCCGGTTTTCAGGGTGTGTTTGTGGAACAAGGAAAATCATACCGATTTTTTATGTTTGCCAAAGCAGACCGGGAAGTGGAAGTGACAGTAGCGCTAACTTCCAAAACGGGAGAGATATATACTTCTTTTACCTTTGCGGTTTGTGGAGATTATACGAAGTATGAATGCGAATTGGAATGTGCTGCAACAGATGTAGATGCGAGACTTTCTCTTTCTTCCCAAGCTGACGAACAGATTACCTTTGGATTTACATCACTCTTTCCAAAGGATACCTATCAAGGTCGCGAAAACGGATTGCGTAATTCACTAGTAGAGCGTTTGTTGCAACTCCATCCGGCGTTTTTACGGTTTCCGGGAGGATGTATTGTAGAAGGATTCTCCAAGGAAACGGCGTTCCGGTTTAAGGATACGATTGGTCCGGTGTGGGAAAGAAAGCCTCACTGGCTGCTTTGGTCTTATATGACCACGAATGGTCTCGGATACCATGAATATTTGCAGTTCTGTGAGGATGCGGGTATCGATGCCATGTATGTTTTTAACTGCGGTATGACCTGTCAGGGTAGAAATCCGGACTATTTTGAAGATGCTTTGATAGAAGAATTTTATGAGGATGCGGTGCAGGCAATCTTATATGCCACCGCTCCTGCGAATACCGAATGGGGTGCAAAACGTGCCGCAAACGGTCATCCGGAACCTTTTACCGTGCTGAAATATTTAGAAATCGGTAATGAAAACTGGGGACCGGAGTATCAGAAACGGTATCGGAAGTTTTATGAACGGTTAAAGCAAGAATTTCCGCAATTCGTTTATATTTCCACAGACCATACGGAGCATGCCGGTCTACCTACAGAAATGGTAGATGAGCATTTTTATTCCGATCCGGTATTTTTTGCAGTGAATGAAACTATGTATGATACTCTGGACCGGAACGGCGTTGATATTTATTGCGGAGAGTATGCGGCAACCATCGGTTGTAAAGAAGGTATTTTGCATGCAGCTTTGGGCGAAGCGGCCTTTCTTTGCGGTATTGAGAGGAACCAGGATAAGGTGAAAATGACCAGCTATGCACCACTGTTCCAGAATGTGGCTTACAAAGCATGGGAGCCTGATATGATTTTATTTAACAATCATGAGGATGTGGTAATTCCAAGCTATCATATGCTTTCCATGTTTGCGTCAAACCGCGGCGATTATGTCTGTGAGCATACGGTGGAAACAGAGTATCAAAAGCAAATTACAGACCATGCACGGGACGCAGTGATTTCGGAAACGGTTTCCGGAGAGAATGCCCGGGTAAAATTTTGGGATAATGGTTTGTCCGGAGAAGACCAGAACCACTATGACTGGATTCTGGAAAACGGAAAAAGCAAAATACTTCATTATAACGGATGGTCCTGCGAAAGTATTTGCCCGGAGATATTATGTACGGGTGCAATAAAGCGGGAAAATACGGTGGAAATCCGTACAGAGGCTGATTGCTTTGCAGTTTCGCTGAACGGAGAGGTTTTACACCAAAAGGAACTTGCTTTGATTCCGGATATTACGGCAGTATGTACCGTGGATGAATCATCCGGCGAGTTGATTACTAAAGTGGTGAATTTTTCGGAGAAGGAAATTGCAGTTAAGATGAGTATAGAGGCGGATATGCAGGAGGAAGCCACGGTAACCATTCTTACCGGAGACAGTTATCTTGCAAAAAACACCTTTGCAGAAAAAGAAAAAGTAAAACCGTATTTAGTAAGGGTGGCTGCGGCGTCGGAATATGAACTGGCGGTAAAGCCGCGGTCCGTTTATGTAGTGCGGCAGAAAATAAAGTAGCTGAGAGGGGAAACATTATGAAAAATTTCGAAGAATTAGTAGAATTAAAACCGCAGGATTCCATTTATGAAAGACAGGAGGGTGTTGCGTACGCAGAGTTTAAAAAGTACACTTACTATTCCAGAACAGCGGAACGCAACACCAATATAAACGTGCTTCTTCCGGTAGATTACACGGAGGAGAAAAAGTATCCGGTGCTTTATATTCTGCACGGCTTCTGGGACAGTGAAGACTGGATGGCACGTCCGGAGGTAAGTTTAAATATTATGCTTGCCAACCTGCAGGCTCAGGGGTTTGCAAAGGAAATGATTATCGTGCTTCCGTACATTTTCTGTAACAAGGAATTGGAACGTTGTACCGGTATGGATTTAGTGAATGCAAACAGTTATGACAATTTCATTAATGATTTGGTTCTTGATGTGAAACCGTTTGTGGAAAAGACATTTTCCGTGGCAACCGGAAGGGAAAACACTGCAGTTACCGGTTTCTCCATGGGAGGTAAAGAGGCTCTGTTTATCAGCTTTGCCCGTCCGGATTTATTTGGTTATGTGGGCGCGGCTTGTCCTGCACCGGGTCTTGTGGAAATTCCGGGTTCAGCCCTGCATCCCGGCCAGATTCAGGAAGAGGAGCTGGCTTATCCGGCAGATTTAAAACCAGCGGTGGTTTTTGTAACTTCTTCCAAGGCCGACGGCGTGGTTGGTCCTGCACCAAAGAGCTACATCGATATGATGACAAAGAACGGCACAGCGCATATCTGGCATTTATTAGAGGATACCTGGCATGACCATACCAGCGTAAAGCCGCATTTATATAACTATTTGAGAATGATTTTTAAATAAAAAGGAAGAAGGCTGTGGCAGTATGTAACTGTTGCAGCCTTCTTTCTTATGTGAGAGTTTCTATAAATCCAGAGGTTCTATATTAAGTGCTTTGCATATTTTGATTACTGTGTCAAACTGCATGCCCGCAATACCCCGGGAAAGCCCTGTGGTTAAGGAACTGTAGGGAATGTCTGCGGCGATGGCAAATTGTCGTAAACTTACGTAGTTATCAAGAATCAGATTCCTGAGTTTCTGTTCCCTGGACTGGATTTGATTCATTTGCATCATCCTTTCGTTCTCTTGGCCGTTGTTCCGTCCGGTTTGGATTTGGTTCCACAATAAATACTTCTACACCTTTTTCTTCAATCTTTGAAATTTCTTCTTCTACGCAATCCCAGTCAGTAATCAGCAGGTCGAACTTTTCTGCGTTGCAGACTTTGATAAAGGCGTTGGTGCCGATTTTGCTACTTGGCAGCAGAAGAATTTTCTGTCGGCTGTTTTCAATGACTTTTCGCTGGAAGGCAGCGGTTTCGTCGGTGCCGTTGGAAAGCCCGAATTCAGAGGTGAGTCCTCCGCCGGTGATAAAACACAGGTCAAAGTGCATCCGGCTGACAAAATCGGTGGCCATGCTGTCTACCACACTGGTGCTCTGGCGCATTTTTCCGCCTACTACGTACAAATCGACATTGGTCAGGTGACGCAGACGATTGGCCAGGTCGATGGAGTTTACCACTAAGGTGTAGTGAATATTCCGCGGCAGATAGTGGCACATGTGAAAACCGAAGGAACCTCCGGTGAGGTAAATAATCTGATTTTCTTTGATGTGGGTTACTGCCAGCTTGGCAATTTGCTCATAGTTTTCAAACACCGGCATTTCATCAAAGTTGCGGTTGCGGGGTGGCATGAAGCCTGCCGGCATCGGTTTTAAGGCACCACCGTGGGTGCGCTTGCAGAGTCCTTTGCTTTCTAAAATACGCAGGTCCCGGCGGGCGGACTCGTGGGAGATATCAAACAGGGTGGTGAGCTCTGCGATGGTAATGTGTCCTTTCTTATCGATGAGTTCTGCTATTTTTAATTGTCTTTCTTCCATTAACATAAACATTCCTCCTTGATTATACTTGTTTTACCGCTTGTGAATGAATCTGTGGGTTTTATGTAGCTACTACAGTGAGAATAACACATAAACGGTAATAAAGCAATAGAATCGGTAAACGAAGTTGCGTTTATTTTTCTGTTGACATGGTTCACGCAATGCGTTACCATAGAAACAAAGAAAGTCATCTTTTTTTATTTCATTGAATCTAGGTAGAGCTATTAATCTTTGGTACATGGTTTTCTTGAAAGTATCCCCATAGAAAAATTAGGATTTTTGTGCACAAGATGTGTCGAAGACAAACTTTATACATTGACGAGTGTGTATTTAGTGTGTATAATTAGGAGGACGAATGAAAAGGAAAGACTTAATAAAATTATTGGAAAAAGGCGGATTCCGATTTGAACGGCATGGTGGCAGCCATGATATATTCGTTAGAGCTTCGGAACGAGAAGAAATACCTCGACATCGGGAAATAAATGAGCAGTTAGCAAAAGCAATTTTGAAGAGACGAGGATTATTGTAAGTTGGGAGGTATTAACATGAAAAATGTTTATCCGGTATTTTTTACACAAGCGAAGGACGTTATTTTGATTGAGGTTCCGGACTTTGGAATTTTAACACAGGGAAAAAATATGAATGACGCCATTGATATGGCAAGAGATGCTATGGAATTGCATTGTGTGTCCATGGAAGATGCAAAAGAAGAAATTCCATTACCATCGGAATTAAAAAAGTTACAAGTTGCAAATGGAACTTTTGCAGAAGAAGGGGAGACTTTTATTTCATTGGTGGATATTGATTCGGAAGAATATAGAAGAAAAACAGACACAAGAACGGTTAGACGAAATGTGGCTTTGCCGAGTTGGTTAAATTATGAGGCGGAAAAAGCACAGATTAATGTGTCCAGAGTGTTGCAGGAAGCGTTAATAAATACTTTGGGATTGCAGAGAAAAATATAACAGGAGCTCAATTATGAACAACAGATTCAAAATAAAACCATGGAATCTTATCGCAGAACTAACCGATAAAAATGTATTAGGTCTTGACGGAATGAGTAATAAAGTACCTCGAAAAACATCCCGTGCTCTTGTCATAAATGAAGAGGGCAACTGCGCAGTGATGTATGCGGAAAAATTTAATTTATATTCCTTGCCGGGTGGCGGAATCGAAGAGGGCGAGGATGAAGTTTCCACTCTTATCAGAGAAATTTATGAAGAAACCGGATGTACCTGTGATTCCATCGAACAACTTGGCGTGGTGTCGGAAAACAGAAATCATCAGGACTATACAACGCTTTCCTACTATTTTGTTGTACATACGAAAACAAAAACAAGTGATACGCATTTGACAGAAGCAGAAATTGAAAACGGAACATCCGTAAAATGGTTCTCGCTGGAAGAAACCCTGCATCGAATCAAAGATGCAGAGCATGAAACAACCCAAAGAAAATTTCTACAGGCAAGAGATTTGGCTGCATTGACGGAATATTGCAGGAGGTTGGAATTAAAACAGCTCTGGCAATCCGAAGAATCCATTGCCCATATTCATGGTTGGGACTTTTCACACATCAATGACCGCTACGAAGAAGGCAACGATATTCCTTGGAACTACGAAGAAATCATACGTCAATATCTTACGCCTGACGTGAAAATTTTAGACTTTGACACCGGTGGCGGGGAGTTTTTGTTGTCGCTGGGACATCCATATAAAAACACTGCAGCCACGGAAGGCTTTCCGCCAAACGTACAGCTGTGCAAAGAAACTTTACTGCCTCTTGGCATTGATTTTAA
The DNA here is from genome assembly GCA_017938145.1 of Lachnospiraceae bacterium. Taxonomy (GTDB): domain Bacteria; phylum Bacillota; class Clostridia; order Lachnospirales; family Lachnospiraceae; genus SIG299. The sequence goes on from JAGBCB010000007.1 coordinate 19,399, forward strand.
GGAGTGCAGGGATGCAGCAAACATTCCATTTGAGGATGAATCCTTTGACATTATCATCAACCGGCACGGGGATTTTAATGCAAAGGAATTACACCGTTTGTTGAAAAAGGGTGGTCTTTTCATTACCCAGCAGGTTGGCAGCGAGAACGATCGGGAACTGGTTGAGATGGTGCTTCCGGGAACACCAAAGCAGTTTCCGGACTTGAATCTGACTAAGCAGCAAAAGGAATTTGAAGAAGCAGGATTTGAAATTTTGCAGGCAGAGGAAGCCTTTCTTCCGATTAAGTTTTATGATGTGGGTGCCTTTGTGTGGTTTGCCCGCATCATCGAGTGGGAATTTCCGGGCTTTTCTGTGGATGGCTGCTTCGAAAAATTGTTAGAGATGCAGAAAATCATAGAAGAAACCGGAGAGATTGCAGGTACGACACACCGCTACCTGATTGTCGCAAGAAAATAAATTTTGTATAAAAGGAGAATATCAAATGAGATTTGAAGAAAGAACCTTTACCTTAAAAGACGGTCGTACCTGCGTGCTTTGTCCGACCTACCCGGAGTATGCTGCGGACATGATTGAGTACTTAAAAATCACAGCGGCAGAAACCCCGTTTCTTCTCCGTTACCCGGACGAGGTAAATTATACATTGGAGGGCGAGAAAGAAATTCTTGGGCACCTTCTGGAAAATGAAACCGGTGTTATGATGATGGCATTGGTAGACGGCAAGGTTGCCGGAAACTGCAGTATCAACGGCATGGGCAACAAACGCAGGGTCCTGCACCGGTGCGGTCTCGCTATTGCCCTCAAGAAAGAGTTCTGGAATCTCGGCATCGGTACCGCTATGATGCAGTACTTAGAAGAGCTGGCACGGCAAATCGGTTATGAGCAGATAGAACTGGAAGTGGTGGAAGGAAATGACACTGCAAAACGACTGTATGAAAAGTGCGGTTTTGTGGAAACCGGCAAGCATCTACGGGCGCTGAAGTATGATGATGGTACATATCGGGATGAGTACATTATGATTAAGGTATTATAAGAGGGTAAATACATGATTTTATATAGCCCAAAACTAGAAGATTTATGGTTCCGTAAAATGTTTATGGCTGATGAAGAAACCATGTCCTACAATCACAACTGGGGAGGCACTATTCCATTCCCGGAGGAGAACTGGCCGGAGTGGTATGATTACTGGATTGCACATCCGGAAGGAAAAAGATTTTATAAATATTTGCAGGATGAAAGTACCGGTGAATTTGTAGGGGAAATTGCATATCACTATGACGAGGAAGAACAGAAGTATATTGCGGATGTTATTGTGCATGCAAAATACCGCGGTAAAGGTTTCGGTGAGCAGGGTCTGCTTTTGCTTTGTGAAGCCGCCAAGGAACATGGAATAGAGGTTCTTTATGATAATATTGCGATTGATAATCCTGCCATCAAGCTGTTTCTGAAGGTCGGATTTTATGAGGAGTATCGCACGGACGAGATAATTATGTTGAGGAAAGACTTATAAATGTAACTTGACAAGTTACATTCTATCATTTATATTAAAACTAAAGAGGGAAACCCGAAGCGGTTCGCCCTGATGTTAAGCTATTTTTACATAGCCGTCATTGGTAGGACAATGGCGGCTAATCTTTTTCCTTGAATACCGTGTGACACGCTACTACAAGGGCAACAAGCAATAAACAAAACTGAATTAAGTCAGATAATGTTATGTACATTGTTATCACCCTCCTTTCGTAAGATAGGAGGGTTTTTTTATAAAAAACTATTGAAATTAATTTTTAATTCACTTAGGCTTATTACAGGACGTCCAAATAATATGATTTTTACTGCTTACAGGAGGAAGCTTTGATGAAGAAAGTTTTAGATACTTATTCAAGTAAAAACGATAGTAATATAAAACAGATTGTAGCCTATAAAGATAACATCCTTCAAATGGAAGAGTATAGAGATGGTTTTAAAAAGGACGATACAATGAATGTAATGAGTGTAACAAAATCTGTAACAGCATTGCTGATAGGTATTGCCATTGACCAGGGTTTGATAAAAAGCGTAGACGATTTTGTGATGGACTATTACAAGGAAATTTACATTCCTAAAAGAGGAGAGCAGACGATATTTCAAGTTACAATCAAACATTTGCTTACCATGACAGCACCCTATAAGGGAAAGAGTGAACCTTGGACAAAGGTTTGTACATCAGAAGATTGGACACTGACAACATTGGATGTCTTGGGTGGCCGCAAAGGTATCACGAATGAATTCAGATATCACACTCTCGGGGTTCAAATCCTTTTGGGAATTATCAGAACTACAAGTGGAATGAATGTGCTTGATTTTGCTAACGAATATCTTTTTAAACCTTTAGGGATTGCACCAAGAGTCAATGCAGGATGCGAGAGCAAAGAAGACCAGTTTGAGTATTTAATGAACAAAAACGACCACGGAAAGGTCTGGTTTTTGGACCCGACCGGTATGCCAACCGCGGGATGGGGCTTATCGCTTTCTGCTTATGAAATGGCACAGATAGGATTAATGGTGCTTAATAACGGAGTATACAACAAGACGCGTATTGTGAGTGAGAATTGGATTGAAATGATGACAAAATCCTATATATCTACCGATGAGAAATTTGGAAATCAGGATTATGGTTTTTTGTGGTGGCTTCCCCACAGAACAAGGGATGTAATTGCCGCGATTGGTGATGGTGGTAATATTATTTATGTTGATAGAAAAAACCAAATTGTAGCAGCCATAACTGCACATTTTAAGCCTCTGGTTTTTGACAGAGTAGAATATATTGAAAAAAGTATTGTAGAAGCATTAACAAAGGAATAAATTTTGGTATAGTAGCTTATCATGTAACTTTCATTCCTTTCGCCAGTCACTACATAGACAAATTTTTAAGACGAGCGTATCCATTGTGTCCGACCTCTCAGCCTACTGGTGTTTGTTCTCGGCGGACATAGCGAAGTTTTTTTTCGCTGTGTCCGACAGGAACGAACAACTGTAGGAGGAGGCAGGCGAACACGGATACGCTCGTCTTTAAAAATTTCTTATGAAGTTTCTAATGAAAGGAAATAAAAGTTTACATCACAACTACAACTTCGTTTTCATCCTTCATATCCTTTTCAGCTACATAAGGCTGGTCGAGCTTCACGCCGTTTAAGTAGAATTCCTTGCAGCCGCTTTCTGCGCCGTTTGGATTCTTTACGGTGATGTGGAGCTTCTTGCCACGGAATACCTTATCCATGGTGAATTCCTTCCAATCGGATGGAACGGATGGGCATACCCATAAGCCGTCAAGGTCAGGACGCATACCGCAGATACCTTCTACGCAGCCAACCATACAGGTGGAAGCAGTACCGGTGAGCCAGTGAACGTGGGTACGTCCGTGGAATGGGGATTCGTTAGCTTCGGTAAACTGGCCGTGTACGTATGGTTCCAGCTTTCTAACGTCTGCGTTGTCGTTCTGGGAAGCCGGAGAGGACTCGGTGAAGTACTCGAAAGCACGGTTACCGTGACCCATTAAAGCTTCTGCAAGGATAATCCAACCCTGTGGCTGGCAGAAGATACCGCCGTTTTCCTTTGTGGATGGGTTGAAGAGAAGTGCAAGAGCACCGTCAAATGCATGGTCAACGTAGGATGGAGCCATAACGCGAACACCGTAAGCGGTATTTAATTCGCGGTGAACGGATTCCAGTGCAAGTTCCGCCTGTTCCTTGGAAGCGAGACCGCTGATTACGGACCAGGACTGTGGGTTTAACCACATGCTTGCTTCTGGGTCCTTCTTGGAACCGATAACCTGACCGTCTTCCTTGATACCACGAACGAAACGGTCGTCTTCCCAGCATTCCTTCTGGATGGTGTCGCCCAGTTCCTTCTGTGTCTTTTCAAGGTATTCTAAGTATTCGGTATCGCCAAGGTCCTTAGCGAAGCCCTTTAATACGGTAAATGCGTAGTAGAGCTGCATAGCAACGAAGGTGGATTCGCCCTTCTTACCAAGACGTAAGCAATCGTTCCAGTCTGCGTGTAAGCCTGCAGGCATCTTGTGGTCACCGAGACGCTCCATGGAGAAGTTGATGGCTCTCTTTAAGTGGTCGTAAACGGTGCCTTCTTCTTTATTTGCGTAAGGAATTACTTCCTTGATGAAATCCTTGTTACCGGTTTCTGCTACATACTTCCAAACAGTTGGGAACAGCCAGAGAGCATCGTCTGCACGGTAAGCAGGATGTCCTGTTGCGCGTACGTAGGATTCGTCTTCCGGAGTATCTTCGTGGCCTGCGTTGTGGTCGAACTTAACCAGTGGAAGACCGCCACCGTGGTTCACCTGTGCGGATAACATGAAGCGGATCTGGTTTGCAGCCATTTCAGGGTCTAAGTGGATGATACCCTGGATGTCCTGAACGGTATCACGGTAGCCGTAACCGTTTCTTTCGCCGCAGTACTGGAAGGATGCTGCTCTGGACCAGGTAAAGGTGATGAAGCACTGGTAAGCGTTCCATGTGTTAATCATGCTGTTGAAGGAAGCGCTTGGAGTGTTAACCTGGAAGTTAGCAAGCTTTGCATGCCAGTACTTCTTTAATTCTTCTACTTCTGCATCAGCTACGGATGGATTCTTGTAACCGTCAACAATCTGCTTAGCGATAGATGGAGTTGCCTGACCGAGAATAAATGCGATTTCCTTAGTTTCACCAGGCTGTAACTCTAATGCGGTATGTAATGCACCGCAACCGTTTGCGTTGTAGTTTAATACGTTGTCGCACTTACCGTTTTCTACAGCGATTGGGTTACCGTAGTTGTGGTAACGGCCGATGAATGCCTCCTTATCACCGTTATAAGAAGTAACAGGTGCGCCGGTTAATGCGAAAAAACGCTCTCTCCAGTTGGAGCCTTCTGCGTTCTTGCCGGTATTTTCGTTAATGGTCTGAATGATCATGTTGTCGTACTTGAAGTATGTTCTTGTGATGAACAGAGTGTACTGTAAGTTAACCTGATCCTGATTGTAGTTGCTGTCGTTGGAGAATTCAGCATAACCGAAGGCGGAAATCTTACGAACCTTATCGGAATTGTTGGTAATCTTTGCCTTCCATACTTCGTATGCCTTGCCCTGAGGAACATAGTAAAGAACCTCGGAGTGGATATCAGAGTAATCAGCCATCATGTTGGTGTAAGCTGTACCGTGATGACATTCGCTCTTGTAAACGTCAAGTGGCTTTGCACATGGCTGCCAGGATGCGGACCAGAAATCTCCGCTTTCATCATCGCGTAAATATACGTAACGTCCAGGGGTGTCGTCGCTGTTGAAGTGGTAACGGATAATTCTTCCGTTGGCACCGCTCTTTACGAAGCTGTAACCGCCTGCGTTGTTGGAAATAATAGCGCCATAAGCCGGGGAACCTAAGTAGTTTGCCCAAGGTGCCGGAGTATTTGGCTTAGTGATGACATACTCTTTGTTTACTTCATCAAAGTAACCGTAATTCATACCCTTATTCTCCTTTAAAATGTAATATTGTTCGATTTTGGGGCGCAGTTGTACCCTGAACCCTGATAAGCCAATTTTAACCTTTTTTTACCTAAAATGCAACTACATAAGAATTATTTTATACAACATTTGTTGCAAATATATCAAAAATGTTGCATAATTAAATCGTTAGGGAGGTGATACTCATGAGTATGAATAAAGAGCTTAATGCAAAGCTTTGGGAGCGTCGTGAAGAGCAGACGCATCATGTGGAATACGACCATGAATACAAATATTATGACAATATTGCAGAGGGAAGGATTGAAGAAGTTCAAAAAGTCCTTGCCGACCCGAAAGATATCACCAGATATGAAGAACCGGAATACGGCAAGCTATCGAAAGACTTCCTTAGGAACATGCGCTACCATTTTGTTGTATCGACCGCACTTATCACAAGACTTTGTGTAGAAAAAGGACTGGAGCGTGAACTTGCTTATACTCTCAGCGACCTTTATATCGGTAAAATGGATATTGCTAAAACGGCGGAGCAAATCATTATTCTGCATAATGAAATGCTTATGGATTTTACCTGTAAAATGGCGGACCTTCCAAAGCAGAAGGTGTATTCCATTCAGATTGTAAAGGCAATTGAATATATACAAAAGAATAGAAACAGTAAGCTTACGGTACAGGACATCGCAGACAAGCTTCATATAAACCGCAGCTATCTTTCTTCCCTGTTTAAAAAAGAAACAGGAAAGACCATCAGTGATTTTATTCGGGAAGAGAAAATTAGGGCAGCGGCAAATATGTTGAAATTCTCCGAATACTCTTATGGCGATATTGCGAAATATTTCGGTTTTGCTTCCCAAAGCCATTTTATCGAGTGCTTCCGTAAGCAGACAGGGCTTTCGCCGAAAGAATACCGGAAGAAGTATTCGAGAAATCAGGAACTGTTTGCCGGAAAATCTTTGGAATAATAAAAAAATGAAACGTGAAATACTCAAAAAGTCAAGCATAGGGAAAAAATGTCTGTTATTATGGAGTCAAGCTTAAGCGAGTATCTAAGAAAGGATGGATAAGCAAATATGGGCAATATGGAGCTTCTGGCAAGTGCATTGGAATATGTGGAAACCCATCTGGAAGAAGACGTTCGGACAGAGGATGTTGCCGGTGCCTGCTTTTGTGCCAAATCCACCCTAGAGAAACTGTTTCGGTGCGCAATGAACATCAGCGTCCACGACTATATGGTACGCCGCCGCATGATGAAGGCGGCAAAGCTGCTGCACGGAAATCCGGAGGTCAGTATCCTCGCGGTGGCCCTGCAGTTTGGTTACAGTACCAACGAGTCCTTTACCCGCGCATTCAAACAGGTCTGGAACTGCAACCCATCCGAGTTCCGCAACAAATCGCGGTACACGGAGCTTTACCCTCGCAGGCTTTTGCCTCAGGAGAACGGAGATGAATTTATGAATAACAGAAAACGTGTAGATATCAGTGAATTATATGATTTATTTGTACAGAGAAGAGGCTGCTATTTTGTATGCTGTGACATCCACCGCCTTATGGAGATTAACGAAATTTCCATGAAAGCCGGCGACCTTGCCCTCATTACTCAGCTGGAGCGTTTAAACGAAGCAGCAGGAGAAGAAGACGTGGTATTCCGTATTGGTGCTGATGAATTTGTGGTACTGACAAACAGTAAGGATGTAACCTACGCAGAAAGTATTGCGGAAAAGGTTCGGGCAAAGAACGGTCAGCCGATTGTGTTTGAAGGTAAGGAAATACCGCTTATTTTATATGCGGGAGTAACCAAGCTTTCTGATGGTGTGGTAAGATATAACGAGATGTTTAATGAATTACAGAAGACTATTATGGAGAATAAGTTTGATTAAAAGACTGACATAAAGGGATTTTTGAAGTGCCATGTTCCGTGTCTGCCTGCCTCCTCTGACATCTGTTCATTTAGGCTGGAACAAACAGAAAAGATTGTTTGTCCATCCTATCTGAACATCTGTCAGCTGAGAGGTCAGACACTTGGAACATGGCACTTTCAAAAATCAGCGTTTTATATCAGTCGTTTAGTCTAAGCAAGATACAGGTTCGACCTTTATTTCATGCTTTTCTTTCGGTAGAACAGCACTACGGCTGCCAGTTCCAGCAAATACACCAGTAGGAAAAAAGCCTTGATATCTCTGGCGCGGCTTTTCGCAAAAAACAGATCTTCGTAGGTGTAAACCGTAATTGGCAGGGCAGTGCCGTCTCCCGGGGTGTAATCATAGGTGTTTACATCACCGTTTCTTTGAATGAATTCGCAGACAACGTTGCCGTTTTTGTCCAGCAGGGTGCGGCGTAAGGCTTCGTCAGCACTGGTTTCGTTGCCGAATTCATCATAATAGATGGTGCTGTCCGGAATCCGTTCTGTAACATACATATTGTTGCCGGTGAAGTCGTTGCCGATAAATTGATAGGTTCTTGGAATGTCCTGTTCCATGTAGGTAACGAAGCTTTCGTAGTCGTTATAGACAGTACCCTTCTGTAAACGGTAAGGGTCAGCAACTACTTGTTGCAGGTTATAAGTAAGGAAAATCAGCAGCGCTAAAACAAGAGCACAGCGCCCAAGAAGTTTGTGGTTGTGCCGGAAAGCATCGGCTTGCTTTTCTTCCAGAGGGTAGTTTCCCTTTTCCACAAGGGATGCGTTGAAAAAGAATAAAATCACAATATAAATTATCAGTGCAATGCCAATACCTATAAGTCCCATCTCAAGCAGGCTTTCTATGGCAAGTCCCAGATAGGAATCATTTACCAGAAACAGCGGAAAGGTAAAGCCAAAGCATGCTACGGTGAATCCGATGGACTTTTCTGTGAGGCGGATGGTGTTCCGTTTAAACGCAGCAAGACTTTCTTCTTCAATGCCGGAATCCTCCACACTTAAACCAGCCCGGTTCTTAAAAATAAACTGGCAAATTATGCCGGCGGCATAGAAAATCATACCCAACAGGCCGCCCAGCATGGCCTTTAAGAAAGCCAGATTGCAAATAAGGGCAACGATAATTCCAAGAATAGAAAGTCCAAGGGCAATATAAGTACGGTTTTTAAATTGGGAAAGGGTTACTTTTAACAAACGCTTTAATTGTTTTTCGCTTTTGGCGGAGAATTCTTCTTTTGCAGTAGCTGCATTTTCCTCCGTATCGGTGGCAGCTTCCCGTGCTGCCTCCCGCTCCGCCGGGGATTTTCTTTCACCCCGTAACAGTTCGTCGCAGGTAACATCAAATATTTCTGCAATAACCGGAATCATGGAAAGATCCGGTGCACCTTCATCCCGCTCCCAGCGGCTGATGGTTTTATCGGAAACATTCAGCTTTTCAGCCAAATCTTTCTGCGTCATCCCGTTTGCTTTTCTGAGTGCTGTAATAAATTTTCCGATGGTTTTTGCTTCCATAGAAATCCTCCTCTTTACCTGCCCATTTTTGGCGGCAGGTTGTTTTTCTGCTCTGATTCTATAATTTTGTCAGAGAGAATACCATCCAATAAACGCGGAATTGACTCTCGGATTCCGAGAATCCGGCGGGAAATGCACTATATTTCTTGTGGTTCGTATAATGATAGGAACATTGTACTTAGGAGAGTATCTTTAGTCAAGAAAAAATCTTTTGTGCAAGGTCTACAAAAACTGCATAGATTTTTCTACAAGAGGAATTAATATATTGGGTTGTATATGATAATGAAATTTTATATAATAAATACGTCTATAATGGTTTTAACTAAATAAATGGTTCATTAAATCTATTAAGTGAAATCCCCTAAAACAAATTACAACAAAATATGATGGATAGGTAGTGTATTTTATAACTGTCTTGACACGTAATAAATTACGTATTACAATAAGGAGGAAATATATGAAAAGTTACTCATCGAGAAAAGTAATCAGCATATTAAAGGCGGACGTTACATTTCCATAGGGAGGTAGAAGAAAATGAAGAAAGACCGATATGCCTATGTGGCAATTTTTTCTTATGAGGAAGATGGAATCAGTATTGAATTTCCTGATTTGCCGGGGTGTTATCCTTGTGCAGATAAAAACGATACAGCAGGAGCAATTGCAAATGCCAAAGAAGCGCTGGGACTGCATTTGTGGGGCATGGAACAGGATGAGGAAGAAATTCCGGCGGCAACATCGATTACTAAACTGACTCTGGAAGCACATCAGGTACCGTTTTTAGTAGAAGTATTTATGCCTCCGGTAAGAGAACGAATCAATAGTAAATTTGTGAAAAAAACATTATCACTTCCGGCGTGGCTGGCTGCAAAAGCAGATGAAGAAGGCGTAAATTGTTCTAAAATTTTTCAAAATGCTTTGATGGAGTATTTACAGTTGGAACCACCGAAAGGGCTTATAAAGAATCAATAAATAATTATGATATTTAAAAAAACAATCAGCAGTCCGGTTTTTGCCAGACTGCTGATTTGCATTTATGGAATAAGATCACTCTTCTCTTTAATCTTAAATTCCCCAAAATACCGGTTTTCCATCGGAATCCACTTCTCTTCAAACATCGGCCAGATATCTTTTCCGTCTCTGGCAATAATTCTTTTTTTCTGCTCATCAGGAGAAATTTCCAGAAAGATTTTCATGTTATAAATATCTTCAAAATATGGATGATGGCTGTAGGAGCCTTCCACAATTATTATGTCGTTATACGGGATGGTGATTGCCTCGTCCGCCAGTTTCCACTCATGGCAGCTAAAAGGACGGTAAGTGACGCCGTTCGTATCTGCCACATGGTCTAAAACTTCTTCTTTAAACTGTTCGTAATCTACATTTCCGCCCGGTTCGGACAGACGTGCCTCGGTGCGCTGGTGAGGCTGCAAAAAGAAGTCGTCCATGTGAAACAAAGAGGCATTTAATTCTTTTGCGAGAGTATTTCCCAAGGTGGTCTTTCCGCTGCCGCACATACCGTCGATGGAAATAAGGAAAGGGCGCTTATTAGTTTCATTCAGTTTAGTCTTTATAAAATCTAACATATTATTCATGATAGTTTCCCTTTGTACTGAGATCGATGAGGTTCGCTTTTTGCAATGCCAATAGAAGAATAGGAATGAGAATTAACTGTAAAATAATTCCCGGTAATGCCTCAATTACTGTGGAGGCAAAGAAAATTTCAAAGCTGTAAGGAACGTTTGCAATACCCATCAGCGGAATGCAAACCAGTCCGTAAATAATCCGGCCTCCCAGCATGGCACCAAGCAGGCTGAGATAAATGCGGAAAATATTTTTTAACGGAAGTATGCGAAAGAGCAGTCCGGCAAGACATCCGTAGCCTGCCAGCTCAAAGGCCATGGCAACCGCTTTAGGAAACATGGGAGGCATGCCAAATAACAGGCTGCGAAGAAGCGGTGTAATAAAACCTACTGCCAAACCGTAAGGCCAGCCGCAGACAAAACCACATAACAGTACCGGAAGATGCATCGGTAAAAGCATGGAACCGATTTCCGGAATTTGTCCGGTCAGAAAGGGCAGGACAATACCAAGCGCCAGAAATAATGCTGTTAAAACCAGGTGTTTTGTATTCTTCATTTGTCTATCCTCCATGTAATGTTCATAACGTATTGTACATGGCTGGCCTGATATCGTCAAGGCAATTCGCAATACTTGATTTGCCGATGTAAAACTTCGCAAAAACCGAGAGAAAATTTGTTCGAAAACAGATTGCAAAACTGTTCAGAAAGTAGTATGATAGTAGGCGAATGTTTGTTTTAGTAACAACGAGGCAAAGTATTGCCGGGGGCACACAGTGTACAATGTAAACCGGGCAATACGCAACCAATGGGTGAAGACATGAAGGAGAAGAACGAAGTACAGAAACGGATGCAGCTGCCGGAAGCGGTGTACAAACTGCTGGGCGACCAAGGCATCCAAAAAGAAGACATCCTGTATAAGGCAGAGCCGGACTTAGACTCTGAGCTTCGTTTTGCCAGAAATTATCTGGTAATGACGAAAGAGGTATTGGTTTTGATCAGCTACCCGTACCAGGCTCACGGTAAGTTCCGTTTTGGCGGTTATGCAGGAAACGAGTTGGCAGATGGGCTGCCAACAGAACCGGAAATAAAAAAGCTTTCCCTGAATGAGGTTGAGAAGCTGGAGATTATCCGGGCAGTCAACGGCGGTTCCTTAATGGCGGTGGTGAATGGAGAAGAAATCTTCCTGTGTGCATTTTCTAATTCCCGCATGGGCGAGGTGGAACGCGCCAAAAGAAATTTAGAGAAAATCAAAAAATCCGAGGAGCTTTCCGAGGAAGATATTTTAGGTAAAAACAAGCAGGAGTGCTGCCCGAAGTGCGGCACCATGTATCCGGACCAGGCGAGAAAGGTCTGTCCGCGCTGCATGGATAAAAAGTCCCTGTTTGGCCGTGTTATGCGGTATTTCTGGCAGTATAAGTGGCGCATCTGTTTCATGTTTGTGTGCTATCTTGCCATCGGTGCATTAAACTTAGTTTGGCCGTATTTGTCCGGTACCTTTTTGTATGATAAGGTACTCAGCAAAAACGAAGAACTGGTTTCCTTCACCGAAAGCTTTGGCGGTAAATACACCGTAATTTTAGCGTTTACGGTAGCTGCCATGGTAGTAACCAAAATCATTATGCAGTTACTGGGCATGCTGCACGGTGCCATGACGGCCCGTATTGTGCCGGAGGTTGTGGCAAAGTTAAAGGAAGAAATCTTTAATTCCATGGGTAAGTTATCCATTAACTTCTACAATTCCCGTCAAACCGGTGCCTTAATGACACGAGTACTGGATGACGCAGGTGAGGTAACCGGATTTTTCATCGACGGTCTGCCGTACATATTTACCAACGCATTTACAATCATCGCTACCTGTGTGGTAATGATCAGCATCAATCCGCTGCTGGCGATTGCAGCGTTGTTTTTGCTGCCGTTTTTAACTATCCAGAGTTACCGTATGACACCGAGAATGTGGACCTTCTACGGTAAGCGCCATCGTGCCAGCCGTCGTTTAAACAGCCAGTTAAACGACAGTATCACCGGTGCCAGAGTCGTAAAGGCTTTTGGCCAGCAGGAGCAGGAGCTGGTACGTCTCGGCAAGGGCAACAAGGGTGTCCGTGAGGCAGAAATCGACGTTATGCGTTACGACAATAAGTTTACTATCCTGTATTCCACGGTGGAAAACCTGGCTTCCTTTATCGTATGGGGCTTAGGTGCTGCCCTGATTCTTTCCGGCACCAACATGGAATTCGGTATGCTGGTAACCTTTGCAGGCTATGTCAGCCAGCTGCAGGGTCCTCTTGACTTTATGTCCTGGGTATTCCGTTGGATGACCGACTGTTTAAACTCTTCCCAGCGTATGTTTGAAATTATTGATGCCGTGCCTGAGATTTCCGAAGTGGAACATCCGGTACGTCCGGAGTACATCAACGGTAAAATCGAGTTATCCCACGTGACCTTTGGCTACGAGCCGCACAAGCCGGTATTAAAGGACGTTACCTTTACGGTAGAAGCCGGAAAAATGCTTGGTATTGTGGGTCGTTCCGGTGCGGGTAAATCCACGTTGGTAAACTTAATTTCCCGTCTCTACGACCCGGAAGAGGGCACCATTAAAATTGACGATATTGACATTAAGGAACTGGGTATTCCGGAACTGCGAAAGAGCATTGCCATGGTATCCCAGGAAACCTATATTTTCATGGGCACGGTGGCAGAAAACATTGCTTACGCAAGACCTGACGCCACCCGCAAAGAAATCATCGAGGCGGCTATGCAGGCTTCTGCCCATGATTTCATCTGCAAAATGCCACAGGGCTACGACACCATTATCGGTTCCGCGGGCAGAAGTTTGTCCGGCGGTGAGAAGCAGCGTGTTTCCATGGCAAGAGCTATTCTTGCCAATCCGCGTATTCTCATTTTGGATGAGGCAACCTCTGCGGTGGATACGGAAACCGAGCTGGCCATCCAGGAATCTTTAGAAAAACTGGTACAGGGCAGAACTACCATTTCCATTGCCCACCGTCTGTCTACCCTGCGTAATGCGGATACTCTCATCGTTATCGATGACGGAAAGGTAACCGAGTCCGGTACCCATGCAGAGCTCATTGAAAAGAAGGGAACCTTCTACAAACTGATGGAATTACAGACCAAAGCATTGGCAATGCGAGGTGTGTAAGGGTTTTGGCATGATTGTTTTATCATGCATAAAAGGAGATTTATATGGACGAAGAAGTAATGCAGAGCAATCTGCTGGAATTAGAAGAATTCGACGAAGAAAAAATGAAGGCGGAGTCTGCCGATTTATTGGAACTTCGCTACTTAACCAAGGAAAATGCCAAGTTCGAGCGTACCCCGGGCGGTTTCGTAAAGCTTACCTATAAGGATACTACTTACGACCGTGTAGGCGTATACCGTACGTTCCCGGTTACCTTGCCGGATGAATTTATTTCCATCCGCGAGGCAAACGAAAAGGCACGTGAAATCGGTGTAATTGAAAAATTGTCCGCTCTTGACCCGGAGCAGGCAAAAATGTTAAAGGAGCAGTTAGACCTCCGCTATTTTACGCCGGAAATCACAAAGATTTTCGACATCAAAACCGAGTACGGCTATGGCTATTTCCATGTAATGACTACCTACGGTGAATGCCGTTTTACTATTCACAACGGCGGAAGCTCCGTGGTTTCCTTAACGGATACCCGTATTGTTATTAACGACTTGGACGGCAACCGTTTTGAGGTACCGGACATTATGAAGTTAACCGTAGCAGAGAGAAAGAAATTAGACCTGTTTATTTAAACTGAGGTAAAACTATGAAATTATACTATGAGTTAAAGGAAGAACAAAAACGGCTGGTGCAGGCTGACCCTTCCGAAGAACTTTGGTACTGTGTGCCCCTGGACCTTCTCTACGACCGAAAAAATAAAGTGGCAGAAGAGAAGTTTGCAGGCAAAGAACAGTTCATTGCAGTAACTACCAAGCGTATTTTGGTTTTGAACGGCAACGAAATTTCTTATGAGAGAAATTTATCCGACTGTGAAGAAGTAAAATGCGAAACGCTGGTGGGCTGCGGTATTGTGACAGCCAAAGTAAAGGGTGAGGCAGAGCTGGTGGCACGGTTTTCCATGCGCCATATTGAGCGGGTTGCTTATGTGGCGAGAGGTGCCGATCTGCTTGCAAAGGGCGATATCGAAAAAATTACCAGCCATGAATATGAGAAGTATTGTGAAAAGTGCGGCAGAGCACTTCCGGGCACCAGTAAGTGTCCAAAATGTGACGGTAAAAACGTTGTTTTCAAAAAGTTTACCGACTTATGCGGCGGCTATCAGTGGAAGCTGCTTGGCATTTCTGCCATCATGCTGCTTAGCTCTGCCATTTCCATTTTGATGCCTTATGTGCAAAAGAACTTTATTGATAATGTACTGGCAACAAAATCCGGCACCATGGCAGATGTGGCAATGTTTGTAGGTATTATGCTGGCTTTAACAGCGGTAAATGTTACCCTGTATATCTTAAAGAACTGGTGGTGTGTACTGCTTGGTTCCCAGCTTTCCATGGACTTGCGACGCAAGCTTTATACAAAGATTCAGCGCCTCTCCATGAGCTTTATGAACAAGCGTAAGCCGGGCGAACTAATGAACCGTGTTTCCGGCGACACCGGCCAGATCCGCCGTTTCATGGAAGAAGTATTTGGCGGTATGTTATCCGCGTTAATTACCATGATAGCATCCCTGATTATCATGATTTCCATCGATGCAAAAATGACACTGTATTCTACCAGCCTGATTGTACTGGTATTTGTCATTACCCGTTTGTTCTGGAGCTACATCCACAAGATTTTCCACAGACAGTGGGTAAAAGACGATAAACTCCGCAGCGGCTTACAGGATGTTATTTCCGGTATGCGTGTAGTAAAATCCTTCGGCCGGGAAGATGCGGAAGTAGAAAAGTTCAAGCATTTAACCAGGGATTTTGCCCAGGTACAAAAGAAAAACGAAACCTTCTGGGCGCTGTTTTATCCGATGCTCACCTTCATCATGGGCGTGGGCTCTTACATTGCCATTTACTTTGGCGGTGTGGACGTATTAGAGGGCGGCATGTCGGTAGGTACGCTGATGCAGTTTGTAACCTATACCGGTTACCTGTACGGACCTCTTGGCTGGATGACCCATCTACCAAGAAGCGTGATGCAGATGATTACCAGCCTGAACCGTATTTACGACGTACTGGACGAAGAACCGGCTATTAAAGACGGTGAAACAGCGAAGGAAATTGAAATTCAGGGCGACGTTACCTTTAAGGACGTAACCTTTGGTTACAATTCCTATGATCCGGTTTTGGAACACATTGATTTAGAAGTAAAGAAGGGCGAAATGATTGGTCTGGTAGGTGCTTCCGGTACCGGTAAGTCCACCATGATTAACCTTATTATGCGCTTGTATGACGTAGACCGCGGTGCCATTTTGGTGGATGGTGTGGATGTCCGTGAAATTAAGCAGGAGTCCTTCCACGACCAGATTGGTGTGGTACTGCAGGAAACCTTCCTGTTCTCCGGCACTATCTTAAATAACATCCGTTTTGCCAATCCAAAGGCTACCATGGAAGAGGTTATCCGCGCAGCAAAGGCAGCCAATGCCCACGATTTCATCGTAAAAACTCCGGATGGCTACAACACCTATGTAGGTGAAAGAGGCTTCAACTTATCCGGCGGTGAGCGTCAGCGTATCGCCATTGCCAGAGCAATTCTAACCAATCCGAGATTACTTATTCTGGACGAGGCAACTTCCGCCCTGGATACAGAAAGTGAATACTTAATTCAGCAGGCGTTAGACCGCCTTACCGAGGGCAGAACCACCTTCGCCATTGCCCATCGTTTATCTACCCTTAGAAATGCAGACCGTTTGGTTGTGATTGACGGCCACAGCATTGCAGAAGTGGGTACCCACGATGAGCTGATGGAAAAGAAGGGAATTTACCATGGACTTGTGACGGCACAGTTACAGATGGCTAAACTGTAAGCTTATATTTTTGGTATAATTATTTTAATTGGTGTCCCCTTGGTTTTATTCTACCAAAACCCGCTCTCGCTAGCATCGAAACGTAGCCTCACTAAGCTCGTGCGACTTTAGTCGCATTACCTCGTCAAGTGAGGACGTTTCTCCAGCGTTTTGTACGAATAAAACCAAGGGGACACCATTCTTAAAGTAGTGAAATGCCGAAAAAGAAAAGCATTACAGCAGTACGCAGTGTAAAAGTGAGGTACAATGAAAGAAGGTATGTTACTATGTTTGAAAAAGGTATACTTAAACCATTAACAAAAGAAACTGCTACGGAAATCAGCAATTGGGAATACGAAAGTCCATATGAGGCGTATAGCTTCAAAGGGCACCCTTCCGGTTGGCTCATGAAGGAATCAACATGGGGGATAGAACAGTTTTGCTTAATTGACGGTGGAACAGTTTTCGGTCATGTGTCATGCCAGTTCGACGAAGCAAATTTGTGGGTTGGCTGGTCTATGGCTCCAATACTTTGCGGTAAAGGTTGCGGGAGTGAATTTATCAAACAATGTGTAAAGGAAATCCGAAAAGTTACCGGGCATACAGGGCGGATTTTGTTGAGAGTTGCTGCTTGGAATAAAAGAGCAATTCGTGCGTATCAAAAGGCGGGATTTCGTTATATAGAAACCATAGAGGATGAGATTGCATATTCGAACCACTTAGAAGGGTTTTGGGTAATGGAATTGCAAAAACATCATAAAAACGAGGAAGAACGTGCCGCAGAATTTGGTGGAAGGCTGAATTTGGATGACAAGTATGATTGGGGAAAATCTATTGGAAGAGAGGTTTAACAGAGGTCCGCAACTAACTGTTATTAAAATGTTACATCTGATTGCGGAATTGTCTTGCTTGCGTTATAGTATTCTCATGGTGGACAAAATAGAATGTGGGTATCAAAACAAGGAGGTACTCAACTATGAGATTTGAAGAAAAGATAATCAATTTAAGAAAACAAAAAGGTTTGTCCCAGGAGGAACTGGCGGAGCAGCTTGGTGTATCAAGACAGGCGGTATCACGCTGGGAGCTTGGACAGACGCTGCCGGATATTCCGAATCTGGTGCAATTGTGTGAGCTGTTTGGCGTGAGTGCAGATTATCTGGTAAAGGATGAAGAGCAGACAGTTACAAAGAATGAGCAGAGTGCAAAAACAATTGCCAAGTTTACCAGAGAACGTGAAAAAATAAGATATCTGGCAAGAAAATATTATTATACTGCTTGGGCGGCAGTGCTTATGGCAATTGGATTTATGCTTGCTGCTGTAATAGATTCCCGGTGGGTAAGCTTTGGTATTGGAATGGGGCAGGTTGTTGGTGCGGTAGTCGTATGGATTTTATACAGCAGAGCTGTGAGTAAGATTGAAGCGCTTAATGATGCTATAGATTCAGAGTAAGAGGAAACGTTGAATTTGGAGGTATAACCATGGACGGTACAATGGCAAACGATAAAATTTATAAAATGTCCTTTTCAAAGGTTTATCCACTTCTTGTTGCAAAGTGTGAGAAAAAAGGACGAACAAGAGAGGAAGTCGATCAAGTTACTTGCTGGTTGACGGGATATAGTAAAGCTCAAGTGGATGATTTGCTGATACATGATGTTGCATATGGAGACTTCTTTTTGAATGCTCCCCAGCTTAATCCTAATCGAAAATTGATTACAGGGAAAATCTGCGGAGTTCGTGTAGAAGAAATCGAAGAACCGCTAATGCAGGAAATACGCTATCTGGACAAGCTGATTGACGAGTTGGCAAAAGGAAAAACGATGGAGAAAATATTGAGGAAGTAATAGTCCACATCAACATAAGTGTTAAGTGGTTTTCTGCATAGCGTTATGGCTTTTGATATTTGCCATTGGTATAATGTAGTCACACCAACGAAAGGAGCAGTACAATGGAAATCGGTTCTGTTATCAAAAAGTTACGACAGCAAAAACAAATGACACAGGAGGAACTTGCAAACCTTCTATGTGTATCGGTTCAAACTGTTTCAAGGTGGGAAAACAGTTTGAACTATCCCGACCTTGTTATGCTGCCCGAAATAGCGACCATTTTCCATGTTACAACTGACTACCTGCTTGGAGTGAAAGGAGAACCGAAAATGGCGAAATTACTTACAACCAAGGAAACATTTCAAGTCAATTCAAAGGCAGAAGCAGAAACTATGGTGATGAACTTCCAAAAGGAAGCCTTCCCCAAACTGCTGAGCTACAATATCAGCGAAGAAGATGGCAATGTCATTCTTGTAGTTGAAAAGGAATTCGGTGCTGAATTTGATAAAATGAAGTTCAACTAACCGATTCAATATTTGCCGGTGACATGTTGATTTTCCTGAATGCTTGTGCTAAAATAATTAAGATTTCGGAGGCAATGTAAACCGTAATTACAACGCCGGATAAGATCTCCTATACAACCATCTGTCGGAGGGCATTTACAGCGTATTGTGGATGCTGGATTAAGACAGTTGCTATTGTATGGCGTATCTTATCCGGCGTTTTTTTACATATAAGCACCGATTATGCCCAAAAAGCAAAGGAGATGCCCCTGTTGTCATGGAATATCCGGTGACATTGGAATGTAAGCTGGTCCAAATGCAGGAGACTTCCAGCGGTTACAGAATTGTGGGCGAAATCGTTAATACTTTGATAGACGAATCTGTTCTGGATGAACAAGGTAAGGTAGATGTAACGAAGCTCGGTGCAGTTGTGTATGACCACTTTAACAGCGGGTATTATGCTATTGGGCAAAAAATAGGACAGGCATGGAGCATCGGGAAAGAATATATTTAAGCTGATTGATAAGTAAATATTAGACTATTTATTATAACTGGAAAATGCGAAACTTTCAGGCTTCCAGTGTGTTTGAAAGTAACAGGCGATTTGAAGTTTAGTGAGGTAAATGTGAACATTATCGAAGCTAACAAAAGAACGTAGGATTTTATTAGACACAAAAAGTTCACAAAAAAATTAGCACTCACTATTGACAAGTGCTAACAACAGTGATATAACATAATCAGAAACAGGAGAAAGAAAGAACCACAAGTTCATGATTCTTCCTAAACATCCCCAGTTTCAAAAAACTATTTTGAAAAAGGAGCGATGATTATGTTAACACCTAGTATTTTTGGAGAAAATTTATTTGACGAATTCTTTGAT
>JAGBCB010000046.1 GCA_017938145.1 Lachnospiraceae bacterium
GATTACATCATGTTCTTTAACGAAGAACGACCTGCGTATTCTTTAAACTATCTGACTCCAAAACAGTATAGGGAGTATTATGCCCTTTAATGACTGTATAAGAAACTACTAAAAGTGTCTACTTTTTGTTGACTAGTGCAATCTGCGAAATTTTATGGTCAAAATACCCCGAAAATCAAGAATAGCGGGGTATTTCGATAAGATTATTTTATAGCTCCCCCTTGTCTGGTATATTTTTAGAAAAATGGGACTTCACAGGGTATGGCACGATAAAAATACTGTATATACCCTGGGGTAAAAAAGCCACGTGTTTTCCTCACTAACGATGCAAATCGCCTAAGGCAATTACACCGACTAGTTTCAATTTATCTAACTCAAGCCATTGAAATCCTGAGCCATTTTCGCACCATTTTCTCGCACCGACTTTCAGTGCGAGAAAATGGTGCGAAAGAATAATATTTAAGGGCCATGGAATCTGTGATTCCATGGCCCTTCATAACCTACGCCTTATTTAAATGGATTACATGCCCATTCCCATACCGCCGGCCGGCATTGCTGGAGCTTCTTCCTTAATGTTTGCCACAGCGGATTCTGTGGTAAGGAAGGTGGAAGCAACGCTGGTAGCGTTCTGAAGAGCACTTCTTGTAACCTTTGCAGGGTCAAGGATACCGTCAGCAACCATGTCTACATACTGCTCGGTAAGAGCGTTGAAGCCGGTACCAACTGCGGACTCACGAATCTTGTTTACAATTACGGAGCCTTCTAAGCCTGCGTTTGCAGCGATGCAGCGAAGCGGAGCTTCGAGAGCTGCTAAGATGATGTTTGCACCTGTTCTCTCATCGCCTTCTAAAGAAGCTGCCAGAGCTGCAACCTTCTTGGAAGCGTGGATGTATGCGGAACCGCCGCCTGCAATGATACCCTCTTCTACAGCTGCCTTTGTAGCTGCAAGAGCATCTTCCATACGGAGCTTGTTTTCCTTCATTTCGGTTTCTGTAGCCGCACCAACACGGATAACAGCAACACCGCCTGCTAACTTAGCAAGTCTTTCCTGAAGCTTTTCTCTATCGAATTCGGATGTGGTCTCTTCAATCTGTGCACGGATCTGAGCTACTCTTGCAGCGATTTCTGCAGGGTCGCCTGCGCCGTCAACAATGATAGTGTTTTCCTTCTGAACCTTTACAGACTTAGCACGGCCCAGCTGGTCTAAAGTTACATCCTTAAGGTCAAGACCGAGTTCGTCGGAAATTACGGTACCGCCGGTTAAAATAGCGATATCCTGAAGCATAGCCTTTCTTCTGTCGCCGTAGCCCGGAGCCTTAACACCAACTACAGTGAAGGTACCGCGTAACTTATTGATAACGAGAGTTGTAAGTGCTTCGCCTTCAATATCCTCAGCGATGATTAAGAGTCTCTGACCGGACTGTACAATCTGCTCTAATACAGGAAGAATTTCCTGGATGTTGGAAATCTTCTTGTCGGTAATTAAGATGAATGGGCTGTCGAGGTTAGCTTCCATCTTATCCATATCGGTTGCCATGTATGCGGAAATATAACCGCGGTCAAACTGCATACCTTCTACTAAGTCAAGCTCAGTCTTCATGGTCTTGGATTCTTCGATAGTAATAACGCCGTCCTTGGAAACCTTATCCATAGCGTCTGCTACCATTTCACCAACTGCTTCGTCGCCTGCGGAAATAGCAGCAACCTTAGCAATCTGCTCCTTGCCTGTAACTACGGAGCTCATTTCGGAGATTGCTTCTACTGCACAGTCAGTTGCCTTCTTCATACCCTTTCTTAAGATGATTGGGTTTGCACCTGCTGCCAGGTTCTTCATACCTTCGTTAATCATTGCCTGAGCAAGAACGGTAGCGGTTGTAGTTCCGTCACCTGCTACGTCGTTTGTCTTGGTAGCAACTTCCTTAACAATCTGTGCACCCATGTTTTCGAATGCATCTTCTAATTCAATTTCCTTTGCAATGGTAACACCGTCGTTTGTAATGAGCGGAGCACCGAAGGACTTATCTAAAACTACGTTTCTGCCCTTTGGTCCTAAAGTTACCTTTACGGTATTTGCAAGCTTGTTTACACCGGCCTCTAACGCTACTCTTGCGTCTGCGCCGTACTTAATTTCCTTTGCCATTTGAATTATCCTCCTAAAAATTTAAATTGCTAAATATCGACCCGTTCTTAGTCTTCAACAATTGCAACGATATCGTTCTGCTTTACTACGATGTACTCATCATCACCAAGCTTAACATCGGTACCCGCGTACTTGGAATAAATAACCTTGTCGCCCACCTTAACCTGCATGGTAACTTCCTTGCCGTCTACTACGCCACCCGGTCCAACAGCGATAACCTCTGCCTGCTGTGGCTTTTCCTTTGCCTGACCCGGTAAAACGATGCCGGACTTTGTGGTTTCTTCTGCTAATAACTGCTTTAATACAACCTTATCTCCTAATGGTACTAATCTCATAATAATCCTCCTTATCTCAGTACTATTTTCTTTTTATATTCTTGTTAGCACTCTCGTTGTTCGAGTGCTAAATTCGATATACTTATCTTATCACAACTCGCATAAAGTAAAATAGGCCAAAAGTCCCATTTTTCGTATTTTTATTCTTTTTTTATTTTTTACCCTCGTCCGGGAAATACTCCAGGCTGTTCTGCTTCATCATCATGCGCTGCAGAGAGTCTTTTGAGTTCTTCCACGGTTCATTGGTGTAACGGTAATCAAACTTGTCGATAAACCAGGACAAGTCATCTCTTACCCGTTCCATGCCCTTTATATAAGATTTATGCAGGGCATTCGTAAAATCTTCCACATATTTTCCTGACAGCTGCTTTGGTGCCTCTTTGAGCAGCAGTGCATAGTGCTCGGAGCAAAATCCCTTACAGTTGTCCACCGTGTTTCTGAAATCGGATTCCTTTTCATATAAGAAAAAGATGGTGGCGATGTAACGGTCGAATACACTATTAATCTTGTTGCAGACAAAACAACTGTGCTGCACTTCTTCCAGATATGTAAGCAAAGGATTTGTCTCCGTATCCTTTTTAAACAGGCTAGGTTTTGCCGGCTTATAATTTTTTACAAGCTTAGATGTATCACGGATGGTTTTATCGGCGTGGGTCTTTAACATCAACGCCAGACCCAAACGGTTCTGCTTGTTATAAAGTTGCTGTACGTGCTCCTTACAAAAGCCCACTTTATCGGTAACCATACGGATGTCATCTTCCATGTAACTTGGGCCAAGGGTAAAATCCAGGGCATCTTCTTTTAATTTGTGATGCATGGCACAAACCGGGCACTCGCAATCCAGGGCAAATGCCTCGTTTACCGGTATGGTATATAACTGCTCTTTCATGAAATCCTCCTATTCTTATATAGAACCCGAAAGAAGGTGACGCTGCGACCCGCACCGTCACCTTCCGTTGTTTCTTTCAATTACTCGTCTGATTTACCTCTTTCTGCTTTTATCAAGTCCTTCATATCTCTTGCCTTAGACTTAATGCGCTCATTTGCATCTCTGGCAGTAATTACTCTGGCAATCATTCGCAGAGCCTCATCGTATTTACCGATTTGTCTTGCCAGGTCTGCGGTTAAATAGGTCATGGTAGTTTCGTCCATGCCGCACATTGGAAAAGGTTCCTTAGAGAAAGCTTCCATAAATCCCTCATACGCATTGGCAATGTACTCTTTTTCCTGGGCCGCCAGCTGCTTTTTCACTTCTTCTAATTTAGGAGTATCCGCCGGAAGACTTTCTGACTTACCGCGGAATAACCAGCCAAGCTTTAAACAGGTATATGCCTTTTCACTTGCCTTAGCATGCTTAACCACCGCATTTACCAGCGCCAGCTTATGACGGGTAATTGCCTCGTCGTAGGTTAAGATATCTTCACCTTCTTTTAAGCCCTTAAAATTTGCGGAAATATTAATTTTAATTAACTTTGCCTGGGTGTCTGTCATGTAATTGTAGAAACGGTTTAACGCCGCATAACCACAGTACGGACAAACAATGGCATCGTATTTTAAGGAATCCACATGCTGGTACTTTGGACGCAGGTCGTTATCGGAACCGATGAGCTTTACCTTGCCGGTGCGGACCATTTTGGATTTGAATTCTTTATCACATACCTTGCATATAAAGTGCTTATCAAACAACAGGTCCTCTTCTCTGATTTCCATCGTCTGGGCTGTAGCCCCTTTACCTGCTTCCGCTTTTTCCTTTTCTTTTTGTTCAAACAGCTTCATTTCGGACAAATTACCAAGTCCTAAGGACTCTAATCCCGAAAACAAATTCGCCATATTGCACCTCCGATAGTATTGTCTACTGTGGCTTGTAGGAGCTCTTCATAGAAACAATCCGGTTGAATACCAGATGTTCCGGAGTAGAGTCCTTACAGTCTACACAGAAATATCCGTTACGTAAGAACTGGAAGCTGTCGTAAGCCTTTGCATCAGCCACGCTTGGCTCTACAAAACAGTTGGTTAAGATAGTTCTGGAGTTAGGATTTAAGTTCACGCTGCCATCTTCGTTATAAACAGCGCCCTTGGATTCATCCACAAGGTTTTCATATAAACGAACTTCGCACTGAACCGCTGTTTTTGCAGCCACCCAGTGAATGGTACCCTTAACTTTTCTTCCTTCGAATCCGGAACCGCTCTTGGTTTCAGGGTCATAGGTACAATGAACAACGGTTACTTTGCCGTCTTCGTCGGTTTCATAGCCGGTACAGGTTACAAAATATGCGTTCATTAAACGGACCTCATTGCCCGGGAACAGGCGGAAGTACTTCTTCGGAGGCTCAATCATGAAGTCGTCACGGTCGATGTAAAGTTCTCTGCCGAAAGGAAGCTTTCTTTCGCCAAGAGCTTCATTTTCTAAGTTGTTCGGAGCGTCCAGATACTCAATCTGGTCTTCCGGATAATTGTCGATAACAAGCTTAACCGGGTCAAGCACTGCCATAACACGGTTCTTCTTAAGCTTTAAGTCCTCACGGATGCAGTACTCAAGCATTGCATAGTCTACGGAGCTGTTTGCCTTGGATACGCCGCAAAGCTCCATAAAAAGCTGCAGTGATTCCGGTGTGAAACCACGGCGGCGAAGTGCTGCGATGGAAACAAGACGTGGGTCGTCCCAACCGTCTACGGTACCGTTTTCTACTAAACGCTTAATGTATCTCTTACCGGTGATAACGTTGGTTAAATACATCTTTGCAAACTCAATCTGCTGTGGTGGATTTGGATACTCTAATTCTCTTACTACCCAGTCATACAGCGGACGATGGTCTTCAAATTCCAGTGTACAGATGGAATGGGTAACACCCTCAATAGCATCTTCAATTGGATGAGCAAAATCGTACATTGGGTAAATACACCACTTATCGCCGGTGTTGTGGTGAGTCATTCTTGCCACACGGTAAATAACCGGGTCTCTCATGTTGATGTTAGGGGAAGCCATGTCAATTTTTGCACGGAGCACCTTGGTACCGTCTTCAAATTCACCGTTCTTCATAGCCTCAAACAGTGCTAAGTTTTCTTCTACACTTCTGTCGCGGTATGGGCTGTTTTTACCAGGGTTTTCGAAGTCACCGCGGTATGCGCGGATTTCTTCTGCGGTCAAGTCACAAACATAAGCCTTGCCCTTTTTGATTAACTTGATTGCACCCTCATACATCTGGTCGAAATAGTCGGAGGCAAAGAACAGTCTGTCTTCGAAATCACCGCCAACCCACTTTACGTCAGCCTTGATGGACTCAACGAACTCTGTTTTTTCTTTGGTTGGATTGGTATCGTCAAAACGGAGGTTGAACTTACCGCCGTACTTCTTTGCCAGACCATAGTTTAATAAAATGGATTTTGCATGTCCGATGTGGAGGTAACCGTTTGGTTCCGGTGGGAAACGGGTTACAATGTTGGTATGCTTACCCTCTGCCAAATCCTTTTCGATAATCATTTCAATAAAATTTTTGGATACTACTTCTTTTACGTCGTCTTTTACTTCTTCAGCCATGTTTCTTTCCATGCCTTTCTTTATGTTTCGCTCAAATTTTTGCCCGCAGAATATACGCAGGCTATCATAAACTATATCATAACATAATTTTCATAAAAATAAAAGGGAAATCTTTCGATTCCCCTTGATTTTATCAATTTTTCCGCTGTTTGTATTCCGCCAGCAGTAAATCTACCACTCTGCCATAGCTCTTGGTGCCGTCTTCCTGGTCGTTTGCCTTTAAGTAAGCATCGTTTACCTTGTCGGCAATCTCGCCCACGGTAGTTTCTCCCACCACCGGCTTTTCAAACTGATCCCAATACTCATTATTGGCTACCAGGTCCATGCTCACCTTAGGACTGATATGCGCCCGGTACAGTTCAAAGTACCGGTCAGCATCCTGACGGTACAATGCATTTCCGGTATGAATCAGGGCAAGCATGGTGCCGCTATACTGCAAATCCACCGAGTCCGATGCCATGCAGGCACGGTAAGATATGTAATTCGCCTCGTCCTCCCGCATAAAGCCCCGCAAATGCGCCAATTCGTGACACATGGTGGAACCGATGGAATACGGCGAAATATCAATGTTTACATTAGCCTCCATGGTCCACGGAGTGAACACACCGGTAATCTCCGTCCAGGACATGAGTCTGGAAAAGAACACATGCTTCGGTACCGGATACATACCGCCAAACACCGGATATTCTTTGGCAAACTCCTGATAGGCCTTCTTTGCTTCTTTGCCCAACTGCCGTTCGGAATATGGCAACACATAAACACCTTTTTCGTTCTCCGTGGTAAGCTGTGCCCGAAGCTCGGTTGCTTTATCTGCCAGTTCGATATATAAGCCCGCCAGTTCGTCCACCGTAGAATTTTCCACCGTAAGCCCCAAATGATATGCCACCGGATACCGGTGATAATTGACACCGCACAACAGCACATATCCAAAGTAAATCACTGATGCCAGGCAAAGCAGGTTTTGCAGCATGGTCACCAGCAAATTAATGCGCTGTACGGCCACACTTTGTACCTCCATAATATCCCGGTGGTTTTGCGACATGGCACATGCCGGTTTCTTCACTTTAAACACCCGCACCATCTGCAGAATGATAAGCACCAGCACCGTAACCGGACCCACAATGATGATAAGCTCCATTAAGGAGAAGGGAATCCAACCGGTAAGAAAACTCATTCCCCGGGACAAATATTTGTAAATTCCGGTGGCAAATACCTTTTCAGCCACGTCAGCACTGCTCTTTGCCCAACGGGTAAGCAAAAGTCCCAAAGGAGCCAGAAGTAATAACATATTCCGTTTTCGCAAAAGTAGTTGTTTCATACGCAAATCCTTTACTCTTCTGTATTGTTCTGACGTATCAGGTAATATTTATCTCCCTTTCGAACATAATTCGGATGGCAATAATCCACCTGTTCCATAATATATTCTGAACAACGGCACAAATTTTCATCAATATAAAAGATACCGTCCTCATCACACACCAATGTTTTTCCGTCTACAAACGGATATGCCACATCCTGATATTCCGCAAGTACCGTTCCGTCATAATCTAAAATATGGGAAAAGCTGTTATTTCCGGCAATGATATATTTTTCATCAAATGTGATCCACTGATATATCTCCGGTGTCAAAGCTTCATTACCGCGGCATATTGCATAGTAAAGGCACTCTGTTTCGCCATTCTTTTGATCATAGCTGCTTTCTCCGGAAATTCCGTAGTACAATCCGGCGGAATGCTGGTAAAACTCTCCCCACCAATCCTGATATTCTTTCGGAAGGACAATTCGTTCTTTTGTATGAATATTATACAAAATATTTTTCCACTCCATAGAATAATCCAATAGTTCTCCGCGTTCTTCACATATTTTAGTTATCAACCATCCATTATACAAATTAGTATGGTTCCATACATTATGGTCGCTAAAGAAAAAGTTTCTGCGTTCCAAATAGGTTTCTCTGTATTCTTCTTCCGTATAACCGTCTTTTGTTATCAGGTACATTGTATTTACGAAGCCGCTTCCGCCAATGACTACCGCGGTTCCGGAGGAATCCGGCATAGAGGCTGTCTGGAAGTCCGGCATCGCATTTTCTTCCCGCATACACATTTCGTCTGTTAATTCAAAAATCAATTCTTTCGTTTCTGCATTGTAATAATGAATTCCATAATAATCATCTGCATCATTGTAATCGAACTCAATTCTCATACCCTGCCGGTAAAACACAAAACGGTAAAAAGGCTGTCCGTTTTCCGTTGCCATCTCACCCAAATTATAGTTATAAGTATACAGTTCGTTTCCTGCGTGATCAAATACATGGGTAATCAAAGAGGAATCCTCAAAGCTGACCCAATCCCTGTCGTTATATACCCATTTCTCATAGCCCGGTTCCACAAGAATGTTCCCCTGTAAATCTGCCATACCATAATACTTTCCGTTACGGATAATATAAGCATCGCCCAGGTGCCGGTATACATCATACATAAATTCTACCGCTTCATACTCTGCTTTTGCAAGTTTTACCGGAATCTCGCTTGGTGCCGGTGTCACGGTAGGTTGTGGCGTTGCTTCTCCGACGGATTTCGGTAGTTCTTCCATGGCAATCTCCGGAAGCAAATAATACTTCCCGTTCATACTGACACCTCTGGCAAAGCAGCCATCCACGTCAAATTCAGGCAGAATATAATCAGAACAGCGTTTAAAGGATTCATCTACAAAATATAAACCCTCATCATCCAACACCAACATTCTTCCGTTAATAAAACTGCCGTTGCTGGACAGGTAACTTCCCATTTTGTTTCCGTTATAGTCTAAAATATCTACTCCTTCTTCATGAAAAGCGAGAATATATTCTTCACGAAAATTTATCTGCTGATACTGTTCTTCCGTTAACACCCGGTTTCCTTTACAAACAGCATATGCATTTTTCGTCTCTTCCTCTTTTGTAACACGGATGGATATTGCATCTGCATATCCTCTGTTTTGCATGGCAAAATATGTTTGATATTTCTCCGGAAACGGAACCAGTTCCATTGTATCTACATTCAGAAACGCAAAATACTTTCTTTCCATTTCTTCAAAAAGAACTCTTACAGATTCCGACACAAATACCTTTACCCAGCCATTGCTTAATGAATAATCAGCCCAAGTATAATTACCAACAAAATAGAATTTACGGTATTTCACATTTATCGGTAATTCCATAATACGGCTTTCACAACCCTCAGCCGTAATTGAATAAATAGTATTCTCGATTCCGTCTCCATGGATGGCAACCGCGCGGCCTGTCTCATCAGGATAGGTGAAGAGTCCTACCTCCTGATATCCACCTACCGCTTGATACAGTACTTCTCCGGTTTCCTTACTGCGATACTCCACGCCATAATAATCTTCTCCCTGGATTTCCGGGATGGTAAATGTAATTTCCATGCCACTCATATATGCCTTAGCGGTGCGGAACAAATGACCGTCTTCACTCTGCATACGGTAGTTGGTTTTATCCGCATACAGACGAATCAGTTTTCCGCTCTCATCATATACATAAAAATATCCGTTCTGTTCAAACTCTACCCAGCCGGTATTATCCCTAAAACTAAATCTCTCGTATTTCAGCGGTACCAGTACATCCCCGGTCGCAGAAACCAAGCCCCATTTTCCGTCCTTTACCGCCAGGCATGACATACTTTCCGAAGTTACCGGCCAGATTCCGTCATATGAAGTGCCAAGAAGCTCTTCCAGCTTTTCCTCTTGTTTTTCTTCCATCAAACGGTTTGCCAGATATATATCCATACCCGGATATTTCACTTTAGGTATCGGTGTTTCCGTTGGTTCAGCGGTTGGTACAACCGCTTGTGTTACCGTCGGAGCAGGAGAAACCGTTGGTGTTGAAGTTTCGGTTGGTGCAGGAGTCATCGTCGGAATCGGTGTAGCAGTCGATGTTACTGTTGCCAACGGCATTTCTTCTGCGCTTCCTCCGCTCTTCCCTGCAGATTCCCGATTTCCCACCAGAAATACTACCAATAAACCTAATAATACAATAATAAAAAGCAACATGACGCAGATAACAACAATCAGCTTTTTCTCCCTTGCATTTTCACTTTTCATTTTTTTACCCCATTCTTCCCACGAATTGAATTACTTCATCTCAATCTGTATGTCGTTTCCATCCACCTTGATAGTTGCCAGACTTCCGCAAACAAGCGGCATCATCGGTGCAAAATGCCCGACGTCCGCATCCATGATAATCGGCACATTGTACTTAGAAAGCACACCGACAACCGCACTGTACTGGTCAAGCCCCATCAATTCCTGACCCATACAAAGAGGACGCCCAATCAAGAAGCCCCTGGTGTATTTAAACCAGCCGCTGTGCTCTAACTGCCAGATAGCCCGTCGGATGGACATTACGTTTAAATCGCAGGCCTCTAAAAACCAGAGAATTCCTTCTTCTTTGTATTTTTCCGCAAACTCAGGAACCTTGTCAAACTTGGTGCCCACCAGCACATCCAGACAATCTAAACAACCGCCGATAAGTCTGCCGGAAATATTTACCTTACTCTGCTCTGTCACAGTGCCTGTGGCAGGGTCATACACCTTTAACACTCTTTTTTCTGTAATATGATATGGTTCTAACGGATGCTCCTCATCTTTTAAAGATTCCTTTTCCCAGCCGTCGTACCCTGTCACCGTATTCTTTTTACCGGTCATGATGTCAAATGCATCCTGCAGGGCCGGATGCCACGGTTCCATGCCGTAAGCAGCGGCACATGGGCCGTAAAGAGAAGCCACATCACACAGGGTAGTCAGCAAAAAGGTAAAGTTGGTATTGTCGGAATAGCCGGTGTACCACTTTGGCTCTGCCGCTTTGATTTTGTCAAAATCCATATGGTCTAAAATCTCGCACATCAGCTCTCCGCCGCCGCAGGAAATGATAGCCTGATTTTCTTTGCTTAAGTAACTCTCGGTCAATTCCTTTGCACAAGCTTCCGGCGTGTTGCTGATACCGATGCCCCTGCCCTCATAGCAATTTGGACCAAGCTGGATGCCATAGCCCAACTCTTTAAACTTTTTCTGTGCATTGTTGAATGCGGTTCTATATGGCTCAATATTACATCCGAAGGACGGAGCCACAAAGCCGATGGTTTCGTTATTCTGTAATGGTTTTGGATGTCGCATAATGAATCCTCCCGGTTCCTTAGTATTATCAAAACAAATCTACCTTCATTCTACCACACCTGTTCAAAAAAATCATCCCTTCTTCCAAAAATGCATAAGATGTGGTACAATTAATCCGATATGATGTATGGGGAGGTAAATCCGAATTCTGCGTAGCAGAATTTATGCCCTGCATAAGCGGGCGGGCATTTTGCTCCGCAAAACTAGGAGGATTCATATGAAACTTTTATTTAAAGAGAGATTTTTTTCTTGGTTAGACAGTTATGATGTTTTTGACGAAAACGGCAACACCGTATATTCCGTGGAAGGCCAGCTTTCCTGGGGACACTGCCTGCACATCCACGATGCCCACGGCACCCATGTAGCAACCTTAAAAGAAAAGGTGCTGACCTTTCTTCCAAAGTTCGAATTATATCTTGGCGATGAACGGGAATACCTTGGCTGCATCCAAAAGGAATTTACCCTGTTTAAACCGGCCTTTGACATCGATTTTAACGGTTGGCACATTGACGGCGATTTCTGGGAGTGGGATTACCAGATACTTGATGCAAGCAGCCGCCTCATTGCCACCGTTACCAAAGAATTATTTAACTGGACCGACACCTACTCCATTGACGTGGAAAATCCGGAGGATGCCCTCTACGCTCTGATGCTGGTGTTAGCCATCGATGCAGAAAAATGTTCCAGAAATAACCACTAAAGTATAGGAGAATTGCCATGGGACTCATCAGCCAGATGATGACAAATTTATATAAACCGACCAAGCAGGAAAAAGCACCGGTTACCCTGCCAAAGAACCTGACGCCCGCCAAGGCAGCCCAGGTGTTAAGCCGGGCAAATGTAACCCAGGGGCAGTTTCTGAAAGGTCAGGTGTTAGACCTCAGAGCCAACCAGATACAGGTGCTTTTAGAAAATGGCTTCACTGTTTCTGCCCGCACGGAAGGGACTCTCAATTTGTCCATCGGCGAGAATGCCCGGTTCTTTGTGGCACAAACCACGGAAGACCAGATTCTTTTAAAGCTTGCAAAGGAAGACGGACAGGGAGAAAACCCAATGATAGACAAGGCCCTGACCGCAGCCAATATTCAGAAAACCGAGCGCAGTGTTTCCATCGTCACCGAGCTGTTAAATCACCAGCAGCCGGCAAACGAGGCATCCATCCGCCATTACTTATCCTTATCCACGAAATATCCGGAATTACCGGTAAAGGACTTGATTTTGATGGAGCTTCACCACATTCCGGTTACCAAAGAAAACGTGGAGCAGTTTGCCACTTATCAGGACCGTAACGCAAAATTGCTGACCCAGGCTCAGGATATGTTACAAAATCTGGCAGATACCATTGAACAAATGCCTGAAGGTCCGGTCAAACAAGAGGTATTGCAGCAGCTTCGACAGATGGTGGGCGGAGAAAACGTATATTCTACTACCACCGTATTACCCGAGCATGAGACATTGTCTGCACAAAATTCGGAGCAAGCTCCGGGGCCAGGGGTTGCAAATGAAGCAACCGTTACTAATGCAGTAACAGAATCAGGCAACTCAGAAAATACCGGTGCAACACTTGTAAACACTGACGATAGCACCTCACTATCCGGGCAATCGTCCACCACTACCACACAGCCAAATTCGCAAGCCAATCCGGACACCTCTGTCTTAGCAGAAGCATCCGCAAGGACACCGGATACCCGTACCAACGTCGAACCTCTCATCAAAAACATTTTAGATTCTTTCCTGATGAAACCGGAGGACGTGGCCGACCCGGAAAAGGTGCAGAAATACTACGCTGAATTAAACGAAAAGCTGGAAAAACTGGAGCAGCTTACCCAAAAGGTTGCAGAGCAGAATTCAGAAAATAATACAGTTGCAACCCCAAAGCAGATGAAGCAGAATCTCTCCTTTATGGAGGCGGTAAACAACGTATTCCCGTACATTCAGCTTCCTCTGAAATTTAGGGAAACTCCGGCCCACGGCGAGCTTTATGTGTACGAAAAAAAGAAGGCCCTAAAGCCTTCCGATACACTAAGTGCCCTGCTTCACCTGGAACTGGAGCATCTTGGCACCACCGATATTTTTGTAACTCTTGCGGGCAACCATGTTACCACCCGCTTTTCCATGACGGACAAAGAATCCGGCGCTCTGGTAAAGTCTGAAATGCCAAAGCTTACGGAAGCACTGTCCGCCAAAGGGTATACCCTGCAGTCGGAGGTCGCGGTACGGGAGCCTGAAGATGAAACCACTCCAACCTTACTGGAACAGTTTTTGGAGGAACATGCTCCGGGCGGATTGAATCGGTATACATTTGATATAAGGGCGTAAAAGACTGTAAAGCGGGCGCAAATGCGCCCGCTTCAGACTGTAGACAAAGTGGCATGTGGAATTACCTTCCACACGCCATTTTTCTCTGTTCGTGGCTTGCCACGAAGATTATTTCATGATATGCTCATCATAT
Source organism: Lachnospiraceae bacterium (assembly GCA_017938145.1). GTDB lineage: Bacteria > Bacillota > Clostridia > Lachnospirales > Lachnospiraceae > SIG299. The sequence continues at coordinate 13,635 of JAGBCB010000046.1, forward strand.
CGCACTTGGCAGATACTTCTTTTCCTCTCTTCTTTGC
>JAGBCB010000008.1 GCA_017938145.1 Lachnospiraceae bacterium
CATCATAGCAATCACACCACCTGTTTTTGATACTCTAATTATACCATAAAACCTACAGAATGTCGCTATTTTAAAGGATTTTTCATAGACAGAACAAGAAAAATCCCGGGCGAAAGCCCGGGACTTTGTCTACAGTCTGAGCAGAACGCTGACAAGCATTTGCTGTCAACGTTCTGCTTTTTAAAAGGGGATTATAAATACCAAAGTAATTCGTCTCTAACACCGTCTAATCTTGCATCCGATAATCCGAAATCCATTTCCTTGTAGCTCCATGCACTTCTGGCAATACCGTAGTTATCAAATACACGATGAATCGCTTTATACCATTTTAACATGTCTTCCGGAGGAACCACATCAATTACACCATATTCTCCGCAGTATAATTCTGTATTATGCTTTCTTGCATATTCAATGGCAGACTCAAACAGTTCGATAAAGTAGCAGCAATCCACACCGCTCTCTTCAAACGGCATGCGGTCTGCCGGATTAATGGCATCGGTCCAGGTAGCACCCTGATGGGTAAACTTTAACGGGTCGTAACAATGGAAATTATAAACTACTTTATCATCGTAAGGTGCAGCCAAATCAGGCACTGCTACAACGCTGTTATTGTAATAGCTGCCCACCAAAATTATGGTATCCGGCGCAAAAACGCGGATACGTTTAATGCACTCATAGGAAATTTTATTCCAGATGGTAATAAATTCCTTTGCGGTAACCTCGTTTAAAAGTTCGAAGGCTACGCAGTCGGAATACTTGCCGTAGTGTCTTGCTATCTCTTCCCAAAGGCGGCAAAAGCGTTCCTGAAGACGGAGACTTTCAAAAAATCCGGTTTCCTGCTCTCCCTTATCAAAGGAAAATCCGGCTGTCTTATGCAAATCCAGTACCACATTTAAGTTGTACTTTTTACACCACTCCAGCGCCTTATCGATTCTGGCAAAGCCCTCTGCCTTGTAGGTGCCGTCCTCGTTTTCCAAAATGTTGTAGTCCACCGGAATTCTCACGTGGTCCAAATCCCAGGAGGAAATTTTTGCAATATCTTCTTCGGTAATAAAATTATTCAGTCTGTCTTCACTGTAATCGCACTGGGATAACCAGCCGCCAAGGTTTACACCCTTGTAAAATCCTCTCTCTCTTAACATTTCATACTCCGCCTTTCTAAGTTGGCAATCCAACCGCTCTTTTCGTCACTATAGCATTCTTTTTCCATTATTCATATCACTTTTTTGTCTTATATTGTATTTTTTTGTCTTTTTAGGATGGAAAATCTGACTCAATATGATATAATTTAGAAAAAGCATCGGAGAAATGATATGAACATAGAAAAAAGTCTTTCCCATATAGAATTTATAAACCGCGAACATCAGATTTATCACTTAGCCTATGACCAGGAAATATTGTTTTTCCAAAGTGTCAAGGCGGGAAATCTCACGGAAGTCAGGCGTCTATTCAAACCTTTAAATATTGCCGAAATGGGTGTATTGAGCACTGACCCTCTGCGCAATTTAAAATATCACTTTATTATTACTATCGCTTTTTTAACCCGCTACTGTATCGAAGGCGGTCTGGAAATGGAAACCGCCTACAACTTAAGCGATATCTACATCCGTAATGCAGACCTGTGCCAAACGGAAGAAAAAATCCACCACCTCCATTGGGAAGTGGTGGAAGAATTCACAAGACGTATGCAGTTATTACACACAACAAGGCTGTATTCCAAACCGGTTACCGCTTGTATGGATTACATTTACGACAACCTGCACACCGGAGTTACTTTAGAGGAGCTTGCCGCCGTTACCGGTCTGAGTCCTTCGTATCTTTCCAGACTGTTCCACAAGGAGGTGGGCACAACCATCTCCGGCTACATTGCAAGGAAGAAAGTTAACGCTGCCGAAAACATGCTGAAGTACTCGGAATACTCCTTTGTTGATATTTCCAACTACTTAGGCTTCAGTTCGGAAAGCCATTTTATCAAGGTTTTCAAAAAATACACCGGCTATACCCCAAAGGTTTACCGGGATACATTCTTTAGAACACACTGGTAACTATTGGCTATACTTTTTATAGGTTGCCATTTTTGCTTCCAGATATTCGGCAAAGGAAGCATTTCCCTTGGTGCTGCCAAGGCCGTCGGACAAGGTATTGCTCATACTAAATGCATGGTTTTGGGCATTAGAATAGGCTTTTACCGGTTTCGTATCCTCTGCATAGTGAGCATATGCAGTTTCATAGATGCTGTTAAAATGCTCCGTTGTCAGCCACTTACTTGCCGCTGCCTTTTCCAGAGTTTCTTTAAACTCTTCGGTATAAAATCCGCCCTTGTTTACGGTATGGATATAGAGCGGGTTTGCCTGTTCGATTCCCATGCTTTCCGCCATGGTGCTGAAAGGCTCCACGCTTGTCATGGCATCGCCGGTAGGATTCCAGTCTTTGGTAAGGCCAAAGACGCGGTCTACATCATACGGAATAAAAACCGCTTTGCCGGAGCTTGCCAAAAAGTAAATATAATAGTTATTATAATCATTACGGATGTCATCCGGATTTCCGGTGAAATAGGTAACTGCTTCAAAAGCAAGGAAATTATCCATATCCACCACTTTGGCAATGTCCTCTTTAGTTACACCCTTCCGGTTTAACACCGCAATCAGGTTCTTCATTTTCGTGTGGTCAGCCACTGCTTTCTTGGTCTTTAAGTCGTAGTTATAGAATTTTCCTTTTTCTTCATCTTCCACACCAATGGTGCACTTAGATGTAAGATTGGCACCGATACCGGCCCAATTACATTTATACAAATAGCCGCCCTGATCTTTCTTTGCCACATATTTATCAATAAATACTTCATCCACCGGCTCACAGACCGTAAACACTCCCTGATGCTCCCCTGCCACCTTCATGGTTGCCAGATTGATGTGAGGTGCCAGCACGCCAAAGTCACGGTACATTTCATACGCATAATATTCCCGGATATAGGTGCTGTCGTCGTTTTTGTTCCACCGGAGTTCCAGCTTTTCTAAGGTTGCGAAGGTTCTGTCGCCAAAATCCACCTTAAAATGAATCAGGTTATACTGACCGTCCTTACTGTCGTAAAAGTCCGTGCGGGAGGTGTTGCCCTTCATACGGATTCCTACCTTGTTGATGGCATAGGTCACGCTGTCTGTTTCGGTGGTAATGGTGATTTTTAAAGCTGCCTCCCGGTAAATCGGGGATTTGGAACCCTTCTTTTCATATGCCTCGTAGTCCTTTTGCAGCTGTTTCAAGGTTTCTTCGGACACATCCAGTTCCACCTCAATTTTGTTGTTGATATCAAACAGCTGCTGATAAATGGATTCCTCATTGTATGGCAGACGGTCGGTATCAATATTACATACAGACGCATTATTGGAAGCACTTGAAGAATTATTTTCCTTCTCCGACTGCGCTTTATCATTTGCGTCAGGTGCTCCGCAGGCCGCCAAAGCAACGGCAATTGCTGTTGTAACTAATAACACTGTTACTTTTTTACAAAAATTCATATGGCACTTCCTTCCAAAGTTGGGTACTGTAATTTTCCCGGTATTAACTAAAATCCTGTTTTCTGAATCTCAAGTACCAGGTTTCTGCCGTATACCTCGCAACCTAAGCAATTTGGATGCAGTTTGTCGAGGAAATATTCCGGCAGATGCGGAACCAGATTAAAACCGTCCACAACAGTTACGTTACTATATTTTTCCGCAATCTTCTTTAAGTTATTACAGAATTTAATCAGGGTCGGAAGACCGTTCGGAACATCATCCCGCCACAAAGGAAGGATGCAAAGCACCGGTGTATCACCGTAAATTTCCTTTAACAGCTCATAATATTCTTCGATACCTTCCATGGACTCGGTGCCAAACTGATTGGTACCCATGGAAATAATAATCTTATCCGGCTTGTAATCGTACATCTGCATCAGAACGTTTTTGTCATAGACATAGCCGCCGATTCCTTGATTTATTATATCGTAATTTAACAATCTGTTTGCAACACTCACATAAGTGTGGCCGGAGCGCAAAGGTCCGAAGCCCTGGGTAATGGAGTCGCCCATCCAGAGAACCTTTTCCTTTTTCTCTGCCTGCTTGTAGGTACCGTTGATTTCAAAATTCCGGATTACCATAGTGGCATCCGCCGGAAGATAAATCATTACATTCTTTGAGCCCTCCGGCAGTTCAAAAGAAAGCGTGCCTTCTTTTTCCATGTCCTTTACATAGCGGATTTCTGCCGCCAGTCCGTCAATCCAAAGCTCCACGGAATCCTCGGAACCAACCCAAAGGAATTTGTATTCAAAGGAACAGGAGGTTGCCTCTGTTACAAACTCTAACGTCTTTGCAGTGGATGCGGTGCAACGCTCAAACCAGAAGTCGGACACCTTTTCAAAGTATTCGTTCTGTTCCTTTGTATACTGGAACGCCTGTAAATAACCGTCCTCTGTTTCCTGATACCATAATGCACCATGATAAATGGCTTTTAATTGTTCCTTTGTGAGTTTCATGGTAATCCTCCTTGTTTTTTCCTGATTTATTTTGCCGCCAGTAATACAACCGTTTCCACATGTCCTGTGTGGGCAAACTGGTCTACCGGACATACTTTCACTAATTCATATCCCTTTTCTTCCAAATACTTTACATCCCTGGCCAGGGTTGCCGGGTCACAGGATACATATACAATCCGCTTCGGCTCCATAGCAGCTACCGTGTCCAACAGGCTTTCTTCGCAGCCCTTACGAGGCGGATCCACGCAGATGACGTCTGCCTTCATAGTGCCTTGGGATTCTTTATACTTTGCCGGCATCACATCTTCCGCCGCGCCCACAAAGAATTCCGCATTTTCCAAATTATTAAGTTTAGAATTAACTTTTGCATCATTAATCGCCTGCGGAATAATTTCCACACCGTAAACCTGTTTTGCCTTTTGGGCAAGAAATAAAGAAATTGTTCCGATACCGCAGTATAAGTCCCAAACAATCTCATTGCCGGAAAGTTCCGCATATTCCAGTGCTTTCTCATACAGCTTTACTGTCTGCTGCGGATTCACCTGATAAAAGGACAACGGAGAAATTTGATACTTAATGTTACCGATATAATCAGTAATGTAGTTCTCTCCATACACCGGAAGAATTTCCTGACCCAGAATCACATTGGTTTTCTCGGTGTTCACATTGAGGCAGAAGCTTTTTAATACATAGCCACCGTTTCCCTTTTCATCTTTAAATTCTTTTATAACTGCCGCAACCTTTTTTGCCAGTATTTCTGCATCCGGAAATTTTTTGCCATTAATAATCAGGCAGACCATTACTTCCTTTGTTTGAAAACCGACCCTGGTTAACACATGCCTAAGCAGCCCTTTGCCGGCTTCTTCGTCGTAGGCGGAAATATTCTTTTCCTCCATGAAGGCTTTAATTACCGGCAGAATGACCGCATTCACCGGTTCCTGAATGGCACAGTCGGTGCAATCGATAATATTATGGCTATGGCCGGCATAAAAGCCCATAACCGGCCTACCTTCTTTATCCGCACCCACCGGATACTGAGCCTTGTTTCTATAATAGAACGGTTCCTCCATACCAATGATTGGCTCCATCATCGGCTCCAGCTGCTGTTCAGGAATTCCTCCGATACGAATCAGGCAATTTTTTACCTTATCCGTCTTGTAGGCCAGCTGGCGCTCATAGGACAAGTGCTGCAGCTGACAACCGCCGCATCGTCCCGCCACCGGACATTTTGGTGTGACGCGGTCCGGGGAGGTCGAAATCAATTCCTCTACCTTGGCATAACCGTAGGTCTTTTTTGCCTTCAGCACTTTAACCTTTGCCACGTCTCCGATTACAGCCCCCTTGACAAAGAGGGTATAGCCCTCATATTTGCCAATACCCTCTCCATCATTTCCAATGTCCTCTATTGTAATTGTTACAATTTGATTCTTTACCATCAATATTCTCCCGTCTTTCTTACATTGGACTCAAACAACTTCTGGAAGCCCAGCCAGCCCCTTTCATCGGTACCGGCAAAAAGCTCTGTCATTGTCTCCAGCTTTGCATCCAGATTATCGGCCATACTGAGAGCCAATGCTTCCACTAAAGCCGGTTTCTTAGGAGAACCGAATTCCAGCTCGCCGTGGTGGGCAAGAACACAATGCATTAATTCATGTTTTAACTTTTCCGGAAATCCCGGGATATCCGCCGCAAGCTTTCCAATCAGTTCGGCACCGATATAGATATGACCAAGCAGCTGTCCCGCATCGGTATAATCGTTCTCCGGGAAGGTAGATAATTCCTGCAGCTTACCAACATCATGGAACATAGCTGCCGTAAGTAACAGGTCACGGTTTACCACCGGATAATTCTTTGCAATATAATCGCACATTCTGGTTACGCTGACCGTATGCTCCAGCAAACCGCCGATAAATCCATGATGCACTGCCTTTGCCGCAGAATGATTAACAAACGCCTTTGCCGCCTCTTTATTCTCTAAAAAGTAATTACTTGCCAAGGTCCTGAGATATTCATTTTTCATGCTCTTAATAAAGCAGGTCAGTTCCTGATACAGTTCCTTCACATCCTTATCGGTGCAAGGCATATATTCTCTCGGATCATATTCCCCTTCGTGACACTTATGTACCCGGCGGATATTCATCTGCAACGCATTTTGAAAGCTCACTACCTGGGCATCCACACGGATATAATCCATGGAATCAAAGTGATCAATTCCCGGACCCAAATCCCAAATCTTTCCGTCCACGGTACCGGTCTTATCCTGTAAAAGCAAAGAATAATAGCTTTTCCCCGCTTTTGTCTGCATCACCTGCTTACTCTTACATAAATAGGTTTCCGAAAGCATGTCGCCTTCTCTTAAATCTTTTAAATATCTCATGTTGCTCCTTTCAAGTTAAATCAAGATTTAATTTATTTCTTATCAATCAGTAAAACCTCTACTGTCATTTCCCGGAGGCCGTCCTCCGCCTTACGTAATAGTTTCACCTGTACAATTTCTCTCGTGCTCCGACCCAGTATCATATCGGAAAAACCGCGGATTCCTTCCACCGGTGCTCCTCCCACAGACACAAGAATATCTCCTGCCTTAATGCCTGCAGCCAACGCAGGGGAAGCATTTTCTACCTCTCTCACATACACACCGTTTTCCAATGCATATTCCTTCTTCAGATTCTTTGGAATATCCTGACCCTTAATTCCAAAATACGCACGGTCCGCATTGTTCAGAAGCTTAATAATTACCCCACGGATAGAATCCAGGGAAATTGCCGTAAAAATTCCGTCTCCCGGATTTGCTTTATGAGTGTGAGTAATTAATCCAAGAATCTTTCCTTCCAAAGTAACCACAAATCCATATCCGCCCGGATACTCCGTAATGTTTGCGGTAAAAGAAGATACTTCTCCGTCGGTTACGGAAACCGAACTGCCCAGACTGGTAATCATACCAAATTCCATGGAACTTTCGTAACCGTTTGGTGCTCCCAGGGCAATCACCGGAGTACCTATGACAATATCCTCCGCTTCCGCAAAAAGTCCCATTTCAATCTGAGTCATCAGTTCATTCGGAATCTGATTCAGGGCAACCGCAATTACTGCCAAACCATAGTCACGGTCCATGGAATAAATTCTGCCCGGAATCATTGTCTCCTCAAAATATACATCTATGGCATTTGCACCGGCAAACTGCTCTGTGCCTACTAAAATTAACAAATCTACACCGTCATTTCCCAGTATGAGGCCGGTGGTTCTGGTACGTTTCTCATATACCTCCTGGAACCAGTCCACGCCCTGTTCAATGGCTTCTACCGTAACAAAAGCATCGGACACCTCCTCTGCCACCTGACGGATTGCATCATAAATCTGCAAATAAGTATCTATCGGTGTCGGTGCCGGTGTCTCTGGAGGAACCACGGTCGGTTCCGGTGTCGGTTCTCCACCCGGAGTTACCTCTGCACCTTCGGATGGCTCCGGTGTTATTTCACCTCCCGGTGTAAGCTCCGGAATTTCTGTCGGCGTCGGCGTCAGCGTCTCAGTAAGAGCTGCCGTCGGTTCCGGTGTCTCCTCCGCCCCCAAAGTCGGTACCGGCGTAGGTGTTGATGTCGGTACCGGCGTTATCGGTTCTACCGTCGGCGCCGGTGTAGGAGTTTTTGTTGCCTCCGCCGGTGTTGGCGACGGAGAAAGCGTAGGTCCTGCCGGCTCTGTTGGTTTCGGAAGTTCCACTTCCTGCCTCTTATCTTCAATTCCAAGCAGATTTTTCAGATAATCTCCTGACAATAAATATGCTGCATGGGCAACCACGCCGAACACAACTGCCAGACATACAACAACCCCCAATGTTCCGAACCGTTTTAGCCATTTCTTCTTCCGCTTTGGAACAATACTTTCATTGATAAACTGATAGTCCTCTGCCTGTTTTTCTTTTCGTTCTTCTGTCATACATACCTCTCCATAATCCTGCCCCATTACTTAAGCCTGTGGCAGCGAAAAAATGAATTCCGTTCCGACACCTTCTGTGCTGACTACCGAGATGTTTTCTTCATGTGCCGTAATAATTTCTTTTACAATAGACAAGCCAAGACCGGTACCCTTTTTATCCTTACCTCTGGAAATGTCCGTCTTATAAAAACGGTCCCAAATTTTGCTCTGGCTTTCCTTCGGAATACCGATTCCCTTATCCTTTACAGCAATCATCACCTTGTTACCCTTTTCCTCCGTAGAAATACGGATGGCAGTTTCCGGATTGCTGAATTTACCTGCATTGTCAATCAGGTTATATAACACCTGTTCAATTTTATCTTTATCTGCCCTCACAAACTGCTCTTTTTCCGAAAAAACCAGATTCAAAACCAGCTTCTTTTTCTTAAAAGTGCCCTCAAAAGACAACGCAATCTGCTTAATCATTTGGTTAATATCAAACTCCGATTTGTGAAGGATAATTCCGTTATCATCGAAGCTGTTAAGCTCCAACAGGTTGGAGGTCAGCTTCGTCAGACGCTCTGTTTCAAAAATAATGATATCCAGATACTTTTCCTGCATTTCCGGAGGAATGGTACCATCCTTGATGGCCTCGACATAGCCCTTAATAGAGGTTAACGGCGACCGGAAATCGTGGGATACGTTGGACACAAACTTACGCTGGGCGTCATCCGCATTTTTCAGCTTGTCTCCCATGTACTGGATGGTGTGGCCCAGTTCCCGGTATTCTTCAGAAGCCTTTAGCTCCAACGGCTCCTTGAAATTTCCCCTGGAAAACTTCTTTGCCGCCTCCGCCATACGTTTTACCGGCACCGCCGTCATACGGTAAATCAGCAAAAATACCGCAAGTAAAACCGGTTGAAAAATCAAATATGCTATGTTAGCAAAATCCAGATAATATACACTTTCCGATTCCACACGACTCATCGGTACGGAAAGCACCAGATGACCCTTATTGATGTAGTCACTGATAACCGGCACTGTTACACAAAGCATCGGCTCCGACATAATGCCCTTGTAATACACATTTTCCCGGAAGGTAGTTTCCAAAAAAGATGCATCCGCTTCCATCAAAGAAAAATCGTTTGCCGTTTTTTCCGAATCCAATACAATGAGTCCGTTTTTACTTACCAGCCAGACTCTGGAATCCGTCATGAATCCCAGCAGTTCCAACTGTGTTACCAGCTCATTGTAATCAATATTCTTCTCATAATACTCCAACAAATAGTCGGATACATAGGTTGTGCCGTTCCGGTACAACTCTCCTTTGGTTCTGGAAAGCGTCTTGTCCTGCATGATATTCAGTCCCACCGTATTCAGTAAAACAAACAGGGACACCGATACCACCGCAAACAAAATCAAAAGTTTCCACAACAGCGAAAAATGCTTCATCGGCTCTTTACCTCAAACTTATATCCAATGCCCCAAACTGTTGCAACACTCCAGTTTTCCCGGTCTTTAATCTTTTCCCGAAGTCTCTTTACATGTACGTCCACCGTTCTGGTGTCGCCCACATATTCATAACCCCAGATGTGATCTAATAACTGTTCTCTGGTAAACACCTGATTCGGATGAGATGCCAGAAAATATAACAGTTCCAGTTCCTTTGGCGGCATTTCCACCGTGTTTCCAAGATAGGTTACCGAATAATTGGTCAGATTAACCAGCAAGTCCGGATACTCCACATACTCTCCGGTCTGGGCATTTGGCACCGTATTGGTCGAAGCATTGCCGGCCGCAGCGATTGCAACTGCCTCCTGCACCGGCTGAAACCGACGAAGCACCGCCTTTACCCTGGCTACCAGCTCCTTGGAATCAAAAGGCTTAATCATATAGTCATCCGCACCAAGCTCCAGGCCTAATACCTTATCAAAGATTTCACCCTTGGCAGAAAGCATAATAATCGGCACGGAGGAGGTTTTTCTAATGGTACGGCAAACCTCATAACCATCCATACCCGGAAGCATTAAATCCAGTAATATCAGGTTTGGCTGAAATTCTTCAAATGCTTTAATTGCCTCTTCGCCGTCCTCTACCATACGGGTTTCAAAGCACTCCTTGGTAAGATATAAAGAAATCAGCTCTGCAATATTCGTATCATCATCTACAATGAGAATTTTCTGCTTGGTTGCCATATCATTGTCACCTCCACGCTTTACTTAAACTCTACGATTGTTACACCCTGGTCACCTTCGCCAAAGGCACCCAGTCTATAACTCTTAACATATTTGGTGCGCTTCAAATGCGCATGAACAGCATCCTTCAGTGCACCTGTTCCTCTACCATGAATAATCGTCACCTGGCTTAAATGGGACAAATACGCATCATCCAGATACTTATCTAATTCCGGCAATGCCTCATCCACACGCTTACCGATTAAGTTCAAGTCGGTACGGATGGTCATTGCCTTGCTCATCTTAATTTTACCGCTCTGGGTATTCTTCTTATCCGGCTCTTCCTTTTTATCTCTGCCAATCCACTGGATGTCCTTTTTGTTGACCTGGGTCTGCATCACGCCCATCTGGACGGTTAAATCACCCTTGGCATTCGGAAGAGTCACTACTTTACCTTCCAAGTTAAAGCTGAGCACCATAACAATGTCGCCCACCTGCAGTTCCTTATTATCCACCGGATTCTGGTTCATCTTCTTCCGGACTGCTAATTTCTTGTCCTTTTCACCAAGCTGTTCTCTGAGGGCGGAACGCTCCAGCTCCATTTCCCGGTTGTTACCGGACATGCCCCACTTGTTAAACTTCTTGATGGTTTCGTCGGCATAATCCTTAGCCTTCTGGAGAATGTCCCTTGCTTCTTCATTTGCTTCACGAAGGATACGCTCCTTGGCATTATCTAAGCGGTCGTACTTTTCAGCTAAACGCTTCTTCAGGGTTTCAATTTCCGCCTTGTATTCGTCAATCTGGCGCTTTTCTGCCTCCATGGCAAGACGCTTTTCTTCCAGACCGGAAATCACATCCTCGAAGCTCTGGTCGTTGCTGCCGATGTATTCCCTTGCTTCCTCGATGATATCATCAGAAAGGCCCAGCTTAGAAGAAATGGCAAAGGCATTACTCTTACCCGGAATACCGATGAGCAGACGATAGGTCGGACGCAGGGTTTCCACGCTGAATTCACAGCAGGCATTGGAAACACCCGGTGTGGACAGCGCATAAATCTTAAGTTCACTGTAATGTGTGGTAGCCACGGTTCTGGTACCGCGGCGGTGTAAATTCGATAAAATGGACATAGCAAGGGCAGCACCTTCCGTAGGGTCGGTACCGGCACCAAGTTCGTCAAATAAGCACAGGGAATGTTCATCTGCCTGCTGTAAAATACGGACCGTATTGGTCATATGGGAAGAGAAGGTAGAAAGACTCTGCTCAATACTCTGCTCATCTCCGATGTCTGCAAACACTTCCTTAAATACCGCCAGCTCCGAACCGTCAAAGGCCGGAATATGCAGACCTGCCTGACCCATCAGGGTAAATAAACCAACCGTCTTTAAGGTAACGGTTTTGCCGCCGGTGTTCGGACCGGTAATAACAAGCAAATCAAATTCATCCCCAAGATAAATATCAATCGGCACAACCACCTTGCTGTCAATGAGCGGGTGGCGGCCCTTCTTAATATTGATGTAACCCCTGTCGTTAAATACCGGCTCCGATGCCTTCATTGCCTTGGCAAGGGATGCTCTGGCAAAGATAAAATCAAGTTCAATCAGGGTATCAATGTTATATTTTAAATCTTCCGTGTGAACTGCCGCCTGAGCACTTAAATCCGCCAGAATCTTCTCAATTTCCTTGGCTTCCTTCAGCATCAGTTCGCTCAGCTCATTGTTTAACTTTACAACCGCAGCCGGCTCCATAAATACGGTGGAACCCTTGGCAGACTGGTCGTGAATCAGACCGTTGAACTGGCCCTTGTACTCCTGCTTTACCGGCAGACAATAACGGCCGTTTCGCATGGTAACCAGGCTGTCCTGCAGCATGCCCTTAGTTTCCTGGGAGCTGACAATACTGCTTAACTGGTCCCGGATTTTATCCGCGGTAATCTTCATGGAACGGCGCACGCTCTTAAGTCCCGGGCTGGCATCGTCCGCAATTTCCTCCTCAGAGAGAATGCAGCGCATAATCTCGTTGTTTAACACAGATAACGGTTCCAACATGGAAAAACGCTCAGAAAGAGAATCCTCCGGCTGTTCTTCCGTCACCTTACCGCCATAGTTCTTTACACGAAGGGTTGCGGTAAGCACGGAGCTTAATTTTAAAAGCTCTCCTGCAAGCAAAGAAGACCCAACCTCCAACAGCTTCAATGCACCACGGATATCCGGCACACCGTTAAAGGAAAGGCTTCCCTTCTGATAAATGCGAAGCAGGGCATCTCTGGTCTCCTGCTGCATTTTTTTAATTTCTTCCAAATCGGTTTGCGGTACCAATTTACCGCAAAGTGCACGGCCCATTTCGGAACCGGCATATTTTTTTAACTGTTCAATGATTTTATCATATTCCAGCGTTTTTAAAGCTCGTTCATTCATACTATACTCTTTTCTAAGCAGGCTGCTTGCCTGCATAACAATACAGCTCCCCCAGGCTATTTGGCCTCATCCCAGGTATGACGGTGCAACTGTCCCTTCATATTCATGCCCTCGAAATCATTCTGGCGCAGCGCCTCGTACAGCATGATTGCCACGGAATTTCCGAGGTTTAAGGAACGGATATCACCAATCATGGGAATACGCACCGAAGTTTCCGGGTACTGTAACAAAATTTCTTCCGGAATCCCCGCACTTTCCTTACCAAACATAATATAATCGTTTGGTCCGTATTCCACATGGGTATAGGCCTTTTCCGCCTTCGTTGTTGCCATATAAATCTTTGCTCCCGGATTCTTCTCCAGGAACTCCTCAAAGTTCTTATATACTGCCAGGTCCAAGTCCTTCCAGTAATCCATGCCTGCCCGGCGCACTGCTTTGTCACTGATATCAAAGCCAAGGGGCTCAATCAGATGAAGCTTGGTGCCCGTTGCCACGCAGGTACGGCCGATATTTCCTGTATTTGCCGGAATTTCCGGCTCTAATAAAACTATGTTCACAGTTCTTATTTCCTCTCAAACGTTCTTGCCTTCTCATACTCATCCACGCGGTTTGGCTCCAAAAATCTGGTTTCCTCCTCGTTGATAAGAACACGGTCGTTGCTGTCGGTGATTCTGCCGATGACTGCCGCAGAGATTCCTGCTTCCTTTAATGCCTTGATGACTGCCGCGCTGTTATGACACAAGAATAACAACGCACCGTCCCCCTTCAGCTGATATGGGTTCACATCAAAATATTCGCAGATTTCCACGGTTTCCTGGCAAATCGGAATTTTCTTTAAGTCAAGCTCCACGCCGGCGCATAAACGCTCGCAAAGCTCCCAGACAGCGCCGAATACGCCGCCCTCTGCCACATCATGCATATGACGGATTCCAAGCTTCTTCAGTACCTTCACTTCCGGAAGCACGGAAATTTCTGTTTCTCTTGCTGCCGCCTTATCAATAAACGTATAGGTATAGCGTTCATGCAGATTTTCCCTGTAATACTTTGCAAGAAGCGCCGCTCCTGCAAGGCCGGCGGATTTTGTCATAACAAGATCGCTGCCGTACACAATTTCTTCCAATGTCATCACCGCCGGTGCACTTCCCATGGCTGTCACGGAAATTACCGGTTCTGCCACAAAAGAGCTTACCTGGGTGTGACCGTTTACCAATGCCACCTCTGCCTCATCACAAGCAGACACAGCCTCTTTCATAATTGTCTTTAATTCTTTTTCTTCGGTAGATTCCGAAAGCATCAGCTGCAGTGTTACCGCATCCGGTGTTGCTCCCGATGCCGCCAGGGAATTGCATGCCCGCTTTACCGCCAAAGCCGCAAGACCTTCTTCACAGCCTGCAAGTGCTGTGCCGGATACTGCCATTACGCCGGTCATTTCTGTCTCTGCAAACAGACCTGCATCTGAACCTACTGCTGCCTTTGCTGCCGTATTTTGTTTTTTCTGCTTATTTACTGTCTTAATTACGGAACGCTTTAACACAGCCTCCGACACTTTTCCTGCTTTCATAGTAATTCTCCTAATGTTGACTTTTCCCTTCATCGCCTTTATACTAAAGAATGTAAGCGAGCATAGGAAGAACCATGGCAAATACTAAAATAATAACGATAATACTTGCAAACATTTGTCTTTTCTTTCTGTTCATTTTTATATCTCCTTTCGAAATAAACCAATATGTGAGGTTTTTATGATACCTGTATTTTTTATCATCACAATTTTACTGGTGCTGTGGGTTCATTACCAAAAGCGCCGCACCGACCGCATTGCCACCCAAAGCAGTGAGCAGTTCTGGGAGCGGGAGCATCAGGCAAACCTGACCAGAAAAAAGGACATTTCCAATTTGGACTATATTCATGTTCCGGTAAACACCTTGCCGTTTCCCGAAACGGATTCCGAAGAAATCGGCGATATCCAGAAACACATTTATAATCTTGCTTCCGGTAAAATCGTAAACTTTACCGGCAAATCCAACACCGATTTAAAACTGGAATACGGTGCCCCAAACATCAACCTTTTAATGGAATACGACAAAAACTATTTGGAGCTGGTACGCAGCTTATACCGCTACGGAAAACTTCTTTACGACCGCGGTATGGCAAACGAAGCCGCAACCATTTTAGAATACGCACTTTCCATTAAAACCGATATCAGTGCTAATTATACCTTACTTGCCACAATTTATAAAGAAAAAAATAATGCAGAAGGCATAAATTCCGTAATTTCTGCCGCAGAAGAGCTCACTTCCATGACAAAGAAGGCTCTTTTATCCAATTTAATGGCTATACGGGACTCTGCCGTAGGCCAGTAACAGCTTGTCAATCAACCGGGAAGCCTCGCTTTTTGACAGGTCTTCGGTATTGTACTTATCTTCCAATTTATGATATTTCAAAATGGCGTTCAGAAATGAACGCTGTTTTTGTGTCATGGGCTCTGTTTTCTTTGCTTTAAAGAACATTGGTACCGGTTCAAATAAGTCCGGCTCCTTATTCATGGCTTTCAGACATTGATAAAGTTCCACCGTCACCTTAGCATCCTCAAATGCTCTGTGGGCACGCTCATTGGTCAGGCCAAAATGTGCCACCATGGTTTCCAGCTTTTTATTTGGCAGCTCCGGGCATAGCACTCTGGAAAGCTTTAAGGTATCAATTCCGCTAAACTGCGGTTCTTCATACCCACACCGTCTTATAGCCTGTACCAGAAAGCTATGGTCAAAGCTGATATTGTGGCCAAGGAGAATTGTGTCATCCTCCATAAAATCAAGCCATGCCCTGATTGCCTCTGCCTCCTCCGGCGCACCAACCAGCATCTCATCCGTGATTCCCGTTAATTCCGTAATACACTCCGGTAACGGACGTCCCGGACTAATCAGGGTACGGAACACCTCGCCGGTTTCCGGACGGAAAGCACCGATTTCTATAATACGTTCCTTTTCGGGACTGATTCCCGTGGTTTCCACGTCGATGGCAATAATTCCTTTCATTACTTCGCACCTGCCTTACACACATCCGCCAAAAAGCACTCCGTGCACTTTGGACTTCTGGCGGTACAAATGGTTCTTCCCAGCGTAATAATATGGATGTTATATAAAATCCAGTGGTCCTTCGGCAGAACCTCCATCAAGTCAAACTCGATTTTCTCCGGGTCCTGCTCCTTGGTAAAGCCAAGCTTGTTGGAGATTCTTTTTACATGGGTATCCACCACAATGCTCGGTTCGTTGTAAATATTGCCGCGGATAACGTTAGCAGTTTTTCTGCCCACACCCGCCAATGAAGTTAAGTCCTCCAGGCTGCTCGGCACCTCGCCGCCAAACTCCGATAACACTCTTCTTGCACAGGCAATGATATTCTTTGCCTTGTTATGATAAAAGCCCGTGGCATGAATGTCCTGCTCCAGTTCCTTTTGATCTGCATTAGCAAAAGCCTCCACGTCCGGATATTTCACAAACAAATCCTTGGTTACAATATTTACCCTGGCATCAGTACACTGGGCGCTGAGTATAGTTGCCACCAACAGCTGCCACGGATTTTCATGGTCCAAATAACACCTGTACTCTGTTCCATATTGGGTATCCAGACGCTTTAACACCTCTGCTACCCGCTCTTTTTCCTGTTGTGATAATCTACGCTTTGCCATAAGGCACCGCCCTTCTATTGTTTATTTTTCTTCGTTACTGCTCCGCCATACATTGCATCCCGACGCTCATAAGAAAACAACACCTGACACGGTTTTCCAACAACTTTCCCCTGCTCCGCCGTTTCCACCGGGTCAAAGGAAAATTGCTCTATATCGTGCATACCCTCTTCCTCCCGCTTCACGCCGAAAGAAAGATAAGTTTCTTTTAACTCCTGCTTATCCAGCCTGCTCTGCATTGCAAAGCACGGACGGGACTTTGGTTTTTCCCTAAGACAATAATCGAAGAAGAGGATTTCTGCGAAGATTTGGCTTGTTGCCGGTCCTGTTGCAAAAGCCCTATCGTTGTCTTCTGCAAACAAGGTTTCCTTCGCAAACTCCCACAAAATCTCATACCGCTTATTTCGGGAAAGCTTCAATCCTGCATAGCTCTTTTCTTCGTAAAACATTGCCAGCTTCTCATATAATTCAAAGGGTGAATTTGCGTGTTTTTGCAAATACATCATACTATACACAAACTGTCCGCTGTTATAGTAAACCTCTACCAGTTCTTCCACTTTTTTCAGCAGAATAATATCCTCGTAGGAAAGCCAATTGGTAGACAACACCTCGTAAGGAGGTGCACTCTGATAAACAATCTCATTCTCTGCTGCCATGCCTTCCATTGGTGCCCCCGAGAGCACCTTCAAAAAGCCCAGTTGCAGCTGATGGGGATTCATTTCATATACTTCATTAAAGGATTTTTTGAAGGAATCTAAGTCTTCCTTCGGAAGCCCTGCAATTAAATCCAGGTGAATATGTACGTTGTTCTTTTTCCGCACTGCTGCCACGGTTTTCTTCAACTCAGAGAGCTCTGTTTTACGGTTTACTGCGGTCAGTGTCTCGCTGTTTGTAGACTGCACGCCGATTTCCAACTGCACCAGTCCCGGACGCAGGGAATTCAACAACTCTATTTGTTCCTTGGTCAGCAACTCTGCTGCCACTTCAAAATGGAAGTTCGTAATTGCGTTATCGTTCTCTTTGATAAACTGTAACAGTTCTACTGTCCGCGGTCCATTGATGTTGAAAGTACGGTCAATAAATTTGACCTGAGGAACCTGTCTATCCAAAAAGAATTTCAATTCTTTTTTCACTAAATCCATGTTTCTAAAACGCACCCGCTTGTCCAAAGAAGACAAACAGTACGCACAGGAAAACGGACATCCTCTGCTGGATTCATAATAGATGATACGGTTGTCAAAAAAGCTTAAGTTCTCGTCTCCGTAAGGAAACGGAAGGGCGGAAAAATCTAACGGTTCCGCAGGTTCTGTCGTAAGAATTTCACCGTTATTTTCACGTACCGCAATGCCTGAAATTTCATTTAGAGATAATTCTTCCCTGTATGCTTTCGCCAGCTTTGCAAAAATTTCTTCCCCTTCGCCAACCATGACACCCCGCACTTCAGGAAGTTCTGCAAGCAGTTCTTCTGCCCGATAGGACACCTCCGGTCCACCCAGCCAGATTTCGCACTGCGGACGGATTTTTTTATAATCTTTAATCACTGCTTTGATAAATTCAATGTTCCAAATATAGCAGGAAAACGCCACCACATCAGCATTTCTCTCATATAAATCCCGCAAAACCTCTTCTGTCTGCTGGTTAATGGTATACTCTGCGATTTCTGCTTCCTGCCCTTTGGACGCCGCATAAGACTTCAGGCAGTAGACCGCTAAATTGGAATGTATGTACTTTGCATTGACTGCTGCCAGTAAAATCTTCATAATATCAAAAACCTCTTATTTCTCTTCTGCGTTTTTATACGAAATCAGAATATGGCACGGCGCAAAAATCACCGCAGAAACAAGCAGCAATACCGACCGGCTCATAATGCCACTAAAGAAAAATATTACCGACGGCAAAACCGATAACGCCAGTGCCCGGAATACCGTGTTTTTCTTAAAACAAACTGCCCAAATAATGCAATATAAAAGCACCAGTATCACATCCACCATCAGATATACTGCAAACACCTCGTCCGACCACCAGCCAAACCATGTCCCCGGAATATTGATTATCATAAATCCAAAGCAGCCAAAACGTCCGATTTGCTCCAAAAGTTCTACCGTTTTGTTTTGCCACTTGTTTGCAAAACCATCTTTGCATTTGATGGCATAGATGATGTTAGGTATCATAATCACAATGATAAATATGAGTCCGAACATGTTAAGCCAGTCCATGGAACTCTCCTCTCTTAGATAACCGCATGTTGTTTAATAAGTATGTTTTCTACACATCCTTGTCCATATATCTGCCATTTTCCCGTTCATTTCTATATATGTAGCCACATTTCTCATATAACTTTCTTGCATTCACATTTGCATCTGCCACAAACAAAACGCATTTCTTACACAAAAGTTTACGAGCTGCCTCATCCAATTCATACAGCGCCGCTTCACCATAACCCTTTCGTCTCTCGCCCTCAAAAACATGGAAATCACATAAAAACAGATACGTATCTCTTCTGCGATCGTATATATACCACATATATCCAACAATGGCCGAGTCCTCTTTTCTTTCAATTACCATTAAGTAATTATCCTGTGTATCCTTGCCATCCGGAAGCATTTGAGGCAGTCTCGCTTTCACCTCTAAGCAAGCTTCTTCCATGCTTATTCCCTTATCCTTAACTAAACCAGCAGCATGGTGCTCAATATGATAAAGTAAATATGACTCATATTCTTCGGCTGTCATTTTTCTTAATTGTATGCTTCTGTCCATCCTTCCATCCTCCCGCTTTTATCTGAATACCTTTCCGGTTAATAGAAATAGCAATTCTCTTCACCGATTATTCCGGCAAGCATCTTTTTTATCTCTGCGCCATGTGGCGGTGGCTCGATTGTACCGCAAACTGTTCTGAGACAACTCCTTTGCGTACATATCTTAAACTGCCAGTGATTACCATCGGACTCATTAACTGTATATTCATCACAATCCCAGTCTTCAATGCAATTATATAATATGTTATACAACTCCTGTTTCTGTTGCTCAGACATTGGCCATATTCTGCCACTGGTTAAATTACCACTATGGTAAAGTCTTACCTGAATTTCTGTTTGCAGTACTTTTGTTACAACACTTACTATATCTTCTGTATTTTCCCAGGAAATAGTACAACTGGTAATGTGATTGCTCTCACGTTTTGCCATGGTGTCACCTCATGTTTATATTATGTAACTGTTCGACAAATTGGAATTTGTCATTTTGTATTTTTACATTTTTTCTTGATGATTACTTTTATCACAATGCATATCAGCGACACTACAAGGGTAAATGCTCCGTCCGCCAAAAGGCTTGTATACCAAGGTGCGGACTGCATAGCATAAAATTTGGGATAGGTTTTGAAGTCCCATATATAATAAAGAGTTCGTAAGACAAATGCACCTATAACTGACCCAATTATGATATTTAGCATTTCATTCAGTCTCTTCATACAATCATACTCTTTTGTAAAATTAGAATTTGTTAAACTGATAAGCAAAAATCTTATTGTTACTACCAAAGGCATTTAAAACAATCTCGTCCAAGCATATTCATACATATCTATTCCTGATTCATTCTTCTCAAGACATTTTATTTCATGTAGACATAAATCAATCGCTTCACCTATAAACTCATCCGACATTTCTCTGGTAAAAAAGAATATATCCTGTTCCTCTATAGGAATAAAATAAGAATCCATCCTCTTACGAAAATCTTCTGCATCAAATGAGCATAGATTATTGATTATCTCCTCACTAAAGTTTTCAGGAATCAACAAATCATTTACTAAATTATATTTCTTAATAATATAACCATTTACTATTGCATAATCTCTGTGTAGCCTTTCGACATTGCCTGGAATCTTCGGATTCCAGTGATACTTATCATAAACAAAACGTCTATATAGCACATCTTGCACCAAATGAAGATAATATCCTAAGTAAAAATCATCTTCTCGCATTTTCTCTCCAAACATTTGCCGAAAAGAATCAAAATCATACGTCTTTTTTTGACCATCAAACACATTAATTTTCAAATGACTATTTCCATTATATCCAGCATCAACTATTACCGACCCATATTTTAACCTATGGACATCTCTAAAAGAATATTTTTTTATCAATTCATTTGTTATTGCCAAATGAACAATGCTTGATGCCATAATTATTATCCTCCTTCATTTTATTCTTCATACATGCAAGAATGTACAAAATCAAATTTTCATTTCTTCGACCTATTCAAGTTGGTAATATATAAGCGAGGGTTTAACAGCCTTCGCTTTTCTTATATGATGAAGGTGACCGGTCTGACGGAATTTCAAGTTGGGACACCACGCCCGAAGATAAATGTGTCAGCCACCCTTCATTATTCTGCATTCGATTTA
>JAGBCB010000063.1 GCA_017938145.1 Lachnospiraceae bacterium
AGCCTAAGTCTTTACCTGTTCAACTATATTTAATTTTTATAAGCGCCCTTTGGGAGCTTTATTTCCTATACACTTTTTTAGTCATAAACTTTTTTGAAAACTATTTATTTTCCTATTGACTTTTCATAGTTGGTCTCCTTTGAACCTGTATAATATAACAATATTATTGTAATAAATGTCTACGGACATATTGTAATGGTTCACATTCTTTATTTCAAGGAGATATCGGAAAATATTTTATAAAAAGTTTTATTTGGTACTTTACATTTTGATTTATATCTGCTACAATGATTTCAGAAAAGTTGTTATAAAACAAAAATATTAAAACAAATGATTTTATTTCAAATGGAGGCGTATTATGAAAGAGAAGTTAATGCAGGAATTTGAGCGTATTTTTGGCGGTACTGATGATGTGCGTCTGTTCTTTGCACCCGGCCGTGTCAACATGATTGGTGAGCACACCGACTATAACGGTGGTCATGTATTCCCATGTGCACTTACTATCGGTACTTATGCGGCAGCAAGAAGAAACGGAATGGACACCTGCCGTTTTTACTCCATGAACTTTGAACATCTTGGCATTATTGCAGCTGATTTGGAAGAACTGGAATACGATAAGGAAGCAAATGATTGGGCAAACTACCCAATGGGTATTATTGCAAAGCTTCGCGAAGCAGGCATTAACATCGATGAGGGTATGGATTTTGTTTTCTGCGGAAACATTCCAAACTCCTCCGGTCTTTCTTCTTCCGCGTCCATCGAAGTGTTAACTGCGTTTGCATGCAGAGAACTGTTCGGTTTTGAAATGGATTTTGTTGAAATGTCCAAGCTGGCACAGAAGGCAGAAAACGAATTTATCGGCGTAAACTGCGGTATTATGGACCAGTTTGCTATTGCTATGGGTAAAGAAAATCATGCAATTTTCCTTGATACAGCAGACCTTTCTTACGAGTACGCTCCGTTGGTACTTGAGAACGCAAAGATTGTTATTGCATGCTCTAATAAGAAGCGTGGTCTTGGCGATTCCAAGTATAATGAAAGAAGAAGCGAGTGTGAGGCTGCTCTTGCTTTACTTCAGACAAAGAAGGATATCAAGTCTTTAGGTGAGCTTTCCGAGGCTGAGTTTGAAGAAATCAAGGATGTTATCGGTGATGAGGTAAAAATCCGCCGTGCAAAGCATGCGGTATATGAAAACCAGAGAACCATCCGTGCAGTGGATGCATTAAAGGCAAACGATGTAATTACCTTTGGTCAGCTGATGAATGCTTCCCATGTTTCCCTGCGTGACGATTACGAGGTTACCGGTATTGAGCTGGATACTTTAGTTGAAACTGCATGGACTGTAGAAGGAGTTATCGGCTCCCGTATGACAGGTGCCGGTTTTGGTGGTTGTACCGTAAGCATTGTAAAGGAAGATTGCGTAGATAACTTCATTCAGACCGTTGGAGAAGTTTATAAGAACAAGATTGGTTATGCAGCAGATTTCTATGTAGTAGACATCGGCAGCGGCCCTGTAGAATTGCAGTAAATTATAGATAGAGAGTCTAAGAAAATGCCGGGAGTTTACCTTCCGGCGTTTTCAGAAATGGAGAACAGATATGACAAAGGAAATTTTATGGCTGGCAAAATATGGCGTAAATACCGGCCTGATTGCAGAAGAGGATAGAATTTATACCATCAACCGTTTGATGGAGCTGTTTGGTATGGACGATTTAGGCGAAGAGGAGATGCTGAATCTCCCATGCGATATTGCTCATCTTTCTGAAGTGTTAGAGCGCATGAATGACTATGCGGCAGAACATGGTCTGATGGAAGATAACACGGTTACTTACCGTGATTTATTCGATACTAAGGTAATGGGTTTACTGACTCCAAGACCAAGTGAAGTAATACGTGCTTTTGAGGAAAAGAAGGCAGAAAGTACTGAGGCGGCCACTGACTATTTCTATAAGCTGTGCCGTGAGACGAACTATATCCGTACAGACCGTGTGGCAAAAGACCGTAAGTGGAAGATTGCTTCTGAGTATGGCGAAATTGACATTACCATCAATCTTTCCAAGCCGGAAAAGGATCCAAAGGTCATTGCAGCAGCAAAGCTTATGAAACAGAGCGGTTATCCAAAGTGTCAGCTTTGTATGGAAAATCAGGGCTATGCAGGACGTACCAATCATCCGGCAAGACAGAATCTGCGTATTATTCCTTTAACAATTAACAACGAGCCTTGGGGATTCCAGTACTCTCCGTATGTGTACTATAACGAGCATTGCATCGTACTGAATCAGAAGCACACACCAATGAAGATAGACCGTGCCTGCTTTGTCAAGCTTCTTGATTTTGTAGAGCAGTTCCCGCATTATTTCCTTGGCTCCAATGCAGACCTGCCGATTGTTGGTGGTTCCATTTTAACCCACGACCATTTCCAGGGCGGACATTATACCTTTGCCATGGCAAAGGCAGAAGTGGAAACACCGGTGGTGTTTAACGGCTTTGAAGATGTGCAGGCAGGTATTGTTAAGTGGCCGATGTCTGTTATCCGTATCAGCAGTGAAAAGAAGGAACGCCTGGTAGAACTGGCAGAAAAGATTTTAAAGGTTTGGAGAGGCTATACCGATGAATCAGCAACCGTGTTTGCAGAAACCGACGGAGAGCCGCACAACACTATTACTCCGATTGCAAGAGTAAGAGAGGGTAAGTTTGAACTGGACTTAGTTCTTCGTAACAATTTGACTACCGAAGAGCATCCGCTGGGTGTATATCATCCGCATGCAGAGCTTCATCATATCAAGAAAGAGAATATCGGTCTTATTGAGGTTATGGGTCTGGCTGTGCTTCCTGCCCGTCTAAAGACCGAATTGGAAGAAGTAAAGCAGTGTCTTATAAACGGTGTTAAGGTTTCCGCGGTAGAAAGCATTGCGGCACATGGCCCGTGGGCAGATGAATTGGTAGAAAAGTATAAAACCTTTGACAAAGAAAATATTGATGCTATAATTGAAAAGGAAGTGGGCGATGTATTTGTTAAGGTATTAGAGCATGCCGGCGTCTACAAGAGAACAGAGGAAGGAAAAGCTGCTTTCCTTAAATTTGTGGGGGCAGTCAATCAATAGAGCATCATGAATGAGAATATAAAAAAGCAGATAAAAGAAATACTGTCCTGGGTATTAACCATTGCCCTGGCGGTTTTGGCAGCAAAGCTTATCAATAGCTATGTTATTATTAAAGCAGAGGTTCCAACCGGATCTATGGAACACACTATTGAGGTAGATGACTGTATCATGGGTTTCCAGCTGGCGTATATGTTTGGCGGACCGGAGCGCGGGGATATCGTAATTTTCCCTTATCCGGATCATCCGGAAACTACTTATGTAAAACGTGTTATCGGTTTGCCGGGAGAAACCGTGGAAATTAAAAACGGTGCGGTTTATATTGATGGTGAACCAATCAAGGAGCCTTATCTTAAGGAGGCTATGCGGGGTGAATATGGTCCGTATGTGGTGCCGGAGGGCTGCTACTTTATGCTGGGTGACAACCGTAATTCTTCCCAGGATTCCCGTAAGTGGAAAAACACATTTTTAAAGGAAGAAGATATTATGGCTAAGGTGTTGTTACGGTATTCTCCAAGCTTTCAATGGTATTCTGATGTAGACTATGAGTAATTTCCTGTATTTTGGCAAGAAGTTACGTAAATAAGGTTAAGAATTTATAAAATCCTTCCGATATAGTAGGTAAGGAAAGGTTTCAAGGACGAAGCCTGTTCAAAAATACTATATCAGGGAGGATTTTTTATGAGATTTACAGCAACCAAATTGGCAGAACAGTATGTACAGAACATGTACAATAAGCCTGCAAAAGAGACAGCAAATACAAAGAATAGTGACAAAGTAAAAGATAACAAGAATGTACCTGCACAGAAGGAAGACAATGCAGCAACCTATGAAGGCAGTGTTACACAGCAGCCAAAGGCTACCTATTCCAAGCCTGTGGCAGTTGTCCAGAAGAAGGAAAAGGAAGACGACCTTCAGACTAAGCTGGATAAAACCTACGAAGCTTTAAGTGACGAGGCAAAGGATTATCTTGCAACCTTAAAAGAAAAGTTTGGTGATATCGATTTCTTTGTGGCAAATTGTGAAACCGATGAAGAAATGGGTAAGTATTTCGCCATGGGTACCAAGAAGTACTCCTGCGTTATCAGCTCCGAATTAATCGAAAAGATGGCTACCGATGAAGAAGCCCGTGCAAAGTACGAGAAAATTATTGCAAATGCCGGCGAGCAAATTGAAGAAATGAAGGCAGAGGCAAAGGAAGAACTTGGTGAAGAAGCGGCAGAGCAAATTGAGTTTGTTGGCTTTAAGGTTAATGACAACGGCATGGTAGAATACTTTGCTAAATTAAGAGACGACAACAACTCCTACTACGCAAAGTTAAAGGAAAAGCGTGCCGAGGCTAAGGAAGCTGAAAAAAAGGCAGAAGAAAAGCGTAATGACAAGCTGGCAGAAGAAAAATTAACCGGTAAGGACCGTCTTCACAAGAACGATGCTCTTTGGTTCAATGCAGACTCTAAGGAAGGTTTGATGTCAGCTATCAGAGAAGCGTTAGGTATTGAAGCTCCGGAAAAAGCAGAAACTCCGGACGTTGCAGTAGGCGGGAAAGTAGAATCTACAGCAGAAGTAGCTGAGTAGTTGAATATTTTGATTTATCAAGGTGTGCGTCAGAGTGGCGCACACTTTTTTTGGCGATAAAAACAGCCCCGGCTGGAATGCTTCAAAACTTTAGCAATTTTTAATAAGATTTTGTTCAGAAAAGGGCTTGTATTTTGCGTCAAAAGTGTTATGATGTAAGGACTGCAAATAAAAATAAAGGGATTTACAGAGGAAAAACAGAAGGAGAAATAGCATGAGAGAAGTAAAATGGGTATTTTCTTTTATCAGAGGAAAAAACATTGCCTGGATGATTCTTGCCTGGCTGGCAGGTATTGTAACAGTTGTTCTGTTAACCGTAGAGCCAAAAATCATCAGTCATATTGTTGACAATGTATTAAAGCCAATGTTTGAGGATTCTTCTGTACCTACAAAGGAAGTATTAAATCAGGTAGTGCCGCTGCTTTTGGTGGCGTTGGTGGTTGTAATTACCAGAGCATTACTTAAGTTCTGGGCAAACGTGGAGAGAGATGAAATCGCATACCGTGCGCTTCTCATTTTAAGAGAAGACTTATACGAAAAAATCGGTGCCCAGAGCAGAAACTTCTTTATGAAAAACCGTTCCGGTGACTTAATTAATAAGTGTACCGGCGACCTGGACATGATGCGTCATTTCATGAGCTGGGTATCTTACAACATGTTTGAGTGCGTCATCATGGTTGTGGTAGTTTTGTCAGTGTTTTTCAGCATCAGCTGGGAATTTACCCTGTGTCTTTTGGCAATTTCTCCGGTGGCGTTTATTACAGCCATCCGCATGGGTAAAGTGGTGCGTCCGATTTTCGGTAATGCCAGAGCGCAGTTATCCCGTTTAAATACCATGGTTCAGGAAAATATCAGTGGTAACCGCGTGGTTCGTGCCTTCTGCCGTGAACCCTTTGAAATTGAAAAGTTTGATACGGAAAATGAAAAATATTATGACCTTCAGTTAGAAGGTAACAGAGTTTGGGTAAAGTATGCCCCGATTCTGGAAACTGCAGCAAATATCATGAACAGCTGTGCCATCATTATCGGTGCACTGCTTTGTATCTTTGACAGAATCACCCTGGGTGATCTGGTTATTTTTACGTCCCTTTCCTGGATGTTAAATAACCCGATGCAGCAGCTGGGCTTTTTTATCAACGATTTACAGCGTTTCATGGCAAGCTGCGAGCGAGTGCATGAGCTTTATGACATGGCAACGGATATTGAAAGCCCTAAGAATGCGGTTACCAAGGAAATTACCGGTGAAATCGAGTTAAAGAATGTAACTTTGTCCTATGACGGCGATGAAGTATTAAAGAATATCAATCTGCATATTCCGGCGGGGGCTACCGTGGGTATCATGGGTGCTACCGGTTCCGGTAAAACTACGCTTTTGAATGTTATTACCCGATTTGTGGATGTTACCAGAGGTAGTGTATTAGTTGATGGCGTGGATGTCAGAAAATATGATTTACAGCATTTGCGCCGTAACATCGGTATTGCTTTGCAGGATGTATTCCTGTTCTCCGATACGGCGGAAGCAAACATCGCATACGGTGTGCCGGATGCCTCCGAGGAAGAAGTAAAGAAGGCAGCGGTGGATGCAGATGCCGACAGCTTTGTGTCTAAGCTTCCGGAAGGCTACGATACTATTGTAGGTGAGCGTGGTATGGGCTTGTCCGGCGGCCAGAAGCAGCGTCTTGCCCTGGCAAGAGCTTTGGCTATGAATGCTCCGATTCTGATGCTGGATGATACCACTTCTGCGGTAGACTTAGAGACAGAAAAGTATATTCAGGAGCATATTGCGGCAAGAGAAAAGAAGGCAACTAAAATTATTGTTGCCCAAAGAATCACTGCCGTAAAGAATGCAGACTTTATTGTTATTTTAGAAAACGGTCAGATTACCGAGCAGGGAACCCATAAGGAACTTTTAGAAAAGCAGGGATATTATTATAAGATTTACCGCATCCAGCAAGGTCTTGCGGGTGAAGATGAAATTGCAGCAGCTCTGGAAGGAGGTGCATTCTAATGGCAAGAAATAAATATAATGTAGATGAAACCTTAGAGAACAAGTTTGACATATCCCAGCTGGTACGAAGCCTGTTTTATGTAAAGCGGTATAAAAAGCTTTTTGTAGCTGCGTTCTGTTTCAGTATGATATCCATTTTCTGTGGCTTGTTATTACCGTTATTTACCCAGAATGCCATTGATGAATATATCCCAAACAAGGATGTAAAGTCTCTGCTGATTGCAGGCGTGTTAATCATCATTACTGTTATTGCGCAGGCAATCTGTAATAAGAGCCGTTCCAGGGCAACCGCAAAAGCAGGTCAGGGTATTATCCGTGACATTCGTCGTGATTTGTTTGTACACCTGCAGGATTTACCATTCGACTATTTTGACAGCAGACCTCACGGAAAGATTCTGGTACGTGTGGTAAACTATGTAAACTCTGTATCCGACTTTTTAACCAACGGTATGATTAACATGATTCTGGAAGGTCTTAGCCTTCTGGTGATTGCCGGTTTTATGCTTTATATGCATCCTGGACTTTCCCTGGTGGTGTTTTCCGGAATTCCGGTATTTGTTATTTACCTGTTTGCCATTAAGGGTGTTCAGAGAAAGGCCTGGCAGATGCAGGCCAACAAGTCCTCCAACTATACTGCCTATCTGGCAGAGAGTATCAACGGAGAACGTGTTACCCAGAGCTTTGCCAGAGAAAAACATAACAGCGGAATTAACCAGGAACTTTCCATCGAAGCAAAGAATGCTTTTATGAAGGCAGTTACCGTAAACCACAGTATTTGGCCGATTACCTTGATGTTAACCAAGGTTACCAACTATGCTTTATATATTATTGGTATTCTTTACTTTAGAGAAAGCCTGGAGGTTGGTGTGATTATTGCTATGACCAGCTATGCCAGCCGGTTCTGGCAGCCTATCCAAAACATCAGTAGTAACTATAACCAGCTGATTAACACCGTATCCTACCTGGAGCGTATTTTCCAGTTGATGGATGAGCCGGTAACCGTTACCGACGAACCGGATGCCGTAGAGCTTCCTGAAATTCAGGGTGATGTAAAGTTTGACCATGTGGTTTTCGAGTACGAGAAGGACTGTCCGGTATTAAAGGATGTCAGCTTCCATGCCAAGGCAGGAGAGAGTATAGCGTTAGTTGGTCCGACCGGTGCAGGTAAATCAACGATTGTAAATCTGGTTTCCAGGTTTTATAATATTAAAAGTGGTGCAGTATTAATTGATGATTTTGATATTGCAAAGGCAACCTTAAAGTCCATCCGAAGCCAGATGGGTATTATGCTGCAGGATACCTTTATTTTCTCCGGAACCATCATGGAAAACATCCGTTACGGACGTCTTGATGCTACGGATGAAGAATGTATTGCGGCTGCAAAGCAGGTTTATGCGGATGATTTTATCCAGAAGCTTCCGGAGGGATACAATACCCAGGTAAATGAACGTGGTGATGTGTTATCTGCCGGCCAGCGTCAGTTATTATCCTTTGCAAGAACCCTGCTTTCCAATCCGAAGATTCTTATCTTGGATGAAGCGACTTCTTCCATTGATACCAATACGGAGCTTTTGGTGCAGGAGGGTATTAAGCAGTTGTTAAAGAACAGAACATCCTTTATCGTTGCACACCGCATTTCCACCATTAAAGGCTGTGACCGTATCATGTACATCAATGACGGCCAGATTGCGGAAAGCGGTAACCATTATGAATTAATGGAAAAGAAGGGCCACTACTATCAGCTGTATACGTCTCAGCTGACTAACGAATAGAAAGGCGGAACAACCAATGATAGATTTGGCAAAATCCAGAGAAAGTATCGACCGTATCGACAAGCAAATCGTAAGTTTGTTTGAAGAACGTATGAAAGTTGCAGGAGATGTGGCAGACTATAAAAGAAATACCGGGAAAAAGGTATTTGATCCGGAACGTGAGGCACAGAAGCTGGAGACTTTAGGTTCCATGGCAACTACAGAATTTAATGAACGTGCTATTCAGGAGCTCTTTTCCCAGATTATGTCCATCAGCAGAAAGTATCAGTACAGCTTACTGACGGAACAGAATGAAAAGTTTGAAGAACTTCCAGAACTGCCTAAGACAGCAGATACCAAGGTATGTTTTTTCGGCGCACCGGGATCTTATTCCGAGCAGGCTATGGCCGATTGCTTCGGTACAGAGGTTGCCGGTTTCCCTGCGGCTACCTTCAAAGAAGTAATGGAAGCAGTGCAGAGCGGTGCGGCAGAATTTGGTGTGCTTCCAATCGAAAATACGACTACCGGCGGTATTACTGATAGTTATGATCTTTTGATGGAGTATGATAATTATCTGGTGGGTGAACATGTGGTAAAAATCGAGCATGCTTTGCTGGGAGTTCCGGGTGCTAAAATTGGGGAGTTACGTAAGGTGTATTCCCATGCCCAGGGGTTGAGCCAGTGCAGAAAATTTTTTGACGAACATCCGGATATTCGTCCGATAGGTTCCGGCAGTACATCCGAAAGCGCAAAGCGGGTTATGGAAAGTGGTGACAAATCCTTGGCGGCCATTGCCAGCAAGAGAGCAGCCGGTATTTATGGTTTAGAAATTTTGGCGGAATGTTTAAACACGGAGGAAGTTAATTCTACCCGGTTTATTATTGTAGCTAACAAAAAGCAGTATTTACCAAACGCAAATAAAATCAGCATTTGTTTTGAACTGCCTCATGAATCCGGTAGTCTTTATAAAATGCTGAGCCACATAATGTACAATAATTTAAATATGACAAAAATTGAATCCAGACCGATTCCGGGCCGCAGCTTTGAGTATCGTTTCTTCGTGGATTTTGAAGGAAAAATTACGGATGCTGCAGTAAGAAATACCTTAAACGGTATTAGGGAAGAGGCCTCCAGACTTAAAATTCTGGGCAACATTGCAACCGAGTAACAGACAGGGGATAGGAGTGTTGGTATGGCAGGTATGTTTGATTACCTCGACTGGAGAGGTGACCTTACCTTTGATGAGGCAGAGTTTAACGAAGTAGACAGTATGATTCTGGCGTGGCTTTCCTATGCGGCGCTGGATGGCATTGTGCCTGCAGAGTGCTCTGAAACAGACACGATTACCATAGAAAAAGCATCGGAGCAGTTTTCAAAGACTCACGATGCAGAGAAATTTTTAAAGGAGCACGTTTCGTTTACTAAGACGTCAGTTCTTATGCTGCAAAAGCTGGCTGCTTCCAAACGTTTTCGCAATCTCAAGTTGACCGGGTTTGTTAATCTGATTGATTACAAAAAAGAAAGTCAGTTTTGTGCCATGACGGTATTGCTTCAGAAAAACCGGTATGCTGTTGTGTTTCGCGGTACAGATGAGAGTTTAATCGGCTGGAAGGAAGATTTCAACATGAGTTTTCTTCCGATTATTCCGGCGCAGAATACGGCATTATCCTATCTGGAGGGCGTGGCAGACCGCATCCCGGGAAAGGTGTATGTATGCGGTCATTCCAAGGGCGGTAACCTGGCAGTTTATGCAGGCGTCCGTGCATCCTACCGCACCAGAAGAAAAATTCTCGAAATCTATAATCATGACGGCCCCGGCTTTTATGATTTGAACAGTCTGGGAGATGCCTTTGAAGAAATGCTTCCAAAGATTCATTCCTTTGTGCCGGAAACAGCAGTGGTAGGCATGCTTTTGGAGCCTGTCGGGGAGCACAATGTGGTAAAAAGCAGTAATAAAGGCTTATTACAGCATGATGCCATGTCCTGGGAAGTTCTCGGACCAAACTTTGTAACGGTAGACAGCGTGTCTGACACCAGCAGAATGGTAAATGATATTTTAAAGAACTGGTTGAGGGAAACTTCCAACGAAGAGCGGGCTGTTTTTGTGGATACCCTATACAAAATCCTGGATGCATCACAGGCAAAAAATTTAGATGATTTAAATGCTGAAAAAGGCCGAATTGCCAATGTTGTATTAAAGGAAATCGGCGGACTTTCCAAAGAAACCAAAAATATGCTCGGTAAAACAATTTCCGCACTGTTTAAAGAAGGAAATCAGGTAATAAAAAATAATATAAACAATAATAAAGCAAAAAAGAAATAGTGGTACAAACACGTTACGCCTCCCGGTTGAGTATACTGACTAAGAAGTCAAACTTAACCGGGAGGTTTTTATGAAGAAAAAATGTGCGTTATTACTTATCGCTGCAATGGTTTGCATGATGCTTACCGCATGCGGTAAAGAGGATGGAATGACTAAGGTAAAACTGACGGAGGTGGCTCATTCCATTTTCTATGCCCCGATGTATGTTGCAATTGAAGAAGGATATTTTGAAGAAGAAAATATTGAAGTGGAACTGGTAAATGGTCTTGGTGCGGATAAAACCATGACTGCAGTATTATCCGGTGAGTCCGAAATCGGTTTTATGGGATCGGAAGCTTCCGTTTACGTGTATAATGAAGGGGCAGAAGATTATGTGGTTAACTTTGCACAGTTGACACAGCGTGCCGGTAATTTCCTGGTTTCCAGGGAAGCTGAACCGGATTTTAAGATGACAGATTTAAAAGGTAAGACAGTCCTTGGCGGAAGAAAGGGCGGTATGCCGCAGATGGTCTTCGAATATATCTTAAAGAAATACGGCATGGACCCTGCTACTGATTTAAACATTATCCAGAATATTGATTTTGGAATGACTGCACAGGCTTTCTCCGGCGGAAGCGGTGATTATACCGTAGAGTTTGAGCCTTCGGCAACTGCTCTGGAAAAAGAGGGCGCAGGCTTTGTTGTTTCTTCCCTTGGTGTGGAAAGCGGATATGTACCGTATACTGCATTTTCCGCAAAGAAGAGTTATATTGAAAAGAACCCGGATGTAATTGAAGGTTTTGTAAAGGCTCTGCAAAAGGGTATGGATTATGTAAACACCCACACACCGGAAGAAATTGCGGGAATTATCCAGCCGCAGTTTGCCGAAACTGACAGAGATACTCTGGTTACTATTATTACAAGATATTATGATCAGAACAGCTGGAAAGAGGACCTGGTATTTTCCGAGGAGGCATTTACGTTATTACTTGATATTTTGGAAAGTGCGGGAGAACTGGAAAAACGCCCGCCTTACAAAGATTTGGTAGATAACACATACTCTGAGAAGGCAATGAAGTAAAAACAAAAAGAGCCTGCTACGGCAGGCTCTAAATTTTGACTTAAGCTTCTTCTGTTTCTGTTTCAGCAACAATATCTTCTACGATTTCGTCTTCTAAATCGTCGTCGTAGTCTTCTTCAAAGTCTTCATCTTCAAAATCATCGAAATCGAAATCATCAAGATAATCAGGATTTAAGTAACGGTATACACCGTAAGCAATAGCAGCGATAGCAGCTACGGCACCGATGATGGCAAGTACCCAGACAATAGCCTTACAGCATTTCTTTTCCGGTTCTTCTTCCTTTCTGCCAAGGAGTTCTGCTAATTTAGCGTTGCTTGCAATTAATTCATCAATCTTCTTCATGTACATAACAGCATCCTTTCTTGTGAAAAAGTAGTCATTCATGTTAATAACAATAGTATACCACCTTTTTTTAAAATTTACTATATCTAACTTGAAATTTTATAACAAATTACAGTTTTTTTAGATTGGCAAAGGTGGAAAGCAGTTTTTTTGTGCCATAGTGCGGAAAATCTACCGTAACTTCGTGGCCGTTTTTGCC
Organism: Lachnospiraceae bacterium; assembly: GCA_017938145.1. Classification (GTDB taxonomy): domain Bacteria; phylum Bacillota; class Clostridia; order Lachnospirales; family Lachnospiraceae; genus SIG299. The sequence goes on from JAGBCB010000063.1 coordinate 12,361, forward strand.
TTTTACAATGGATTTGACTACGCCGGTGCCAAATTTTATATGGAGTACCGTGTCACCTACGTCATAGGAGAGCGGTTTGTCTGCTATGGCAGGGGTAGGTTTGTCAAACATGGTAAATGCATTTTCAGGCTGTCTTACACCGGAGCCCGGTGTGCTGTATGGTACGGATGGCCGGGAACCACCATAGGCAGCGGCGGAAAAGGTCTTTTTGCTTTCCTGAAAGGTAGTTTTAGACTGCCGGATTGGACTGTCTGCAAAAGCACTGCTTTGCCGGAAGGAGGAGTCTCCGCCGGTAGGGGAAGTGACATTTAACAGATAGCGGGGAATTTCTTTAATAAACCGGGAAACGGAATTGTACTGGTTTTCTCCGCGAAGCATACGGCGCGATGCGGCACTTAAATAGAGTTCGTTCATGGCCCGGGTGATACCTACATAGCAAAGACGGCGTTCTTCTTCAATTTCTGCCTCAGGGTTTTCTGCATTTAAAGACATAAAGCTTGGGAATAAGCCTTCTTCCATGCCGCAAAGGAACACATATGGGAATTCCAGACCTTTGGCATTATGTAAGGTCATGAGGGATACGTAATTGTCGGCATCTTCCTCGTCCTCCTCTTCAGAGGCGGCTTCTTCGCTGTTTAAACCGCAGTATTCCAAAAAGCCGGTAAGAGAAGGTAAGTCTTCGGTTTGTTCGTAACGTTCAGCGTAGGAGATGAGGGCATCAATGTTCTGGATACGCTCTTCTGCGGTGTCGGGTTCGTCGGCACGGAGCTCGTCTACATAGCCGGTTTCGGAAAGCAGTTTTTTGATTAATTGTTTTAATGGAATGCTATTTTGGGTCTGTTCGTAGCGCAGGCTCTCGATTAAGGCTAAGAAAGAGCGGAGCTTAGGTTTTGCACGTTCTACGGAAGAAATGCTCTCTAAGCGCTCCAGGGCGCCGTACAGACTGATTTCATGTGCGGCAGCATAGTCTTTTAAGCGGTCGATGGTTGTGAGACCGATGCCGCGTTTTGGAACATTGATAATGCGGGTGAGCGCAATGTCGTCTCTGGCGTTGTCGATGGTTTTTAAGTAAGCAATGATGTCTTTTACTTCTTTACGCTGGAAGAAACTTAATGCACCGATGGTTTTTGCCTTAATATGCTTGGCACGAAGGGCTTTTTCGAATACCAGGGACTGGGCATTGGTACGGTAAAGTACTGCAAAATCTTTGAATTCACAGCCCTTTTCTTTTAACAGTTCTTCAATTTTGTCTGCTACAAAATTACCTTCGTCGATGTCAGATTCGTAGCGGGTAAAATGAACCACACTGCCTTCGGCATTGTCTGTCCAGAGGGACTTGGATTTACGGCCCCGGTTGTTGTGGATGACTTCGTTGGCGGCAGCCAGAATGTTTTTTGTGGAACGGTAATTTTGCTCCAACTTAATGACTCTGGCATTTGGATATTCTTTTTCGAAATTCAAAATATTGTAAATATTGGCGCCACGGAATTTGTAGATGGACTGGTCGTCGTCACCTACTACGCAGAGGTTATGTTCAATTTCACCGTATTCATTTTCGTAGGAGGCCAGCAGTTTAATCAGCTGGAACTGGGCCGTGTTGGTGTCCTGGTATTCGTCTACCATGATGTAACGGAACCGGCGTTGGTAATAGGAAAGAACGTCAGGGTTTGTACGGAACAGTTCTACGGTTTTAAAAATTAAGTCGTCGAAGTCCAGTGCGTTATTTTCTTTTAAGCGGCGCTGGTATTCACGGTAAACCTGGGCAATCTTTTTTGCGGTGAAATCGTAAGCGGTGAGAGCGTAAGCATCCGGGCCTACCAGTTCGTCTTTTGCAGAAGAGATGGCGGAAAGAAATGCTTTTTCTTTCATTTGCTTAGTGTCGATTTGCAGCTGTTTTAAAACGTCCTTCATTAAGGATTTTTGGTCGTCTGCATCATAAATGGTAAAGTTACGGTCGTAACCGAGACTTTCGATGAAACGGCGAAGAATGCGTACACAGGTGGAGTGGAAGGTGCTGACCCAGATGTTGGCAGATTGTTCGCCTACGGTTTTTTCAACACGCTCCTTCATTTCTTTTGCGGCTTTATTAGTAAAAGTAATTGCCAGAATCTGATACGGACTTACATCACGCTCAGAAATAAGATAGGCAATACGATGGGTAAGTACTCTTGTTTTACCGGAGCCGGCGCCTGCTAAAATAAGCAGAGGACCACGGTCGTGTTTAACAGCAGCAAGCTGCTCGGGATTTAAGGAATCATAAATGCTCATGGGAATTCTCCTACATAAAATTGTTTCGAACTTCTGTTCTAGTGTAACACAATCGGAGAGAAAAGAAAAGAGGAAAAGCAAAAAAAGAAGATGAAAAATATCTTGTCATATGGTTTTGAATACTATATAATAAAAATAATGAAAGTATAATGCGATTTAAATAACGATAAAACGTCAAAGAGGTGGAGTTATGGAGAAGAAAAAGCGGGAAGTTTCTGAAATAAGAACTTTATTGGAGAATATAAAAAAGATTTCCTATATTAAGCCAAATGAGATTCCAAATATTGATTTATACATGGACCAGGTAACAACCTTTATGGACCAGCATCTGGAGAAAACCAAGCGTTACAGTGAAGACAAGCTTCTTACCAAAACGATGATTAACAATTATACCAAAAATGATTTGTTACCGTCTCCGGTAAAGAAGAAATATTCTAAAGACCATATGGTCTTGCTAATTTTTATTTACTATTTGAAAAATTTTATGTCCATTACCGACATCCGGTCTCTGGTTCATCCGATGACAGAATTGTTTTTCGATGGTAAGGGAGAAATCAGTCTGGATGAAATATATGCTGAAATCTATGAGATTGAAAAGGCTCAGGCCGGTTCTGTGTCCAGGGATATCATCCATAAAGCCCAGGTAGCTGAAGAAACCTTTGCAGGTATTCAGGATGACGAACAGAGAGAGTACTTAAGAAAATACGCCTATGCCTGCCTGCTCAGTTATGATATTTACATGAAGCGGCAGATGCTGGAGCGTTTGATTGATGAAAATTTTACAGAAAGAGTAGATGGAAAGAAAGAAGAAAAGTAAATTAGTATAACAAAAAATCTCAGGAAAACCACCTGAGATTTTTTATGAAAACTTATTCGGATTTTGTTTCTGTATGGTCTGCAGGAAGCGGATCGATTCTGCCAAATACCATATCGTATCCGTCGTTACCGTAGTTTAAAGAACGGTTTACGCGGCTGATTGTTGCGGTGGAAGCACCGGTTTTTTCAGCAATTTCGAGATAAGTTTTTCTGGAACGCAGCATAGCCGCAACCTCGAAACGCTGAGATAAAGAGAGAATCTCGTTTACCGTACATATATCATCAAAAAAAGCATAGCATTCGTCTTTGTCTTTTAAGCTGAGAATCGCATCGAATAAATAATCTACTGCAGGATTCTTAATATTTTTGCCCATTACAACACCTCCTTTATGTATACGTTACTATTTTATCACTATAACGAATTAAAGTAAAGTACTTTTTTTAAATAAAGTAAAATTTTTTGTAAAACGAAAAAAATTTCATATTATACTGGATTTTTTAGAAAAGACGAGTTACAATGTGACTAATACTTTTGAGAAAGAAGGAAATAAGCATGTACGAAATCGTTAAAAAGACCTTTTTGTCATCAAATATCGTATTGATGGATATAAAAGCACCGAGAACAGCAAAGCATTGTTATCCGGGGCAGTTTGTCATTGTTAAAATGGATGAAAAAGGAGAAAGAATTCCTCTTACTATTTGTGACTATGACAGAGAAGCAGATACAGTGACCATAGTATTACAAACCATCGGTGCATCCACAAAGATGATGGCGGAATATGAGGTTGGCGATTCTTTCCGCGACTTTGTTGGTCCCCTTGGCTGCAAGTCTGACTTAATTGACGAAAGCATTGACGAATTAAAGGCAAAGAAAATTCTGTTTGTTGCAGGCGGTGTCGGTACCGCTCCGGTGTATCCGCAGGTAAAGTGGCTCCATGAGCAAGGCGTGGATGTAGATGTTATTATCGGTGCAAGAAATAAAGAGCTTATTATATTGGAAGAAGAAATGAAGAAGGTGGCAGCCAATGTTTATGTTACCACTGACGATGGTTCCTACGGCAGAACCGGTAATGTAAATGACTGCTTAAAGTCTCTTATAGCAGAAGGAAAGGAATACAATCATATCGTGGCCATCGGTCCGCTGATTATGATGAAGTTTGTCTGCCTGTTAACCAAAGAACTTGGCATTAAGACCATTGTCAGTATGAACCCGATTATGGTAGACGGTACCGGTATGTGCGGTGCATGTCGTCTTACTGTTGGAAATGAAATTAAATTTGCTTGTGTTGACGGTCCTGAGTTCGACGGTCATCTGGTAGATTTTGATGAAGCCATGAAGCGTCAGCAGTTATATAAAACCGTAGAAGGCCGTACGGTGCTGCGTGAAAAAGAGGGTGCAACCCATCACGGCGGCTGTGGACATTGCGAGTAGGAGGAGAATGTACAATGGCAGATATGTTACATAGAGTTCCTGTCAGAGAACAGGATCCAAAGGTTCGTGCAACCAATTTTGA
>JAGBCB010000064.1 GCA_017938145.1 Lachnospiraceae bacterium
AGCCTAAGTCTTTACCTGTTCAACTATATTTAATTTTTATAAGCGCCCTTTGGGAGCTTTATTTCCTATACACTTTTTTAGTCATAAACTTTTTTGAAAACTATTTATTTTCCTATTGACTTTTCATAGTTGGTCTCCTTTATGCAGTGCCATGAGTGCTGTTTCTTTATACTTGCTCATGGGTTACAATATGTACAATTTCCTTGTGTTCTTCCTTTAAATAGTCCTTCAAAAAGGTTGGAAAAGCTCTTACTTTATCCAGTTCTTCTATCGGAATCCAGTGCATATGCTCCTTAATATTACCACAGGTCACACTGTTGCTGTGAAGCTCTTTGGTTCCTCTGGACTTCATCTTAAAATAAAATGCCACTTCGTGGCACTTCAAGTCACCGAGGGTTCCGCCGACATCCTCAAAAAAGTTCTCATGAATTACCGCCAAACGCTCTATTTCATAGTGCACACCGGTTTCCTCAAATACTTCCCTTACCACTGCTTCTTCCGCAGTTTCGTTCATATGCACTCCGCCACCGACGGAATAGTAATAATCGTCCACATCGTTGCCGGCAAACAGCACACAACCATCTTCTACAATAATGGCAGCCGCCCGGTACCGGAACCAGTTATTTTCTTTTGTAAATCCACAATCGTATGGCATAATGCACTTCTCCCTTTCTAAACAATTATATATATTATACTACTCTTTTCCCAATATTCCTATATAAAAATTGGCGGAGACAAATTCTCCGCCAATCTCTTTTTAAAGCTACGCAAACATTAACTTTTATTAACAAAATTCAAAATAACCTTCATCTCTTCCACAAAATGCTTTAAATTTGAAATATTCTTCTCGAAAGGCACATGTAAAAACACCATTCGTGTGTCTAATTTCTTTTCCAAAATATATCGCAGCCCATTCCAATACAGCTCATTGCAATACGACGTCCCGGCGTTATCCGAAATCTTTACAGACAACCCGTTTTGCTCCAAACAACCTTTTAGCCTTTCGCATTCAAAGGCAGTGATAAGAACATCTTCACCCTTTCTCGCCAATGTTTCAATATGTATCTTATCCTTGATATTCGGTCTCTGTCCCAGGCTGATAACATAATCAAACTGTTCCTGTTGCAGTGCTTCTATCAATAGTTCGGAATCCCTCACCTTGTCATTCGGCAAGTACAGAACTTTGCACTTTAAATCCGGTTCTACACCTTTTACCAATAACTCTGCAGATGTTCCGCAAAATGCAGTCAGTAATATTCTTTTCCCGGTCATACCTTACAGCCTCTTCAAGCAAGAGTGCTTTGCATCAATTACAAAACCGTTCTTCCGGTAAAAGTTCAGTGTACTCTCCTTGTTTGACCCAGTCTCCAAAAATATCTTATAACAATTAAATTCCTTGGCGATTTCCGTTGCTTTCTCCAAGAGGGCAGAGGCAAAACCACGATTCTGGTACTCCCCATGGGTTACTACATTTTCAATTACCGCAAAAGGACGCACATTATGAGTCAGCCCTTCAATGATTGCCACCTGCACGGAGGACACCGCTTTACCGTCTTCTTCCACCACGAGTAAAAATTTGTCTTCGGACTTTTCGAATCGGGAAATCACATCTGCCCACCGATTCATATCCTGCTCTTCTTTTGGCGGGAACTGGGTCAAAAAATCAAAATATAAGGTCTTTAATTCCTGCGCATCTTCAGGTTTTGCCTGTCTGATAATCATATTTTTCCTCCTTGATTATAGCTGTTTCCCGTAGTATTCCACATCAATTTTTGTCCCATCCGGATAAACTTCAATACCATTTTTGATATGCTCTGTAAAACCGTAATGAAAATAAATCTCTTTGTTTTCTGTTTCTTCCGGCTCCACACCGAGGGTTACCTTTTCGTAACCACGATTCTTTAAATCTTCCAGCATATATTGAAATAACTTAGAAAAATAACCTTTGCCCTGATATTCCGGAATGGTGCGGAAAGCTGATAAATAGGCGGTTTTCGTATCCACAAGACCTTCGCTGTTCTGGGCAATACTGCCGTCTAATATCGCAGTTGCCTCACTGATAATCTGCCCATCCAAAATACCGTAATAGGGGATGGATTTACCCTCCTGCATATGTTCGATGCTGCTCTTTTTCCAAGTAATCCAGTTGTCTTTATCAGCACCGGCATGGGCAATTTCGTAGTCCCATTTGGTATTCATTTCTTCGAGGGTGGCGATTTTGCACTCATACCGATTGCGATATCCGTAAACCTCCCAGTTTGCCTCTTCTGCCTCTTTGGAAAACTCTACCATATGTAGGTAATCTTTCACGTTGATTTCTATCACTTCCACAGGCTCGCATGCTTCCTTCGACACCCATTGCCAATCATCCAGCGATTCAAAGGTATCTGCCTTTAGCTTATAAACATATCCAACTCCTTCCGGATTGAGCGTGCCACATTGTATTCTGGTTCTTCCATCACTGCACTCAAAACTCCGTCTTCCCGAAGGATTGTCCGGATACCAGCGGATTGGCAATGCAAAAGAAATTACTTTTTCTATCGAATCCGCTGCATAAATCGCCATGAGAGATTCCGGCGTATTGGCTCCGCAGGCCTGCTGAGGTTTTACAATATCAAACCTATACTGACTTCCATGATATACATATTCAGGTTTATACATGTTTTACTCTCCTACAAATCCATCCGCAGCACAATCTCGTTGTTGCTGATTTCTCCGGTTGGTTTGAAACCAAGCTTCGTGTACACATGTTCCGCAATCTTGTTTTCCGGTGCATAATCAATAATCAAAAAATCGTACTTGCCGGACTCTCTTGCCAAATCCACAATTTTTTTGATAGCCTCAGTGCCATAGCCCTTTCCCTGATGCTCCGGCGGAAACATAATGCGCCAGATTACCAGACAGCGTTCTTCTAAATCCTCATCCAGCATCATAAAACCTACCGGTTCCTCATCACTATAGATAGCAAAGGGATATACATCGTTATTGTTACGGTACAACCATGCCTGAGCTAACGAATAGGCATTGGATGCCACAAAGTGCTCATCCTCCGGACGTTTCATACGGATGATGGTATCGAAATTTTCTTCTGTAATTGCTTTAAAATTAATCATTTCTATTACTCCCAAGTCAACTCATAAGTTCCTGTAGCATTTTCAAACTTATACACCATATAATATCTCTGCTTCTTGTCTACGGTAATGGTGCCTTCCGGCGACTCCGGTGTTAAGCACATTACCACCTGTTTTTCTTTATCCAGTAATTCTATTGAAACGCTTCCGTCTGCCAGACCGGCATTTAAATTGAACTTGTACTCCTTGCTTTTACGGAACTTTGCCACTTTTTTTAGTTCTCCGCTGCACTCCACAAACTGTGTCCAGAAAGCATTGGTTCCACGGTTTTTACCAACAAAAGCCTTGGCCGACTTGCTGCCGGAAATCATGTAACCGTTAATATACAATACATAATAAATGACCGGTAATAATAACAAAATAAGTAATGGTTTCATTTTCTTTTCCTCCTACAATGCCTTCTCCATATACCCACAGGTAAACGGAAAAAACTCAAATTTTTGTGTTCCTACATGAACAAACCCTAACTTCTCATACCATTTGCGGAGCACCTGATTTTCTTCCACAATTCCGATTTTCATTTTGGTACATCCATGCTCTCTTGCTGTTTCAAAAGCATGCTCCACCAGTTTTGTACCGATACCATCATGACGGTACTCCGGCAGCACACTTAAATTGTTCAGTTCACATTCGTTATTTTCCAACCAAAGCAGCGAACAATATCCCACAATTTTTCCATCCGCCACATATCCAAACATCGGACGGTGCTCTCCGTTTAAATGCCAGTTCAAACGGTTTTCATCGGTGGCAAAGGCGGTATACCGGGGAGCATTTTCTTCCGTGATATTAAATTCTTTTGCCACGGTGACAAAACTATTTCTGATAACCTGCACACATTCTGCCAGGTCTTCCTGCCTTATTTCTTTTATCATACTCTCATCCTCCCTTTTCCCATCCTTCGAAATTCTAAACTAAAAGCTTCTTCTTCGCCATCATAAAATATACAAAAATTTTGTATCCGGCATACCCATACAGATGGTCCAACCCGGAATAGGTGTAGCTTAGATATGCTTCCTTCATGCCCACATCCTTCAGATATTTCGTTCCCAAAATTACCATAGTTACTGCAATGTGCCTTCCCCGGTAATCCGGATGAACTGCCGTGCAGCCTACGCTGCCAAGACCGCTTATGTGATTGGTGTCTACCATCAAAGTACCAACCACCTTACCGTCAGCCATAGCCACCATAACTCTGGAAGACTCGTTTTCTGTATACAAAAACTCATCCTGATACCATCTGGTAAATTCCTCACAAGCCGCGTTTGTGCAGGCACTGACGCTTTCTCTATCCTCTATGGTTGCAAAGCGATAACAGATACCATCCATAGTGTCACCAACGCTGTGCTCCTCCTTTTCAAACTCACAAAGAGGAAATTTCATATCAAAGCAGTTACATTCGTTACCCCAGTCATGGACATAACCCCGCTTTTCAAAAAAATGGCTGGCAGTATCATCAATGTGTTCATCCAACCGCTCATTTACTGCAGGAGCATAACGCTTGCTCGTCGGAATTCCCGGTGTGATGTAATCCTCGCCCAAGCCAACGCTTACTTCCTCATAACCGGACTTACGGATTACTTTCTCGGATTCTTCTAACAGCCATGTACCAATACCCTGTTTCCGGTACTCCGGCGCCACACAAAGAAGCATGATTGCGTTCTTATGTACTACCGACACACCGATTAATTCCTTTGCTTCGTTACGTTTTTCAATTATGGTATTATCCCGATTTTTAATAATAGAATATACCACTTCTTCCTCCCGAATCACATACGGAAGGGCGTAGCGGAATAAATCATAAATTTCCTCTATCAAACTTTCGTTCATGCTAGTAATTCCCTCTCTATCCACTTGGCCACGCCATCTTCGTCATTGCTTTCCACAACCACATCCGCCACTGCTTTTACTGCATCAATGGCGTTTGCTACCGCCACACCGGTTCCGCAATTCTTCAACGATTCAATATCATCATTATCATCACCAAAATAAATCGCATCCTCCGATTCAATACCGCAAGCCGAAAGCATCATCTGAACACCGTTCCACTTGGTCGCCTTCTTATTCATAATCTGCACCAGATTACCATTTGCTACGGTACAATAGGTATCCTCGGTCAGCAACGTTTCTACAAGAGGTCCTATGTTTTCATTTTCTCTGCTAACCAAAATTTTGTATATAGCTCCATCCGTCGGAAGATTAGGGAACCTTGTAAACACCTTGGCCTCCCACTCCGGAATTTCTATATTGGCATACACCTCGTTACCACATTCCAAAGAAAGAACAATATCCGGCAGTGCACACAGCCGCTCCAAAATTGTTGCAACGCTTTCCCTTGCAATCGGATATCCTGCATTTTCCAACCCCGGTGCAATTACACCGGCGCCGTTCATTACCGTCATGGCATCAAACTTCACCTGCTTGTGATAATCAAGAATTGCACGCTCCGGACGGGCAGTTGCCGCCATAATGAGGATGCCTTTCTCGTGGCACATTTTAAGTACCTGTTGCGTACAATCAGATATGGTTTTATCAGTATGTAACAAAGTACGGTCTAAATCTGTGATAATTGTTTTAATTGCTTTTGAGGATTTCTGCAACTTAGCATCTTCATCCAAAACAATCTGATACACCTGTGTTAATTCGCCCTCGTCGTTCACTTCTTCTATCAACGTCCCACCATTTTTCAGTATGGTTTTTGCAGAACCCACATTATCCTTTGCACAGGAAATAATGATAGGATTTTGCCCATATTCCCTCATAAGCGGAAGTGCTAATTCCAGCATCCGGGTTGCATACCCTTTTTTACGCTCTGACGGCCGGATTCCAAAGCCGATGTGTCCGTCGATACCCACACTTCGATAGCGCAAACTGATGGCACCAAGAATTCTTTCACCCTGCATCAAAAAATACAGGCTCTGTGTTTCTTTTCTGTCTTCCTCCATCCAACCAAGCCAATGCTCATAGGACACCTTTCTTCCTAATTTCTTACTATACCTTCTCATGGCTCCCGGATTGATTCTGCCGCCAAAGTTTTCCCACTCATCCATCATTTCTTCATATCTGCTTTTATGTTCTGTTGCAGGTTGTACTAAACGTAATTGCTCCATGGGACCTCCTATAGTATTTTGAATGTTCTTTATTCTTCAACAATCCAAAGTTTTCACAAGTTCGATCAATTGGAAGTTGACAATTCATATCTTAGTTAAAAAAATAAAAAGCCTTTTTTTCGAACCCGGGGTATATACATAATTTTTACCGCGCAATACCCTGTGAACTTGCGCTTTTTCAAGATAGATTACATAAAAAGGGGATATAGAATAAATTCATATTGCAATACCCCATTATTCTCGTATACCGGGGTATTGTAACTATAAAATTCCGCAGATACCCCTAACAGGCGATAAAAAGTAGTATACAGGAAATTTCTTAGAAAATCAGGGTATGGAGCATAAATTTTTCTTTATATACCCCGAAGAACAATTTAAGTTCGTTAAATTCCATTTTTTCCTTTGACTTACTACAATCATAACTACAAATCTATCTAAGTATAACACACCCAAATATTTTCTTCCACTGCACTTTTTTGAAGGGACCGCTTCGCATGTGGTCCTTTTTAAGGTCTTTGCTTTCTTATGGCATTTGCATCCATCCATAATTCGTTCGTAGCGGCTTGCGTAGCCTGTATAGAGTTTCAAGTATTTTGCTTAATGTCCAGCAATCCGACGACAGGAGGTCGGCGGAAGGCTTAACCGCCATGGACGGCGGATTTAAGCCGTTTGCGTCGCCATACATACCTTTCGCAAAATGCTTAGAAACTCATGCAGGCGAAGCTTGAAGCAAAGAACAAATTGTGGATGGATGCAAATTATATAAAGCCAAACGCTATCAAAAAAGGACCGCGCAAAGCGGTCCTTCCAGACTGTAGACAAAGTGGCATGTGGAATTACCTTCCACACGCCATTTTTCTCTGTTCGTGGCTTGCCACGAAGATTATTTCATGATATGCTCATCATATCGCACTTGGCAGATACTTCTTTTCCTCTCTTCTTTGCAGG
>JAGBCB010000065.1 GCA_017938145.1 Lachnospiraceae bacterium
GCCCATAATATCACAAAAATGGCACTGGAAGGATAGAAATCCCGTGCTGTTTTATTCTGAAAATGCGTATTTCAAGAATAAAAAAACGAGGATGCCCCTCGCTACGATTTAAAAATCATAGTTTTGGGACACCCTCTTTTTTATTTTTCAGTAAGAAATTATCTTGCAAAATGACTTAAATTGAAATATAGTTAGAGAGAAGATAAAGGAGGATAAGGGAATGGGATTGGTAACCTGTGAAAAATGTAAGAAGATATATGATTATGATAAGTACAACGGAATTTGTCCGAAGTGTGCCCGTTACAACAGAGAAAACTCCTCTGCTCAGGAACACCAGGACTACCATAATAAATATGATGGCGGCTACAGCCACAATGAACAGGACGACCATCATTCCTATCATCAAAGATATGATGATAATAAGAATCCGCATGCTAATTTGTTTGAGGTGCAGAATACCAAAAGCGGTAAAATCGACAAAAAAACCAAGACTATTATCGGTGTAGTGGTAGCAATCATTGTGCTGACAACGCTGCTGCCGTTTTTCAGCCCGTTCCTGTTTTTTGTTGCTATCTGGGCATTGGCTGTGTTTCTCAAAGGCAAAAAGAAGAAATAAAAGCCGAACAAAAGTTCGAAAATAATATTGACATCTGCATGGCGGCGTGGTAGTATATAGACAAACAAATGTTCTATTTACAACCGGCCGCTGTTATGTTATGCGGCTTTTGCAGGAGGCCGCTATGGATGTTATGGAAAAACTTCAAATTCTTGCAGATTCCGCAAAATACGACGTGGCCTGCACGTCCAGCGGTTCTAACCGGCAGGGAGTGGCCGGGTCTATCGGCAATTCCGTGGCTCCCGGTATATGTCATACCTTTTCTGCCGACGGCAGATGCATTTCACTGCTAAAAATTTTATACACCAATCATTGTATTTTCGATTGTAAATACTGCATCAACCGGTCCTCCAACGACGTTCCCAGGGTCAGCTTTACTCCCGAAGAGGTATGTCGTTTAACCATAGAGTTTTACCGCAGAAATTATATCGAAGGCCTGTTTTTAAGCTCCGGCATCAATCATACACCAAACCAGACCATGGCAGAAATTGTGCAGGCCCTTATGCTTCTGCGTGAAAAATATCATTTTAACGGCTACATCCATTGCAAGGCAATTCCCGGGGCAGACCCCGACTTAGTAGAGCTTGCGGGCTGGTATGCCGACAGAATGAGTGTCAATTTAGAATTACCTACCGCAGAAGGCTTACGGGCTTTGGCTCCTCATAAAAACCGAAAAAACATTTTACTGCCCATGCGGCAAATCCAAGCCGGCATAGAAGAAAATATGCAGTCCCTGGGTGTTAACGACAGTCGCGGCCGTTACTGGTATACCGCCAGAGAACTGGGCCGCAAAGAAGAAAGCACCACATTGCTATTGCGGGAGCAAATCCGTCAAAAAATATTGTTAGATGAAAAGTCGGCGGCAAATACCGTTTTAGAAAGCGTACCTGCCGTTTTAGAGGATAATTCCACATCGATAGAACTTCCGGGCCTTCATATGCAAAAAGAGGCTAAATGGGCAAATCAGAGCCATACAGGCCGGTTTGTGCCTGCCGGTCAGTCTACCCAAATGATTATCGGTGCCACAAATGAGAGTGACTACCAGATTTTGGCGGTTTCCGAGGCACTTTATAAAAAGTTCGACTTAAAAAGAGTATTTTATTCCGCTTTCATCCGGGTCAATGACGACTCGGCCCTGCCGGTGCTGTCGGGCGGTCCGCCCCTTCGGCGGGAACATCGACTGTACCAGGCCGACTGGCTGCTCCGTTATTACGGTTTCGAAGCAAATGAATTATTATCAGAAAAACAGCCTAACTTTAATGAATTTTTAGATCCAAAGTGCGACTGGGCATTGCGGCATCCGGAGCACTTTCCGGTAGAAATCAACCGGGCAGATTACTACACCCTGCTTCGGGTTCCGGGTATCGGCGTAAAATCTGCCAGACGCATTGTAAGGGCCAGAAGTACAGGCAAGCTGGACTTCGCCGATATAAAAAAGCTGGGCGTAGTACTAAAACGCGCAGTATATTTTATCACCTGCAGCGGTGCTTCCTATTTCCCGGTACAGTTGTCTTCAGGATTGGCACTGCAAAACCTGCTTATGGCAGAAAAACCACCTACAAAAGAGGAATCCCGTTACCAACAGCTTACTCTGTTTGACGGTACATATCAAGACTTCCTACAGGAGCGTGGTTCCGCATGAAATATATATTACAATGTGAAGATAGTATCGAGGGTATTTTTTCCGCAGTCTATGCAGCATGGGAACTAAAATACGGCCACGAAAACACGGTTATCCGGGTAACAGGTTACGGCAATCAAAATATGGAGCTGTTTACGCAGTATATTCACTTGGCACCGGATGCTGATAAAGCATCCAAGGTAATCCATACCATTCGGCGTACCTGTTCCGACGCTGTTTATGAGGCTTTATTTCAGGCGGCCTGTGCCGACGCGGCAGATAAAGCAGATGCCATTTACCGGTACATCCAGGTAGCGCTGCGCATGGGACCGGGTGTGTTTAATCACTATTCCGACCCGGCAGTGGTGCGGGTTATGGAACTTTCCAGAGCGGTGGGCAATGCCACCCATCATTATCTGGGGTTCCTCCGGTTTATCGAAATTCCCGGGGGCATTCTGCTTGCCAGATACGAACCAAAACCACGTCTGACAGAGCTTATCATGCCTCATTTTGTAGACCGCTTTCCTGACGAACGCTTTGTTATCTGGGACACGGTCCGCAATGTGGCAGGAATCCATGTGCCGGGGCAAAACTACATTATGTTAACTTTGTCAGAAAAACAGGTGGCTGTTTTAAAAAACTATACCGAAGATGATATACAGGCAGAACAAATGTGGAAAGCCTTTGTAGAAAGCATCAGCATCAAAGAGAGAAAAAACGAAAAGCTGCAGAAGAATAATATTCCTTTGCATTTCAGAACCTATATGCCGGAATTTGAACGCAGCAAAGCGTCCTGCGTTCATGAGGAAGAAGCGAAGCGGATTCCGAATATCAGCTTGAAAGGAGAGCAGGAGCCATGAGCAAAAGTAACATAACAAGATATCAGGTAAAAGCGGTTGTATTTGATATACAGGCAGAATGCCGTGCGCTAAAAAAAGAATTATCCGATGCGGGTATTGTAGTTGTTGTTCCTTTCTTCGGACTTCAGGTAAAGCAGGTATTACAAGATTCTTTTGCCGATACAGAGGTGCTTCCTGCTCATTGCTTAATGCTTACAAACAACCGTCAGCACGCTCAAATCGCAGCAGAACTTGGTATGGCTGTAGCAGGCTGCATGGAGGGGCATTTTGAGGTTCCAAAGTCTGTTACCTTGTTAGAATCTCCGGAAGAAGTTTCAGCCGGGTATTTAAACCAGGTATACTGTCATGAAAAAGGTATTCCCGCCACTATTGCAGAAACTAAGCGTTGTTATATCCGTGAAATGACGGCAGAAGATATGGACGCGTTATACGAAATTTTAACCGATGAAGAAACGGCAAAATATCTTCCGGCCAAAGCAGGTACCAGAGAAGAAGAATTAGAAAAACTGATTTCTTACGTTTCCTGCGTATATTCGTTCTTTGGTTACGGTTACTGGGGCGTATTTTCCAAGGAAACAGGTGAGCTAATCGGAAGAGCCGGCTTCAAAGAAGGGGAATATCCGCTGGAGGCAGGATACGTTATAAAGCGTTCGGAGTGGTGCAAAGGCTATGCTACAGAAGTTCTTTCCGAACTGGTACGTTATGCCAACGAGGAATTAGATTGTACAGAAATAGTAGCTAATATCGATGAAAGAAATACCGCATCCCTGCGGGTGGCAGAAAAATGCGGTGTAGTATGTAATAGGCTTAGGAGGTAGTCCTGAGCCTATGTTGTGTGCGCCTAGCGGCGCACGTTTCTAACGGGTGAAAGTCCCTAATCCGCCCTAGTAGTGGGAAGGATACAGCCAAGACCAAGGGTGTTCATCGTGAGGTGAAATCTGAAGGAAGGTGGAGGCAAATCTCTGGTCTGAC
>JAGBCB010000009.1 GCA_017938145.1 Lachnospiraceae bacterium
CTAAGCCCGTGTGTGAAGTTTGTTATTGGTCGCACTTTAACAATACTATCTTGGGACAATCCTGTCACTGCCTATTTTTGAAGAAGTAGAAAAACTACGCCACAGCCTTGGCAGGCCATCGCGCAGCGATTTTGTTCACTTTCAGTTTTCACGAGCTTTTGCCATGCCGACAGGTTCGCAAGACAAGCTTGCTCACTGTCGCGGCGTTCGCCGTATGCATCTTCGCTTAAATATGACTTTATGTGAGCAAGCTCCCAACAGTCATATTAAGCTCATCTGCGCATGGCTCATTGTTACGCGTAATTTGCCCACATATCATAACAGTCTACGCCTTTCACATCGAACGCACCTGCGGAGGGTGTAGACTTTTTTGTTTTTTCTGTATCCGGCGTTCAGCGCTTTTTCGGAAGGCTCCAAGGAAGGAAATTCTTTTCCTGATGGATGTTCCCGGCCGGGCAGCCATCTGTTTGAAGTGCCGGAGTATGGAAAGAGAATTTGTAAAGGATTTGGAGAATTCAAAAAAGCGCGGTAGCGCTTTAAAAAAAGGTGCAAGGGGCACCTCTGGACAAAACATGTTTTGTCTAAGAGTGCCCTTGTGCCTTTTTTTAGTACATCCCTCGGATGTTTTGAATTCTCCAAATCAAAAACAATAAAACAATAAAACAAACCCATCACCCCCTCCGGCACGAGTTATGGGGCACGGACGTAGGAACAGACAGTGCGTTAGGGAAAGAATCCTCTTCCTTGGTAAGCAACCGTGAAAAGCGGCTGAGCCGGAAAAGAAAAGAGCAAAAAAGTTTCCTCCGCGGTGCGTTCACACGAGAAAGAGTAAAAATATACGATTACCGCTTGCTTTTTATACACCTTTATGATATATTATGCATCACATAGTATAAAAATACATTTAAAAAGGAGAGACTATTATGAAAAAATTAATCGCACTTGCCCTTTCCGTAGTGCTTGCATTAGGCGCATTCGCGGGTTGCGGCGGAAAAGAAGCAACAACAGCAAAGGTAATTGAAATCGACTTAACAAGTGAAGAATATGCATTCGGTGTAGATAAGACACAGCCGGAATTATTAGCTTCCGTAAATGCATTTATTGCAGAAATCCAGGCAAACGGTAAGTTTGATGAAATCTGTAACAACTACTTCGGTGACGGTACACCGGTTGCAGTTACATCCGCTCCGCTGGATAATACCAAGGATCAGTTAATTGTTGCAACCAACGCAGCATTTGAGCCTTTTGAATATATGAAGGGCGACAGCTACTACGGTATCGATATGGAAATCGCTAAGGCTCTTGCTGATTACCTTGGCAAGGAACTGGTTATTTCCAACATGGATTTCGATGCAGTTTGCTTATCTGTTGGTCAGCAGAAGTGTGACATCGCTATGGCTGGTCTTACCGTAAAGCCGGAGCGTGAAGAGTACGTTACTTTCTCCACTTCCTACTACAGCGCATCCCAGAAGATTATCGTAACCTCCGATAATACCGAATTTGATGCCTGCAAGACCGCTGCTGATGTAGAAGCAATTCTTTCCGCAAAGGATAAGAGCACAAAGATTGGTGTTCAGACAGGTACCACAGGCCAGTTCTATGTAGAAGGTGACGAAGGCTGGGGCTTTGCAGGATTCCCTGTAGAAGGCGTTGGCTACAAGAACGGTTCCCTTGCTGTTCAGGACTTATTAAACGGCAACTTAAGCTATGTTATCATTGACTCCGCTCCTGCTGCATGCATCACAGAAGCAATCAACGCAATGCAGTAAAATACACCCGATAGAAAGAGGACTTCATGGGAGATTTCAGTAAAAAAGTAGATGCCTTTCTGGATGCATTTATCAATCAGAACGGCTATGCAAAGGTATTAGAGGGTTTACAGAATACCCTGCTTATTGCGGTGCTCGGCCTGGTTATCGGTATTCTTATCGGTACCGTCATTGCAATAGTGCGTGTTCTTCCGAAATATAAAGTAATGCCCCGAATTTTAAACGGTATCTGCAGCTTTTATGTAGGACTGTTCCGTGGCACCCCGATTGTAGTGCAGCTGCTGGTATTTTATTATGTTATGCTGCCGCTTCTGGGAATTCGTATGAGCAGCGTGAATGTGGCAATTATCGTATTTGGTTTAAACAGCGGTGCCTACATATCTGAAATTATGCGAAGCGGTATTCTTTCTGTAGACCATGGCCAGATGGAGGCAGGACGTGCCGTAGGTCTTAGCTATTGGACCACCATGTTTAAAATCGTAATTCCGCAGGCGGTAAAGAATATTCTTCCTACCCTGGGTAATGAGTTTATTGCCCTCATTAAGGAAACTTCGGTAGTCAGCTTCGTAGGCGCTACCGACCTTTACATTGCCTTCAACATGATTGGTAGTAACAGCTATGAATTTATGGTGCCGTATCTGGTGATGGCTCTGATTTACATTGTTCTGGTGCTGTTAATCAGCCTGGGTATTAAAATCATGGAAAGGAGCTTGAGAAAAAGTGATAGACGTCATTAATTTGCAAAAAAGCTTCGGTTCCAACAAGGTTTTAAACGGTATCGATATAAAAATTGAAAAAGGCGACATTATGTGCGTTATCGGTCCGTCCGGTTCCGGTAAGAGTACATTTCTTCGTTGTTTAAACTGTATGGAAGACCCGACCGGTGGTCAGATTATTTTTAATGGTGTGGATATTGCGGACTTTAAGGTAGATATCAACATCCACCGCCGCCGTATGGGCATGGTGTTCCAGCATTTTAACCTGTTCAATAACAAAACCGTAATCCAGAATATTATGCTGGCACCGGTAACGGTTGGACTTCAGGACTTGAAAAAAGCCAAGCGGACCAATGTCATGATTAAGTTGACGAATTTGTTCCGCAGTAGTAGAATGAAAAAAGACCTTGTTCCTATAACAACAAACAAGGCAGAAATTAAGGCAACGGCAAAGGAAAATGCCATGGCACTGTTAAACCGCATCGGTTTGGCAGACAAAGCGGATGTTTACCCATCTACTCTTTCCGGCGGACAGAAGCAGCGTGTAGCCATTGTCCGTGCCCTTGCTATGAATCCGGACGTTATTTTATTCGACGAACCAACCTCCGCCTTAGACCCTGAAATGGTAGGCGAAGTGCTTGATTTAATGAAACAGCTGGCTAAGGAAGGCATGACCATGATTATCGTTACTCACGAAATGGGCTTTGCCCGTGAGGTTGCCAACCGCGTTCTCTTTATTGACGGCGGTCAGATTTTAGAGAGTGCTCCACCGGCAGAATTTTTTGGAAATCCAAAGAATCCGCGCCTTAAGGAGTTTTTATCCAAGGTGTTATAAGGGCTTCCTCGTAGTGCTCTTATCAACATACAGAACCGCTTTTTTAGCGAAAGAACCTGTACCTTCTCCCCGATAGTACAGGTTCTTTTTCTTTGTAAAAGAATCAATTGACGAAATTGCGTGAATGTTATAAAATTTATATTAGTATGGGGTAAATTAAATATTCATCAGGAGGCTCATCATCATGGGTGGTTTTTTCGCAGTTGCATCAAAGGAATCCTGCGTTATGGATTTATTTTTCGGAACCGACTATCATTCCCATCTGGGAACAAAGCGCGGTGGTATGGCAGTATATGGAGAGAATGGTTTTAACCGTTCCATTCATAACATCCAGAATTCCCCGTTCCGAACCAAGTTCGATAAGGACGTAGAAGAATTAGAAGGTAATTTAGGTATCGGATGTATTTCCGATTTTGAACCACAGCCGCTTTTGGTTCATTCCCATTTAGGAAGCTTTGCCATCACAACCGTGGGCAGAATTAATAACGTAGACGAACTGGTAAAAGATTGTTTTGAATTTGGACATACCCACTTTTTAGAAATGAGCGGCGGTAGTATCAATCCGACGGAAATTACGGCGGCGCTTATCAATCAAAAATCCACCATTGCGGAAGGTCTTGCCAATGTGCAGGAGAAAGTCAATGGTTCCATGACGGTAATTGTATTAACGCCGGAAGGAATTTATGCTTCCCGTGACCGTTTAGGCCGTACCCCTGTTATTATCGGAAAGAAGGAAAATGCTTTTTGTGCTTCCTTCGAAAGCTTTGCTTATTTAAATCTCGGTTATCAGGATTACAAAGAACTTGGTCCCGGAGAAATTGTATACATAACACCGGATGAGGTAAAAACCTTAAAGGAGCCGGGCGAAGAAATGAAAATTTGTTCTTTCCTCTGGGTATACTACGGTTATCCTACCTCCACTTACGAAGGTGTCAACGTAGAAAAGATGCGTTACGCATGCGGACGCCAGCTGGCAAAGCGTGACAGCGAAGAACCGGACAGTGTTGCCGGTATTCCGGATTCCGGTGTACCGCATGCCATCGGCTATGCCAATGAGGCCGGCATTCCGTATGAAAGACCGTTCATTAAGTATACACCAACCTGGCCTCGTTCGTTCATGCCAACCAATCAGGCCCAGAGAAATCTCATCGCTAAGATGAAACTGATTCCGGTGCATGAACTCATTAACGATAAAAAACTTCTGTTGATTGATGACTCCATTGTGCGCGGAACCCAGCTTGGTGAAACCACAGAGTTTTTATATGAAAGCGGTGCAAAGGAAGTACATATCCGTACCGCCTGTCCGCCGTTATTGTTTGGCTGTAAGTATTTAAATTTCTCCCGTTCTTCTTCCGAGATGGACTTAATTACAAGACGTATCATCCAGAGAAGAGAAGGAGAAGTAACCAAAGAGTTGTTGGAGGATTACGCAAATCCGGACAGTGAAAACTACAAGGCAATGGTAGAAGAAATCCGTAAGGAACTTAATTTTACTTCTTTAAAGTTCCATCGTCTGGACGATATGGTGGAGGCCATCGGTATTTCACCATGTAAGCTTTGCACTTATTGTTGGAACGGTAAAGAATAAATTGTGAGACGCATAAGAGAAGGGAGTTTTGGGTAATATGGAATTTAAATACGCAGATAAACAGGAACAAATAAAAAAGATCAACCGTTTTCTTGCGTTAGGTGTTATTGTATTCAGCATTTTTTCCACCGGTATTGTCATTGGTTCTTACTTGAACGGTTATCGGTCGCTTCCGTATTTGCTTACAGTGGCGGGAATTATGGTTGTCGGAAACATTATCAATCTGATTATTTTCAAAAAGGTTCCTCAAAGTACAAAACTACGGGTAGTGGCACTAATTGAAATCATGATTCTTTCTTTGCTGCTTTCAGCGGCTTATGAAAATGATTATATGCGTTTTATGCCGATTATTCCGTTTATTGGCTGTCTGTTGTTTTATGACATTAAATTTTCAGGAATAGCAACCATATATCTTGTGGTTATGAACTGGATAGTAATAATTATTCGTGCTTTTGTATTGCATCATTTCGAAAGCGAAGATGTTACGGACCGTTTGGTATCCTGCCTCGTTATCACCATCATGATGTTTATTGTGTGGTATACTACTTTGGTGGGTAAGCGTTTTAATGAAGATTCTTTAAACCGTCTCCGCACAGAAGCCGAAAAGCAGAAAGAAAGTGCAGATAATATCCTTAAGATTGCCGAAAAGGTACGTAAAGACACGGAAAATGCCATGACCATTGTGGATGATTTAAAGGAATCCTCCGAGGTGGTACGTCATTCTGTTAATGATATCAGTGAGAGCACCAGCCAGACTGCCGAGAACATCCAGACCCAAACCATGATGACCCAGAACATTCAGGAAAATATCGAAAAAACCGTGGAGCGTTCCGAACATATGGTACGTGTGGCACAGCGTTCCAACGAAGTAAATTCCCGTAATATGGAGATGGTAAAGGAATTAAAGAAGCAGGCTGATGTCCTGGCGGCAACCAATGCCCAGGTGGCAGCCGCAATGCGCCAGTTAAGAGACAATGTGGGAAGCGTAAAGAATATTACCAATACCATTGTTTCCATTTCTTCTCAGACAAATCTTTTGGCACTGAATGCTTCCATCGAAAGTGCCCGTGCCGGAGAAGCAGGCCGTGGCTTTGCTGTAGTAGCAGAGCAGATTCGTGAGCTTTCTGAAAATACCAGAAGAGAGACCGAGCAGATTTCCACAATTCTGGAAGAATTAACACGGAATGCGGACCAGACCGTAGAAGCAGTAGAAAAGTCGGTTGAAGTAAGTAATGAGCAGGACCGTATGATTAGCGGAGTTGCAGAGCAGTTCGATGAAATGAACCGCAATGTGAATGAGCTGGTAGGCGATATTTCTGATATTGATAACATGATCGAAAGCCTGTCTACCGCTAATAACCAGATTGTTGATAATATTATGCAGCTGTCCGCAACTACCGAAGAGGTTACAGCAGCAGCCCAGCAGTCTACAGAGATTACCGAGCGGAACTTTGCAGATTCTGTGGAAGCTCAAAAGCTTCTGCATGGTGTTTTGCAGATTTCCCATCAGATGGATAAATATATTTAAGTACAAGGGCTGTCCTAAGGGACGGCCCTTTTTAGCAGACTTGCAAAATTAAAGTTATGTGATATAATGAGTTAGTGAAAACTAACATATGCGGAAACGGTGTTTTTTAAGAGAAAGGATTGAAATATATGGAACAATACAACGTCACCGGCATGAGCTGTGCTGCCTGCAGTGCCCGGGTGGAAAAGGCAGTTGGCAAGGTAGAGGGAGTTACCTCCTGCTCTGTCAGTCTGCTTACCAATTCCATGGGTGTGGAAGGTACGGCAAGTGTGCAGGCTATTATAAAAGCAGTGGAAGAAGCGGGATACGGAGCTTCTTTAAAAAGTGCAACAGGAAATGGTGCATCGGGAAATCATTCCGGGAACTCGGCTGATAACAGTGCCGGAGGATTTTCAGAAGATGCCCTGGCAGATAAGGAAACCCCGTTGTTAAAGAAACGGTTATTTACATCCCTTGGATTTTTGTTGGTGCTGATGTACGTTTCCATGGGTCACATGATGTGGAACTGGCCGGTACCGGAGTTTTTAGAAAGAAATCCGGTGGCACTTGGCTTAACCCAGTTACTGCTTACGGTGATTGTCATGGTAATTAACCAGAAGTTTTTTGTAAACGGATATAAGAGTCTGTTTCATGGTGCACCGAATATGGACACTTTGGTAGCTCTTGGTTCCGGTGCGGCATTTATATATAGTACCTATGCGTTGTTTGCTATGTCGGATGCTATGGCGCTTGGCAAGCACGAGTTAATGCATGAGTATATGCACGAGTTTTATTTTGAATCTGCGGCAATGATTCTTACTTTGATTACCGTAGGAAAAATGCTGGAGGCCCGCTCCAAGGGAAAGACAACCGATGCTTTAAAGGGCCTTATGAAGCTGGCGCCGAAAACCGCAACCGTAGTAAGAAACGGTGCGGAGCAAACTATTCCGATGGAACAGGTTATGATTGGCGACATTTTTGTGGTCCGTCCGGGAGAACAGATTCCGGTGGACGGTGTGGTTGTTGATGGCAGCGGCGCTGTGAATGAATCAGCCCTTACCGGAGAAAGTATTCCGGTGGATAAGGAAGCAGGAAGTACCGTATCGGCGGCAACCTTAAACCAGTCCGGATTTTTAACCTGCCGTGCCACAAGAGTGGGACAGGATACTACCTTGTCACAGATTATTCAAATGGTTAGTGATGCGGCGGCTACCAAGGCGCCGATTGCAAAGATTGCAGATAAAGTATCCGGCGTATTTGTACCGGTGGTAATTACCATTGCAGCCATTGCGACCCTATGCTGGCTGTTAGCCGGAGAAAGCATTGGCTTTGCCTTGGCAAGAGGTATTTCCGTACTGGTTATCAGCTGCCCTTGCGCTCTCGGTCTGGCAACACCGGTAGCCATTATGGTGGGTAACGGTGTCGGTGCCAAAAACGGTATTATGTTTAAAACAGCGGTATCCTTAGAGGAAACCGGTAAGATGCAGATTGTGGCACTGGATAAAACCGGAACCATCACAAAGGGAGAACCCCAGGTAACAGATGTTTACGGAGCAGATGGCGTTACCTTGTCAGAACTTCTGACTTATGCCTATGCGCTGGAGCAAAAGAGTGAACATCCTTTGGCAAAAGCAGTACTCGATTATGCTGCAGACAAAGCGGCATCTGCACCTGAGGTTTCTGAATTTGAAGCTTTGCCGGGCAACGGTTTAACCGGTAAGGTACCGGAAGGTGTGTTGTACGGTGGTAATGAACGGTTTATCAGCAAGAAGGTTGTTCTGACTGCAGAGGAAAAGAAACTTGCGGAAAAACTGGCTTCCCAAGGGAAAACGCCGTTATTCTTTGCTTTAGATAAGAAGTTCCTGGGCGTGATTGCTGTGGCGGATGTCATCAAGGAAGACAGTCCGCAGGCGGTAAAAGAATTGCAGAACATGGGCATCCGGGTAGTTATGTTAACCGGCGACAATGAAAAGACAGCCAGGGCAATCGGTGCCCAGGCCGGTGTAGATGAGGTGATTGCCGGCGTTCTTCCGGAGGGCAAGGAGCAGGTAATCCGCATGCTGAAAGAACAGGGTAAGGTAGCCATGGTGGGCGACGGTATCAATGACGCACCTGCGTTAACCCAGGCGGATATGGGCATAGCCATCGGTGCCGGAACCGACATCGCCATTGATGCGGCGGATGTAGTCCTGATGAAGAGCAGACTGCTGGATGTACCGGCGGCAATCAGACTGAGCCGGGCAACGTTAAAGAATATCCATCAGAATTTATTCTGGGCATTTTTCTATAACAGTATCGGCATTCCGCTGGCAGCAGGACTTTTTATTCCGATACTTGGCTGGGAATTAAATCCGATGTTTGGTGCGGCGGCAATGAGCTTGTCCAGCTTTTGCGTAGTAACAAATGCCTTGCGTCTGAATCTGGTGCAGGTGTATAATGCAAAGAAAGATAAAAAAATAAAGCAGAATGGTACATTTGTGCCGGTTGTTTTAGAAGAAAAGGAGAACGAGACAATGGAAAAAACAATGAAAATCGAAGGTATGATGTGTGGTCACTGCGAAGCAAGAGTAAAGAAGTGCTTAGAGGCTCTTCCGGAAGTGATTACAGCAATGGTAAGCCACGAAAACGGAACTGCAGTGGTGACCTTAAGTGCGCAGGTGTCTGATGAAGTTCTGACAAAGACAGTGGAAGATCAGGATTACAAGGTTCTTTCCGTGGAATAAGCAGCAAAGTTGATGGAGAATGAAGCCTGTTAAGATTACGTAAACGTTTACGTAATCTTAATGGGCTTTTTTGACGAAATAGCTTGAAAGAGAACCGAAAATCGTTTATGATATACAGTAGTGTATAGTGTGTATAGTGTAACTATATAAGCTTTTGGGAAAGGGGGAGATAATAGACATGAGACTTCGGGACCGTTTATACGGCGTATTGTTAGCAATTACTTTAATACCATTGCTGTTGTGCGGTTTTATTATGTTGTACCAAAACGACAAAAATGCGGAAAATATCATAGAAGAAAATCTGCTGGGTGTCAGTGAATCCCAGATTGATAATATAGAAAACTTTTTTGAAAATATTAAACAGGACATGGAAATTGTGTCAAATTATTCTTTCCTTCAACAAGAAGTATTGGTTAGTCTCGGCCAGGTAGAAGAAAACGATGCTTCTGCCAGAAGACATTTGGAAGAAATCCTGCAGGAGAAAATGCTGCATCAGCCATATATCCAGTCTATGGTAATCGCAGATAAAAACTTTAAAACGGTAGCAGCCAGTGAAAACTATGAGTTTGGTGCCGACAGTGGTCTGGGTATTGCTTCCGCAAAGTTTTTACAAGGAAATTTTTACATCGGTAATATTTATACCCGTCAGGCAGCCAGAGAAAAAATCCAGGCGGTACTTGCATATATCGGAATTTATTACCGTGGCGAGCTTATCGGCTATTTGGCTGAAGAAATCAGAATCGACTGTTTTGACCGGTATCACCAAGGTAATGTATTCTGGGATAACGGTACCATGATAATTAAGGACGGAAACGGTGCCATTGTTACTATCGGCGGTGACGGAGAAAATGCGGATGATTTTGTGGCACAGCAGGAAAAGCATGACCAGAAAATTGAAAATGAACGAATTAAACGCGGCTATAGCAAAGAAGGCGCTGTAAATTACTCTGTAGGAAACGAAAAATATCTTGCAGTTTATTCCGGTCTGCAATATACTGACTGGTCCATACGCATTTCCGCAAATATCGACAGCTACAAGACAGTAGGCATTTCCTACAGTGTTTTATTTATTGCCATATTGGTGGTGAGTTTCCTGCTTATGCAGGTAATGAACCATTATATTACGATAAAAACGGTCCGGCCGATGGAAGAAATCAGAGACGTTTTACAAAGAGTCCAGCAGACAAAGGATTATTCCATCCGTTTGGAGCCGGGCACCGACGACGAAATGGGCCAGCTGCAGCATGAGGTAAACCGTTTGCTTCAGTGCGTCATGGAACTGCAGATGCAGGAAAAAGAAGAACAAAAATCTCTGGAAAAGAAGGCCGAAAAAGACCCGATGACCGGAGTAATGAATAAAAAGGCCATTGCGGCAAGAGTACAGCAGATGGCAGAAGAAATTGAGCCGAGAGACGGTAAAATTGCGGTTGGCTTTGTGGATATTGACGATTTCCGTGATTATAACACAAATTACGGTCATGCAGAGGGTGACCATGTGATTAAGTTTGTGGCGCATACCCTGCGTGAAATGATTCCGGGCTCTGTGGGTCGTAACGGCGGTGATGAATTTGTATTCTGTATGGAAACCGACGGCCGTGAAATTGTAGCCCAGACCATGGAGCTTTTAAGCCGTAAATTACAAAATGGTGTAATCAACGGTGTAACCGGTGAACGCATGCCGATTCCGTGTAGTATCGGTATTGTTATCGAACGTGCCGGAAAAACCGATTACCGTAAACTGATTCAGGAGGCTGATGAAGCAATGTATCAGGCAAAGGGTAACGGTAAAAACACTTATTTTATCATGATGAAATAAGCTGTTTTGTATCAATACAAAATAAACAGTAGCAGATTGCTTTTGTTGTGTGAAAGTAGCGCAACAAAAGCAATCTTTTTGATTTCAAACAGTTTTATTGTTTTAAATCAAAATTTTTATTTTATACTTGAAAGTATGGAGGAAAGCGTGTACAATAGAGAAAGGAATGCCAAATTGGCATTGGAAAGAAGAGTAAAGGAGTTAGCGTACAATGGCGGAAAAAATGTTATGGAATGATGGTTGGAGTTTTGTGGAGCTTCCTGTGGAAGCAGATTCCTATATTTTCCCTGCGACAGCAGATTGGAAGCAGGTGGATATTCCACACGACTGGATGATTTATAATACACATGATTTATATCGTGACAGCATTGGCTGGTATAAAAAGGAGTTTACCGTAGAAGATGTAAAAGGTCATTACGCTCTTCGTTTTGACGGTGTTTATATGGATGTTACCGTTTATGTAAACGGTCATGAAGCGTTCGAATGGAAGTACGGTTACTCCATGTTTGAGGCGGATATTACCGATTATGTGCAGCTTGGTAAAAACCAGGTAGCTGTCCGGGTAGTATACCGTTATTTAAATACCCGCTGGTATTCCGGTGCCGGTATGTTCCGTAACGTTTGGTTCAAGACAAAGAATAATCTCCATATGGTTTCTGATGGTATTTATGTTACCGAAGTAAAAGAATCAGACACTAAGTGGAGAGTAGAGGTTGATACCGAACTTGCCGCAAAGTGTGAACAGTGTGCCGGCTGCTCTGCCAGCAATGCAACCTTAAAGCAAAAGCTTTATGATGCGGACGGAGCTTTAGTTGCCGAATCCGTTGCGGATTTTGCAATTGCAACTACTCCGGTATGTTCTCAAGCCTTTACAGTAGAAAATCCAAAGCTTTGGGATATTGCCCGGGGTAATTTATATAATCTTGTAACAGAGCTTTGGTTAAACGGAAAATTACTGGAAACCGAAGAACAGAAAATTGGTTTCAGAACCTTAGAATTTAACAAGGACAAGGGGTTCCTTATCAACGGAAGAAACGTTAAAATCAACGGTGTCTGCGAACACCATGATTTAGGTGCCCTCGGCTCCGCATTTAATAAATCCGCTATGAGACGTAAGCTCTTAAAGCTTCGTGAAATGGGCGTAAACGCTGTTCGTACCTCCCATAATATGTCGGCAAAGGAACTGATGGAGCTTTGCGATGAGCTGGGCTTCCTGGTAGATTCCGAAGCCTTCGATATGTGGGAAAGTCCAAAGACAGAATACGACTACGGCCGTTACTTTAATGAATGGTACCAGAAGGATGTAGCTTCCTGGGTACGTCGCGACAGAAACCACGCCTCCCTCATTATGTGGAGTATCGGTAACGAAATTCCGGATACCATGAGAGAAAACCGTGGTCAGGAAATTACAAGAAATCTTCGTGATGCGGTTATTAAAAACGACCCTAAGCGCCATGTGCCAATCACCCACGGCTCTAATTTCATGAAGTGGGATTGTGCCCAGGGCTGTGCAAATGAGCTGGAATTACAGGGCTACAACTATGCAGAGTACCTGTATGACGAGCATCATGCAAAGAATCCTCACTGGGTAATTTACGGTAGTGAAACTGCTTCCGTGCTGGCAAGCCGCGGCATTTACCACTTCCCGGCAGATAAGCACATTTTATCCGATTCCGACGAGCACTGTTCCGCTCTCGGTAACACCATCACCGGCTGGGGCGCAAAGACTTACGACGCCTGCATTACTGATGACAGAGATGCGAAATATTCTCTCGGCCAGTTTATCTGGACAGGATTTGACTATATCGGCGAGCCGACACCGTATCAGACCAAAAACTGTTACTTCGGTCAGATTGATACCGCCGGCTTCCCGAAGGATTCCTTCTATATCTTTAAGTCCATGTGGGATAAAGAAGCGGCACCGTTTGTACATGTATTTCCTTACTGGGACTTCAACGAAGGCCAGATGATTGATGTGCAGGTTGCTTCCAATGTGGCAGACGTAGAACTGTTTGTCAACGGCAAAAGCTTTGGCGTGAAGCATGTTGACTTTGAACATGACAAAACCATTACCCGCCTGTGGAAGGTTCCTTACGAAAAGGGTTCCGTTAAGGCAGTAGGCTATAATGCGGCAGGTGAAGTAATTGCTACCGAAGAAAAGCACTCCTTTACCGATGCAGTACGCTTAGAAGTTAAGGCAGAATGTGATACCGTAAAGGCAAACGGCGCAGAACTTGCCTTTGTACAGATTTCCGCATTCGATAAAGACGGTTATCCGGTAGAAAATGCAAGAAACCGCGTTCGTGTAGAAGTAGAAGGCGCAGGCCGTCTGGTAGGTCTCGATAACGGCGACAGCACCGACTTTGATGAACATAAGGGTACCAGCAGAAGACTATTTGGAGGCAAGCTTCTTGCCATGATTGGTACCAAGAAAGACGCAGGCGAAATTAAGGTTACCGTAACAACACCTGGTATGCCGGCAGAAACCATTACCATTCAGGCAGTGGAAGCAGAAGCAATTCCGGGTGTGGCATGTACAGAAGAAAATACCGATATGACCCTGTACTCCGGTGGTACTAAGGGCTCTGCTATCTCCCAGGGTGAGGCAGAAATTCCGGTCCGCAAAATTGAGCTTATCTGTGAGGGCGACCGTCATATGACAAAGGTGGAAGGCTCCGACGAAAAGCCATCCGTAGTAATTACCGCAAAGGTTTATCCGGAAAATGCAACCTATAACGACCTTCAGTGGAAGGCGATTACCGACACCGGCATCGAAGTGAACTTTGTAACCCTTAAGGTAGAGGGCAACAAGGCTATCGTTACTGCCGAGGGTGACGGTGAATTCCGTCTCCGTTGTGCAGCAATGAACGGCAGTGAAATCGAAAGCGTTCAGTCCACTTACGAATTTGTGGCAGAAGGCATCGGTGCAGCGGCTTACAATCCATACGAGTTAAACAGTGCAGGTCTCTTTGATTACCGTTCTGAAAAGGTAGTAGAGGGTATTGAACATGGTGTCAACTTCCTTGGTAACGACGGCAGCACTATGGAATGTGTAGCCGGATTTGACCATATGGATTTCGGTGACTACGGTACCGATAAGGTAACACTTCCGATTTTTGCAAATACAAATGATCCTGTAACCATTCAGATTTGGGAAGGTAAGCCGGGCGAGGCAGGCAGTACCTGTCTGTACGACGGTGTATACCATAAGCCGGGCCAGTGGATGGTATTCCAGCCGGAAACCTACACACTTTGCAAGAGATTAAAGGGAGTAACCTCCGTATATATTGCAACAAAAGATTCTTATCAGTTAAAGGGCATTGTTTTTGAAAAGCAGGAGAAGGCTTTTGCAAAGCTTGCCATGACAGACAGAAACTTCCTCTATGGGGACAGCTTTACTGTAAATGGGGATACCATCGAAAAAATTGGTAACAACGTAACCATCGGTTATGAGAATATGAACTTCGGAGAAGCAGGTACAAAGAAGATTACCATCTGCAGCCGTTCTCCACTGGCAAAGAGCCCGGTTCAGATTCGTTTTAAGACCGGTTCCGGCGACAGCGTACAGGTAGTACAGGTGCCGGGCACAGCAGAGTACACCGAGCAGACCTTCGATATCGAAGCACTCGTAGGATGCGGCTCCGTGGAATTCATTTTCCTGCCGGGCAGCAATTTTGACTTTGCATGGTTTAAGTTTGAGCAGTAAGAGTTAGGAAAAGAGGAACAATAGAGTTATGAAAACAAAAGGACCAAAGCTTTTTACATCAATGAAGGGGTATACAACAAAGCAGCTCACCAAGGATATCGTAGCCGGTATCCTGGTGGCTATCATCGCATTTCCGCTTTCCGTGGCATTAGCCATTTCTTCCGGCATGTCACCGGAAACCGGTTTGTATTCGGCGATTATCGGCGGATTTTTCGTATCTGCCTTTGGTGGAAGTAAAGTTAATATCGGTGGCGTTACAGCGGCCACTGTTATGACGGTATTTACCATTATTGAAGAATTCGGCCTGGCAGGCCTGGCCGTAGCTTCCGTAATTGCAGGATTAATACTGATTCTTCTTGGCATATTAAAGGCAGGAGTGCTTCTTCGTTACATTCCGAGAACCATTACCTTAGGCTTTACTGCTGGTATTGCCATGGGTATTTTCTCCGGACAGTTAAAGAGCTTCTTTGGTCTTTCCATGGGCGCGATTCCGGTAAAGGTACTGGATAAATTTGCAGCCTATGCAAAAGTTATTACAACAATAGATATTCCGACACTTGCCATCGGCCTGCTTGCTATGGTAGTATTAATAATATTACCAAAGTTTTTGCCAAAGGTACCAAATTCTTTGGCGGCGATTTTAGTTACTACCCCGGTGGTTCTGTTGTTAAAGGCAAAGGGTATCGAAGTAGCAACCATTAAAAGTGTGTATGGCGAGCTGCCGTCCCACTTTCCGATTCCGAAGCTGCCGGAATTTTCCTGGCAGTTGATTGTGGATGTTTTCCCATCTGCAGTAACCTTGGCAATTCTGATTGCTATTGTATCTTTGCTTGCCTGCGTGGTAACAGACGGTTTGATGGGAGAACGTCATGATTCCAATCAGGAGTTGATAGGCGAAGGCATTGCCAATATTTTTTGCGGTATTTTCGGTGCGGCACCGGTAGCAGGTGCGGTAGCCAGAGCATCCAACAGTGTCAAGAGCGGCGGTCGTACTCCGATTGCGGGTATCGTACATAGTATTGTGGTAACAATTATTTTGCTTTGCATGATGCCTCTGGCAGGCTACATCCCAATGCCTACCCTGGCAGCAATTTTGATTCTGGTTGCCTACAACATGAGCAACTGGCGTGAATTTGTCTACATGGCAAAGCATGCACCAAAGTCTGATTTTACAGTATTGATTATTACCTTTATAACCGGCGTAGTATTTGATTTACTTACCGCAGTAGAAGTTGGTGTATTCTTATCTGCGATTCTGTTCCTTGGCCGTATGACCAATGTAACCAGTATCCGCCGTTGGACCAACTTAAAGGACGACGAGCAGTACAGAGCCCGTCATCCGGAATATAAAGAAATTCCAAAGCATACGCTGGTATATGAAATTGAAGGTCCGATTTTCTTTGCGACGGTAGATAATCTGATTGAGCAGATTGTATGGAAGGATACCACCAGAGTAGTCATCGTGCGTATGAGAAATGTGTCTACACTGGATATTACCGCAATCCGTGCTTTGGAAAATTTACTGACCCTGTGTCAGAAAAAGCAGGTAACTTTAGTGTTTTCCCATGCATTAAAGCAACCGTATGATGTAATGAAAAAATCTAAATTTGTCGATAAAGTCGGTGCGGAGCATTTCCTGCCGAATATTGATGCTGCCTTAGAGCATGCAGAAGCAATTGTAGTAGAAGAAAAGAGACGGCGTATGGAGGCCGAGCAAAAGTAACAGTAGTGAGAGGTGGAGAGCAGATGAAGAAAGTTTTATTAAGTGCATTAGCGGTAACCGGTATTCTTCTGCTTGCGGCATGCGGACCGAAGGAAGGAGTCGGACCGATTACTTTTGATAATAGCGGAAAAACTCCAACTCCGATTGTGGTTCCGACCTGTACGCCAACCGCCACTCCGAGTCCTGTGCCGGTTTTACATCCGACAGTGGCACCGACGGCAACGGCTACACCAAGTCCAGAGCCGTCTTTCACACCAACACCAAGCCCGGAACCGACGGCAACAGAAACACCTTTGCCGACAGCAACGGCAACACCGAAGCCAACTGCGGCGCCTACGGTAGAACCGACAGCTACCCCTACCCCGACGCCGACTCCGGAACCAACGCCGGTTCCAACAGAAACTCCGACTCCAAGTCCGAGTCCAACACCAAGTCCGAGTCCGACGCCGACCGTCAATCCGGAACCGTTGGTAAATAACGGCTGGCAAAAAACAGTCAGCATTGATGAAAAATACAGTATCGTTTTTCCGGAGATTTTTAGAAATTCGGAACTGTCTAAAACCGACAGGGAGCTTTCCAATGCTTTTTCCTGTGCAGAAAATACAGACATCGAGTTTAAAATTATTTATACTATGCTGCAGAGCAAAGAAGCTCTGATTTATGATATTATAACAGCAGGCGGTCAGGTTACAGAGGACCGGCCGTTAGAAGGACGTACCACCTGTTTATGGCAGTCGGGCGACAAAATATATTGCGGAATTTTAATTGATGAACAGTATCCGCAGTCCTTACTCGGTACCGCTTTCGGTGAAGAGGAATGGATTACCGGTGTGATGCAGGTGGTATTTTCCTATCCGGCTGAGCAACGGGAAATTTATGAGACAGAGCAGTACGGTTTTTATGTAATAAACAATGGGGAGGAGTAAATTATGTCAGACAAACTGGAACAGGCAATGAAAAAGATACATATTTACCTTGCCAATTGTCAGGAAAGCGCATATTCCAGCGAGGACCTGATTGTTTCCAAAAAGCGTATTTTCTCCTTGTTGGAGGAACTGAACTATGCGGTATATGATGCCATGGAAGAATATGAAGTAACCGTGGCTGCGAGAGACCGCGGTATCGCCCAGGCAGAACGTATGGCATCTGATATTAAAAATGATGCATTGCTCCGGGCAGATGAAATTCATGCATCTTCCCTGTTGTATACTCAGGAAGCAATTACCGATTTAAAAAATGCTATGGAATATATGCATGAAAAAGTCCGTACGGAATATGAACTGATGATGATGAATTACCAGGAACGCCTGCAATATCTGGAGCAGGATTCCATGGAAGTATTATCCCAGCTGCAGACCAAGGCAGACGCTAAAGTGTATTTGCACATGATAGAAGATATCAAAGCAAAGCGTAAGACTCTGCCGGAGGATATGGAACCGGAACGTTCCAATTCCAGAAATGTGGGCAGCGTAGCGTATACCGATACCTATGATGCTCCGGCGGATGAATTTGAAAGTAAGCTGGCATCTTCTATTGTGGTGGAGGTTCATGATACGCCAAAAATTCCGGAAGGATTCGGCAAAAAGAAGAAGAAAGGCAAATCCCCGGCCGGCGGTGACGCAGCAGTAACCGCCCAGGAACTGGATGCAGAATATTTCGCATTCCAGGAAGAACAGCAAAAAGCCCTGGAAGCCCAGCTGGCAGCTGAAGACGAGGATGAAGACGAGGGCGCAGAATCCATTTTTGGCGCATTTAAGAAACTCGGTTTTGGAAATAAGAAAAAGTAAACATAAGCGGGTGAACGAAGTTCCTGAAAGGAACCGTTCATCCGCTTTTGATTATTCACTAAATTATGAAATAAAAAAAGAGACGTTAGAAACGTCTCTAATGCGGAAGGCGGGACTTGAACCCGCACGCCCTACGAGCACATGATCCTTAGTCATGCCTGTCTGCCAATTCCAGCACTCCCGCATCTTGCTTTGCAAGCGCGTACTCTGTTGAGCACTTTGATAGTATACACTATTCTTTTTGATTTGTAAAGCCCTAATTTCAAATTTTTTAAAAAAATTTGAACAAGAGAAAAAATAAAAACCAGACATTGGTTTGTCTGGTTTTAGATGCGGATGAGGGGACTTGAACCCCTATGAGAGTAATCTCACATGAACCTGAATCATGCGCGTCTGCCAATTCCGCCACATCCGCAATCTGCCTAGATAGTATATCACTGGGATGGACGTTTGTCAAACGTTTTTTTTGAATTTTGCAAACAACTTACTCTTAATATTCCGACGCAAAATACCGATATAATATACGACGAAGGTGAAGTATGCTCTTTTATAAAAGAAAGGCAGAGGTACATGTTTATGAAGAAAAAATCATTAATAAAATATATATTGCCGGTGCTGGCTGTTCTTCTTGCGGTTACGGCATGGTTTGGAACAAGGCAGGCTTCCGGTGCAGTGCAAAAGCTGGAAGAAATTGAGGCCTACTATATCGGCTCTGCCGTTGAGGTAGGAAAAGAAATTAATTTGAAGGATATTTATATTTCTGCCAAGTACTATATTTATAACGGTCAAAGCGGTTATTACGATTATGAAGATGTAAAAAAAGGATTTACCGTGACTCCGTCTGTAATTAAAAACAAGGGAGATAATCAGGTAGTTGTATCCTATAAAGAAAAAAACTGTATTCTTACGGTACAGGGTAAGGTTGTAGAATCCATCACTGCGGATTATAAAGGAGAGGATTTATATATCGGTTCCGCAATTCCGGCAGGCAAGGTGGAGGTATATGCCTACTTTAGTGACGGTTCCTTTGAAAAGGTACGTAATTTCCTTTTTGAGGATAATAAAGTTAACAAGGCCGGGTTAAATACGGTAACAGTTATTTATGAAGGCAAAACAGCAGAAATCTTTGTTAACGGCAAAGAACCGCTGGCGGTGGAAGAAATTATGGCATACTATATCGGTAAGCCGGTGATTGCCGGAAACGATATCAGTAAAAACGATATTGAAGTGCAGGCATTATATAACGACGGAACCATAAAGCAGATTAAGAATTTCAATATCAGCCCATCTGTTGCCGAGCAGGAAGGTGAGAATGATATTACGGTTACCTATGGCAATATAGAAACCGTAATTCAGGTCTATGCCGAAGCCCGTTATGTAACCGAAATGCGTGCCCGCTATATCGGTCCCGGTGTTATTGTCGGAAAGAAGGTTCCGAAGGAAGAAATCGAAGTCATTGTAAGCTACAATGACGGTTCGGACGAGGCGATTGATTCCTACGAACTTTACGGGGATGAAATTCTCTTTGAGGGAGAAAATATGGTACTGGTGTATCTGGACGCTTTTATGGAAGAAATTATCGTGCCGGGTGTGATTGGATTCACGGCAAATTACGACAATGCAATTTCAAATTATTTTACCAGCCCGGACTACTCCTATTATACAGAAGTTACTCTCGGAATGCCGATGCATGTGGAGCAGGACAAATTTATGCTTCGCAAGTCAGACGAGGACATGGTGGAATATGTGGTGCAGAGGGTGGTGTTTACCGACCAGTTCATAGGCTTTGATTTATTTTATGATGACGACGAAATGGTTCTGGAATTCCCAATGGCTATGAAAGTAACAGTTCCGGATGAATTTGATCCGGAAACCTTTGGGGTATATTACACACCGAATAAAGCTACCATTATGGCAAAGGTAGACGGCGAATTTACCGACGAAGAGCAAACAGAATATGAATTCATCGTGTATGAGCCGGGAACTTACATTTTAGTAAATGCGGTATCTAATCGTCTCGTAGAAGAAATCATTGTACAGACAGAAGTGGAATTAAAGGAAAACAGAAGCTTCTCCTTAAATCCGGTGGTATTTCCTCTGAGTGCAGAAAACAGGGAAGTATCTTTCTGGTCTTCCGATGAAGATGTTGCAACGGTATCACCAAACGGTAAAATCCGCACCCATTCGGAAGGAACCTGTGAAATCTGGATTGAAGCAAAAGATGACAGCGGAGTGTTTGTTATTGTTACCGTGGAAGTAAATAACGGTAAAAAACGCAAGTAAATATTCTATTTATTTTCAGAAAAAAGTATGATATAATTAGTATGTGATAACCATGGGGTTACAGTAAAATAATTATGGCGTATAAAACGCAGAAATGAGGCCTGTATGAATAAAATAATCACAATCAGCAGACAGTATGGCAGCGGCGGAAGAGAAATTGGGGCAAAACTGGCAGCAAAGTACGGGATTCCTTTTTACGATAATGAAATTATTACCAGAGCTGCAAAAGAGAGCGGATATGCAGAGGCGGCATTCCATAATGCAGAAACAAAGGCAACCAACAGCCTGCTCTATTCCATTGCTATGGGCATGAGTGCATACGGAAATCAGGAAATCGGTTTTTCCCAGTTATCCTTAGATGACAGAATCTATCTTGCCCAGTCCGATGTAATCCGTAAGGTGGCAGAGGAAGGTCCATGTGTAATAGTTGGTCGTTGCGCAGACTACATCTTAAAAGAAGTTCCTAACGTTATCAATATCTTTATTCATGCAGATTTAGAGTTCAGAAAAGAACGCGCCATCCGCGTAAATAATTTGAGCCCGGTTAAGGCAGAGGAATCTATCGGTAAAATGGATAAGAGAAGAGCTAATTACTACAACTATCACTCCGGTGAAAAATGGGGTAAGGCAACCAACTACGACTTGTCCGTAAACAGCAGCCACATTGGTATTGATAATACAGTAGAATGTATCAAGGCTTTCATTGACAGTCTTCCGGAATAATCTTAAGATTTTCTTAAATGTGTCAAATAGACCATAGGAAGCATTGCTATTTTAATAATAAGACGCTATAATAAGGGGGAGATTTTCTCTCCCTTATTTTTTTGAAACTTTTTAGGGGAAATTGCGTCTAATTAATGGAGAATAATTTTTTGACGAAGCGAGGTGAGCCTGGTGGGTGATACACCGCAAAAGGTTATTGAAGTAAAAAATGTACGTAAAATATACCGTATGGGTAATGAAAAAATATATGCGGTAGATGATGTAAGCTTTGATATTTATGAAGGAGAGTTTTGCTGTCTGCTTGGTACCTCCGGTTCCGGTAAATCCACCTTGTTAAATCTGATGGCTGGCATCGAAAAACTGACCTCCGGTCAGATTTTAATTAAGGGCAGACCGATTCATAAGCTGAATGAAACAAAGCTGGCGAGGTTCCGGCAAAAGTATCTGGGCTTTGTGTTCCAGTCCTACAATTTAATCGGTACCATGACGGCTTTGGAAAATGTGGAACTGCCCCTTGTGTTTAAACGGGTTCCTAAGAAAAAACGCCGCGCCATGGCAAAAGAAATGCTGGAAAAGGTTGGATTGAAAAACCGGTTGAAACATAAACCGAAGGAAATGAGTGGTGGTCAACAGCAAAGAGTCGGTATCGCCAGAGCCTTTGTGGCAAAACCAAGTATAGTCTTTGCAGATGAACCAACCGGAAATCTGGATACAAAAACAACCATGGAGGTTATGGAGCTCATCCGTGAAATTGCTCATGATAACAACCAAACTATAGTAATGGTAACCCACGACAGAAGCCTTGCGCAGTATGCCGACCGGGTAATCCATATTTTGGACGGTAAGGTGCAAAGCATTGATGTTGTTAACCATAACATGGAAGACGATGAACCGGAAATAACAGAGACCAAAAAGGAGGAGACAAATGTTGAAGAAGAAAATGACGGCACTGTTGGCAGTGTTGATGATGACAATAGCGCTAATTAGTGTAACACATGCGTATGGTGCAGAAACAACAAATTTGAAACTGGAATATGAGGCATTGCAGCTGATTGAAATGCCTGCGGGTGCCACAGTGCATATGGAAGTCGAACTTTCTTTAAAGAGTGGCTACTGTATTGAACCGGAATTTTCCATTACCCCGGAAAACGGTGCTCCGCTTACTTTTTCCAATATCAAAGTGAAAAACAAAGACCTGTATAATCAGTCTGTGATTTATGTGGATGAGAATTCGCGTATCGTGCTGGAATATGATATGAAAGTGGATGAGTTTGCACAGATTGGTGTATACGATTACGCAATTTCTTATGTTCCGGGAGATGACTGGATGCTGGAGGATGAAGATTTTGTAGATTCCGGTAAGCTTATCATGAGTATTTCTGTCGTAAATGAAAAAATGGCTCCGCAGATTTCTGTAATCTCCGGAGCAGAAAGCTATTGCAATGCAGGAGATACAGCGTTGCTGGCATTTACTTTAAGAAACGATGGCGAATTAGAAGCATTGGGTACTTATGTGTTTGCGGATTATTACGGATATGATGAA
Source organism: Lachnospiraceae bacterium (assembly GCA_017938145.1). GTDB lineage: Bacteria > Bacillota > Clostridia > Lachnospirales > Lachnospiraceae > SIG299. Next base: position 22,720 of record JAGBCB010000009.1, read on the forward strand.
ATTCTGACTCCAATCTATACTCCGTTAACCCAGAAAATCGGCAATCTGGCTCCGGGTGCAGAATGTACCGTAGAAATTATGTATAAGATTTCTGCGGATGCAAGAACACAAAGAGTAAAGATTCCGCTTTCTATTACCTATAAGACCGCAAACGGCGAAAACGGTTCTTCTGCCAATGCGTATGTTTATCTTTACATTGAAGGAAAGCCGGAGGCAACTCCGACTCCTACGCCGTCTCCGACCGCAACTCCAACCCCAACACCGACTCCGGTGCCAAAGACTGCATTGCTTCTTTTAAATTCCGTAAAGCAGTCTCCGAGCAAGCCGGAAGCAGGTGAAAAGCTGACAGTAAGCTTTTATTTGGAAAATGCGGGAACAGCGGATGTTAAAAACGTGAAGGTTATGCCTACCGGACTGTCTTCCACCGGATTTGAACCGGTAAATTCGGAACCGTATCAGTATATCGGAACCATCAAAGCCGGAAAAAAGCAAAAGGTGGAGCTGACCTTAAAGGTTGGTGAAAACATTCCGGAAGGATTAAACATGCTGGATGTGCAGTATTCCTTTGATGTGGAAGGGGAGTACGGAACTACTACCGACACCGAACATGTTACCCTGTATATCCTGAACGTACAGAATCCGGAGGAGGGCGAGCTTGTCATCAGCCGTCCTAAACTGATGGTAAGTGATTTTTATACCGACGTAGAAGAGGTTAAGGCAGGCAATGTGTTTGACTTTACCTTTGAGATAATGAATACCAATGACAGCATTGATGCAAAGAACATTAAGATAACCGTCAGCGGTGCTTCCAATGCATTTTCTGTTACTGCAGGCGGTAACAGCTTCTTTGTAAATGAAATTAAGGCCCAGGAGAAAGCTCCGATTACGATTAATTTAAAGGCCAGTGCGGCGGCAACAACCGGAGCATATCCGATTCAGATTAAAATCGAATATGAATACGAAGGAATGGTTGCTACCTCTTCTTACAGCGGCGAGGTGGTAGAAGAAGAAATTCTTCTTCAGGTAAAAGAAAATCTTCGTCCATCCGTAGAAAACATCTTCCTGGGATGGGGAGAAAGCCCGATTGTTAATCAGCCGATTACCATGAGCTTTGAATTTTACAACATGGGTAAATCTATGTTAAACAATACCTATGTTACCATCGAGGGCGACTTTATGTTAGCCAACGGCAGTAACTCCTACTATATCGGTAATATTTCCGCCGGTATGCCGGAGTATATTGAGTTCGACGTTATTCCTTTATTGGAAGGTGATGCGGTTGGTAGAATGGTAATCCATATGGAAGACTCCAACGGCGATGAAGTTACAATGGAGAAGGAATTTAATTCCTATGTTGTAGGAGAAATGATGTGGGATGATCCGGGCATGTGGGATCCGGGATATACAGACCCGGGCTTCACAGACCCTTCCATTCCGGCAGATGGCACGGAAGTGAAAGAACCGATTCTTCCGTTATGGCTATTCCTTTGCATCCAGGGTGCAATTTTGGTAATTGTTATCCCGGTAACCAGAGCAATCCGTTTGGCGGTATACCGCAATAAGATTAAGCGGGAAGATGCCATTTAAGAGGAGGAAACAGTATGAGTAATATGTATATGATTGATACAGGTGCAGTTTACGAAGAAGACTATATGATGTCGCCGGAAACAGAAGCAACTACGGAAGTATCCATGGACGGACTTCTTTCTAACTGGTTCTTTGTGGGAGGCGTCAGCGGCGGAATGCTACTGCTCTCCGTAGTTATCGGTCTGCTTTTGGCAAAGAGCAAGATAAAAAAAGGATTTGATGTTTATGAGGATTAGTGACTTATTCAAAATGGGTCTCAGAAATCTTTCCAGAAGAAAGGCGAGAACCGGTTTGACTGTCCTTGGTGTAATCATCGGAACTATATCCATTGTTATCATGGTTTCCATTGGTATCGGTATGAATAACAGCTTTGATAAGCAGTTTATGGAAAACGGTGCTATGACGGTTATCCGCATCGAACGGTACGGAAGCATTATTGATGATGACGGCAACTGGCTGGGAAGTAAAGAACAGGTGCTGGATGACAACTTGGTGGAATTGGTCCGGCAGGTAGAACATGTCAATGCGGTTGCCCCAGTGCTGGACACCAGTGCAAAGCTGACCTCCGGAAAATATGAGACTTATATCAGTCTTCGGGCCATCGGTCATGAGGCATTTGCTGAGTTTGGCTATCCGGGCCTCTTGTCCGGTGCATATCCGACGGCAGAAAATAATAAATCCGTGGTTATTCCGGGTTATGTTTTGGAAAACTATTTCTATAATCCAAGTTCCAGAAACTATGAAACAAAAGCAATTGACCCTGCAAAGGATAAAATAACGTTTAAGTTTGATGAATGGCGTTACACCCAAAACGAACGTAAAAAAGCCTTTGCTCTGGATTTGACGGAGATAGCGGTTATGGAAGAGTCGGAAAACTGGGAGTTTAACTCTTATGTATATTTCGACATGGATTATTTTAAAGAAATCTACACAAAATATGCCAATACATTAAAGCTGGAAGACCGTAAAAAGGCAATGGCTGAACTGCAAAACTACAGTTTTATCATGATAAATGTGGATAACATAAAGAATGTAACCCGGGTGCAGGAAGACATTGAAGCCCTTGGTTATGTGACTTACAGTGAAATGCAGTATCTGGAACCGTTGAAGCAGACCTCTGACATGCTGCAGATGGTACTGGGTGCCATCGGTGCTCTGGCTATGATGGTTTCCGCCATAAATATTGCAAATACTATGGTCATGTCGATTTACGAGCGGACCAGAGAAATTGGTATTATGAAGGTGTTAGGATGCCTGGTAAAGGATGTGAAGAAGCTGTTCTTATTTGAGGCTGCCATGATTGGTCTTCTGGGCGGTATTGTTGGTATTGTCCTCAGCTATGTGGCGTCCTTTGCCATAAATAAGTATGGCGGTCCGCTGTTCCAGACCTTAATGCAGAGTAGTGGTGTCTATGACGTGGGAGATGCCAAGTTTTCGGTAATTCCGTTCTGGCTCCCGTTTCTGGCAGCAGGCTTTGCTATGTTAATCGGTGTGCTTGCAGGATATTTTCCGGCAAGACGTGCCACAAAAATCAGCGCAATCGAAGCTATGAAGACCGACAGTTAAGGAAAATATGAAGAAAAACGATATCATCTTAATCGGAACCTTGCTGGGAATTGCAGCAGTGTTATTCCTGGCAATGTTCTTTATAAAACGGAATACGGTAAATGGGGAAGCTGTTGTTTTGATAGAAGGAGAAGAATACGGAAGATATCCTTTGTCAAAAGACCAAACGGTGGATATTCCGGGATTGTTGGGAACCAATGTGCTAACCATAGAAAATGGAAGTGCCCATATGTCCATGGCAGTCTGTCCGGATAAAATCTGTATGGAATTTGGTAAAATCCATTATAATACAGAAATGATTGTATGCCGTCCGGGAAGCATTGTGGTAATTATTGAAAACGGTGATACTTCAGAACTGGATGCGGTACAGTAGCGGGAGGAAAAGCAGATGAAAACAAAACAGATTGCTTTGTTTGGGATGTTGGTGGCATTGGCTTTTATTTTCAGCTATATTGAACACCTGATTCCATTGCCGCTGCCTACCGGTGTAAAACTGGGAGCTGCCAATATTGTGATTCTTTGTGCCCTATATTTTCTTGGCTGGAAAGAAGCAATGGCGGTTTCGGCGGTAAGAATTGTGTTGTCCGGATTTGCCTTTGGCATCAGTACGGTGCCCTACAGTCTGGCAGGAGGATTCTTAAGCCTTCTGGTGATGATATGGTTAAAAAAAGGCAATCTCTTCGGAATGACAGGTGTCAGTGTGGCAGGCAGTGTCTGTCATAATATTGGACAAACGCTGGTGGCTATGGCGCTTTTGGGAAACAAAACGGTATATTATTTTCCGTTATTGTTGCTTTCGGGAATTATTGCGGGAGTACTGATTGGTCTGGTTTCCGGAATTGTTTTAGAAAAATTAAAAAAACATATCAAATAAGGGACACTGGAAGGTGTCCCTTTCAGACTGTAGACAAAGTCCCGGGCTTTCGCCCGGGATTTTTCTTGTTGTGTCTATGAAAAATCCTTTAAAATAGCGACATTCTGTAGGTTTTATGGTATAATTAGAGTATCAAAAACAGGTGGTGTGATTGCTATGATGA